>CAZLEF010000084.1:0-31790 GCA_964558465.1 uncultured Lewinella sp. | reverse complement strand
TTCGACTCCGCTCAGTTCCCGGCCGGCGGTTCAAAGGGGGAATTTCGACTCCGCTTAGTTCCCGACCGGCGGTTCAAAGGTGGAACGGCAGAAAGATTGCCAACTGTGGACTGCGGACTGAAGACTGAAAAAATGCTTAACTTCGTTCAAAATTGAAACAGCGCCCGGCCAATGACCGCAAAACTTCATATACCCGCTTTTCCGCTCAACCAGTTTATCGAAAGCTTTTTCTATTACAACGGATATCAACCCGATCATGCGGTGGACCGTTTTTTGCCCGACGGCAACATCAACCTCATCTTTGACCTCACCGACCGGCCCAAATACATCTACGACAACCTGACGCTGAAGGAAATCCAATCCTGCAAAAGGGTCTGGTTTTCCGGTTTTCGCACCGAACCGATCACGATCCCCTCTGGCGCCGAAAGTGAAATGCTGATCGTCAATTTTCACAAGGGCAAGGCTTTCCCCTTCCTGTCCCTGCCTATGTGTGAAGTGACGGATTACGTGGTGGACGCTGAACTCGTACTCAAAAACGATATCCTGGACCTGCGCGACCGCCTCGTGGAGGCCCCGTCCATCGACGCCAAATTTGCCGTGCTGGAACAACAATTCCGGAATGATTTTTTGAACAGCCTGTCCGTCAACCCCTTCGTCGATTTTGTGGCTTCCCGGATCGTGCAGACGCCCGAACAAGTCAGCCTGAAACAAATTGAAGAAAAAACCGGCTATTCCAGGAAACATATCATCCAACTGTTCAAGGACCATGTCGGGGTAACGCCGAAGGAATTCCTGAAGGTCATCCGGTTCCAGAAAGCCATCACGGAGATCGAACAGGACCGGTATTTCAACTGGACCGCTCTGGCCGACCAATGCGGGTATTACGACCAGTCTCATTTTATTGCCGATTTCAGGACCTTTTCCGGGTTTACGCCGGCGGAATATGTCAAACAGCGGGGGGAGTTTTTGAATTATGTTCCTTTGTGAGTTTTGAGGTTTGAGGTTTGAGTTGATGGTATTGTGGCAATGGGGGGAAAGGTAAATTTTTTCCTATACCGGCGCCAATCCAAAGCCGAATTTTGCCCAAAAAAATGTCATGGAAAACGTAGTGATCAACCATTGGGCGGTCCTGGCTTGCGCGGTGTGGAATATGGCGCTGGGGGCAGTATGGTATTCGCCCGCACTGTTTTACGACGCCTGGAAAAATGAAAACAACCTGACAGATGAAAAAATCAAGGCCGGCAACCCGGCTAAAATGTACGGCATCAGTTTTTTACTGGCGCTACTGATGTCTTACAACCTGGCTTTTTTCCTGGGTGGGCCGGAAACCGACTGGCAATGGGGCGCCGTTGCAGGTTTCCTCACCGGTTTCGGTTGGGCGGCGGCCATTTTCACTTCTATCGCCCTGTTCGAACAGAAAACCTGGCGGTATATCCTGATCAACAGCGGGTATATAATCATTTACTTTACGGTTATCGGGCTCATCCTCGGCGCCTGGAGATAGGGAGGAACTGAAGAACTGAGGAACTGAGGAACTGAGGAATCGAGGAATCGAGGAAGTGCGTGCCACGCCACAGGTTTACCTGCCCCATGGGGGCATGGCGTGGAGGAATTAACCCGGAATTAGCAGACATCACATCAAACCAAAAAACATGGCAAAAACATCCGGAGAAATCGAACAGGAATTCATCGAATCCCTGAAGTCCACCACAGGAAAAGACCTGTCGCAATGGCTGGCCGCTATCCGCGGTTCGGGCATTGAAAAAAGGAACGACCTCATCAACTGGCTGAAAACCGACCAGGGTTTCGGCCATATGAACGCTTCCCTGTTGGCGGGCATTCATGCCAACGGCGGTTTGCCGGTTTATGCCAGTGAAACCGACCTGCTGGCCAACCAGTTTGAAAAATGCCCGGAAATGCGGCCTTTGTACGAAAAACTGCAGGCGACCATCTTACAATGGGACCCCGATGTAACCGTCCTGCCCAAAAAAACCTACGTTTCTTTCACCAAAAAACGGGAATTTGCCGCTGTCAACATCAAAAAAGGCGAACTGCGGGTTGGCCTCGATCTCGGAGATACCCCCTTTGCCGACGGACTGGAAAAATCCAAACTCACCGGCCCCATGCCCCGCATTTCGCACATGACGATCATTCGCTCGGAAGCGGACCTGAACGACCGGTTATTTCAACTCCTGAAAACGGCTGATGGGCGGGTGAATGGGTGATTTGGCTTACCATGAAACGATTATTTTCCCACCACGACCTGTCCCGCAAGGCGGGGATAAGACACATAGAAAACATAAGAAGTACATGTTCAATGCCCTCGGCATTGAGCATGTACGACATTTCTATGTGTTCTTATGTACCTTATGTGGTGAAAAAATCATGTTAAATTTGTTGTTTATGAACAAAAAAGCGATCCTGCGAATTATCGCTATCAACTTTCGATTTGCGACGATCCTGCTATTCTTACTTGCCGCCTGCAGCGCCCCAAAAGCCGTTTTGCAGACCAATGACGGCTACGACCTCTACCTCACCCGCATCGCGGCGGCGGAAGCCCTGCTCCAGTTGAACAAGGTCAGCGAAGCCCGGCAATACCTCGATGCCTGCGCACTCCAACACCGCAACCTGGAATGGCATTTTCTCGACGCCTTTCTGGATCAAAGTGCGACTACCCTACCCCACCCCGGCGGCCAAACCTGGTCGGCAATAGCCATGAGCCCGGATGGTCGGACGCTGGCCGTTACGGGCGCAGACAGCACGGTTACCCTTTACAATTATCCAGCCTTTACCGTCGCCCGGCAATTGCGGGCGCATCCGTCTGCCGTCAGTACGATTGCGTTCAGCAACGACGGGACTAAACTGGCCTCAGGGGGCAGAGACCACGCCGTTATCCTTTGGGAAGTGCAGACCGGCCGCCAGATCTGGAAAAACGACCGGGCTTTCTCCCGGGGTATCTACCAGGTTCGGTTCAGCCCCAACAATCAGTTCCTGGGGGTGGTTTCCTGGGAACTCCGGCAAATTACGCCCAACGTCATGGGATTCGGCAAAATTCTGGACGCCGGAACCGGGGAGGAAATCCAGAAAGTTGAAACGGAACCCCACCCCGCAGCCGGGATTGTCTTCACCAACGGCGGCGACCGGTTTGTCATTTCCTGTTGGGGAGAAATAGTGGCTTCCTATGATCGGGCCTCCGGAAATCAGCTTTGGAAGTACGATCTGTCCGATTACAAAGAATACAATGCATTCCACAGCGTCGACATCAGCCCCGATGGCAAAACCATCGTCGCAGGCGCCGCCGACCATCGCCTGCATATCCTCAACAGCGAAACCGGCGAACTCCTTCGGCGCATCGAGCCTTGGGAAGGTCATACCAAGATTATCAAGGCAGTAGCTTTTACCCGCGACGGGAAATGGTTCGCCTCCGCCGGCGAAGACCAGACCATCCATATCTGGGACGCCAAGGATTATACCAAAAAACATTCACTGATCGGCCATAACGGCATGGTGACAGGGCTCGTCTGGTCGAAGGACGGGAACACCCTGATCTCGGTTTCCCAGGACGGGACCCTCAAAACCTGGAGCCTGGGCCAACCGTTTTCCGTCCATTACGAAGTCTGTGATTTTGGTCCCTGGCAAACGCCCTTGACCTCGGATAAACGATCTTTCGGAGCGTCCTGTTCGGATGAAAAACTGGTGATGTACGAAATCCGTACGGGCAAAGCCCTGGTCCATTTCGGGGCATTCAAAGCCCTGAGCGGGGTGTTGAGCCGGGATGACCGTTACATGGTCACCGGCGGGTTTGATGGGATTGCCCGTTTGTGGGACGTCAAAACCGGCCACCAGATCCAGGCGTTTGAAGGCCATACCGCACGCCTCGACGGGGTTGCTTACCTAAATAAAACCGGCCAGATTCTCTCCGTCGGAGATACCACCCTGCGGGTTTGGAGCCGGAATGAAACGGCCCCCGTCACGATCGTCCCAATGGACAATACCCCGTTCCGCCTGGTATTGACCCCGGATGAATCCACGGTTTTTGTGGGTTCCGGCGACGGCGAGGTCCGGGGTTTTCGCACCAGCGATTGGACCGAAACGGCCCGTTTTCGGTGCGAAAACGGCCTTCAGGAAATGGCGGCCAGCCCGGATGGCCGCAGCCTGGCTGTGTTCAGCGGAAAAAACCTGGAGGTCTGGGATATTCCAACCGGCAAACGCAGATACCTGCTGGAAGGCCACTTGCAGAGCGGGTACGGCGTCAACTTCTCTGCGGATAGCCGTTACCTCGTCACCGGTTCCTACGATCAAACTTTTAAACTCTGGAACCTGGCCACCGGCCATTGCACCCTGACCTTCCACGGGTACGAGGATACGATCTATTCCTCCCAATTCCTGAGCGAACGGGAGATCTTGCTGGGTACTTCGCAGGGACGGATGTTTTATTATGATTTCAGGTGAATAGCTGGCCCACGGTGGACGGCCCACGGTGGACGGTTGACGGTGGACGATAGACGGCCTACGGTGGACGGTAGATGGTTTGCCATCTCACAGGCATGGCCGGACGGAAAAAAGGCTGTTTCTCAGGCGACTACTTTTCCGAAGGTACAAAGGACCCTTGGAAAACCCCGAACCCTGGACTATGCCAAAATTCGCGATGACTCATGTTTCGTCTATCGTAAGCCGTCCACCATAAGCCATCTACCGTAAGCCGTCTACCGTAGGCCGTAAGCCGTCCACCGTCCTACTTCATCCGGTCATATTTCTCCCTGAATTTCCGGTACAGTTCCTTTTGTTTGTTGTCCAGATCGATTTCGCGGCCCTGAATGAAGGCGTGTGATACCACGGCGCTGCGGGAATCGAGCGCGTCGCCTTCACTGACAAAAAGGATGGCGTCCTTGCCCGTTTCCAGCGAGCCGGCCCGGTCGGCAATGCCCAGTATTTTGGCGGTATTCAGCGTGATGGCCGCCACTGCCTGCTCATAAGCCAGTCCGAAACCTACCGCTTGCCCAGCCTGGAAAGCCAGGTTGCGGTTTTGCCAGTATCCCTCGTGGCCCAGGCAGTACGTCACGCCGGCCTCCTGCAGCAGGCGCGGGGCTTTGAAAGGCAGGTCCACATCGTCGTCCGGTCTGCCGGGCAAATTCTGTGTAGATCCCAGGATCACCGCCACATTATTGGCCTTCAGTTGTTCGGTCATCATCCAGGCGTCCTGGCCGCCGACGATCACCAGTTTGAAGCCGTTTTCTTTAGCCATTAGAATGGCCTGCGTAATGTCCTGCGCAGAATTAGCGTGTACAAAAAAGCGTTTGCTGCCGTTGAACAATCCGCAGACAGCGCCCAGTTTGAGGTTAGCTTCTTTCGCAGGCGACGAATTTCCGCAATAGGATTTCGCTTCCGACAAAAACTGCCGGAGGGCGGCCAGTTGTTGGTCGTACTGCGGGTTGTCTTCCTGTGAAAAAGTAGCAAACGAAAAGCGCTGCCGGTTGGGAAAACGGACGTGAACGCCGTCGTCGGCCAGGTAGGCGGCGTCCTCCCAGTTCCACGCATCCAGTTGCACGATGGAAGAAAGCCCGCTGAGCACCCCGCCGGCAGGTGTAGTCTGGGCCAGCAATACGCCCATGCCGCGCACCGTGGGTATTACCTGAGAGTCGGTATTGTAGGCGATCAACGCCCGGACATTGGGGTTGATATCCCCGGTTTCAGAGTCGTCCTGGGTGGCCGGCACCTGGCCGATCTCCAGCAACCCCAGGTTGGTATGAGGGGCGATGAACCCGGGATAAACGTGTTTGCCCTGGGCCTGGATCACCTTGTACCTGGACAGGTCCTGCCCGGCAAACGGCGCAACCACGGTGATTTTGCCCTGTTCAAAGGCGATCAGGCTGTTTTCCATGGCGCGGCCTGTTCCAAGGTGGGCCGTCGCGCCTACGATTGCGATAGGCTGCGATTGGGCCGGCGCCGGAACGGGTGATTGGGCGGCTGCGGGCAACACGAGAGCCGCTATGGCGGCGATGGTTATATTTTTGAGAAAGATCTTCATGTTTATTAATGTTGATTTATTGATGCGTTGATGTGCGTGCCACGCGGCCACGCGTGGTTGATGCGTTGATTTGTTGATTTGTTGATTCGGGATGAGCCCCATCGAATCAACAAATCAACAAATCCCCAAATCAACAATTATTAATAATTGCTGATTTCCGAAATCTCATCCTCCATATCCTCACAATGGTACTCGCTGTTGAAGCGCCGGCCGCGGGGCGCCTGGACACCCTCCCCGCCTTGTTTGGAAGCGAGCATTTTCTGGACCAGCCGGTTGCGCTCTTTGGCCACTTCCATCCGCAGGATTTCGTCCTCTTCCCGGTCGTAGAATTTGATGCCGTCCACAAAGGTTTTTTCGGCTTTGGCGTACACGGAAAGCGGGTGATCCGACCAGAGCACAACGTCGGCGTCCTTGCCGGCCTTCAGGCTGCCCATCCGTTTATCGAGGTGCAATAATTTGGCCGGGTTGAGGGTCACAAATTTCAGGGCTTCCTCTTCGGGTACGCCGCCGAACAGAACGGCTTTACCGGCTTCCTGGTTGAGGCGGCGGGCCATTTCAGCGTCGTCGGAGTTGAAGGCCACGGTAACGCCCTGTTGATTCATCAGCGCGCCGTTGTATGGAATGGCTTCCACCACTTCATATTTGTAAGCCCACCAGTCGGAGAAAGACGATCCGCCGGCCCCGTGTTTGGCCATTTTGTCAGCTACTTTATACCCTTCGAGGATATGAGTGAAGGTGTTGACCCTGAATTTATGCCGTTCGGCTACTTTCATCATCATATTGATCTCACCCTGCTGGTAGGAATGGCAGGTGATGAACCGTTTACCTTCGATGATTTCGAGCAAGGCTTCCATTTCCAGATCCTTCCTGTAGGGTTTGCCTGCCTTTTTCAGTGCGCCGTATTCCTCCGCCCGGGTGAAGTGGTCTTCGAACACCTGTTCGACGCCCATGCGGGAGCGCGGGTAGCGGGTCGAAGTATTACTGCCGGCCTGTTTCACGTTTTCGCCAAGGGCAAATTTGATAAATTCGTCTGCGCCTTCGATCTTCATTTTTTCGGGCGCGTACCCCCAGCGAAGTTTGATGATAGCCGACTGGCCGCCGATGGGGTTGGCAGAACCGTGCAGGATCTGGGCAGCCGTTACGCCCCCTGCCAATTGCCGGTAGACGTTGATGTCTTCTGCATTGACCACATCGCCGATGCGCACTTCCGCCGAACTGGCCTGGGCGCCTTCGTTGATGCCGCGGGAGGCGCCAATATGTGTGTGTTCATCAATGATGCCTGATGTGACATGTTTTCCGGTCCCGTCGATGACCGTTGCACCCGCGGCGCTCAGGTTTTTGCCCACCTGGGCGATCTTGCCGTCACGGATCAGGACGTCCGCATTCTGCAGGATGCCTTCTGCCTCATTGGTCCAGACGGTGGCGTTTTTCAGCAGGTAGGTCGCCGGTTGGGGCAGGGTTTCGCGGCCGAATGCGATGAAAGGATAGGTCACCTTGGCCAGGGCTTCTGCGGGTTTTTCTTTTTCCTGCATAGGTTTCCTTTCTCCCGGCGCTTTATCTGTAGCGGGCGGCGCTTCCGATGGTCGCCGGGTGGCATTCCAGTCGAGCCATGCGCCCGCCGGGTCTTGTCCGCGTCCGCTCCATTTAGCGCCGTCAACCGTACCGGTCAGGCGCATCTGGCCTTTGCCTTTTTCGGGTTCAAAGGACAGGGTGATGACGCCACTTTTAAACCCTTGTTTGACCTTGATAGAGGTCGTGTCGTTGACGACAATCTTCATTTCAGGTTTGTCTGGCGGTCCGGAGACATTGAGGCGGTATGCAGTACTGCCGGCGGTGAGGGCATAATCCCCCAGCCAGTCGGGTGTATCGAGGTCTTTCAGAATAAAAGGTTTGCCTTTCACCCAGACATGGTGGATCTGGGATTTTTCGTCAAAAACCGGGCCGTTGGTGATGAAAAAATTGGCCAGTTTACCTTTTTCAAGACTGCCCAGTTGGGCGTCGGCGCCGGCCATTTTTGCCGGTGTTTCGGTAAGGGCTTTGAGGGCCTGTTCTTCCGTGAGCCCTTGTGCGATCGCTTTGCGGACGTTGGCGTGGAAGCTGCCCAGGTTACGCAAACCGTTGGAAGTCAGGGCAAAATTAATACCGGCTTTGGCCAGGCGCGCGGGGTTGGAGGGCGCCAGTTCCCAGTGTTTCATCTGGGCGAGGGTCACCGATTGGGCGGCAAACGGATCCTCCACGTCGTAGGCTTCCGGGAAATCGACCGGAACGATCAGCGAAGCGCCGGTGGCTTTGATTTCGTCGATGCGCTGGTATTCGTCGCCGGCGCCTTTGAGGATATAGCTGATCCCGAATTCCTTTCCGATTTTGGCGGCGCGCAGGGCTTCCATCCAGTCCCGCACTTCAAATACCTGGGCCAGCGCTTGGTTTTTGTTCCAGGCATCCAGAGAAAGGTTGACCTCGGCCTGCTGGTTTTTGTACCATTGCGCGTCGTAATAGGTCTGCCGCAACAGGGCGATGGCGCCCATGAGCGAACCCGGGTAATTTTGGCGGGAAGCGCCCTTGTTGAAGGAAAAATGCTGGGCAACCTCCTGTTTAACAATGGATTCGTGTTCTTTTTCCTCACCCAGCAGGACCACCGCGGAAGTCCCCCGGCAGATGCCGTCCATCTGATGGGTCAGGACCGCCCCGAAACCGAGGTCGCGGGATTCTTTGGCCGTTTTGGCGTTGACAGCAAAATTCTCATAGGCCCGGAACTCCGGCTTAAGCGCCTGGTTCCAGTTGTAAGCGCCGGGTTTGCTGGTTAAAAACTGTTGCGGGCCGCCGAATCCGCCGCCGCCGCCACCCGGTTCGCGTCGAATTTCAGGCGTACCGTAGCTGCTGTACAGGTCGATAAAAGCCGGGTAGATATATTTACCTTTGAGATCGTAAACGATGGCGTTTGCCGGCACGGCAACATTGGCGCCGGCCGCTTCGATCTTGCCGTCGCGGATCAGCAGGGTAGCTTTCTCTACTTTCTGGTTGTACCTGGTGTAAAGGGTGGCATTTGTAAAGGCATACAATCCTTCCCGGTTGTCCACCACCCCGTTGACCGGGAAGGTTTCCTGGGCTGTCAGGAATTGGACCAGCGCAGGAAGCAGAAACAACGCGAGCGATAGTCGCATCAAAACTTTCATAGTTGGCTGTATTATGGTGATCAATAAATTCAGGGTGAAAATGGGTATTTTTTTAAAAACAGCCAAGGAAATGAATAAATGGTTGGTTCGATTGGTTCGATTGGTTCGATTGGTTCGATTGGTACGATTGATTGGATTGATTCGCCACGCTGCGGCGTGGTACCCGCATGGGCCTTAGCCCGGGCGGGGGTTCGATTGGAACGCCACGCCGCAGCGTGGTCGAATCAACGCATCAACAAATCAACAAATCAACGATTGACAGGATTGGTTCGATATATTCAAAAGGTTCTTTAATATTGCCCTCAAATCCACCATCCGATGAAGTTTTTATATCTGTTTGGTTTTATAACCTGTCTTGGCGGCGCCGCATTAAACGCCCAATCTATGAAAGCGATGACCTACAATATCCGTTTTGACAACCCTGGCGACGGGCCCAACACCTGGGACCAGCGCAGGGATAAACTGGTGGGTCTGATAAAATTTTACGAGCCGGACGTACTGGGTACGCAGGAAGGATTGAAACACCAGCTCGATTATATCAAGGCCGGGCTTGGAAATTATGCTTATGCAGGCGTGGGCCGCGACGACGGCAAAGAAAAAGGGGAATATTCCGCTTTGTTTTACCGAACCGACCGGCTGGTTTTGCAGGAGTCTTCGACCTTCTGGCTGTCCCCTACTCCAGACGTTCCTTCAAGGGGTTGGGATGCCGCATTGGAACGGGTTTGCACCTACGCCCTGTTTCGCGTAAAAAGATCGGGCAAAAAGATCTGGGTTTTTAATACCCATTTTGATCACATCGGGCAAGAGGCCAGGGTTCAATCGGCCAGGCTGATCCTGGAAAAGATACAGGAACTGTCCGGCAAAAAAAACCACCGCGTCATCCTCATGGGCGATTTCAACCTGACGCCTGACGAACAGCCGGTTGTGACCCTGAAAGCAAGCCTGACTGATGCCCGGGAAGCGGCGGGCGACAAGGCCTACGGGCCGGAAAGTACCTTCAACGCATTCAAATTTGATGCTGCGCCCGACCGCCGGATCGACTATATCTTCATGGGTAAAACGGGCTGGTCGTTGCTCCGTTACGCGGTGATCGACGATTTTTATGATTTTAAATACCCCTCGGACCATATGCCGGTGCTGGCGGAACTCAGGTTTGGGAGGAAGTAGTTTGGATTGTTTGGATTGTTTGGATTGTTTGGGATTGTTTGGGGTTGTTTGTCCATAGGACTCCTTTGGAGGGGTTGTTTGGGGTTGTTTGGAACGGCGCCCCTCGAATCAACGCATCAACAAATACCCCCTCACCCCCCGTTTCCAGGCCTATACGCCGCTGCAGCGTTGTTCAACCGCTGCGAGATCCGGTTCATCAGCATACGCGGGCTCAATACAAGGAGGCTTTCCCCGAACCCCAGGATCTCGCGTTCCAGTTCGTAGTTGAGGACGACTTCGATGCTGAAGATTACTCCGCCGTCCGGTTCTTTTTTCAGAACCTCCTGCGAGTGGTGAAAGGGTTTGGTCAGGATATAGGGCGCTGCCACGCGATCCGCCTTCAGGATCACTTTTGCGGGGCGTTGACCCGCCGCTTTGGTTACCCCGATCACGTCTTTGTAAAATTGGCGAATGTCCTCTCCTGTATTTTCCCGGTAAGGTTCCCCCGGTAAGTTCTGGAGGCCTTCCATCCGGTCGAGCGCAAAATTGACCAGGCTTTCCTCTTTTTTCCGGCTGCCCAACACAAACCAGCGGTTGCGGTATTCTTTCAGGAGATAAGGGTAAAAGACGACATCGGCGGCATGACGGGCCTTGAAAGACTGGTAGGAAATCAGCAGGGTTTGTTTTTGCAAAATCGCCTCGTGGATGGGTTGAATGTATTCCAGCCCCCGGAGCAATTCGTTTTTTTCCAGGTCGATGAACGACTGCCCGTTGTGTTTTTGCCGGTAGAGTTGGTCCTCCAGGCGGGTCGTGGTTTCGGCGAGATCCCGAAAATAACCGAAACCGCTGAATTGTTTGAGGAAGGTCAGGACCTCGTTCAGCTTGCCCAGGTCGCGGGCGGTTATCGGGTTGTTGGTAATACTGTAATTCTTATCTTCGTAAGTATAATATTTCCGGTCGACGACAAGGATCGGGGCGTTGTACCCGAGCTTGTCGCTGCGCATGTTCTGGATATCCAGTTGAACGGTGCGTTTCCCCACCCCGCCTTTGATGCCCTCGTATTCGTACAATGCATTGGAAACTGCTTCAACCAGATCGTCCAGGGTCCATTTGCGGTAACGGTTCTGCAGGCATTGGTCGATGGTCTTGTAGCGGATGAGGGCGAGTTTGTTGATGGACATGTGGATTGGTTGGATTGGTTGGATTGGTTGGATTGGTTGGATTGGTTGGGATTGTTTGGGGTTGTTTGGATTGTTTGGGGTTGTTTGGGGTTGTTTGGGGTTGTTTGTTCATAGGACTCTCCGTTGGAGTTCCATGGACCTTTGGAGGATTGGCTTTGCCCGCCGGCTCCGTCTGCCGCAGGCGACTTCGTCGTCCGGAGGCCGGAGCCTTCTCCGACCGACGAACCACCCAGGGCGTGGGAAGTTGGTGGTGCAGGTGGCTTCGATTCCTCAGTTCTTCAATTCCTCCCACGCCTCAGCGGGTCAGTTCCTCATTTCTTTTATCACGCAATATATATGCGCAGTTTATCTAAAAACGACGGGAACTAATTTTTATTTTCCTGCATTAATAGGTCTGTCGGAAAAATCAACTTGCCATGCGTTGTTTAGAGTATTTTTAACTAAAAATTGATAATCAATTATTTAGTTAAAATATATTTAATGTTTTTCATTGTCTGAATTTCATTTCCAGGAGCGACCAGTTCTTTTTTTTAATTTTTTTGAAAAATTTTTTTAGTGCGCAATTTGATTGCGTAGTGATCTGTGCATCTTTGCATTGAAAGTCCGTTGAAGCCTGCGGTTTAACCAAATGTTCAGCGAAACTGCCGCTTCGCGACTCCTCAAAACAAAAACAAAAGAGCAGTGTGAAACAGAAACTTCACCGCTTTAAAAAACACGCGAAGCGGAAGCTTCGCGATACAAGCTTCTCGAAAGAGGAGGCGTTCCAGGTCATAGCGCGAACCTGGCGCGGGTTTCCCGAAAGCCCCGCAGTATCGCCCCGGTAGGGTCCGGTATGCTGTCGCGAAATGGCCGTTGATCGTTATTTGTGTCGCCATCAGCGGGGGTTCGACTCCCCCTCCCGGGCGCCGGGATAGTTTAGCCGGTAGAACAGTGGCAGGACGTGCGCAGGTTCGAATCCTGCTCCCAATCCAAAGTTGGGATAGCTCAGTTGGCAGAGCTATGGACTGTTAATCCATGTTACCTGAAGCGGGCAACTTCATTAAAAATGCCCAATTTGAAAACAGTACCCGTTGTCCGGGGCTTGTATCTCCGATCTTCGGATCGGAGCAACTTAAACGCCAGGGTTTACCCTGAAGTTTAAGCGCCAGGGCGACCACGGCTGTACAACGCCCAACCGGAAAAAGGCCAGCAAAGCGGCCAGGACGCAGGGCTTCAAGCGGCCTTCAGATCAGCCGTCCGGTCTTCCCGGCCGGGGTTGTTCCCGAACGCCGCCTGAAAAAGCGCGTACCTTCCGTTTTCCGCTTTCGACCGGTGGACAACGGCGCTGTTTTCCCATGAAATTGAATCATTTTTAAATAAACCGACCATGAAAAGGTTAGTATTAAATCCCTGGCAGGCAGCCCTCGTGATGAAAAACGGGGCCCTGAAACGGACCCTCACCCGCGGGTCGCACTGGATCTGGTTTGGCGAAAAGGCGTTGACGTACGACCTGTCTCAGCCTTTTGCTCCGCCGGCAGACCTCAGCATCCTGCTGAAGGACGCCGTTCTGGCTTCCTTGCTGGAAGTCGTTGAAGTAAAAGACAGCGAGATCGTGTTATGTTTTGAAAAGGGCATTTTCAGGCAGATCCTGACTCCCGGTCAGTATGCCTTCTGGAAAGGGTTGATCGAACGTCAGTTTATCCGGGCCGATCTGTCGAAGGTCTGGATTACGGAAGCCATCGACAAGGCCATCCTTCAAAAACCGGCAATGGCCGCCTATGTCCGCAGCCATACGGTGGAACCCTGGGAAACGGGTTTGCTGTTTGTCAACGGCAAACTGGAGCGTACCCTGGAACCCGGCGTGTATTCCTTCTGGAAAAACGCCGATACCGTCCAGGTCGTGAAATCGGATATGCGGCAACTCCAACTGGAAGTTTCAGGCCAGGAATTGCTGACCCGCGATAAAGCCGCCCTGCGGATCAACTTTTTCGCCCGGTACAAAATGCTCGACTTCGTAAAGGCTTACACCGAAAGCAAAGATTACGACAAGCATTTGTATCTTGCCTTGCAGTTGGCCCTGCGGGAATTCACCGGCGCCCTGACGCTGGACGAGTTGCTGGAGCGCAAGGAATCCGTCGGCGAACAGGTCCTGGCAGCCATCCGGCCCCTGGCCGATAAACTGGGCGTCGAAGTGATGGACTGCGGTATCCGCGACATCATCCTGCCCGGCGAAATCCGGGAGATCATGAACCAGGTGCTGGTCGCCGAAAAAAATGCCCAGGCCAATACCATTACGCGGCGCGAAGAAACCGCTTCTACCCGCAGCTTGCTCAACACGGCCAGGCTGATGGAAGAAAACGCCATGCTCTTCAAATTGAAAGAAATGGAGTTCATGGAAAAAATTGCCGATAATATCAGCAGCATTTCGGTTTCCGGCGGTGGAGACATTGTCGGGCAGTTGCGGCAGATCTTTGTACCGCAGAAGTGAGGAGATGTTGATTTGTTGATTTGTTGATTCGTTGATTCGTTGATTTGACGATTCCAATCGAATCAACAGATCAACAGATCAACGCATCAACAATAAAACCATGTTCGACCCAAAAGAGCTCCAGAACCTGATCAACGACGGTTTTATCCAGGTGCAACGCCACCCGGAAGCGGAGCTCTTTATTTACAACTATACCCAGAAAACCCAGTACGAACAGGAATGGAACGAAATCACCCTGCAATGCCGGGGGTTGATACTGGACCGAAACCTGGAACCGGCAGCCCGGCCATTCCGCAAATTCTTCAATTGGGGCGAAAAGGAAAACCAGTTGATACCGGACGAACCCTTCGAGGTATTCGAAAAACTGGACGGTTCCCTGGGCATTTTGTATTGGCTGAACGGCCGGCCTTTTATCGCAACCCGCGGGTCGTTTACCAGCGACCAGGCACTGAAAGCAACGGACATCCTGTACCGGAAGTACAGCAATTTGCTGGGGGATCTGGATCAAACCAAAACCTACCTTTTTGAGATCATTTACCCTGAAAACCGGATCGTGGTGGACTATGGTGGAATGGAAGACCTGATCCTGCTGGGTGTTTTGCATACCCGGACCGGCGTCGAACAACCGGAGTTTAATCCTGGTTTTACCCCCGCGCCGCGTTTCGACGGGGTAAACGACCTTCATACCTTAAAAAACCTCGAAGAAAACAACAAGGAAGGGTTTGTCGTACGTTTCCGGAGCGGCCTGCGCTATAAGGTCAAATTTGAAGAATACCTGCGCATTCACCGGATCGTTACCCAAGTGTCGAACATCAGTATCTGGGAATACCTCAGGGAAGGGAAATCCCTGGAGGATATCCTCGACCGCGTGCCCGACGAATTTTTTCAATGGGTCCGGAAAACAGACGCAAGCCTGCAGGAGGCATTCCGGTCGATAGAAAAGGTAGCCCAAGCCGAGTTCAAGGTGCTGGATACCCGAAAAGAAACCGCACTTTACTTCCTGCAATGCACCTACCCGACGCTGCTGTTTGCCTTACTCGACGGAAAGGATTACCGGCCGTTAATCTGGAAACTGGTGCGGCCTCAGTTTGCGAAGCCTTTTGCCAATCAATCCGAAGATCTATGAAAAAAGTAATCATGATGCGCGGTTTGCCCGGCAGCGGAAAGTCTACTTACGCCAAAAAATTATTGGACGAAAACCCCAATGCTTACAAACGCATCAACCG
Source organism: uncultured Lewinella sp. (assembly GCA_964558465.1). Taxonomy (GTDB): domain Bacteria; phylum Bacteroidota; class Bacteroidia; order Chitinophagales; family Saprospiraceae; genus JACJYC01. The sequence continues at coordinate 16,569 of CAZLEF010000084.1, read as the reverse complement.
GGATGAACTCCGGGCCATGTTCGACAACGGGCAATTCAGCCAGGGGAACGAAAAATTTGTGAAACAGGTCCGGGATATGCTCATCCTCAAGGCCCTGGAAGACGGAAAACATGTGATCGTGGACGATACGAACTTGTCGTCGACCAATGAATCCCGCATCCGCCAACTGGTGCAGGAATTCAACAAAACCCACCAGGACAACGTGACCGTGGAAGTCGTGGAAATGGACACCGCACTGGCAGAATGCATCGCCCGCGACGCCAAAAGAGAAAAACCCGTGGGCGCCCGGCAGATCGGCCGGATGCACCGGCAGTTTTTCACCGACGGCAGCCGGTATACCCCGCAGGACCCTACCCTGCCAAAGGCGATTATGTGTGACCTGGACGGCACCCTGGCCCTGCTCAACGGCCGGAACCCTTATGACTCAAAAGGCTGCGAAAAAGATCTGCTGAACGAACCTGTGGCGCAGGTGCTGAAGACCTACAAAAACCTCGGTCACCGCATTCTCCTGATATCCGGCAGGAAGGATACGGCGCGTACGGAAACGGAGAACTGGCTGAAACAACACGGCATCAGCTACCACCTTCTTCTTATGCGGGCCGGCGACGACAACCGCAGGGATTCCATCATCAAAAGCGAACTTTTTCACCTCCATATCCGGGATAAATTCTACATCGAATTCATCCTCGACGACCGCAACCAGGTGGTGGACATGTGGCGGAATGAATTGGGGTTGCCTTGCTGGCAGGTGTATTACGGCGATTTTTGAGATGCACCATACTTAATGATAATTTTTGTATTTTTACCAAACTTTGTTGGATGAATATTCTTCGTTCGGATTGATGCACCTTTCTTCAGGTAATATTTTGTCAAAAGCCTCTCATTTGAGAAAGACTTGGTGACATCTTAAAAACTAAACAAAATTGCTTTCTGCAACAGCACTCTGAAAAGTAAAAAAATTCAATCTCTTTGAATTTAATTCAAATAAATTCATTTCGTAATTTTTATCATTTCATTTAATTACAATTAAATTTTAATTTAAAATGGATTTAAATAAAATAGAAATTTCACAAATAGCAGATATTATTCCAAATTTGTTATTAAAAAAATTACTGAAATTAGAAATTTTAAACGCACATGACATCCTTCAAATCGACATATCAATTTTCACTAATAATAAAGGCATTGGATCGAAAGTTAAATTTCAATTAATCGAACTACAGAATTGGATTCAAGAGAACCACGAAAACTTATTAGAAGCAATTAAAAAAACCGATAATTATATTATAGATTTGGATAAAAATCCAGAATTAAAAAAAATTGAATTCTCAAAAATTAGTTCGTTGTTACCGAAAAAATTACTTTCGAAATTCAATAGACACAATATATTTACACTTGCAGATCTAAGTAATTTTTCCAAAAAAGATTTTTTTAACTTGGATTCAATAGGAAAAAGCGTAATGAATCTTTTAAATGATTTTATTTTCGATTTACAAAAAAATCCAAATTTTTATCTTCAATCTTATTTAAATAACTCTAATGGCTTTATAATTCCAAATAACATAATCTATAACGATAAGATTGATATTTTATTTAAAAAATTTATTGATGATTACTTAGAAATATTAAATGAAAAAGAATCAAGAGACCAAAGATTTATAGTCAGATATTTCGGATTACAAAACAACAATTCCTATGTTTTATCTGACATTGGACTTTATTATGGCGTTACAAGAGAAAGAGTCCGACAAGTAATTGACATATTACTTCAAGACTTAAAGGAAGTATTAAGTGGAAAAAAATCTAGCATAATAAATATTAGATGTGATCAAAATTTTAAATTAATAATCAATAGTTTTATTCAAGAATTACAAAAAGAAAAAATTTTATCTGAAAAAAAATTTATTGAAAAAACAAAAATAAACCTCGACCCTATATTTAACGATGATTTAAAACCGTATTTGAAATTATTATTTGAAATTTACGGATTTAAAGCTAGTAATAATCAAGAATTTCAATACACCAACGAAGTTTTTTATTTTTTCGACCCTTTGATTGATAAAGCAATTTTTTTCAAATTATTAAAAAATGTCCAAAACATATTAATTGAATCAGTTATACCAATTGAAGAATTTGATCTTATTATCCGCGTAAGAAAAAAGAATAAAGAATATTCTGTTGAGGATATAAAAATAATCATTGAAAAGGTCTCATACATTGAAATTCTTTCAATTTTAAATAAAACTTATATTCAGATAAGCCTTAATAAACTCTCTTCTAGCGGAGATATTGTCGAAAGAATACTATTTGAAAAAGGGAAAGGAACTCATATTGATGAATTAATTAATGAAGCAAATAAAAGATTATTTCATCTTGGAGTCAATAAAGTCATTTCAAAAAACTCAATTTTAAGAAGCTTAAAGCTTAAAAATAATATTTTACATAAAGGAAAAACAGGTATATATTCTTTTGTTGATTGGGAAGAAAATTCAGATTTGATAAAAAATTTAATTAAAAAGGCCTTGCTTTATTATGATAAGCCGCTTAACCACAAAGAAATCATCGAATTTGTAAAGCAAATAAGACAAAATATCAAAGAAAATTCTATCCGAACCGTGACAAATTTATATTTTATCCGATTAAAAGGAAATTCATACATTTTGCCTGATTGGAAAAAGAAATACAATAATCAAATTATTAAAAAAACAATTAAGGATAAACAAAATAAAACAAGACTTCAAGAGATTATTGAGATATTCAGAAATCAACCCGGAGAAGTGCTATTGCATTCCGAATTAGTTAACCAGTTAAAAAATATTTATTCTATTCCCACTCCCACCATATATTCTATATTAAATAAAAAATGTTTCAATAAAGCAATCGACGATAATGGAAACCTTGTAATATCTTTAGATACCTCAAGTAAATTATTGGAATTTAAAAATTTAAGTCAAAAAGAAATTATTATAAATGCTTCTTTAGAATTTTTAAAAATCAATAACGAAGAATCCACACCGCTTAATAAGCTTGTGACTTATTTACAAAATAGTTTACAAATTAGAAAGCAAAATGTATATAAAATAATTTCCGAAAACTCTATTATTTTTAAAAAAAAATCAATAAATAATTTAATTTATATTTCGATAAGAAAAACAAATCAATTATCGTTGCCTTCAAATCAAGATAATTGGGAATTAATAAAACAATCATTAGAAAGAGAGTTGTCAGAAATATTCGAGGACCCAAAACAACCAAGATATTCAAAATCTCTGCATGAAGCAATTGATCTATTTAAAAAAACCATAGAGTTAAAAATAGATGAAGCTGATTTGGATGGGTTAAGTGAGCAATTAATACCTGCTTTATTTAAATTTTATTGCTTGTCTAATGATAGAACTGATTTATTAAATAATTTCAAACAAGTATCAATTAGCCTTGATCCATATTTGCAAAGAGTATTATTTATTCTGGATGAACAAAAATATAGAGTCTTAAAAATTAAAAAAAGTGGTTTAGGTAAATTCATAAAGGAATTAGAAAAATTAGATCCAAACGAATTTCGTTATAAAGAGCATATTAAAGATGTACCAATCTATAAATTTTCGAAACACATGTACGTATCATATAATTCCAGGAACAATTTAGCGCATACTGCTAAAAAATGGAGTAAAAATCAAATCATTTCCAGTATAACTAGCACAATTACAATTTATATTTTTACTATATTTGAATATTATTTTGAAATCGAAAAAAGAGTTTTAAATCATCCATAATAATAAATTTATTTTGCAGCGATTCTCGGTTTAAAAAATCCATTATATGAAGGCGAAAAGACTATCTTTCGTTCAAAAAGTTGAATGATAGACGAATTGATAAACAGGGTAAAACAAGGCTTCGACCGGATTGAGGACCATCGTATGCCCGGCGGTAATCTTCGCTACACTTTGAGCGACGTATTGATGAGCGCCTATGCGATGTTTTCGCTTAAAGATCCGTCGTTATTGGTGTTTCGACAACGTTTGGAAGAACGCTGGGAAAACCTCAATCGAATTTACCATGCCAAAGCCGTTCCGGCAGACACTGCTCTTCGGCAAACTCTGGACGGCGTTTCTCCATCAGCTTTGCAGGCTCAATTTCAGCCTCTGCTGGAATGTAAGCGTCCGGTGAACTACATCCCCTGTTTGATCAGCGCAGGTTCGGGGACGCCCCCGCCGACTTTGGGCTGCCAGCGGTGAGGCAGGAGTTCCTCCACCCGGTTGACGGGATGCTCCGGCAGGCGGTTCATCACGTCGGCCAGCTAGGCGGTGGGATCTACGCCGTTGAGTTTGCAGCAGGCCAAGAAGCTGTAGAAGACGGCGGCGTACTGCGCCCCGTCGTGGGAACCTGCAAAAAGGTAGTTCCTTCGACCCACGGCGATGGGGAAGATCAGGTTAAACAATAAAATGAAAATTATTTCGGTATGCATCTCCAAGGATGTCATAACTAAAATAAATTTAATTAAAATTGAACCTATTGATACCATTAATTTATTTAAACCTGCTATGAAATTTTTAAAAACCAAAGGATTTCAATCAATAAAATAACCTACTTGGTTTAACATTTTTTTCACCCGTTTTCCAGCCGCTTCTCTGAAAGGTTATTTAAATTTGAACTGGTAGATAGCATACTATCCCCTCAGAATCCGTAAATTTGTGCTGTTGAATTTTTTTCCGTATTAAAAACGAATGCCATGACTGCCGCTGCAAAATCCGTCTTTTACTTTGGGATCTACCTGTATCTTGTTGGCCTCCAGTTGCTGTTTGTGCCCGGATTCTTTTTGAAAACCTTCGGCCTGGGCGAGGTCCATGACGTCTGGATCCGGGTGGTCGGGTTGCTCGCCCTGTTGCTCGGCTTTTACTATACCCAATGCGCCAGGAAAAATATAGCCGGTTTTTATGCCCTTACGATTCCGACCCGGGTAACCGTATTTGCCGTTTTTTTGATTTTTGTATTATTGAATCTGGCTCCTCCGGTATTGGCGGCCCTTGGCGCCGTGGACCTTGCCGGTGCGGTATGGACCTGGACGGCGTTGAAAAAAGGGCGGCAGGCCGCCTGAGCCCGGGCAGTTATTTTTTCGACAGGAAAAAGGACACGAGTAACAAAAGCCAGACTACCGTGTAACAAGCAATGGGTACTATAAAAGTCAGCAGATAAAGCGGAACCAGGAAAATGGTCCAGAAAACGAGATTGGCCGTAATGAATTTCCGGGCGTGTTCGGAAGGCATATAGAACCTGGCAAACAACAGGTTGATGACCGCCACAAAAAGAGAGAACAAAGTCAGGTTCAGCGAAAAAAAGAAAAACAGGTCGTACATGGTCCTGTTAATCCCGCCAAGCTGGTAGGTGGTCATCAATTCAATAAGCTGGCGTTCGGTTTCGTTTTCTCCCACGGGTTTATTCAACAAACTGAGGCTGTGAAACAAGCCCGTGACCAAAAGCGCCCAGGAGGCGGCCTTGAACCAGAATTTGTAATTTTTCATAAGGGTGATGTTGAGTTGCTCAAAATTATACAGGCTTTTTCATTTTTCCGGAAAATTTCTTTTTCAGACTTGAAATCGTCCGCATTCGTCATCCTGGATTGTTTTAACCCGGCTACCTTTCAAGCTTTGGGCTGACACTGGATCACAAACATTGTTATAGAACTTTTATATGCGAAGGCGGGTTATTATGTAAAAAACAATCTATATTGCAAATCTAAAGTAATTCCGGATGATAAATTGGCGAGATCATATTCACTCAAACCCTTTAATATTGTTGGGCAAACCAACTGTAAAAGGTACCAGGATTTCGGTTGAACTGATCTTGGAGTTGTTCTCTTCCGGATGGACCAGCCAAATGATCCTGGAAAGTTACCCTTCCCTTACTGAAGATGATATCAAAGCTATTTTTCTTTATTTGAGAGAATGTATTGAGCATGAATTATTTTTCCCGGTTTCAAAATCAGCTTGAATGGATTTTCTTGCCAATGAAAATTTTCCATTGCCAAGTATCCAAATCATTCGTCAATCAGGGCATTTGGTAATCAGTATTTCTGAAAATTATCCAGGAATTAGTGATGAAGTGGTTTTGGAAAAAGCAGTTTCTGGGAATTTAATTATCCTGACTTTTGACCGGGATTATGAGGAGTTAATTTTCAAATATAAAAAAGACCCTCCCCCTGCTGTTGTTTATTTCAGGACCAAGGGCTCAACCCCTGAAGATGCAGGTATAGTACTAATGGCACGAATTGCCTCCAAAGAAATTGAGTTGGAGGGGTTTTTTACGGTTATTTAGGAATTTGGAATACGACAAAGACGTTTAAATGTTTAGGTCTCTTAATCCATCCGTCCATGCGCCCACCCAGCCGACCATTACAACCTGACCTTACCCGGGGAACCGGATTAAAGATCGTCGTCCGGCATTACCTCCCGGACGAGGCCTTTGGCATCCATACCGACAATGACTTCCGGATTAGCATCGTATTATCGGGCGCCTTGCTGGAGTCGACCCTCCGGCAGGATCACTGCGCCCGCCCAATGAGCATCGCCCTGAAATCGCCGGATTTTAAGCACAGCAACCGGTTTGGGCCAAAAGGCGCCGTACTGCTTTCCATAGAATGGGACCCCGACAACCCGCCGGAATACCTGTCTCTGCCGGGGCAGGGAGGCGTCAACTGGCTCCACGACGCCCCGGCCGGCGCCGCTTCTGCCCGGTTCCTGAACCGCCTCAAAAACGCGGATTCCTGGCAGACCCTGCAGGAGGATGCCTTGTTATTTATGGCAGACCTGTCCGGCAATATCCCCGCTACTCATGCCGAACCGCCGGGTTGGCTTAAACGGATCGAGGAACAGATCCTGGACGAGTTCTACCGCCCGGTTTTGGTTCAGGACCTGGCGCGGGAGGCCGGAGTGCATCCTGTGTACCTGGCCCGTTTGTTCAGGCGGTACTACAGTTGTTCAATCAAAGAATTTCTGCAGGAAATCCGCCTTCGGGAAGCCATTTCGGCTGTGGCGGATGGCGAAACGCCGCTGTCGCATATCGCATTCGACGCCGGTTTTTCCGACCAAAGCCACCTGACCCGGATGTTCCGGCTGAAAACCGGCGCCTCGCCCGCCCAATTCGGGAAACTGATCCGGAAAATCGCCATTGAATAACGAAAGGTTTCATTTGTTCAAGACTGAAGCGCTGAACCAGGTGATATTTGTTGCTCAAAAAAGAAAAAGAAGAAATGAAAAAGAAATCACCTTTCAGACTTTTGTCATTGGCCACGGTATTGTTTTCCTTTGGACTCCTTCAACCGGTTTCCAGTATGGCCCAGTCACAACAAGATCCGACAGCATTTTATCAAAGTGTGCTGGATGAACTGGGCACGGTTCCCGGGGTCGGAATCGTAGTTGTCAACCGCGAAGGGCCGGTTTATACCAAAGGTTTCGGCTACGGCGACCTGGAGAAGAAATCGCCTTTCAACGGCGCCACCAACTTTTATATCGCCTCTTCCACCAAGTCTTTCACCGCGTTGATCGCGGCGATCGCCGACCAGAAAGGGATCGTCAAACTGGATGATCCCATCACCAAATACCTGCCGGAAGTCAAATTTGACCCCGCGCTGGCAGCCGGTCAGGTAAAGGTTCGCGACCTGCTTTCCCACACTTCCGGGATGGAAAACGACCCGGTCTCCTTCCGGGTGGCCTATTCCGGTGAACATTCGCCGGAAAAACTCATCCAATTGCTGGACTATACGGTGGCCAACAAAGCCGGACGCGGCAATTATCAATACACCAATTTCGGCTATAACCTGTATGCCATTATCCTGGACAAGGTGAGCGGCAAACGCTGGCAGGATTGGCTGCAGGACGAAATTTTTCAACCCCTCGGCATGAAACGCACCACAGCCTATATGTCCAAAGCCGAAAAGGGCAAATGGCAAATGGCCAAACCTTACCGCGGCATCGCCAAAGGGGATATCAGGGAGGTTTACATGACCAAAAAGGACAACAGCATGCAATCGGCCGGCGGGTTGATCACCACCCTCGACGACGCAGCGCGCTGGCTGGAAATGCAACTCAACCTGGGCAAACTCGACGGCAAACAGGTATTGCCCAAAAATCTGGTGGAAAATAACCAGCAGTCTGTGGTCAAAACCGGCGAAAACCGGGATTTTTTCAATCCGGCGGAATACGGATACGGGTGGAGTTTTTCCGATTTTGGCGGGCAAAAAGTGTTGCACCATTTCGGGGGGTTCCCCGGATATATGACCCATATTTCTTTTATGCCTGAAAAGGGCATCGGGGTCGCCGTATTTGTCAATGAAGCCGTAGCCGGTTACCGCCTGATGAACCTGTTTGCCGCCTACGCCTACGACTGGCAATTGAATACCCCCGGCCGGGAAGAAAAATATGAGAAAATGAAAGGCGAACTGGCCGGCATCATTCAACAGGCAAGCGAACGGATCACCGCCGACCTGGCCAACCGGGCCAAACGGGAATGGCGCCTCGACGTGCCGTTTTCCGCCTGCAACGGCACATTTTCGAACGACCTTTTTGGTACCGTAACGCTGAAAGGATCGGCGGATAAGATTGAAGTATCTATGGGCAATCTGTGGTGCGTGGCCACGCCCTACACGCAGCCCAATACCCTCCGGGTTGAACTGATCCCCGGCGCCGGGGAGGTGGTGCAACTGGTGTTTGGGGAGAATAAGGAACTGACGAGTATCCGGTACAGTGATAGGGTGTTTGAAAAAGTGAAGGGGTAACCACTAAGGACACTAAGGACACTAAGATTGACGTATGCAGTCTAAGTGTTCCTTAGTGTCCTAAGTGGTTAAACAACCCCGTATACACCATTCCCACCCGCTTGGCGGCCTTCCGGAAAGTATCGATCAGCCAGTTTTCGAGGAAATAATTTTTGACAACGAGGAGTTTGACGGAGTTCTTTAACAGGTCAAAAAACGTGAGGGCGAGGCCGGTGAAGGCGATGAGGAAGAGGTTGAACGGCGCTGAGGAAGTCATGCCGCTGCGGATCTTGTCGCGGCCGTGGGCAAAGGCAGCCTGGAAGAACCAGTCGATCTTCAGTTTATGCGGCGCCACGGCGTGGTCGATCACCAGGTGCGGGTCGTAACCGATCCGGAGGCCCTGGGCGCGGAGGCGGTTCTGCAACTCGGTCTCTTCGTTGTACCCTACTTCTTTGCCACGCATGCCGATACCGGTGTTGAAACCGTTGAATTGCTCGAGGATATCCTTGCGCATGACCATCACACAACCGAAGGCGTGTTCGTCGCCGGTAAGGGTAGCGATATCTTTGTGGCGGTAACGTGTGCTGGCGTAGCGGTCTTTGTACCAGGCGGGTTTGCCGAAAGGATACCAGGGAACGTCGAGCCCGCCGAAGAAGGGATAGTCTGTATTTTCGGTCATCCACAGGGCGCGTTCAACGAAGTCGGGCCGTGCCTTTGCGTCGTCGTCGATATAGGCGATCCAGGGGGCTTTGGCTTCGCGAAAGCCGGTATTGCGGGCAAAACTCAGCCCGACCTGTGTCTCCAGGCAATAACGCAGGTCGATTTCGCTTTTTTCCCGGAAACTTTTGACCACTTCGGCGGTGGCGTCGGTGGAATTGTTGTCGACGACCAAAACTTCAAAAAGACCGGGCGCCGCCTTCTGTTGGGTCAGCGCTTCAAGGCACAAGGCCAGCAGGTCGCAGCGGTTATAAGTGCAAACGACGATGGAAATGCGGGGATTATTACTCGTAGAAGTAGTCATAGGCCCATAATACCTTTTTCAGGAGTACGTTTTGCACCACCATAAAATCGCCTGTACTGGAAAGGCAGTTGAATCGTTCGACTGACTGTTCATTCTGGCCGGTGACCGGATTTTGCACGATCTGGGGATCCCTGGGGTAAAACCGGGCCGAGCGGGTATCGCCTTTGGTATCGGTCAGCATGATCTGGCAGAAGGGTACCATTTTATCCAGGGAGTCTTTGGCCGGGTTGCGGTTCTGGAAGGTTTCGGCGGACACGTAGGAAAAACCGGTCAGGTAACTTTCAATAGCGCCTTTGCGCAGTGGTTTGCCGATCATCGGCGTGATCTCGTAAAAGGGATAAAGCACAAATTCTCCGTCTTTGCGTTCGATCCGGAAGGATTTGTCGCGCTGCAGCGGGTATTCGACCGAGAGGGCCTGGATATTTTCCAGGGGGGTGGAAAAAACGGCCCGGTCGCGCCATTCGTCGCCGGCGAGGTTGTACCGGAAACGCAGGTTGCCCACCCAGCCGGGCAGGTGGGCGACATAGGGCTGGTCGAAATCCTCGCGCAGGATAAAAGTACCTTGTTCATCCGTGGTGGCGCCGCCGATGTAATAGGCCATCAGCAATTTGTCTTTTTGACCGTAGATCTCCACTTTAATCCCGTCGGAAGCCAGGTTTTTGATGATGTTTTCGGCCATCGCCTGTGTAGGCATAAATTTCATTTCAACGCGGCGGATGGCATCCAGGAGGTTTTCCATGGCATTTTCCCGGGCGCGGTATTTGCCGTTGTATTGCCAGTAGCCGTTTTTTCGCTCCAGCAGGGTTTTTACCCCGTGGCGGTCGGCGATGAAGATCTTGTAAATCTGGGCGGTATCCGGCACGGCAAACGTCCGTTCGGCAGCCAGGCGGCTGGTTTTTTTATCGGCGCCGTTCGACAAATACCAAACGGCGGCTGCCCCCAGCATGAGGAAAGCCAAAAGTAAAAAGAGCGTTTTTTTCATGTTTTGTCTGAAGGGTTACGCGCAAACCGCCGGCGGCGGAAATGGTTATACAGGACCCCGAACAATGCAAGTAACAACAGCGGGACCCCCATATTTAACAAACGCCACGCGCCTGCATTTCGTTCGGCCCGGCCGGTATCGAGCAACCGCAGTTCGACGTTTTTGGATCGCGCCTCGATCACCCCCTTGTTGTCGATCAGGTATTCAATGGCGTTGATCAGGAAGTCTTTATTCGCAAAAAGATAGCCTTTCCCCTCAAATTCCCAGGGGTTAAACCCCAGTTTGCCGTAGCGGCCGTCCTTCCAGTTGACGAGGTTGCGGGCCATATCGCCGTCGGCTACCACGATCATGCGGGTTGAGGGGCTTTTTTCCCTGAACTGCGCGCCGATCTGCCGGTACGCAGCCAGAAAGCTTTCATCTATCCGGTTGGTGAAGAAGGACGGAAATTCACCCTCCAGCAAAACGGCCAGCGGCTGGGGGCCTTTGTTGAATTTGGTCTCGTCGAGGCCGTAACGCTGGAAATTGAAATCCAGCCCCACTGGTAGCATCTGGAACAGGGATTTATCGGAAGACGTGAGCAGGACCGTCCGGTCGACCCCCGGGGGCGTTGCATTTTCTGTATCAATGGGGCTTGGATACTGAAGGTTCAGCAAGCCCAGCCCTTTGACAATCGGATGGTCTACCCGGGGGGAAACCACAATATGATAGGGGTAAGGCAAGTAGTCTTTTTTCTCCTGATCGCCGATCATGCCTGCGGTCAGGGAGATGAGGGAGCATTGCATGTCCAGCACCAGGTTTTCCTTGATCCGGACGCCGTATTTGAACAACTGATCGTCGAGGTTCAGCGGGTTGAGTTGAGGGTAAAACTCGCGCCTCCCGCGCAGGGAATCCAGGTCGGCGCCGATCGGGTCGATCAGCCAAAGCACTTTTCCGCCGCCCATGATGTACTGGTCAATCTTGAACTTGTCTTTTTCGGAAAAAGCGGTTTTGGGTTTGGCGACCACAAGGGTTTTCACCTGATCGGGGATAAAGGGAACACTGTCGAGGACAATGCGGCCCGTGTTGTAAAACTGCCGGAGGTCGGTTTCCAGATCGGCGGTTTCCAATTCCAGCAGTTCGCCGTGCCCGGCGGTAAAGAGGATGGCCGGTTTGTCCCCCGGAGATTGCATCAGTTTTTGGATGGCATTGATGAACTTGTATTCCAGAAGTTCAACGGAGGTATTGATGATCTCGTCGGGGAGCACGCCGGGAATTTCGTTTTCCAGCAAATTGACGACAAGGTCCCTTTCGCCCAGGGATACAATGGCGTAAGGAAAAATCACTTCTTGCCGGGACCCCGCCTTGTTTTCCACCCGCAGGGATACCGGGTTCATGTTGTATTCTTCCCGGAATTGTTTCCGGCGCTGGTTGATTTCGTCGTTGGTTCCGGTATTCGGGTTAAAAAAGACGTATTCCACCAGTGGAGAGCGGCTCCGGAAATCTTCCAGCAGTTCGCCGGTTTCCCGCTGCAGCCGTTTGAATCCGGCCGGAAAATCCCCGTCCAGCAGCACGCGGACGAAGATCACCTTGTCGAGGCTGTCCAGGATCTGCCGGGTATTTTTGGTCAGGGTGAATTTTTTCTCTTCCGTCAGGTCGATCGATCCGTACAGGGAAGTATCCCCGATCCTGGCGTTGGCCAGAATATTAATGAATACTACAATGCCCGCAAAGAGCAGGAGCTGCAATAACGATTGTATTTTAGGACTTTTTTTCATCTTCAAAAATAACCTGTTTATCAATCACCCCCAACCCCAAGTTGTTGATTTGTTGATGCGTTGATTTGTTGATGCGTTGATGCAAACAACCCCAAACCACCCCAAACCATTCCAAACCATTCCAAACCATCCCAAACAACCCCAAACAAAAGCAACTACTTCATCAACACCACATCCCCCGTAATCCGGTCTTCTCTGGGCCTTCCGTTTTCCATTACGGTGAAATCGATCCACCAGACGTAGACGCCAGGGCTGAGCCGGGTTCCGTTGCGTTTGCCGTTCCATCCCTGTTCGATGTCGGTCGTTTCGAACAGTTGGGCGCCCCAGCGGTCAAAAACTTTGAGCTGGTAAGACAGGATCTGGCATTCGTAGCCGGGTTTGAACAGATCGTTGATACCGTCATCGTTGGGTGAAAAACCGTTGGGTAAAAACAGGGTGCAAATTTCGCATTCCTTGACCTCGATACGGTCGGTAATGGCCTGGCAATCGTTCGCGACATTGACCGTATACACCCCGGCTTCCCGGACGATGATGGTGGGTTTGAGTTCGCCGTTCGACCATTGGTAGGTGGCTTGTGTGCCGGCTGAAGCATCCAGTATAATGACCTCTCCCGGGCAAATAAACGTATCCCGGCCCAGTTCGGTTTCAATAGAGTCGATGACGGTGAGCCGCATCCGGTCGGTCAACTGGTTGCAGGCGGTGGTTACTGTAACGGCGTATTCCCCGGTTTGATCGATCTGGCGGGCGGAGGCTGTTGAGCCGTCCGACCAGGCATAAGCGGCGCCGGGTATGGTAACGTCCAGCAGCAGCGTTTCGCCTTCGCAGATGGTTTCATCGGGCCCCAGTTCCACTTCGGGATCTTCGATAAAAGTGATATTGATCTGGTCGGTTTTGGTTTCGCAATCGGTGGAAACGGTTACGCTGTAGGCGCCGTTTTCGGTTACGTTGTACACCGGTCCGGCGCTGCCGTCTTGCCAGAGGTAGGAAATAGCGTCGGGCTGGGTGACGTCAAAAACCAGGTCGGTTCCTTTGCAGAGCACTTCATCGGGGCCGAGTTCGAGGTCGATAGGTTGAACGTAATCAACGGTGATCTGATCCGTGGCAAACCCGCAGGCATTGGTGATTTCCACGGAATAGACCCCGGGGGCAAAAACGGTGAAGGCCGGCGCGGAAGAACCGTCGTGCCATTGATAGACCCCGAATGGATTGGCAGCGTTCAGTTGCAGGGTTTGGCCGGGACAAAGGGTTTGATCCGGGCCGAAGGCTACTTTGGGCGGTTCGTTGAGGTAAAAAACCTGCAGTTGGTCCGTCCGGGTTCCGCAGGCGTTGACGACGGTGACCCGGTACGTTCCCGGTGTGGTCACGTTAAAAGTCGGGCCGGTCGATCCATCCTGCCAATTGTAGGTTGCCAGCGGGTTGGTCGCATCCAGGATCACGGATTGGCCTACACAAAGCAGGGATGTGTCGCCACCCAGTTCGACATTGATATAGGGTGGATAATCGACGGTAAAGGTATAAGAGAAAATATTGGACGGGTTGCCGCAAAGATCCAGCAACTGGGTGGTTTCGTTGCTGAGCACTTCGAAGAGGTAGTCGCCCAGTTCGGCGGGCGGCGGGTCGATGATCAGGTCCATTTCACGGGCATATTCGCCGCCGGAGTTGCAAACGCTGTTGGCCACCGTAAGGGTGTAAGGGCCGCCGGGGCCGGTGAGCCGGAAGTTGCTGTTCTGGATGGTATTGCACCGGATATTTTCATTGAATTCCAGGTGGATCTTGAATTCGCCGCATTGGTCGGGCGGTTCGATCTCAGCAACCATCGGCCGGCTTTCGTCGATGATACCCAGGCCGGTAGAGGGTCCGAAATCGATCTTGTAACCGTTTTGGGACTGGGTCCAGTTGGAGACCATGAGCACGTAGGTGCGCCCGGCTTGCATGGGCACCCGGTCGTTGAACGGGGTAAATCCGCCGTTGATGTTAGGCGGGAACTGATCGCAGCCGGCGCCCTGGATATCATAAGGCGTGCCGCCCGTTGCGCCGGTCGGTCCGTGGCAGCCGCTTCCGCCCGACGCATTGCAACTCACCATCAGGCTGGGGTTGGTTCTGATCTGGGCGCAGGTAGCGTTGGTGATGTCGAACAAAGCCCAGTCGTAGTCGTCGTTGGCGTTGTTGGGGGTGATCACAAAACCGAGGAAGCCGTCTTCCTGGACGGTAAACGTGTACCAGATTGAACTCACTTCGCCGTCTGTACAACTGATTGCTGTATTGATCTCGTTGTCGTAATTTCCATCGCCGGAGGGCGCCTGGGATTCCGTGTACACTTCCTGGCAGACCGGGATGGCGCCCAGGCAATCCTGGATGGTCGGGACCTGGCCGTAAAGGTTAAAACCAATGAGCAGAAATGCGGCTGCAAATGCGCGTGAAAAATGACAAGCGGTCATGTTATATGATTTTTCGGTTCAGGGTGATCAGAAGAGGATCCGGGACAAGGTTAATAAAGCCGCTATTGATCCTGCAATAATACGAACAAATCCGGGCTTGCGTTGTGTGAAAGCGGAAAAAATTGTATTCCGGGAGGATTTTGGGGTCGTTTCAATAGGCGGAGTAAAAGCTTTTGGGTGTAATGGTTCATTGTGGTTCATTGTGGTTAACGGCTTTCAACAACCCCAAACAACCCCAAACAATCCCAAACAACCCCAAACAACCCCAAACAACCCCAAACAATCCCAAACAATTGACTCGCATTGTTCATCCTCCTTGCGTCATTAAATCGTAATATTTCATCATTGGAGCGCGGGTTGGCCCTATCAATCGAAATCTGCATTTATTTTTGCGCCAAAAAACGGCATGAAATACCTGGGATCCTTCTTTTTGTTGATTCTTCTGGCAGCCTGCCAGCCTTCGGTTAAGGAAACGGAAAACGAAACGCCGCCGCCTGCAGATACGTTGCGCAATGAGCAGGAAGCCCATTTGCGCAACCTGAAGCAACTCACTTTTGGGGGCGACAATGCCGAAGCGTATTTCAGTTTCAATAACCAGATGTTGTCTTTCCAGGCTACGAATCCCGGCTGGGGCGCTGCCTGCGATCAGATCTTTTACATGCCTGTTGGCGGCTATTCCGGTGATCGCCCACAAATGATCAGCACGGGCAAAGGCCGCACCACCTGCGCTTTTTTTATGCCGGGCGACACCTCGATCCTGTACGCTTCCACCCACCTTGCTGCAGATACCTGCCCTTCGGCGCCCCGGACACTGGACGGGAAGTACGTCTGGCCGGTTTTCAGCTCTTTTGATATTTTTGTCGCCGACCTGAAGGGCAATATCCTCCGGCAACTGACCAATACCAAAGGATACGATGCAGAGGCGACCCTTTCGCCCGACGGCGCCAGGATTGTTTTCACTTCCGACCGCTCCGGCGACCTGGAATTGTACACCATGAATGTGGATGGAACCGACGTCAGACAAATTACCAAAGAACTGGGGTATGACGGAGGGGCTTTTTTCTCTCCCGACGGCTCCAAACTGGTCTGGCGGGCCTCCCGTCCGAAGTCGGCAGAAGAGGTGGCGACCTACAAAAGTTTACTGGCCAAACAAATGGTTCAACCGACCAACATGGAGATCTTTGTGGCAAACGCAGACGGCAGCGACGCCCGCCAGGTCACTCAACTGGGTAAGGCCAACTGGGCGCCTTATTTCACGCCTTCAGGCAACAAAATCGTTTTTTCTTCCAATCACCACAGCCCTGAGGGGGGGCGTCCGAAATTCAATATTTTCTCCGTCAACCTGGACGGCAGCGGCCTGGAACAAGTTACTTTCGACCCGGTTTTTGATTCCTTCCCGATGTTTTCTCACGATGGCAAACACCTGGTCTTCTCCTCCAACCGCAACAACGGGGGCACCCATGACACCAATCTTTTTGTGGCGGAATGGGTGGAAGGTAGGTGAGAGGGTGAGAGGGTGAGAGGGTGAGAGAGGTGAGAGGGTGAGAGGGTGAGAGAGGTGAGAGGGTGAGAGAGGTGAGAGGGTGAGAGAGGTGAGAGAGGTGAGAGGGTGAGAGCCCCGACTA
>CAZLEF010000083.1:0-32528 GCA_964558465.1 uncultured Lewinella sp. | reverse complement strand
AATTGACGAACCTGCAGTCGATTGACCTTTCTGGCAACCAATTGACCGAATTACCACCCCAAATCGTCCAATTGACGAACCTGCAGTCGATTGACCTTTCTGGCAACCAATTGACCGAATTACCGTCCCAAATCGGCCAATTGACGAACCTGCAGTCGATTGACCTTGCTGAAAACCAATTGACCGAATTACCGCCCCAAATCGGCCAATTGACTAACCTGCAGTCGATTGACCTTTCTGGCAACCAATTGACCAAACTACCTCCACAAATCGGCCAATTGAAAAATTTAACAATTTTAGACCTCTTCGGCTATGACAGCCTTGAACTTGGCGCATTCCTGCCCGGTTTGAGTCAAATCCAAAAACCTGTTCTAATTTCTACCAATGAATTTGCTAAAAATAATTTGCCAAATACGTTACTGGTCAAAATTAGTAAACAAAAAAAACTGCCTCCTCAAATCGGCCAATTGACTAACCTGCATTCGATTTACCTCAGAAACAACCAATTGTCGGAAATACCGCCCCAAATCGGCCAATTGACGAACCTGCAGTCGATTGACCTTTCAAGCAATGAATTGACCGAACTACCGCCCCAAATCGGCCAATTGACGAACCTGCAGTCGATTTACCTTTATGGCAACCAATTGACCGAATTACCGTCCCAAATCGGGCAATTGACGAACCTGCAGTCGATTGACCTTGCTGAAAACCAATTGACCGAATTACCGCCCCAAATCGGCCAATTGACAACCCTGCAGTCGATTTACCTTTCAAGCAATGAATTGACCGAACTACCGCCCCAAATCGGCCAATTGACTAACCTGCAGTCGATTTACCTCAGAAACAACCAATTGTCGGAAATACCGCCCCAAATCGGCCAATTGACTAACCTGCAGTCGATTGACCTTTCTGGAAACCAATTGACCAAACTACCGCCCCAAATCGGCCAATTGACTAACCTGCATTCGATTGATCTTGCTGAAAACCAATTGACCAAACTACCGCTCCAAATCGGCCAATTGACTAACCTGCAGTCGATTGATCTTGCTGAAAACCAATTGACCGAATTACCGCCCCAAATCGGCCAATTGACTAACCTGCAGTCGATTGACCTTTCTGGCAACCAATTGACCGAACCACCGCCCCCAATCGGCCAATTGACCAACCTCCAGGAGCTTGACCTTTCTGAAAACCAATTGACCCAACTGCCGCCACAAATCGGGCAATTGAAAAATTTAACATTTTTGGACCTCTCCGGCAATGACAGCCTTGAACTTGGCACTATCCTGCCTCGTTTGAGTCAAATCCAAAAACCTGTTCTAATTTCTACGGATGAAAATGCTAAAAATAATTTGCCAAATACGTTACTGGTCAAAATTAGTAAACAAAAAAAACTGCCCCCTCAAATTGGGCAATTGACTAACTTGCAGTCGATAGACCTTTCTGACAATCAATTGACCGAATTACCGCCTCAAATCGGACAATTGACGAACCTACAGTCGATTTACCTTTCTGGAAACCGATTGACACAACTTCCCGGGCAAATCCGGCAAATGAAAGCTTTAAAAAACCTGGATCTAAGCCAAAATCCATTTTCAGAAGACTATATTGAGCAACTTCGCGCCGATATGCCATGGTGTACAATTATTTGGGAACCTCCCTCAGCGCAGAATTTGTTTGCTGGCAAACAATACCCGGCGGCCTTTGCCGCGCAACAAAAACTGGCGGAAAGGGATTCCGTCAATTTCAATACCTGGTACAACCTCAGTTTTTACGCCTGTTTTGTCGGCAAGCCGGAGGTCGCCATCCAGGCGGCGCAAAAGGCCTTGGAATTGAATCCCGATGCGCAAGGGGTCGAAACCAACCTGGCCCTCGGTTACCTGCTCGGCAACCAATGGCCGGAAGCGGAAAAGGTTTATCTGAAATGGAAAGGGAAATCTTTTCCCGGAAGGAGCACTCTGGCGGATGAAAGCTTTTTAAAGGATATCCGGGATCTGGAAGAGGCCGGTGTGCAGCATGCGGATTTTGAGAAGGTGCGGAGGTTGTTTGGTGGACGGTAGACGGTGAACGGTGGATGGTAGACGGCCAGGCTCCTGAGCGGAGTCGAAGGAGACGGTGGACGGTAGACGGCCCACGGCCGACGAAGCTTTAGCGTAGTTGGCTTACGGTGGATGGTCAATAGGACTCTCCATAGGAGTTCCATGAACCTTTGGAATAGACGGTGAATTTATCCGCCTTGCGCGAAGTACAGGTTTCATTAAAAACGATGTTTGGGTAGCCGCATAAAAATTATAATAACCTGAAAATGAACTATTTAAAATAAATTCCGTCGCCATCCCAACCGTTTTTTCCGATTTCTCCAAAAAATTTCATCCCGTGTTACCCAGGTAACAACTTCCCCCTTCTTCCGACCCGCATCTTTGCATCATCAAGCAAAAAAACGGAACACCGTATGATATGCCCGGTCTGCCATCAAAACCATAACCACCTGATCCACCGGTTCGACGCCGGGTACGATCAACCCGCGCTGGAGGCTCTTGAAGCCGAAATACCCGGATGGAAGCCCGACCAAGGGGTTTGCAGCCGGTGCCTGGACCAGGCCCAGATCGGTTTGGCAGGCCAGTGGAAAACCTTCGGGGAGTTCCGGGGTTACCAGATCCTGCCGATCCCGGTTCGTTTGACGGCCCATCCCGGTTATACGGGAAAAGGCGTAACCATCTGCATGATCGACAGCGGGTTTTATCCCCACCCCGACCTGACCCAACCCCAGAATCGCATATTGGCGGTAGTCGACCCTGAAAAACCAAATGAAAACTCCCTGAAAAACCAAAACAACAGTTGGCACGGCACGATGACCTCGGTGGTCTGCGCCGGCAACGGGTTTCTCTCCGGAGGCAAATACAAAGGATTAGCCCCCGACGCCCGACTGGTACTCCTCAAAGTAAGCGATGCGCAAGGGGCCATTTCCGGCCCCGCCATCGCCCGGGCCGTACGGTGGGCGGTGGAAAACCGGAAAAAATACGGCATCCGCATCCTCAATTTGTCGGTTTCCGACGATTGGTCGACCTCCTACCGGGAAAATGAGGTCGATCAGGCCATCCGGCAGGCGGTCGAAGCCGGAATCGTTGTAGTAGCCGCAGCCGGCAACCAGGCGGGCGGCGAACTCAAAGCCCCGGCCAACAGCCCCCACGCCATCACGGTGGGCGGGCTCGACGACCGGAACACCCTGCACCCCCTGGTTTACAGCCTCTACCATTCCAACTTCGGCCAAACGGTGGACGGCCTGCACAAACCCGAACTGATCGCCCCGGCGATCTGGATACCGGCGCCCATTTTGCCGGAAACCCCCGAATATCGCCAGGCGGCGGTCCTGCTGGACCTTGCGCAAACCGACGACGACCGCTACCTGAAAGCCAAACTGGCGAACCTGCTCGATCAAACGGGCCTCGGCAAACGCCTGGCGGATGAAACCCCTGCCGTTATCCGGCAAACCATCAACCGCGAAATCGAAAACCGGAAACTCATCAGCCCCCATTACCAACATGCGGACGGCACCTCTTTTGCAGCGCCAATCGTCAGCGGGGTCATCGCCCAGATGCTGGAAGCCAACCCGGGTTTGACACCCGCCGGTGTGCGCGAGATCCTGCTGAACACCGCCCGAAAACTGGAAAATGAACCGGTGGAGCGCCAGGGTTACGGGGTGGTGCACCCCTTGAGCGCCGTTTATGCCGCCGAAAAATCGCACCTCGGATTACCCGCCGATTTCACCCCGCTGGTCGATTATAAAAATCAGACCGTTGAATGGAGATTGGCGCAGGAAGCGGCAAAAAAAGTAGGGGTCGCAGGCGATTTTTCCCGGTGGGGAACCAATCGTTTGCAACTCGAAGAAAAAGGAGAAGGCAGGTGGAGCGGACAGTTCCGTTTGCTCCCCCCCGGTCGTTACCGCTACAAGTTTGTCATTAACGATACCCAATGGATACCCGACCCAACCAACCTCTTCCGGGAACCGGACGGGTTTGGCGGATTTAACAGTCAATTGATTGTTGAACGGTAAACGGCCCACGGCGGACGGTGGACGGGTAGGCTCCTGAGCGGAGTCGAAGGAGACGGCCTACGGTAGATGGTGGACGGTCCATAGGACTCTCCATGGGAGTTCCATGAACCTTTGTAGTAGACAGAAGTTATCAACCAAAAAAAAAATGAATTACGATTTCATCATCATCGGCACCGGCGCCGGCGGGGGAACCCTTGCCCGGCGGCTCGCGCCTGGCGGAAGCAATATCCTGATCCTGGAGCGCGGCGACTTCCTGCCGAGGGAGGTTCAGAACTGGGACCCCCTGGCTGTGGCTGAAGGCCGGTACAAAACCGCAGAAACCTGGCGGGACAAGGACAACAACCCCATTTCTCCTTACCAGCATTACTGGGTGGGCGGCAATACCAAAATGTACGGCGGGGCCCTCCTGCGAATGAGGGAACGGGATTTTGACGCGGTCGAACACTTCGACGGTATTTCGCCCGAATGGCCGCTCAAATACGCCGATTTCGAGCCGTATTATACCGAAGCGGAGTACCTGTACAGCACCCACGGGCAAAGGGGCGCCGACCCCACCGAGCCGCCGGCTTCGAAACCCTACCCCTACCCTGCCCTGGAATTTGAACCCCGCATGAAGGAAGTCAACCAGGCGGTGAAAAACCTGGGATACCACCCGGCGCCCATTCCCCTGAGCATACGGCTGCCGGAAGACCGGATGGCCGGCGACAAGGTCCGGCTGACCCTCTTCGACGGTTATCCGGATCCTACCGGTGTGAAGGCGGACGCCCATACCGTGGGCATAACAAAGGCCCTGACCTACGCCAACGTCACCCTGCTGACCAACCGGAAAGCGCTCCGGATCAACACCGATGAAACGGGGCGCGTTGCGACGGAAGTAGTCGTTGATCACAACGGCCAGGTGGAAACCTTCCGCGGAAAAACCATCATTGTCGCCTGCGGGGCCATCAATTCGGCGGCGCTGCTGCTCCGGTCGCAGGGTCCGAAACACCCCAATGGACTGGCCAACCGTTCCGGCCAGGTGGGACGCAACCTGATGATCCACAACAACGGCATCGTGCTGGCCTATTCCGGGAAGGAAAATCCGTCGGAGTTCCAGAAATCCTTCCTGCTGACCGATTTTTATTACGGGGCTTCCGATTCCCCCTACCCTTTAGGCAGTATCCAGTTGATGGGTAAGGCCGACCCCCTGACCCTGGCGGATTCCCTGGGAGAGGAACACCTTTCCAACGGGCATTCTCTCGATTACTACGCACGTCATATCATCGACTTTTTTATCACAGCTGAAGATTTACCCCATCCCGAAAACCGGGTGGTGGCGGACGCAAACGGCGGCATCCAACTGGTTTATCACCCCAATAACCTGGACGCCTACAACCGGTTGCGCCGGAAACTGGTGGATATGATGGACCAGGTGGCGGAAACGGAAGGGGTAGGCGGCACCACAGAATACTTCGGGTTCAAACTGGGCCCCGGCGGGGTATCCCACCAGTCGGGTACCTGCAGGTTCGGCGTCGATCCGGACCAATCCGTCCTGGACGTCAACTGCAAGGCGCACGACCTGGACAACCTGTACGTCGTCGATACCAGTTTTTTTCCGTCTTCGGGGGCGGTGAACCCTTCCCTTACGGCTATGGCAAACGCACTGCGGGTCGGCGACCATTTACTCGAAAAACAAAACCTGAACGGAAATGACGGACATTAAAACCGCCGCACTGGAAAATATTATCGGGATCGTGGAAACGGTAAGCGCAGTCATTTTACTCATCGGTTTTTGCAAAGGCGTTTTCCGGTTTATCGGCCGCGAATGGCAACGAATGCGCGCCCCTTCAGAGGTCGAAAACCTTGCAGCCCTTCGACCCGAAGTGGGAGGGTATATCCTGTTGGGACTCGATTTTTACATCGTTTCCGACATTTTATCCACCATGCTGCGGCCGGATCCGGGCGAATTGATCAGCCTTGCCGTCATCGGATTGCTGAGAACGGCAATCGGGTATTTTCTGGCCAAAGAAATCGCTTAGGAAATGTTGATGTGTTGATCTGTTGATTCGTTGATTTGAACCCTCGCATCAACGAATCAACGAATCAACGAATCAACGACTTGCCACGCCAAAGGCGTGGAATCAACCTCCATACCATGAAACCATTAAAAAAACGCTATCTAACGACCGCCATCTTTTGCCTACCCTGCCTGATGTTCTGGGCGCAGACCGCGCTGGAAGTGGCGCAGGTGACGATTACCGTTTCCGACCTCGACCGGGCGGTGCGCTTTTACCACGATGTGCTGACATTTGAAAAAACCGCCGAATACGAGTTTACAGGCGAAACCCTCCGGCAACTGACCGGCATTGCCGACCCCGGGTTGAAGATGAAAGCTGCCCGGCTCCGGCTGGGTGAAGAATTCATCGAATTACAGGAATTTCAAACCGGGTCGGAAGAACGCCCGATACCCGCCGATTCGCGCAGCAACGACCGTTGGTTTCAGCATATTGCCATCGTAGTCGGCGATATGGAGGCGGCTTACCGGCTGCTCCGGCAGCATAAAGCAGAACACGTATCGACGGGGCCGCAAACGTTACCGGATTACCTGCCGGCCGCAGCGGGCATCTCTGCCTTTTATTTCCGCGATCCGGATGGGCATAACCTGGAGATTATCCACTACCCGCAAGGCAAAGGCAATCCCAAATGGCAGGCCCCAACCGGGAAATTGTTCCTGGGCATCGACCATACCGCCATCGGTATCGACGATACGGACGCCAGCCTGGATTTTTACCAGGATCTGGCCGGCCTGATTGTCGCCGGCAACAGCGAAAATTATGGAACGGAACAGGAACGCCTGAACCAGGTTTTTGGCGCGCGCCTCCTGATCACGGGATTAAAAGCCCGGAAAGGATTCGGCGTGGAATTTCTGGAATACCTCAGCCCGCCCGGCGGAAGACCTTATCCGGAGGACAGCCGGCCAACCGATCTTTGGCATTGGCATACCAGTATCAGGATACCCGATATCGAAACCGCTTACAAATTGTTTCAACAGCACGGTTGTTCGGTCATTTCATCCGGCATTGTCGGTTTCAGACATCCGTTTTTGCCCTCAACCAGGGCTTTTCTGGCCCGCGACCCCGACGGTCATGCTCTGCTGATTTACGAATAATTTAAAAACCAAATAAAATCAATCCAATGAAAACGTTTGCATTTCAAATTTTTAAACCTGCACTCCTGATCGCTTTCGTGCTGACCATAGCGGCTTGCCGGACCAATATCCCTGAGGGGGAGTTCCTGGTCAATACAGACAGCAAAGGCGTCATCCTGGACGGTCACGATCCGGTAGCCTTTTTTACCAAGGGTTCGCCTGTGAAGGGGAAGCCCAACCTGACCCACCACTACAATGGAGCAACCTATTGGTTTTCCAGTGATGAAACCCGGCAAATGTTCGTCGAAAACCCGGAAAAATACGCCCCTCAATACGGCGCTTATTGCGGGTACGCCGTTTCGCAGGGCCACCTTGCGGAAATCAACGTCAACTATTTCGACATCATAGACGGAAAGCTGATCCTCCAACACAACCAACGCGCCTACGATGCCTGGCACAAGGATGCCCAAAGCCTGGAAAAAGCCGAAAAATACTGGCCGCAGATCCTGTCGCACAACGGCAAACCTTTGATACCGGACGAGGAAAAACACTTTCTCGTGAACACCAACAAGGACGGTTTCATCGCCGAAGGTTACGATGTAGTGGCCTATCAGTCACAGGGTAAACCCGTAAAAGGGCAGGAAAAGATCGTCAAACTCTACAAAGGCGCATTGTACCTGTTTTCTTCGGAAGAAAACAAGCAGTTGTTCGGCAGTGATCCGGAGAAATACGCGCCCCAATTCGGCGGTTTTTGCGCCTACGCCGTGAGCCGCAACAAACTCCGCCCCATCGACCCGGAAATCTTCCAGGTGGTCGACGGCCGCCTGATGCTGCAACATTCCACCAAGGCCCTCAACCTGTTCAGCGAAGACCTGGATAACAATGTCCGGCTCGCCGACCAGAACTGGCCCGGCCTGATGGATAAAAAAGCGGGTAAGACGGTGGCCTATGATGCGCCGGCTAAATGACATTTCGTTGATTCGTTGATTCGTTGATTCGTTGATTCGTTGATTCGTTGATTCGTTGATGTGCGTGCCACGCCATCGGCGTGGTTGATTTGTTGATGCGAAGCCTAAAAATCCAATCATCCAATCAATCCAATCCCCGCCCGGTCCAAGGCCCATGCGGGTAAAAATCCAATCAATCGCATCAATCGCATCAATCGCATCAATCGCATCAATCGTATCAATCGTATCAATCGTATCAATCGCATCAATCGCATCAATCGTATCAATCGTATCAATCGTATCAATCCAATCAATCAATTAACATGCATTTCTTCCGCATATTACCCATCCTCGCCTTTTTGGCGGTTTTCAACCTGCAGGCCCAGATCAGCGAAACTTTTGAATTGACCTTCGAGGGGGCAGAATTGATCATGGCATCCGCGCAGGCATTTGCCAGGGATAACAACGCGCCCGGCGGGGCCATCGCCATCGTGGACGCAGGCGGCCACCTGATCCTGTTGCACCGCCTGACCGGCACCTTCCCGATTGCATCAGAAGTTGCCTGCGGAAAAGCCCGGACCGCTGCCCTGTTCAAAATGCCCTCCAAAAACCTGGAAGACGGCATTCTGAACGGCCGCACATCCCTGCTCAGCGTTGGCGAAAACATGCTGCGGGGCGGGCTGCCCATTGTGTACAAAGGCAAGGTCATCGGGGCGATCGGCGTCAGCGGAGCGGCCAGCGCCGACCAGGACGTGCAAATCGCTCAGGCGGGATTGACCGCTGAATTATTGAATCAATGAACCGTTTAAATACCAAAACCATGAAAACCTGCTTAAACCTGGCTTTTTCGCTTCTGATAACCGGGAGTTTATTCAGCCAGGAAAGCCGCGAACTCGCCATCGGACAACCCGACGCCGTCGTTGACCTGCGAACCCAAGCCGGGGCGGCCCTAGTAAAAACCCAATGGAAAACCCTGGATGCGGGTGTTGCGCCCAGCATATTCAGAGCGCCCGGACCCGGTGAAAACGACCCTTTACCTTTATACCCAACCGGTCGGACGGTCAACACCCATGAACTTTCCGTAAAGGCCGGCGCTCAGGGTTTTGACGATTCGCAATGGGAGGTTCTCGATCCTTCCTCACTCGAAATGCGCCGCGGTACCGGCCTGTTGTCTTTTGTCTGGTACCGGCTTAACATTACCGTGCCTGAAAAAGTCGGAAATTTTGACCCGACCGGCTCAACCGTCGTTTTTGAGATCGTTCTGGACGATTACGCCGAAGTATGGGTCAACGGCCGGTTGAATAAAACCTTCGGCCAGAGCGGCAACGGGATCATCAAGGGGTACAACGCCCCCAACCGGGTATTTCTCACGGAAAACGCCCGGCCCGGCGAACAATTCCAACTCGCCATCCTGGGGGTGAACGGCCCGATTGCCGACCTGCCCAACAATTACATCTGGATCCGGTCGGCAACCCTTGATTTTTATGGCCGTTTTCCAACCCCGGAAAACTGGCAAAACCTCGGCAGGTTGGTCCGGATCAATCCCGAACTGGATCAGGTACTCGACCCGGATACCAAAATCGAAAAGGTAGCGGAAGGGTTCCAATTTACGGAAGGCCCGGTCTGGCATCCGGAAGGGTACCTGTTGTTCAGCGATCCCAATGCAAACGTCATCTACCGGTTTGACCCGGTCAGCCGGAACGTGTCGATTTACATGACCAAATCGGGTTATACCGGTCTGGACATCGGAGAATACCATCAGCCGGGTTCGAACGGGTTGGCGCTCGACGCAGACGGCAGGCTCCTGGTTTGCCAGCACGGCAACCGCCGGGTGGTCCGGCATGAAAAAAAAGGCCCGGTTACCGTTCTGTCGGATGGTTTTGCAGGAAAACGGCTGAACAGCCCCAATGACCTGACGCTGAAATCCGACGGCACGGTTTATTTTACCGACCCACCCTATGGTTTACCTAAAGCATATGACGATCTGCGCAAGGAATTGGACCATCAGGGCGTTTACAGGATAAAAGGCGGTAAAACCGAATTGCTGACCACCGCTGTCGGCGGCCCCAACGGCATCGCCTTCTCTCCTGACGAAAAATACCTCTACATTTCCAACTGGGATATCCGCGATATCCACAACACAAAAACACTTTGGCGGTTCGGGGTCAAACCCGACGGAACGCTCGATGAGGGCAGGGTCTTTTTTGATATGAACCAGACCGACGACGAAGAAGCTCTGGACGGCATCAAGGTGGACAACAAGGGTTATCTCTTTATTTCAGGGCCGGGTGGTTTGTGGATCCTTTCCCCTGAGGGAAAATACCTCGGCAAGCTGACAAGCCCCGAACGGCCGGCCAATATGGCCTGGGGCGACGACGGCAAAACCTTGTACCTGACCGCTCATTCCGGCCTTTACAGGATCCGGACACTCAACGGGGGCATGATCGCCGGGCTGAAGCGGTAGTTGCATGTTTTTTTACCCGCCGTAGCCCATAGGCGAAGGAGGGCATTGTTTCATTGTTTTACAAAAAATAACATGAAAAATAAAAAATTAATCGGCCAGACGGCAGTCGTAACGGGCGCCAGTTCAGGAATAGGCAAAGCCTGCGCCATTGCACTGGGCCTCGACGGAGCCAATGTGCTGGTCAACTATGCCGGCAACAGTTCCGGCGCCGACGAAGCGGTAAACACCATTCGGGAAGCCGGGGGCAACGCCATTGCCTTTAAAGCCGATATAAGCAAACAAGACCAGGTGGAGGCTATGATCCGCGAAGCGGTCAATACCTTTGGGACGGTCGATATCCTCGTGAACAACGCCGGTTTGCAAAAAGACGCTTCCTTTACGGAAATGACGCTTGCCGACTGGCAATACGTGCTGGATGTGAACCTGACGGGCCAGTTTCTGTGTGCGCAGGCCGCCGTGCGGGAATTCATGCGCCGTGGTTTCCGGGATGGTGTTTCTGTTGCCCTGGGCAAGATCATCTGCATGAGTTCGGTCCATGAATTGATCCCCTGGGCGGGTCACGTCAATTACGCGGCTTCCAAGGGCGGCGTCATGCTGATGATGAAGTCGCTTGCGCAGGAACTCGGCCCCATGAAAATCCGGGTCAACAGCATCGCGCCGGGCGCCATCAAAACGCCGATCAACCGGTCAGCCTGGCAAACGCCGGAAGCGGAACAGCGCCTGCTCAAACTCATTCCTTACAAACGGGTGGGTGAAACTTCAGACATCGGCAACGTGTGTTGCTGGCTGGCATCCGACGAATCGGACTATATTCACGGCGCCACCCTGTTTGTGGACGGCGGAATGACGCTTTATCCGGGATTTGAAGATAATGGGTGAATTTAGAGGATGTGAGGATTTGTCGATTCGAGGATTCGAATGCGCCATCCTCGCATCCTCGATTCCTCGATTCCTCCCACGCCGCGGCGTGGTCGATTCCTCGATTCCTCAATAAAAAAAAATGGCAAAATCCAATATTTCTCAAGAAAACCAGCGCCTCCTGGCAACCTACCAGGAAGGCAAAAAATGGCTGAAATGGGGCCCTTACCTTAGCGAACGGCAATGGGGAACGGTCAGAGAGGATTACAGCCCCGGCGGCACGGCATGGGACTATTTTCCACACGACCATGCCCGGTCGCGCGTGTACCGCTGGGGCGAAGACGGCCTTGCCGGCATCAGCGACGAGCTTTGCCGGCTCTGTTTCAGCGTCGCGCTCTGGAACGGGAAAGACCCGATTTTAAAAGAGCGCCTGTTCGGCCTCGCCGGCCCGGAAGGCAACCACGGCGAAGACGTCAAAGAGGTGTACTTCTACCTCGACAATACGCCGACCCATTCCTACATGAAACACCTGTACAAATACCCGCAGAACCCGTTTCCATATCAGGAACTGGCAGAAGTGAACCGGAGCCGCTCCAAGGAAGAACCCGAATACGAACTGCGCAATACCAAGGCGTTCAAAGGCAATGCCTATTTTGACGTCTTCACCGAATACGCCAAGGCGTCCGAAGAGGATATCTGCATCCGGATCAGCATCTGGAACCGGGGCCAGGATCCGGCCCCCGTCTGGGTATTGCCGACCCTTTGGTTCCGGAATTTGTGGGATTTTATTCCGGGTACGGAAAAGCCCGTCATCCGGCCGGCGGAAGGCGGGGTGGTTGCTCAGCATCCCGAGTCAGGCGATTATTTCTTTCACTTCGAAAAAGCCGACCGGTTGCTGTTTACTGAAAACGAAACCAATAAAGAACGGCTGTTCCAACTGCCGAACGCATCGCCTTTTGTGAAAGATGCATTCCACACGGCGGTGGTCAACCAGGACTTTGATTGGCTGGCCGGCAAAATGGACGGTACCAAGTTTGCCCCCCTGTACCACCGCATGGTCATTCCCGGTGAAAAAACGGAGATCTGCCTCCGGTTGACCCGGGAAAAAAACCTGTCCGACCCCCTGGGAAAAGTTCATGCTGCAGTCTTTAACCAGCGTGTACGGGAAGCCGACGAATTTTACCGCCCCTTTGCCAAAGGGCCCGACGAAGACCTGGCCAATATCCAGCGGCAAGCCTTTGCGGGGATGTTGTGGAGCAAACAATATTATAATATCGACGTACCCCGCTGGCTGAACGGCGATCCGGGGCAACCCCCGCCGCCCGCCTCCAGGCTGAACGGAAGGAACCATTTCTGGCAGACCCTCAATAACGAGGACATTATTTCCATGCCCGACAAATGGGAATACCCCTGGTATGCCGCCTGGGACCTGGCCTTCCATTGCATACCCCTGGCTATGCTCGACCCGGAGTTCGCCAAGAACCAACTCATTCTTTTCCTCCGGGAATGGTATATGCACCCCAACGGCCAGTTGCCTGCTTACGAATGGGCATTCGGCGACGTCAACCCCCCGGTGCACGCCTGGGCCTGCCTGCAGGTGTACAAAATGGACCAACAACGAAACGGCAACGACGATAAACGCTTCCTGAAGCGGGTTTTTCAAAAACTCCTGCTCAACTTTACCTGGTGGGTCAACCGGAAGGATCACAACGGCAACAACGTGTTTGAAGGCGGATTCCTGGGCCTCGACAATATCGGCATCTTCGATCGCAGCAGTTATATCCCCGGCGGCGGTTACCTCGAACAGGCCGACGGTACCGCCTGGATGGCCATGTACTGCCTCAATATGCTGGAAATCGCCCTGATCCTGGCGGAAGACGATACCGCCTACGAAGATGTGGCTACCAAGTTTCTGGAACATTTTGTGTACATCGCCGCATCCCTCAACCGGATCAGCGAAGACTGGACGGGGGCCTGGGACAAAGAGGAGAATTTTTTCTACGATATCCTGGCCCTGCCCGACAACCGGTACATCCCACTGAAAGTCAGGTCGTTGGTTGGTCTTTCCACCTTGTTCGCCACGTTGATCCTGGAAGATGAGAAACTGAGAAAACTGCCGGATTTTTACCAACGCCTGAAGTGGTTCCAGGCCTACCGGAAAGAAAACCGGGAATACCTGGTGATCGAAGACCTCCACGAGGGGCGCGACCTGCTGCTGTCGCTGGTTCCCAAACACCGGCTGGAAAAATTGCTGTCGGCGCTTTTTGACGAAGGGGAGTTCCTGAGTCCGGGCGGCATCCGTTCCGTTTCCAAAAAACACGAGACCCCGTATATGGTCCATATCGACGGACAGGATTTCGGGTTGAAATACGAACCCGGCGAGTCGACTACCGGCCTGTTTGGGGGTAACTCCAACTGGCGCGGCCCGGTCTGGATGCCGATGAACTACCTGATTATTCAGTCTTTAAAAACGTTTCACAGCTATTATCAGGACGAATCAAGGGTGGAAGTGCCCACTGGTTCGGGCAATTGGGTCAACCTCGAAACGGCCGCCAAAGAGATTTCCCACCGGCTCGCCTCCATTTTCCAAAGGGGCGAACTGGGCCGGCGCCCCGTGCATGGCGCTGACGATTTTTTCCATTACGATCCGCATTACCGCGACCTGATCCTGTTTTACGAATATTTCCACGGAGACACGGCCAAGGGCCTGGGGGCCTCCCACCAAACGGGATGGACCGGCCTGATCGCCGAGTTGATCGACAGCGATTGCTGGTGACCCAAAAATCAAAAAACCAATGATACGTTTTTCTCAACCGTCTTTCGAAGAAACCGCCGGCAGGGAATGGCTGGTAACGAACGGCCTCGGTGGTTATGCTTCTTCAACCCTGTCCGGCGCCAACACCCGCCGTTATCATGGATTACTTGTAGCCGCCCTGAACCCGCCCACCGGCCGGACGGTGATCGTTTCCAAAGTCGAAGAAACCCTCGACGGCGCCGCCCTGGCAACAAACCAATACCCGGGGGTGGTCTATCCGGAAGGGTATCATACCCTGGAAAGTTTCGAAAGGGATCCCCTTCCAAAATCTGTTTTCAGGATCAATAAAGCCCGTCTCAGCAAAACGGTTTTTATGATCCACGGCATGAACGCCACCATCGTAACCTATCAAAATGAAGGGGAAAAAGCCGTTCAACTGGAAATCAATCCATTGCTGGTATTCCGGGATTACCATAGTTTGTTCCATGCGGACAACTGGTTTGACTTTTATGTGGAAAAACTGGCGCAGGACCGGCTGAAAGTTTACGCGCATTACGGAGCGCCCCCGTTATGGATCGGTTTTGAAGGCGGGGCCTTCCGGGCCAATCCGGTCGGGTACCGGAATTTTGAATATGAAAAGGAAACCGAGCGCGGGCTCGATTCGCGGGAAGACGCCAAAAGTATCGGTTTGATCATTGCCCAACTCCAACCAGGGCAATCTTTTCACCTGATATTCAGCCTGGACGAACGGGTATTTGACCACAAGCCCGAAGAATGGAAAAACGACGAACTCCTGCGACTGAAAGAGTTGGGTGCGGCTGCCGGGAATCACCCGTTTCTGAGAGATCTGATGGTAGCCGGCGATCAGTTTATCGTCCGCCGTCAGTCCACAGAAAGTTATTCTATCATTGCGGGTTACCATTGGTTTGCCGACTGGGGCCGGGATACCATGATCGCCATGCGCGGGCTGACCGTTGCAGCCGGCAATCAGGAAACATCCAGATCCATCATCCACACTTTTTTGAAATACCTCGACGGCGGCATGTTACCCAACCGGTTTCCGGACCAGGGAGAAATGCCGGAATACAATACCATCGACGCAACACTGTGGCTGTTTATAACCCTTTACGAATACCATTTGAAATTTGGAGATACGGATTTCCTCGAAGAAATTTTTCCGGCCCTTACCAACATTCTGGAATCGCATATCAGCGGAACCCGTTACAATATCCACGTTACGGATGAGGGGCTTTTATTTGGCGGCGAGGGATTGGCCCAGCTTACCTGGATGGACGCCAGGGTGGGCGACTATGTCGTTACCCCCCGGCAGGGATGCCCGGTTGAGGTGAACGCCTTGTGGTACAATGCGTTGAAAATTTACGCCGAATTCGCCAAAACCTTGAACAAGGAGATCTTTGGATTTCACACTTTGGCCATGAAGGCCAAAAATGCATTCCGGAAGTATTTTATCAACGACAAAGGTTATCTGAACGACGTGATCATCCCGGGGGAATACACCGACGAAGCCATCCGGCCCAATCAGGTATATGCTTTGAGCCTGCCGTTTGATCTTTTGACGGTGGAGGAAGCCAGATCTGTGATGAAAGTAGTTGAAGCGCATTTATACACCGACCTCGGCCTGCGCTCGCTCAATCCGGAAAACCCGGATTTCAAAAGCGTTTACCAAGGGGACCAATGGGAACGGGATACCGCCTACCACCAGGGAACGGTATGGGCGTACCTATGGCCGGAATACGCGCTTGCATATTTAAAAATGCATCAGTTCTCGCCCGAATCGCAAAATACCATATTGGCCAAATTGAAACCGTTGAAACGCCATTTTTACGAGGAAGGCTGTCTGCGCGGGATCGCCGAAATATTCGACGGCGTCAATCCGGACACCGGTAAAGGCTGCATCCAGCAAGCCTGGTCGGTGGGTATGCTGATCAAATTGCTGTGTGATATACGGGATAAAACTGCGGTGCAACCGGTCAGACGGTCTTCAGGGCGGAAAAGTTTGAGCGAATCAAAAGTTTAAAAAACAGATTATATGTGGACCATCTGGAAAAAAAACTGGCGCCTTTATCTGATAGAAGCCTGGGCTTTGGGCATGTTCATGTTATCGGCGTGCTTTTTCACCATCCTGATCGAACACCCTGCGCTTCCCATCCGGAACACTCTCGGGTCGCCGGTCCTTTGGCGTCTGGCCGAAGGACTGGCTATGGGCCTGACCGCCGTGCTTTTGATCTATTCCAAATGGGGAAAACGGTCGGGCGCCCATATGAATCCTGCAGTGACCCTCACTTTTTATCAATTGGATCGCATTGAAGCCGCAGATGCCGCCGGTTATATTTCGGCGCAGTTTGCAGGGGGTCTCGGGGGCATCCTGGTTTCAAAATGGCTGGCATTTTCCTATCTTTCCCACCCGGCGATCAATTTTGTGGTCACCAGGCCCGGCGTATGGGGCGAAGGATGGGCCCTCGCGCTGGAAACCGGTATGGCGTTTACCCTGTTTTTAACGGTTTTATGGTCGAGCAACCACCCCAGATTAGCTTCTTATACAGGGATTTTTGCCGGCCTTTTGCTCGTATTTTTTATCACCTTTGAAGCGCCTTATTCCGGCATGAGCATCAATCCCGCCCGGACGACCGCTTCTGCCCTACCTGCCGGGGTATGGACGGCCTGGTGGTTGTATTTTATCGGTCCTGTTGCGGGTATGAACGCCGCCGGTTTTGTTTTTCGCAGGTGGTACCGGATGCGGCACAACGGCAATTGTCTGACCATGGAATGTCATTTTTCGGGCGTCCGGCATGGCAATGGGGTTTATAAGGTTTTACGGGGACGGGATGGATGGGGAAAGAGCGCTTGAAAGTTACAAAGATGCCGGTCCACTGGACCGTTTCGTGACAGACCGCTATTCAAAACTCACGTTAACTAAAAAAATATAAAATGAATACAAACGTATTGATCACCGGCGCCTCGGGAAATCTGGGGGTTGCGGTGACAGAACGGCTCCTCCGGGAAAATTTCGGCGTATTTGCCGTAGCGAGGGAGGCCGAAGGACTGGAAGGCGCCACCGTATCGCCTGTTGACCTGACGGATGAAAACGCCGTTAGCGAATACATCGCAGGCATCACGGGCGGCGTCAAAATCGGGGCTGCGGTCTTGCTCGTGGGCGGTTTTGCCATGGGCGGCTTACTGGAAACCGAAGGCGCTGCCATCCAGAAAATGATCCGCCTGAATTTTGAAACGGCCTACCATGTGGTAAGGGCCCTTCTCCCGCATTTTGAGCAAAACGGCGGCGGACAATTTGTGCTGATCGGCTCAAGGCCCGCCTTTACGCCCGCCGACGGCCGGCGCATGGTGGGGTATGCCCTGTCCAAATCCCTGGTATTCCAGCTTTCCGACATCATCAACGAATACGGGAAAGAAAAAGGCGTCAGTTCAGCAGTGGTTGTGCCCAGCACCATCGATACCCTGGCCAACCGGAAGGCCATGCCGGATGCGGATTTCAGCCGCTGGGTACAACCCGAAACCGTGGCCGACGCCATCCACTTTCTGCTGACGGATACCGGGCGGCAGCTCAAAGAAACGGTATTGAAAGTGTATAACCGATCTTGACCAAACCTTTAAAATACCCCGACCGTGAAAGAAATATCCTTAAAACCAAATATCCATGAAAACCCGGTGATGGTTGAAAAAATAACCGGATGGAAAGAAGAAACCCGTGCCTGGGAGACCGAAGGGAAAGTTTTTCTCAGGCTGATCCAGGTTTTCAAAATGAATTGCAAACCCAGGGAAAAAGAGGTATTGGAAGATTCAGGATCCCGCCTGATCCAATTCCAGCAGCATACGTTGCAAGAGATCCGGGAGTCGATACAAACCCTGGAACTGGCGTTGGCCGGCAAATTCACCAGCGGATTGTTCCGAAAGACCGAAAGCCGGATTGAGGCCGGCAGGCGAACTTATCTGGAATTAAAATCCCGGGTTTTACCCTTTTTTCCGAAACTTTTTACCGTTCGCATCTGGTGACCCGGCGTTGACCACCAAAAAAACATACGATGATCGCACAATTGTTTGTCACCCTTTTTTACCTGTACCTCGGTCTGGGGTTGCTTTTTGCCTTTTGGTTCCTGTTTGGTGGCGCCATCGGCCGGATCGACCACCAGATGCAGGAGGCTTCCTGGCGGGTCCGCCTTTTGCTGTTGCCAGGTACAACGGCTTTGTGGGTCGTACTTTTGCTCAAATGGCTTAAAACACCAAAACATGGTTCCTGAACTCAGAAAAAGACACCGGCAGATCTGGCGCCTATGGGCTTTTTTGCTCCCCCTGGGATTTATTTTATCCGTCGTGGTTTTGCCGCGAAAAAATTATCCGGATAAACTGCCGGCGACGGTGGCGGCTGCCTGGCCGGTTGCAGGCCCCTCGAAAAAAAGTGAGGCGTTGACTGCCACCCTTCGCACCAAGGTGGGTGAACCCGGAAAACAACTGGAAATTATTTTGCACCGACCGTTCAGGGCCCCGATAAGCCGGGTTTACTGGAACGAACAACTGGTGGGCAGCCTGGGGGCGGTGGGGCCCCATCGTTTTATCCTGGACAGCGCACTGCTGGCCGCACCGTCCAACACCCTGAAAATTATTGACCCGGTCAGCCAGGTCGTCCTCAACCAAATTGAATTACAGCCATGAGCGCACAATACGCTACCGTGCAATGGAACCGCCAGAAAAGGCGGTACGACCGGATCCTGGTCCTTTCCATTGCAGTTTATCTGGCCCTTTTCAGCGGCCTTCAAATCCTGTTCTACCCTGAGATCACCCCGGAAACCCTGATCATCCGGGCGACCGGCACGCTGGCGTTTCTGATGCTGCACGTCATCCTGGCCATTGGTCCGCTGGCGCGTATCGACCCCCGATTTTTGCCGTTGTTGTACAACCGCCGGCATTTTGGGGTGACGATGTTCCTGATCTCCGCCGTACACGGGACCTTCAACATTATCCAGTTTCACAGCCTGGGTAACGTGGATCCGTTGTTGTCCGTTTTTGTTTCGAATACCCGGTACGGTACGGTTGGAGAATTTCCTTTCCAGGTATTGGGTTTTTTCGCCTTGCTGATCCTGTTCCTGATGGCCGCCACCAGCCACGATTTCTGGCTGAAGAATCTGCATCCGAAGGTTTGGAAGAGCCTGCACATGATGGTTTACCTGGCCTACGGGTTGCTGGTTTTTCACGTCATGCTGGGGGTGGTCCAACTCGACCAGTCGCCCTTGTGGATCGGCCTGGCAGGCGCCGGCATGGTTACGCTCCTGGGACTGCACAACCGGGCCGCCTGGCTGGAAAAAAAGAACCGCCCTGCCGTGGAAAAGCCGGAAAACAGTGGGTTTTATCCGGTTTGCAGCCTGTCGGATATCCCGGAGAACCGGGCAAAAATCGCACTGATCGATGGAGAAAATATTGCCGTTTTTAAATACGACGGCAAGGTATCGGCGGTCAGTAATATCTGCAGGCACCAGAACGGCCCCCTGGGCGAGGGTAAGATCGTGGACGGCTGCATCACCTGCCCCTGGCACGGCTATCAGTATCTGCCGCACAACGGTCAGTCG
Source organism: uncultured Lewinella sp. (assembly GCA_964558465.1). Taxonomy (GTDB): domain Bacteria; phylum Bacteroidota; class Bacteroidia; order Chitinophagales; family Saprospiraceae; genus JACJYC01. The sequence continues at coordinate 12,723 of CAZLEF010000083.1, read as the reverse complement.
CCGCCTCCGTTTACCGAAAAACTGGAAACCTACGACGTAAAAATTCAGGACGGGTTCGTATGGGTCAACCCCAGGCCTTACCCGGAGGGGACGGAGCGGCCGGCGGCTATTTTTTAAATTGTTGATTTGTTGATGTGTTGATTCGTTGATTTGAGGGCCTTCGTCAAATCAACGAATCAACGAATCAACGAATCAACGAATCAACGAATCAATGAAAGATAAAGAATTCTACATCGGCTGGCAGGACCAGGCCCCTCCGGGGGTTGCGGCCAGGATAAAAAAAGCAGTTCTCATTTTAATTGCGATAGCGGGGTTGACCGGCCTGGCTTTTGTTTTCGGCCAAAAACCCTTTGCGTCCTCCACCTTTGAACTGGGCCGGTTGCGTACCCTCGAAGGCGTCGTTTACCTCGACCCCATCCCTTGCCTCAAGCTCCTGGCCGGCAAAGACGCCGAAGGACAAAACCAATACCAGCGCGTTTTGCTGATCGGTTTTGGAAAACACGGGGCGAAACCGACCCTGGAGGCCATCGAAAAGGCCCAGGGGATCCCTTTGAACGGGAAGGGGGTCCGGCTGGAAGGCCAGTTGATCTATTACGACGGATTGCCGGCAATGGAACTGACCCGGGGAGAAGCCGCATTCAAGGGGTTCACCGAATCGGGTTTTCAGGAATTTTTTACGCTGCCCAAAGATCTGGGGGCCGCTATTTTTCAGGGAGAGATCCTCGATCCCAAGTGTTACCTGGGCGTGATGCGGCCGGGCGAGGGCAAACCGCATCGTTCGTGCGCCGTCCGGTGTATTGAAGGCGGCATTCCGCCCCTGTTCCGGACGCAGACCGCCGGGGGAGACCGCCAATATTTCTTCCTGCTGGGCCCGGACGGCGAACCTGTGAACCGGGAAGTAGCCCAGTATGTGGCCGACGATATCCAGTTTTGCGGCCGTATGGAAGTATGGGACGACTGGCTGGTGATCAAAATGGATTCGGACAAGGGGATCTACCGGACCAATCCCTGGTGGAAGAAGGATAGCAGTATTCCGATGTGCGGGGAATAAGATGGTAAACGGCCCACGGCCCATGGTTGACGGTAGACGGCTAAGGCGCACGTTTACGAAACCTCAGAGGTTTCGTAAACGTTTTTCGCCCCTTCGCTGAATATACCAGATGCGATAAACTTTGAGCTTCCAGGGTCATCCTGCGAAGTCCCGATTTGAAGCTGCCTGTATTTATTTATCCTGGAACTAAGGTCTGTTCTCCAGAGCCTGGAATACATAATTTAAAGATTCAGAAAATTTGTTTAATTTTAAGCAATTTATGATAAGCCAATAAAGGCGGAATGCTGCTTCAACAACTTAAAGACCTGGCCAACAGGTACCTGAAAATGGACCTGAATAAGGCTTTTGATTACCTGGAAAGCCAAATCCTTAAAAATTCCCGAATATTTAAGGATTTGTTATTGCTGCGAAGTCAGATCAAAGAACTGGATAAAATCTTTGGCGCCGGGTTGATAACATCTGATGAGTACCGGAAAACCAAAAATTTGATCCGGGAGGAGCTAATCCGGATTATTAACCGGATCAGGGAAAACGAGCTGAGCGGGCAATTTGACCGGGCTTATTTCCTGACTGTACTGGAAGAAAATAAACGGAGCTTCGAATTCCCGCTTTTGGTAGGGTCAAAACTCACGATCGGCAGGGATTTTGGCCGGGATATCGTTGTCAAAGACCCGATGGTTTCGCGATCCCATTGCATATTATCAGTCAATCGCGATGCCTTTTACATTGAGGACCTCAACAGCCGATCGGGAACCTTCCTGAATGGTGAGAAAATTAAGGCGGCTTCATTTAAGGTCGGTGATCAGGTTAAAATAGGTAATTCTTCGCTGGTTATTGAAGATAAGGACCCTACCCTGGGAGCATGAATCGGTCAGTCTTTCAAAAACGGGTCTGCCTTAAAACTCTTAGCAAATCAATGGCATAGGGATATCCCGGGTTCAGGTCCAGCGCTTTGAGTAGAGATGTTTCCGCCTCTTCTTGTTGACCAAGTTCCAAGTGACAGATGCCTTTGAATACCCAGGTTTGAAAAAAGGAATTGTTTTGTTTCATTGAATCATTGTAACAATTCAGCGCCTCAAGGTAATTCTTCAGTTTTCGATAACAATTTCCTTTATTGAACAGCGTCATAAAATTATCCGGTTGGATTGCTATGGCATTGTTATAAGACTGGATGGCGGCATCAATATGCCCTGTTTTTTCCAATGCCACTCCCAGATTGGTGTGAGGGTCAAAAAAGGTTGGATCCAATGCGATGGCTTCTAAAAACAGTGATTTTGCGCCCTCCCAATCGGCGTAGTAGTTGAGTAATTTCTGCCCTTCAATGTCTTTTTCTATGGCTTTTAAGCGATTAGGTGAATGCCCTCCCTCCTTTCGAGCTATTTCCAGGTACATGTCAAACGGGTTCATCCTCAGGATATCAACCAATCCTTCCCGGATATTCTTCTCCGGATACAACGCCTGGAATTCTTCAACGGCCTGTGTGAAGGCGCTATAGTTCTCAGGGGCAGGGTGCAGGTCGGTCTTTATTGCCAGACATTCCAGTTTTAATAAGAGGGCGGCGGGCCTGAGCTTTTCCGGGAATCTGCTATCCTTCAAAAGCAGGTACGCCTCTTCGATCCGATTCAGTTCGAACAATATGGAGGCCCGGTTAAATGCAAGTGAAGGATAGTCCGGGTTAATTTCCATAAGTTGGTCCGACCAGTCAAGCGCTTCCCTGAATTTTTTTTGAGTGGAATAAAGTACCAGCATGTTATTGATGGAATTAGGGTCCCTCGGATTGATTTGCAATGCCATCTCCAGGCACCTTTCGGCTTCGTCGTATCGTTGGAGTTTGGTAAGCACATTTCCCTTGCTGGACCAACTGTTTACATGTTGCGGGTTGAATTTCAGGCATTGATCGAAGCAGTCGAGGGCTTCCTCATGCCTAAGATTGGGATCAATGTTTATGCACCGACAAATCAATTCCTTCAGTTCATCCGGGATAATTGGATTAAGCTCCTGAGGGTCAGGAAGCTGGCCGACAAATATGGGAACAATCCTGCCTTCCGGGTCTCCTTGGGGCAGATTATTGAAATAATGAAATAATTCACTGATTTGTGGAAAAGGATGTTGCCTGGTAAGCATTTCAAAAAGCAATACGCCAAAACTGTAGATGTCTGAGGCAAAAGAATCTATTTTCGAAACCAGTTCCGGCGCCATATAAAGCGGGGTGCCGTGAAAGTCGCTGACCTTTTCGCCAGCACTTGGTCCGGTAACCGGAGGGTGGGTTAGTTCGTTCAATCTTTGTTTCACTTTGGCAATACCCAGATCAGTGATTTTAATTTCATAGGGATAAAATTCGTGGACCAGAATATTTTCCGGTTTCAGGTCTCTGTGAATAAGGCCTGCATTATGGACATGGGCCATACCCTGACAGATTTGTATGGCGTAATTAAGTCCCGTTTCAAATGAATAGCCCTGCCATAAAATTTCCCGAAGGGTACATCCTGACACAAAATCCAGAAATATATACGGTTTTCCTTCGATTTTTCGAACATACCGCGCTTCGACCACATTCGGATGGGCGGGCAGATTGATCCAATTTTGGGCTTCTTGAATAAAAAGGTCCGTTACCGGAGGAGAGTTAAAAAACCGGTGTTTAAAAGTTTTCGCTGCCAGAAGGACATCATTCGGGGATACGATCAAATAAACCGTTGCCATACCACCGGAGTCTATGATTTTCCTGATGGTCCATTGGGCGTCCAGTTTATCTCCAGGTTTAAAAATTTTTTCTTCCATGGTCAGGGAGTTTTGGGTTTCAGGGAATGCTATCCGGGGATTTAAATTTACAAATTTTCCTGCCCTGATTGCAAATAAAGGATCAATATTCTCAAAATCTTCTCCCGCCAATTCGATGTTCCCCGAAAACCAGACAAAAACCTACCTTTGCAGCAAAAGTGCAGAAATGCTCCACGCCATCTCGCCCATCGACGGCAGGTACGCCGACAAAACCCGTTCGCTGCAGGCCTTTTTTTCGGAATACGCCCTGATCCGTTACAGGGTTGATGTCGAGATAAGGTACTTCATCGCACTGTGCCGCTTACCCTTAACCGGGCTTTCCGGCGTCAGCGAAAAACAGATCGGCCTGTTGAGCCAAATCCCGGACCGGTTTACCCCGGAGAATGCCGAACGGGTGAAAGCCATCGAAAAAACCACCAACCACGACGTCAAAGCGGTAGAGTATTTCCTGAAGGAACAGTTTGATCAAATCGGGCTGGGGCCATACAAAGAATTCATCCATTTTGGGCTGACTTCTCAAGACATCAACAATACTGCCACACCTGCCATGCTGAAAGACGCGCTGGAAGCGGTGATTTACCCGGGGTTATTGTCGCTGATCCGGGAACTGGAAATCCTTTCCGAACAATGGCGGGATATTCCCATGCTGGCCCGGACCCACGGCCAGCCTGCCTCCCCTACCCTCCTGGGCAAGGAATTTGCCGTCTTTCAAGCCCGCCTGCTGGAGCAGATCCGGCAATTGAAAACCATCCCCATCCGGGCCAAATTCGGCGGGGCAACCGGGAGCCTGAACGCGCATTACGTCGCTTATCCGGACATCGACTGGCACAACTTTGCCTCGGAATTTGTACGGTCGCTCGGCCTGGAACGGGCTTTTCCCACCACCCAGATCGAACACTACGACAACCTGGCAGCCGTTTTTCACGCCCTGTCCAGGATCAATACCATCCTGATCGACCTTTGCAGGGACCTCTGGACCTATATCTCCATGGATTATTTCAAACAAAAGGTCGTGGCCGGCGAAGTGGGGTCGTCGGCCATGCCCCATAAGGTCAATCCCATCGATTTTGAAAACGCCGAAGGCAACCTCGGTATGGCCAACGCGATTTTTGAACACCTGGCCGCCAAATTGCCCGTCAGCCGCCTGCAACGCGACCTGACCGACAGCACCGTGCTGCGCAATGTCGGCGTGCCCGTGGCCCATACCCTGATCGCTTTTCAGTCTATTGGCAAAGGCTTGAGCAAACTGGTGCTTAACGAACCCCGCCTCCGGGCCGACCTGGAAGCCAACTGGATGGTGGTCACTGAAGCTATTCAGACCATCCTCCGCCGCGAAGGTTATCCCCAACCCTACGAAGCCCTCAAACAGCTTTCCCGCGGGAAAACGGACCTCGGCGAACGGGAGATCCGGGATTTTATTCAAAACCTCGATGTGAAAGATTCGGTGAAAGAGGAATTATTGGCGGTTACCCCCTGGAATTATACGGGGAGGTAGTTGGCAGTCTACAGTTGGCAGTTCACAGTTGGCCAAAAATAAGCGACCTGCACTAAAGCACTGCCACTAAAAACCCTACCTTTGCAGAAAAAATCAGAACATGCGTCGCCTCTTTTCCTTGTTATCCCTTTGTCTGCTATTTCCCGCCCTGGTATGGGCCCAACTGCATATCCGGGTCACCGCATTGCCCCCGACCACACCTGCCAATTCCAGCATTTATGTTGTCGGCAATTTCAACAACTGGAACCCCGGGGATCCTGCTTACAAACTGGTTGCCGGCAGCGACGGCGTACTGACCGCCACCCTCAACCCCGCTCCGGGTACGGTGGAATTCAAGTTTACCCGCGGCAACTGGGACACCGTGGAGGGCAACGCCAACGGCGGTTACCTGCCCAACCGGACCTACCAGTACCCAGGCGGAGAACAGACTTTGACGCTGACCGTTGCGAGTTGGGAAGACATCGGCGGCAGCAACCACAGTTATGCCGCCAACGTATCCATCGTCAGTCAGGATTTTTATATGCCTCAATTGAATCGCAACCGCCGGATCTGGCTTTATTTGCCCCCTGATTACCAGGAGAGCAACAAATATTACCCCGTTTTGTATATGCACGACGGGCAGAATATTTTTGACGTTGCCACCAGTTTTTCAGGTGAATGGGAAGTGGACGAATCCCTCAACGAATTATTCGCCAACGGCGACCCGGGCATCATTGTGGTCGCCATCGACAACGGAGGCGGCGAGCGGATCAACGAACTGACCCCCTGGCCCAACCCCCAATACGGAGGCGGCCAGGGCGACCTCTATATCGATTTTATTGTCGAAACCCTCAAACCATATATCGACGCCAATTACCGCACCCGCCCCCAACGGGAATATACCGGGATCATGGGTTCTTCACTCGGCGGACTGGTCTCCATGTACGGGGCCATCGAACATCAGGATGTATTTGGGAAAGCCGGCATATTTTCGCCCTCCTTTTGGTTTTCTTCTGAGGCCTACGAGCATGTGGACCAGACCGGCAAAGAGGCGAATATGCGGATTTACCTGATGGCCGGCCAAAATGAAAGTTCTTCCATGGCAAGCGACCTGTACAACATGAACAGTACCCTGCAAAACGAAGGTTTCGGCCAGGATGAGCTCAAGATCACCGTCCACCCCGACGGCGCCCACAGCGAATGGTACTGGTCGCGCGAATTTCCGGCGGCCTACCAATGGCTGTTCGCCGGCGCCGGGCCGACCTCCTCCACCGAACCGGAACAACCGGCGTTCAGGCTCAGCCCCAACCCGGCAGACAGCGTCCTGTACCTCGAATCGGGTTCCACTATCCTGACGGCGCCCCGGCTCCTCGTGTATACCCTGGACGGGAAGGCCGTGCAACCGCCCACTTACCTGTCCGGACAATCCTGGGATACCAGCATCCTGAGACCCGGCATTTATCTCTTTCACCTGTATGACGGAGGAAAATTGCTGGGCAGCCAGCAGGTGGTCATTGTTAAATAATTGATTCGAATGATAGATTGAAACGAATGATTCGATTTGAAAGTAAATCGGATCATTCGTTTCAATCGAACCAATCGCATCAATACAATTACTCGTAGAAATTTGTAAATTCCGTATGGTGCAGCACAATCCCTTGCTCTGACAATGCTTCCCGGGTGGTCACCGGCAAGGGCGCCAGATCCGGGATACTCACCTGGAACACATGGTCGGGTTCGCGGTAACTCCGGTAACAGATCCGGTTTTGCAAAATGGCGATATCGTCGCCGTGATAATGTTGAAATTTCACCGCTCCATCCTTGATCGAACAGATATAAGTTTCATGTTTTTCCTTGTACACCAACAGGAGGTATTCGCCGATCCAGGTGATCAACTGCACAAAAACACCGAAAAAGAGGTTATGACTTTCAGGTATCCAGGAATAGATCTCCTGACGCCCGTCTGACATTTTCAGGCAGTAATAAATATAATTATCGTCTTCCATCCAGGCCAGTATCCCTTTTTCGGGCGACCAGGCGATATTGTAATCACTGACGCGGATGGTTTTTTCGGCTTCCTGCCAGACCACGTTTTCGAGGCTCGAACCCTCCAGGGGCTGTTCGATGCGGTAGGGAATATTGGCGTGGTCGAGGTACCCGGTCAGTAGTTTCAGCTCTTTTTTCATTGGGTAAATGTAACGAAACTCCGGGAGGATCAAGCGGGAAAGGGCATGGACTTTTTGGCGGTTAAATATTTTAATAAAAAAATTAGTTGTAAATTTTTATTATTAAATTATATTGTTTATATTTGCTTCGTATTTCAAATCCCATTGAGCAAAACAATATTTTTTCTCGCGCGCGCCAGAACCGGACAAAACGGCTCTGAAAAGGGCTCTTTACGCATACCCGAGAGTGGTGGTGGAAGGGCGGGCTTTTTTCCCCCACCCATAATTCTATTTGGTATATTACTAATAAAGGGCCGCCGACCGCCCCTCTCAATCGTCCCTCGATTGCCGTATAAGTTTTGCCTTATTTCAGCGAAGGACCATAATCTAATGGAGGTTGCCCAGATGGGGCTTGCTCAGGCCTAACATGCCTCAAGCTTTTGATGATGCCCCGATGGGGCTTATCCACGCCGAAAGCGACTCAAGTTACCTTCTTTCCCTCCCGGCATCGCGGCCAACTACGAAGTGCCGGACTGACAACTGACCACTGGAATTCAGATTCGCTCAGTTCTCAGCAACGGACAACTATAGATTCGGATACACCAACCCAATCTCTCCCCGGATCGCATCCAGCAGTCGAGTCAGGTCACGGCTGAAAGACAAGGGCAGGAGATCGCTCTCCGTTTTGCCAAGGTTCAGGCAGCGCATACACTCTTCCGCTTCGTAATGATAGCCGTGGGAACCGGATTCAAAAAAAACATCTTCGGGCCGTTCGCCTTCCCGGATCAGCGAAAGATTGCCAGGCCGAAACCAGTGCGGATGCAGGTGGATCGTTCCCTTCGTTCCGTGGATGAAAGCCTCCGTTTTGGTGCGATTGCGGATAGTGGCATGGATATACCCCATCTGACCGGTCGAAAACACCATGGAAGCAGCCACTTCATCGTCGACGCCCGTAGGACTGAAATGGGCAAGCGCTGTTATTTTTTCAGGATACCCCAGGATCAACAGGTTCAGAAAGGCGGGGTAAATACCGATGTCCAGCAGGGCGCCGCCGCCCAGACCGGGGTGGTAAAGCCTGCTTTCCGGGTCGAATGCTGCCGGGAATCCAAAATCCGCTTTTACCGAAACCACTTCTCCGATTGCCCCTTCTTCAATCCATTCCAGCATTTTATGGATTTTGGGCATAAACCGGGTCCAGATGGCTTCCATTAGAAAAACCTTGTGGCGCCGGGCCGCAGCGATCATAGCATCTGACTCCCGCAAATTCATGGCTAGCGGCTTCTCGCAGAGAACGGAAATACCCGCTTCCAGGCAGGCCATCGTATTTTCAAAATGCCCGGGATGCGGGGTGGCGACGTACACGATATCCAGGTCGGGGCAGGTCAATATTTCCTCATAATTGCCGAAGGCGTGGTTTGCGCCGTATTGCCGGGCAAATGCTTCGGCGCGGTCTTTTGACCGGCTGGCAACGGCGTGCAGGCGGGCGTTATTCAACCCGGCAAGGTCCTGGGCAAACTTGTGCGCAATTTTTCCCGGGCCGATGATCCCCCAGTTGAAGGTTCTGGACATGGCGGAATACGTTAGGGCGGGAAGATAGTTTTTTTTTACCACAAAGATCACTGAGATCACTAAGATCATCATTAAGGCGCCTTAGTGTTTCTAAGTGTCCTCAGTGGTAAAAAAGTCAAACCCCACCCAAAATCCTCCGGAATCCAATCAGTTCTTCCACAACCTGCCCGCATTCCGGTTAAGCCCCCCGGCTGCATCCAGGCCGTCCAGGAAATCGCCTGCCTGATTTTCACCAAGGGCGTTCCGGTAAAGCTCCTGCTGCCATTGAGGATTATTGAGTTCGCCCCTGGCGCTGGAATGCAGGAGCCGGTAATCGCCTGGGGAAAGGGAGCGGTTGTAGAAAATGAACTTCACGTTAGTTTGGCCCGTTGCAGGGAAACTGTTGTAAGTCCAGATCTCGTAAGGCGGTGCACTGGGTTCTTCCTCCTGGTCCTCGATATCGTCCGGGCGGCCATATTTTAGAAAAACGTACCCGCGGTCTGTTTCGAAGCCGTACCGGAAGCCGGATTCGAAGAGCTTATCGACGGCTTTGGCCACCTCCATATAGGTTTTGTAACCTTGCTCGGGGTTGGCCGGGTAACGCTGCGCCCAATAGGTGAACAGGTACATGCGCTGGGCGTTTACACTGTCCGTTTGAAGCATCAGGTTGACCGCTTCGACGTCGGTTTGCGGAATTTTGGGGCCCAGTGCCCGAAGGCTGAATTTCACGTCCTCCGGACTGAGCTTTTGCACAAATTCCTGGCTGATATCCGTTTCCGCAAGCGCTTCGGGGGTTTGCCACAGATAAGGATTGCTGCGCTGAAAGAACACCATTTTGCGGCTGAGGAGCTTTTTATACCGGTCGCGAACCTCCAGGGCGAGAAAATAGTTGCCGGAAGGTATTTTGGAAATATCCACCTGCATTAATACCGGTAATACTTCGGCGGGTTTCAACTTTTTATGTCCGATCAATACGATTTTAGGTTCCCCTTTTTGAACGGCTTCAATGGAATAAGAAACCACAAAATCTTCGGTCATGAACCGGTCGGAATGGTAGATTTCCTGGTAAAACGAGAGTTTGTCGACGCCTTTGCCAAGGAAATTATACGGGGCGGGTTCCATATAAAACCCATTCTTCAAAAAAGGCGACGGCATTTCGCTTTTTTCAAGCCTGGCCAACAGGGCAATATCCGATTGTTCAAGGGATTGCCCCATAAAACTGACCTCCACGATCGTCTGATAGGTCCTGGCGTTCCCTTTGCGGTGCAGATCCGATAATTCGACCGTAAGGTTGTAGGTCCCGTTGTCGAGCGCATAACGTTTGAGATCAACAAAATCTATAGCCTTTGCCGACAATGGGCTGCTCAACTGAAATTTATCGAATTTCACGATCTGGCTATCCCGTTCAAACAGAATGAGCACTTCGATATTCGCCTGATAAAGGGAATCCCGGGTTTTGGCAAACGTGCTGGTCGGCCCCGCAACATGCAGGTATACCTCGATATAGGGCCGTTCGGCGCTTTTGAAAACCGCATAGGAAATACTCGCATCCAACCCGGACGCAATTTGCCCGATGACAAAAGTGGATATTAAAACAAGCAGCAGCCGGCGCATAAGGGTGATATTATTTACTTTAGGGTCGACAACTTTAGATTAAAGATCTGAAGACACCCCATCTCCAAGTCTCCTCGTCTCCTCGTCTCCAAGTCTCCTCGTCTCCAAGTCATCCGGATTAAAACCTCAGGTTGACGCCAAACAATATTCAAATCTATCCCACAATTTACGCCGTTTCAGGCATTGCCTCCAAAAAATAAACCGCAAAAGTCAGCTTTCAGGCTATTTCTCCATTACGGCTCTGGTCATGGTGAACTTGAACGGATAATTGCTGATGGTCGTCGTGAGCACCAGCAAAGAATCGTTTAACGTCACAATGGTATAATCCGCCTGGACAGGGCTTTCCCTTTGTTTGATGAGGTCGCCCTCCACCACATAGGTGGCTGATTCCATGCTCGGCAGGTTGGTCCGCATGGTACCGTCTTCAAAAAATTCAAAAAAAAGCTGGTCCAGCGTACCCGTGGATTGCCCATTCCTCAAAGCTTCCCGGACATCCCAGCGGCCAGTCAATAATGACGGATCCAGTTTTTTGGCATCTGAAATACACCCGGAAACAAACAGACCAACAACAATGAAAATAGTTTGAAAAATTCCGCTGCGCTTCATTTCTAAAATGTTGTAAATAAATAGATTGAATTAAGAAATGTGTGTTTCGCCAGTCGGGGTGATCTCTTAAACCGGATTTAGTTTAATGAACTTCTGGATGACCGTGAGGGGAGAGGGGAGATCTCACTCTCTCACTCTCTCACTCTCTCACTCTCTCACTTCTCTCACTTCGCCAAAGCCACCGAAATAATCTCCTTCCGAATCACATATTTTTTCGCCTGGGAAGAATAACATTCAATGGGTACATATTCAATGACTATTCTTTTGCCTTTCAACGCGGCGCCGTTTGCTTTCAGCAAGTCCTCCCCTTCGAAAGGTCGCAGCCAGAGCAGCCTTTGCTGGCTTCCATCTGATTCTTCCACCACGACATAAGTCAGGTCCGTGCCTTCCACTTGTTTGAAACTGCCCTCTACCACAAGGATTTCTTCCTCCGCTTCATCGGGGATACCCGTGGTTGCAACTATTTTCATCATTTGCTCCGGGCATTTCACCACCATTTTCATACCAACCTTCTCGCCAAAAGCAGTCATGGCTTCCTGGCTGGAGATATCCAGGTTGCCGTCCAGTTCTTTCTGGTGGGTACCCAAGCTGCCCATCATGCAGATCCCCAGTTCAACCTGAAGGTCTTCGGCAGTCATTTTTGATACATCCTGTTTCTTGATGCAATCGCAGGTTTCCTGGGCGATCGCATCCAGCAGTTTTTCGCTCTGGGCATTCAGTTGCAAGCTAAAAACGCCTCCCAACAATAGCAAACCAGTCTTTTTCAGCATTCTCATAAATCAAAGGTTTATTATTTTATATAGTTTCAAACTGCAAAAATAGGAACTTTCCTTTCTACACCAATTCCTTTGTCCAAAACCGCAAGGGTTTCAAGGTTTCCGTTGTTTCATCCAGGTCTTTCCAGGATATTTGGGCAAAAATATCCGTGGGTGCAAATCCCCGTTTTTCCCAGAACCGGTCTAACGGAATATAACCCTCCGGCCGCAAAGGGTGTTCATCCGGGCGGACCACACCACAAAATGCAAGCCACCTGAACCGGTCCAACTGACGGGCATGGGCTTCTCGGTATTCAAAAAAAGATAAGCCCACACCCAACCCCCTGTATTCCTTCCTCAGAACGGATTCCCCAAAATAAAACACGGATTCAGGCGGAAAACCAGCCCTCGCCATAGGGCCGGTTATGTTTTCAGTTTCGGTTTCCATAGGCAATCCGGTCGAAGCGCCCACGATTTCATCCCCGTCTATCGCCACCACCAATACACTGTCTTTAGACTCGATAAACGTCTGAAGGTAACCCCGTTCGTAGTCCATATTGCCGTCGTACAGGTAAGGCCAGTCCCGGAACACCTCAATCCGGAGCCGGCCCAGCGCCTCGATATACGCCTCTGCTTCCCGCCCCTTTAAGGCCTTTATTTTCATATTAATCCATTAATTAATTGTTTGGATTGTTTGGATTGTTTGGATTGTTTGGATTGTTTGGATTGTTT
>CAZLEF010000082.1:0-33117 GCA_964558465.1 uncultured Lewinella sp. | reverse complement strand
TGTCAATGAACTATAACGCTGAAATCGTAAAATTATTTAGTGCCGGAGGCACTAGTTTTTATTATTCATTCAGCAACGGCAAAGCAGGCATTCCGGATTACAAAAGAAGACAATTCATAACCACGGAATCAGGAGGATGGGTCAAATACTGGAATATCGATGATTTGAGCCTGGACCGTCAATGGCAGCTTGATTCTGCCGATGCGTTGGACAGGACAAGATTTACCGACGATGAAAACCGCCTCCATATTCTTTCTCTTTGCCCTGAAAAGGACCTGCTGGCTGTGGGCGCCTACCACGGCTCCATTTATCTCGTGGATGCAGAATCAGGGAAAAATGTCAAAGCGCCGTTAATCCCGAATGATATCGTCATTCAGGAAAAAAAGAATTCGGCTGACGGCAATGAAGGAAATGAAATTACAGCGCTTCAATTTTTTGCAAAAGGAAACCGACTGTTGGCAGGTCATCAGGATGGTTCATTGCGGATCTGGAATACCTTATCCGGAGATCAAATAGGGAAATTAGCCAATCCGACCAAATCAAAAGCAAAGTATATCTGCATACATTCCGAATCCCAAAAGGCAATTTTGATCATGCATGAACCTTATGGACTCAAATCAAATATTTTGATTGTTGACCTTTCTGCTTATTTTTAAAGGGAAAAACAATGAACGACACATAAGGGAACACCTGATGGCTTATACCGATCCTAGAAAAGACCGGCCTCCAATTGTATTTTTAGCTTCTGCAAACGGCGATGAAGCACATCTGGACCTGTTGAAAAAAGAGATCGATGAAATCGAAGGTTTTCTCCGGGTATCCGATGCCGAGGGTATTATTCGGGTCAAGCGTTATGATTATGCCACTACGGCCAATATCATCGATAACCTGCTTGTCCTTCAAAATCAGCTTCTCCTTTTCCATTTTGCCGGTCATACCGGTGAAGGATTGCTCTATTTGCAAAATGAAAAGATTAAAGGAAAGGGAATTGCGTCGTTTTTTCAGTCCCAAAAAGAGTTGAAGCTCGTTTTTTTGAATGGATGCTCCAACCGGGAACTGGTTGAATTTTTTTTTCATGCAGGCGTTCCGGCGGTTATCGCTACTTCCGTACCTGTGCAGGATGACAGCGCCAAACGATTTGCAGAATTCTTTTACCTCATGCTGTCCAGGGGTAAACGCCTGGGAGAAGCATTTACCCATGCGACAGAAACCCTGGCGGACCTTCCGGAAACAAAAGTTATTTACCGGGGGATGGAGTTTTACCCGGAAAACGGAGAATCTCCCTGGGGGTTATACATCAATAAAGGAGCGGACTTTATTCTAAACTGGCATCTTCCGTTAAACCTTACCGCTGTTTCCGAAACATTTGCGCCTGAAGAATCCCGAAAACTTAGTAATCGGTTTTGCCGGTACCTGGAAAAACGGCTGGATATCATCGATAAGGAAGCCAATTGGCAGGAGGGCAATTTTACACCGCTGGATGCTGAAATCGAGATCCACCATCGCACCCGGAATAAGAAGGAAAAGGCTGCAGATGTACTGAAAGCCGTTAAAAAAAATCGTTCGGCCAACTTATTTTTATTGATCGGCGCTCCGGGTTCCGGAAAAAGTACAGCCCTGCGGAAACTGGCTCGCGATTTGTTAAAAAACACACAAAATACAGGCGTAATCCCGCTGTATATCAATTTAAAAAGGTGGGTGCTGACCCATGAACTCCAAAATGACGAACCACCGAACCTGGATCGACTGGATGAGTTCATCCTGACGGAAGCAACCCTGAAGGAAGGAGAAGAATTCAGGCATTTTTTAAGAACCCGCTATCATTCCTTATTGGAAGAAGGGAAGTTTTTTTTAATATTGGATTCTTTTGATGAAATCCCCTTTTTAATGAATAAAGAGGCGGATTCTCTCCTGGTAGACCGCCTGTCGGAGCGCTTTTATAGCAAGTTCAGTGTAAACCGTTCCAAAATAATCATTGGTTCCAGGCCTTTTCGGAAGCCAACTGAACAGTTCAGGGAAGAAGTGAAATTAACCATCAACCCGCTGTCATTTGATAAAATGCGGCAGACCTTTAGAAACCTGGCTGTGGAGGGATTTGGAGGTGAATTGGAGCAGAAAATCCTGTCGGCCCATCAATGGCTGATCCCTGTCGCACGCAATCCGTTCAAAAATTTCCTGATCGTACACTTTTATGAAAAAACACACGATCTGCCCGATTATCAGATTGATTTGTTCAGGAGCTATATTCAGATCCAATTAGAAGAAAAAAAAGAATACTTGGTCGAACTGAATATCACTCCTGATCAGGTATTCGACTATTCAACAGAAATCGCATACTTTACTTATGAAAAAACCAGTTTCGGGTTAGAAATACCCGTATCCTTTCTTAAGGGTTGTTTACCACAAATACCGGTTAAAAACGCAATCGCGGCATTAAATGAAATTAAAATTGCCCGTATAACCAGTGATGACCGGTTCACTTTTGTCCACCGCAGGTTTCATGAATTTTTTGTATCGCTGAAACTCCTCAATGAAAAAAAACTGGCCGAAGCGCAATTTGGTTCCGTACCCAAAGATACCAGATTAAGGGATACGCTCGTGTTATTTTGCGAAGTGACGGACCCTCAGACGGCCAAGGAATTTGCAAGGAAATGTTGGGAAACGATCCGGCCCATACAAGAAAAAAATTTTAACCAGGCAGATTATTGGGCAGGCATCCACGCTTTGCGGTTTTTAATCGAGGCCTTTGCCAACAGAAAAGCTCAGATCGATTTCCTCAACGAGGACTTGTACAAATGGGTTGATTCGGTAATTTCAGAAAAAGGGAACTCCAATATACTCGGGGCAAAATTCGCCCTGGAAGCCATCAGCCTTTTTTATCCCATCCAGGGCAGCCGGTTGATTGCCAGGGCATTGAGCTTTGGGGTACCCTGGCTGTCTGAAACAGCGGTTGATACCAGCCGGCAATTTTCGGCTTTACCCGGCGCCGTTCAAAAAAGGGTCTTCCGATATTTTCAGGAAAGATACCTTTCCACAAGTTGGTTTTTGCCGTTTTTCAAACTGATAAAGATCAGCCGCCTTGGAAAACTCATTCGATTCTCCGAAGCGTTCAATAAGATCTATTATTATTTGAAATTGGAGTCCGCCGCATTAACGGCAAAACTTTTATTTCCACCCCTGGCGACCTTGCTTATTTATACCATTCAGCAGGATGGAAAAACAGACCGGGAAAAATGGATCCAGCTTTTATCCGATCAGCATATTTTAGGGGGTATGAAAACAACGCTCCTCGCCCTGAATGAAATGGAGGCGATCTGGGTCATTGGTATATTTCTGTCGGTCAGACTCCTGGTTGTATGGCTATTTGATATCATTAAAACCTGGTATGACCGGATTTTCTTCAAAGATGATTTTATTTCCTTGCATGCCATGACCACCGGTTCTCTTTGGAAGGAAGGCTGGGCAGGTTTTCAACGGGAACTGGATGATATTTCAACCCGCTGGAGTAAAGGGTTCAGAAAACGAACGCGTTGGCTGGTCAACCTGTTCCTGATTGTCCTCGTCATCGATATTGTAATTTTGATATTGGTGGGAATCTGGTGGTTGTTCAAATTACTGCTGAAATTCCTTGCCGGATTATTTCAATACAACTGGTTTTTGATCCCATTTACCCTTATTTTGGCAGGGGTGGTTATTTATTGGGTCCGAAAGAAGGGCGTGAAGCACGGTCTGCAACCCGGCCAAACAAAAACGGGCGCTCAACTTACTTTTGAGCCAGGGCGCCCGGAATATGTCGCACAGAAATGGGAACCAGAACCCCGAATGATTACGCCTCCGGTGAAACGGAGAAAACCGGTTCAACAAATCAATTTTAAAAAATCCTGGAAAAATTTGTTGGAAACATTCAGGACAGACAAGGAATTTCAAAACAACGTGATCGGATGGTCTGTTTTTGGATCTTTTCTTTTACTAAAATTCCCTGTTCCATTGATTCAAATCCCCCTCGGTTTGGTTCTGTTGATCGTGATTGCGGTTTTGGTACTGTATAAGCGTGTATATCCTGATTATCAATTGATAAGAACCATTCAAAAAAGTAAAAGAGGTAACGGGAAATGGCAACGGAAAGGTATTCAGAAGCGATTTTTTAAATTTAATACCAATTTTTTCCGCCGGAAATTTGTGCATTATCTGGATCGGGAGAATATTCAGGCAGAAGGAGACTGGGACGAGGGTTTGCCACCCTATTTGGACAACGATATCAAATCAAGTGAACATATCGCAAGGTTGGAAGCTAAATGGAGGGGGTTTTGACGGGGTTTGCGGATTGAGGGGGCATAGTTGAGTACCTCATTACCTCCCATCAATCCCCCATCACTCCAATTTGTTTTCCTCTTCCCTCAATTTTTCCTCCGCGGCCTGCCCAAAAGCATACATGCAGAGGTCCTCAAAATTGACGTCATTGTCGAGGGCTATTTTGTGCAGTTTTTCGAATGAATCCATCACTTCCCCGGGGACGGCGCCACCCCGGTCTTCCGCCAGCCATCGGTTTTGGTAATACAAAGGATGAATATCCGGCCCCGGATCTCCGATATATACCTGAAAAGGGTGTTTTTCCCCGCCAAAATCACATGGAATGGTAAATCTTTTCATATTCGGGTATTAAGAAAGTCCAACAATTTTGATCAGTTCGTTGTATAACACGTTGTCCAGCGAAGTCAGGTAGGCCGGGCGGTCTTCACCTTCCTCCCAACTGTATACGGATCTGTTTTTTAATGGTTTTTCTTTTGTCAGCCTCAGATAATCCGCCATTCTTTTGATGATCTGCTGACGGAGTGCGGCCTCCGTTTTTTCA
Source organism: uncultured Lewinella sp. (assembly GCA_964558465.1). Lineage (GTDB taxonomy): Bacteria > Bacteroidota > Bacteroidia > Chitinophagales > Saprospiraceae > JACJYC01. Next base: position 28,265 of record CAZLEF010000082.1, on the reverse strand, counting down.
TTCCGGGCAACTTCCGACAAGATCAAAGCCGAGGTTTGCATCACCAGGCCCGAACCTGTTTCAAGGTTGAGGAACAACTGGTCTAATACCCGTGAATTGATCAGCGACTGGAAATGAACGAAACACTGGCGCGCCTGCCTTCGGGTATAGGATACATCCCGAAGGGCTTGGCCCAGGCTTTTCAACGCTTTTTCGTCCAGTTCGCCGGTACTGGCCAGCATCACAATGGCGCCTTGCCGGGCCATCCAGAAGGGATGGAGTTCGATGGTTTCGGTCATGAGGTCCCGGAAATGGTTCCGGTCGACCAGCGAGAGAAAGGTTTCCGGCCGCAGGGTTGCCACATGGGCCAAAACGATGGCCAGGTACCCCCCGAAGGCTTTGCTGGAATCGTAATCGATCAGCTCGTTGTCGAGTTCTTCGAGGGTCCATTTGATCAATAATTCGGTCTGGGCGGGCCATTCAATGATCTTGTCCGCCAGGGTCTTTCCGTCCCGGTAAATTTCCGTTGTAGCGACATAATTGCCGCTGCCCGCCAGTTTCATCGCCTCGAAGAAGGCGCCCTCGCCCTGCTCATAGGCGGCGGTAAAATCGATTTTCAACCGCTCATCCAGCAGTTTATGCGCACCGGATGTCATTTCCGCACGGACAGGCCCTGCGGCGCCGGTTATTTCTTTCAATACACCCTCTACGGCGGATATCGTAACCTGGCTGCGCAGGTACTCCGCCATCACCGGCAGGTAACGCTCCGCCAGGAAGTTTTTTACTTTCCGGGGACTGGGGTACAGGGCCGACGGGTTCAGATAACATTGTATGGCCACCGCACGGAGCAGAGACTGCGCTGTTTTCGCCTGATCAAAAATGGTGTGCTCAAGGTGAAAGACCAACCGCTGCCATACAGCGTTGGTCGGTTTCTCTATCGTGTAAACGATGGCCTTCCCGATTTTTTGATCTGCTTCTTTCGGGCTGTTCAGCAGTTGGGCAGCTTCTTCCAATAATACCTCGTTGTCGTGAACCAGGTTGTGGTTCATCCAGGCCATCACCTGACCGACCGCCGGGTCGCCGTTGTAATCTGAAGACTTCAATTGCTGCAGCCGTTCGAAAAAAGCCCGGTTCATGTTGGAGGTTGATAACGACCTGTTGATCTGGCCCGAGTTATGAGCCGGGCCGTGAACAGCGATCATGGCCCGGAAACGCAGGCGGTCCGAATCGCTTTTCAGGCAGTCGACCACCAGGTCAAGGTTTTCGGTTGTCAGTTGGCCGTTTTCCGCCTGGAGCAATGCCGCCAGTTGCCGCAAACCCGGCCTGGCATGGCTGATCCAGGGCGTGATCAGCGGCAAAACGGCGGATGCCGGTTGTTCCAGCAGGGGCAGCAAGTTGTTCAGTATCCCGGTTTCCTGGTCTTCGGCCAGGCGGGTAACGGCCCTGTGGGCCAGGTTGTCCAGTTTTAATCCGTTTCTGCCTTTCTTTTGAAGGCGATAGGCTGTTGCAGGCCGATTTTCGGGGTTCAACAACTCCCGCCACAAATTGGAGATCTCGTCTCTTTCAGCAAACCGGTAGCTGAGTTCCTGCACCGCATCCGATAACCCCAGCAGGGCCCACCAATCCGGAATGGAGCGGAACGATTCCGGATCGGCGCCGTCGGCGGCCAATTCGTCGAAAGTGTACCAGTTGAGATAGGTTTTTCCCAGTGCTTTATTGAGTTCCCAGGCAGATTCGAATGACGTATTGATCGAGGGCCAGTTGGAATACCGGCCTGCGATGGGGCCATAGCGGTTGAGGATAAACTCCAGCGCCGAGGCGCGCCGGCCATCCGTTTCAAGTTCCGGCAACATATCCATTGCCTTGAATACGCAGGCCGAAGCTTTTTCTTCATCCATTTGCATATCGCTGAGGTAACACCAGGCGCGCAACCGGTTCAAGGGAGCGCTTATCCGGGGAATGGCGCGCTCTGCGTTGCCTGTAATTTCCTGGAGTGCGCCTTGTTCCATCAATACATGGATATTGGATTGTTCGCCCGGAGTGCGGAAAAAATCCGCGGAACATTTTGCCAGCAGGTCGATCAGGTCGAAAGTGGCCAGGAAAATGGCTTCCGGGGCCTCCAGGTCATTGAATGCGGTGATGTAACGTTTCAAAAAAGGGAGGCTGTTCGTTTGCCTGAACATTTTCCCGGCTGCCAGAAAGCGGCAATAAGGATCTTTGGTAGAATCGATCAGGGCCGCCATGTTGCGGGTACCCTGGACTGCGTCGAAAAGATCGGGGCTCAGTTTCCGGATTCGATCCTGGTAAATCGACGAGCAGAGCAGGGCAAAAGCGTAAGGTTTCAGGGGCGCCGATTGTTCGATCAGGGGCCATAATGCAACCACATACCATTCCCTGAGGACATCAAACTTTGGGGGCAGGCCATCGACAACCTGCAGGGCATACAGCAATTTACCGGCATCGTTGTGTTCAAAATGATACGCCGGCATTTTCCATTGGAAGCGATAACGGTCTTTGAGTTGAGGGGAATGGGGCAGTTCATGGAGTGAGCGCAGGATAAGGGGGTGGTTTTTCTGCAAAGCATTCCCCAGGGTATCCAACACGACCATCAGGCTGTAAAAGGGATCGTCGGAACAAAGGCCCATCAGCGCCGAAAAATATTCTGCTTCCACAACGGCAGCCAGTTCCGATCCCGTATCTTCATGGGGTTCGGGCCAGGGGCGTTTATTCCAGTCGATATATCCCCAATGTGAGGCAGGGAGGCCGAAACTGGAAAAAGTAAATAAGAGGGTCCGGAAAATATCCGGCCGGCGCTCGACAGGAATCCTTGCCCAATTGGTGGTTTTCAGCGATTCGGGTTTCCTGGTAAACCGGTAATAGATGTCCAGGACCGGATAAAAGAGCATTTCCTTCAGCCGGTCGAGATGAGCCAGGTACCGGTCGATGGCCTCCTGGTTGGCGTTCTCCAATTGGTTTTGATAAATAAGGGCGGCTGCATTGTACCCGGTGCAGGTAAGCGCCAGCAAAGCCAGGGCTTGTACCGGCGGCGAATCCGACGTGCGCCACTGGTCCAGGAAGTAGGATTCCAGCGACCGTGCAGGCTCTTTTCCTGCAATTGCCCTGAGCAGGCTGCGGGTGAAAGGCCCGTCCCGGTAGATATAGCGGGCATCGAAGGTGTCGGATTCCAGGAGGATGGCTGCGATCATTTCATTCCTGGCCTCATCCAACTGTCTTCCTTCTGCCTGAACATCTGCCGCTGAGGAAAGGCCTGCTATATTCCGCCACTTTTCCTCCAGGTTCTTGCGGTAACTGGTCACCGTTTCCGGCCGGTTTTTCCAGCCCCCGTACAAGGCTGTCAGGAGCCGGATCCAGGCAGGGTCCTGCTGCACAAATTCGTGCCAGGCAGCGTTCTGCAGCAGCTTGTTCCGCATCAGGAGGCTGGGCGGTCCTTCCAGTTGAGGCTGCTCCGAAAAATAGTCCCTCAAAAGGTGATTTGCGGGCCAGCCCCAGGCTGCCTCGTCTTGGTCGATATGCCGGACAACAGCTGCCGTCCATTCCGGTTGCCACCACCCTTGATCCCGGATCAGCGACAACAGGCCCGGCCATTCGTGGACCGAACCCGGGGTCTCCAGGTTCCGGGTAAGGAAACGGTTCAGTACCCCCGATCGTTTTCCGTCCCTCAGCTTGGCAAAGGCAAGGCCCAGTTGCTGCCGGATATTCTGGTATTTGGCGATGCCGTGCAAGTCGCAATAAGCCCGGAGTAACTGTTTCAGGATATCGTTCATGAGGTTTTCCGACAGGTGCTCCATCTCCGGGATGGCGTGGACGATGAAAAGCGAGCTCCTGGGCAGCAGGTCCAGCAGGGGGTCGTCGGCAAAAAGCATCGACTGGATCAATTCTTCCAACTGGATGGACGACCACTCCAGGTCGGCGGCGCCCAGGGCCAGCAGAATGGGTTCGCGCCAGATGGGGTCGTCGATCCGGTTGATGATGGCGCCGGAGGCTTTGGTCCGGTTGGAAATCAGGGACAATCCCGCCAGGTATTCCTGGAAGGTCCGGTGCAGGAAATGGTACAATTTTTCACCCCGTTCGGCCAGCAGACCGACGTCCTCTTTCAGGCGCTGGACAAACAGGCGGACCTCCTGCTGTACGGCCTGGGGAACGCCCTGGGCCGGGTCGCCGCCCCGCACCCGGGTAAGTTCTTTTTCCAGGAAGTAGATCAGATCCGATTCCCGGATATCATCGGTTGGGCTCTCGTGCATATGCGCGGCCAGCGGGGCCAGCATGGTGGCCAATTCGCGGGGATCGATGCCCACGTGTCCCTTCCATTTGTCGAGCAGGATCTGCAGCGCGCGCTGGTACAGTTCGGCGCGGCTTTCCGGCAGTTTACCGTGCTGATTTCGGAAAATGAGCGCCAGGATGGTGATGAGCAGGGGGTTGGCGGCCAGCTCCCGGATGCGCGGCCGCTGCGGGTCAAAAATGGCGTCCTGCAACCGGATGATCTCTCGCTGGATTTCGCCGGCCTGGACATTTTGCGCCTGATGGGCATACAATTGTGTCACCCATACCGAGCAAAAATGCCGGACGGCAGCCTCTTCCATCGGTAAGATGGTCACATGGGTCAGGTTGCCGCTGAGCGGCGCCGCCTGGTAACCAACGATCCGGGAAGTGACGATCAACTGGTTGCCGCCGGTACGCCAGGGTTTGTCATCGGGCGCATAAAAACTCACGCTGCGGTGTACCCAATGGTCGATAAAACTGGTCACCTCCCGGAGGATCTCAGCCCTGGCGTTGGTGACCTCGTCGAGCCCATCCAGCATGACCACGGCCTGATTGCCGGAAAGGTATTGCCGGAATAATTTGTTCAGTTGGTCGCGGTCCAGGGCGGGGACACTCGGGAGGTGAAACCCCAGGTAGTCGATAATCCCGCGCGCTTTTGTCGGGTAATGGCGTTTCTGATCTTCGTAATATTGGGCGTAATCGGAGATCCGGAGCAGTACAGGCAGCCGGGCAGGCCCCAGGTTCTGCAGTTGGGGGTCGTCCTTCAGGTGCACATCCACCTGGCGCCCGGGCGCTCTGACCAGTTGTTTTTCACCCGTTTTCAACTGGAGGCTCAAAGCATCGGCCAGGCGGATGGCCAGCCAGCGGAGCAGGGTGCTTTTCCCGCTGCCGGGATCCCCCAGGATTACCATATCCCGTTCCTGCTGGAAAGCAGTGGCCAGACTGACAGGGGGCGCGTTTCCGGCGTCGTTTGCCCCCGTTTGGGTAGAGACCCTCAGCGCCTTCAGGCGTTCCTCGTCCCAGGCCTTCAGTTGGGGATTTTGTTGTAAGATTTGTTCGTACAGCGCCTGTTTTTCCGTCTCAGAGGGTTCAAAATCCAAATCCTCCAATATCTTATGAAAAGTCCGGATGATTTGCTGGTGAGCGAGTTCCAACTCGCGGTTGGCGGATTTTCCGCTGACTTTGAGGGCCACAAAAACCTCGTCCAGCGGGATTTTTGGCAGATCCTGACCTTCCTTGATGGCGGGCAGGGTGATCTGGTTGTATTCGGCGTTGACCCACTGAAGGTATTTTTCCACCCCGGATTGGTCGGCTTGTTCCAGGCCGGCCGGGGCGGTTTCCATTTCGGTCAACCGCCAGTCGAGCAGGGCTTGTTCTTCCTCTTTCACAAAAAGCCGCCAGGGCGCTTCTTCCTGCCGGATGTTTTCTTCCAGGTCAAAACCCCTGCACAGGACGATTTCTTCCCCTTCGTGCGCATACCGGTCGGATTTGATCTTTAAGGAAGCTGCCGCAATCCTGAACGCATCGGCCAAGGGGTAATGCCGGGTCAGGGCATGGTAAAAATGTTCAGAAAACCGGACGGCGTCGGCATCGGAAATTTGCTTGGTGGCGGCTATTACGGCGGGGACGCCGGCCCTGAGGTATCCGGCGACCTGCCGGTGGGTGGAGCATCCGTTCAGGAAAACCAGTTTCAATCCTTTTTGAAGTCCCAGCAATTCAGCCAGACCGCCGGGATATCCTTTTTCGTCTTCAAAAAATAAATGATCGCCATTGGCGTGACCGCCGAAGTGAAAGATAACGATCCGGTCTTTGTACTGGGTCAGCAGCCGGACGAGGTCTTTCTGTTCGGTGCTTTCTTCCCGCAACAGTTTAACCTTTCCTTGTTCTTCGAGGGACAGGAACAGATCGCGCAACAGAGAACTTTCGCGTTTGAGGTGAGCCAGATGGGGTTCCGAAGAAGTCTGCGCAAAGGCCAGAAAAACCACAGGGGTATCCGCTCTTTTTTCCATTGATGCACTACAGGTTTTGGATGGTTCTTTCCGATGTTGCAGAAATTGAAGGATCGCACTTGGGATGACCTCGTGGGTAAAGATACATTTTTTTTAATATCATTGGAAGGCGAGCCGGTTAATCGCTCCAATCGGCTCAAAAAAATCGTATATTTGAGCCGATAGTCCAAATTGCCGGGCCGGACCTTCGGTATCAGCCATCAAACAACCTTGATGTGGATTAAAAAAAACCACATGTTTTAATGGGATGTTTTGCTGGCGGAAAATGATTCCACCGGGTTATCGCAAGTGCCGAAGTTTCAGTGATTTTGGGGGACCCTGCCAGCAAGTAATTCCTAAAAAGCGACACACTGTGGTCGGTAAAAAATCTGGAGAAACCTGCCACGTGGAAAGATGGATGATGGACGATTACCTCGCCCCCCAATACCGCCCCGCCCAGGCAATCCACGTACTCCAGTTCGGGCCCGTACTATGGCCGCCGGCGTGCTGCCGGAAGGCGACCTCGCCGTCCACCAGGGGCATGCCCAGCGCGGGGAATTCCATCGTCCCGAGGCCCTTTTTGCCCAGGAGTTCGTAGACCGGTCCTGCGTGCGCGCCCGCGAGGAACATGCCTTTGGCGTCGACCCACTGGCCTTCCACCTGCGGAGAACCCGAACTGATGAATACCGGCCGGGGGGCGCAAAGGGCGACGAGTTGGTGCGCGTCCACGGGCAGGTCGTCGGCGGTGAGTGAGCTTGCGTATTTTATGAAATTCCCGCAAAACCAGTGGTATTCACCCGAAGATGCCAGGTTTTCGACCTGCTCGCCAAATACCCGGCGCAGGATCTTGGCGCCGCCTGCGCCCGACGACCCGATAAACCCCAGGGAGATCCGGGGTTCAAACGCCATCGCTACAATGGCAGCCTTGCCGTATCTGGAAAGCCCTTCGATGGCGACCATTTTTGCATCGACATCCTTGTCGGTCTCAAAATAATCGAGGGCTTTGCTTGCACCCCAGGCCCAGGCCCGGAGCGCGCCCCAATCGTCCGGTTTCCGCGGTCCGCCTTTGTTCACCAATCCGATGATGCCCTGCCGGAGACCGGCGCCATGGTCGGCCTGGATGCTGGACGGCACGATGATGGCATAACCCCAACCCCTGGCGATCAACTGTTCCTTCCAGGTGGGTTCATGGGGCGATCCCAGGCCGATCGGCACAACCGGGCCGGGGTTAAAGGGCGAACGGATGAACCCAAATTCCAGGACCACCGGGACGGCTTCACGGGCATCCAGGGGCGTTGCCAGCAGGAGTTCGATTTCCACTTTCAGGGCCGGGTACGCTGAGTTGCCGACTACCCCGAGCAGGGTTTTTTCGCGGATCGGGTAGGCCCCTACCGAAGTATCCTTTACGGATACCACCTTCCAGACCACCGGCGGGATATTGGCAGGCAGTCGCCCGTACATTTCCCGTTCAAAGTCCTCTGCGATCTCCGGCCGCCGGCGCTGCCAATCATCCGGGGTCCTGACCTTTTGTCCGTTTTTCATCGTCAGGGGGTCGGGTAACACGTACACATTTACCTTGTTTTCATCCCGGTTGGCGGCATTGGGCGCCTGCGGGTTGCCGGAGGGGCCGGGCCGGTTGGGGACAGTGATCCCCAGCGCGGTTTTCATTTCCGCGTGATCCGCCGCCGAGAGCGCCGCGATGCTGTCGCGGGCGGCTTGGGAGAACTGCGCTTCTGCGGGCAGGACAAGGAAAGCGGTGAGGATGGAGAGGAAGAATGGTTTCATGGTGATGGTGTTGGGAAAAAAAAATTAACTGTTTTTTTCTTTATCCACCAACGCCTTATAAGGATCAATGACCGGCAAAACAGCCCCATTGAAGAATGTCCCCCTGGTCCTTTCAAAGATAATACCACGCGCGGTAGAATAGGAAAGCGTATATAAGGTTGCTGCCAGATGAATATCAATCTCCAATTTGTTTTTCACCTTCTTTGCATGATCCTTAAAATTTTCTACCTCAAAATGGAATTCAATGCCGTATTCGACTTTAACGCCAAGTCGGTTACCTCCTTTATCCAAGGCATTTAACAGAAAAAACAGGCGGTATCTTGACCGATTCTGATCGTAACTATGGGCAATATTATGCGCTACATCAATTTCAATGGAGTCCCCTTTTTGAGGATTATCCAGATAGACATCTGATGTTTCCAAATTAGCTTTGAAAATATTGATACTGAACAAGTGTATTTTTTCAGGAATGATGCCCGTCTTTTCCTTGCTCACGCTACTTGAGGAATTTGTTTTCCTTGCCATTTCGGATTATCGGATTTTGTGTATTCCGTTCGATTGGGAATAATCTCGTTGATATTTGCGCGCACTTTTAACGTCACGTAGGCTATTTCTTTGTATTTATCCTTCGCTTTTTTAGGCGTCACAATAATATCCGCATCCAGCGCCGCCTCCATCTTGGCAATGCTGCGCAACGTCAGGTTGTGCGTGCCGCTCAACCATTTGCTGATCTCCGCGTCGCTCTTCTCAAGCGCTTTCGCCAAGTCGCTTTGGTTCCAGCCTTTTTCTTCCAGGATGGCAAAAACCTGCTGGGAAATGTCCAGGTTTTTGTCGACAAACCTTTCGACGTCCTCGGGACCTTTTCCCTCGAAGAAGTTGGTTATTTCTTGGTATTCGCTCATATTTCCAGGGTTATTTCTTCGTTAAAAATGAGATCATCGCTATCATTAAATCGAATTTCGCGGTCTTTGATGGCCTGGTCGATGGCCTGTGTCAGTTTATTTGCCAGTAAAAAATGCGGTCGGACGTTATTGCAGTCCTGGGCTGCTGGTGCGGTTTTTTCACCGCCGTTGAAAAGGATGACTACGCGTTTATTGACGCGCATACAATAAAGTCGGAGGGAGCAATCTACATTAATGTATCTGGATGGGGGAGGTAGTGCCCGGGCATCGCCTCCGCGGGCAGCCTCATTGCGAAAGTATCGTTCGTCTGCTCCAATTTCTTCTCCAAGTTTTTGGAGCCATTTTCGGATGATAGCCAAATGTTCGGCATATTGGTCTCCTTTATGGTTGTTAAGGAATTGCAGAAAGAGCGGATCGTCTTCGTCCTCAAATTTTACGGTGTAGTAGGTTATCTTCTTAAACCGGTAACTCAGTAATATGTTCGCAAATCTATTCACTTTTGAGTATAAAAGCAAGAAAATTTAACTTAAAAGGTAAAAATATTGCTATTTTTTGACTTTTCTTCGTTCTGTACGGGTTTTTTCCAATTTTTTTACTCATACCTTACTCCAAACAAGCTCAAAATCCAAAGTTAATTTTTCCACATTCATAACAGGCCTCCCAATAGCCTGGCTCCAACTGGATGGTTTTTATAATGACTTATTGTGATTCGGCCATCGAATCATTCGGAATTGTGCAATCCGAAAGCCCTCCCCAGCCCGCATCTCCGCCTGCTCCGGCGCCAACCTCACCGCCTCCTCTGTCCTGTCCGGCGGATAATCGTACTTCCGCAACACCCCTACTCCACCTCAAACCCAAAACTCCCAAACTTCAAAGTCCGGCTATTCTCCGTCACAATCCGCACAATCTGTTCCGTAGCGCCATCCGGCAGTTTGGCTTCGATCTCCAGCGTTACCGTCACTTCACTGCCGAGCAGCCCTGATAAATGGGAGATCACCTCCTCCGCGATCCGGCCGGCATCGCGGCCGACCCGCGTGGGGTCGAGGGTGACCGCGCCGTGAAATCGTTTGGGCATTGATTTTTGCGGGGTGGGAGATCCCTCTGCTGTTCCTGCCTTTTGATATGAAGGATCAACTTCCCCCGGCGTCGAGGTTGCTTCTTCGCCTCCGGGGCCCGGATCGACTGGGTGGATTGCTGCGGGTCGCGCATCCGCTTCCAGTTGCCGGAACGCAATCGCGGGTTTGACTAATAATCCGTTGCTTTCCGTGGATATGGAAGCAGATTGGCCGCCACGAAGTCCGACATACCGGCCTTCCTTTTCATTATACCCTTCGGCATAGGCAAAGGATTCTTTTTAAGGGGTGTTTTTCCATAGCTTCGTGCAGTGCATCCGCCAGTTCGTCTTCTTTAATTCCGGGTATGTTTTGCATCCGGCGCCATTGGCATCCTGCCCGACCGACGAGACGTCGGCGGCACAAAGGGGAATAACTACAGATTGAAGACTGTGGACTGCAGCCTGCCAACCACATACCCCACCGGAATCCGCTCCTGCTCCAGTCGCAAGCGGTTTTGGTTCAGGTAGTCGAACAGGGATTGTTCTGCTTCGGTCAGGTTGGGGAGGCGGCCGGCTGTACTTTCCGGCGCGTCCGTCTGGACGTATTCGGGGAAGGCGTCGAGGGTGGCCCGGTCCATCAGGAATGCCCGGGTTTGGGGGTAATAACCCCGCAATTGGGAGAGGATCTGAAGGCCATGCGCATCGAGATCGCCCCAGTAAAGGATGTCGGTTTTCCGGAGCCATTCGATGTCCTTCAACTGGGCCAGGCCGAAGCCGCTGCCAAAAAGGCCCGCAGTAGCGGGGTATTGCGGCAGGGTCAGAAAATTCATCAGATTGGAAAAATTGGTTTTGTTTTCCAGAATGATGACCCGTTGCAAGGGCAGGGTAAGCTTCGAAAAATCATCGAGCGGAATTTGCAGGTCGGTTAATCCGCTGAAGTATTGCCGGGCCAGTTCTGCGTCCAGCAGGCGCAGGCGCACCATCGGCTGACGGTATTTCAAACCGTAACGTTGCTCAAATTGCTGTACGCCGCGGAAGGTCTCGTCAATCCGGTCCGGCGGCAATACGGCATCCAGCATCGAGGCCAGCACTTTGCGGTGGGTCTCGATAAATTTGGTCGGTACGGCCAGTGGAAGCTCGCGGATATAATACTGCCCGGGCCGGTGTTCGTCCAGAAAATACCGGACGACCCGGAGCAGATGCAGCCAATATGGGTGGTGCGCCTCAATTTCCAGCGGATTTTGGACGCACCAATCCCGCAGTGCCGGTACTTCCTTCAGGATGAGCCCGGCATCGTCCAAAAAACGCCGGTGTGCGGGTCCGCGCCGCAACAGGTAGAGGTAATCGTCAAGCGTGTCGACGCTGACGCCGGCAATAAAGCGGTTGCGGCCGACATTGCGATAGTTCCGCTCTTCCCAGTGCAGGGTGTACCCCTTGTCCTTGCGCGCAATCAAAGCTTGTTGCTGCGCCTGGATGCGGTCAAATTCTTCGAGCCGTTCCCTCGGTTTGACCTTTCCCACCCGGTTGATCGGCCTGGGAAAAAATGGCGTCCCGGTTAAAGATGCGCGCAGCACTTCCGGCCACCAGGCTTCCGCCTGTTGCAGTATGGCTTCGTAGCTGATCATGTGTCTCCGTTTTGCCGCGCGAAGCGTTTGGCTTTTTCAGCCAGGTATTCCGCTTTGCTGATGTTGCGCACCAGCGAGTGTTGCCCGGTCGGGTTGGATACGTAGTGTACGGCGTTGATATAATCCTCGATCACATTGATCTTTTGCAACGGCGTGACGATGAGCAGTTGTAGATTGAGGCGCTCGAAGAGTTGCAGGCCGTAGCGGGTACTCTCGTCCGAACCTCGTCCGAAAGCTTCATCGATAACCACAAAACGGAAGGAGCGGTCGCGGGAACGGCCCCATTCCAGGCCAAATTGGAAGGCGATGGCGGATGCCAGGATGGTATAGGCCAGTTTTTCCTTTTGTCCGCCCGATTTTCCAGAAGAATCGCTGAAGTATTCGTGAATTTCGTCGGTTTCGCGCCAGCGTTCTTCCGCCCCGAAGGTATGCCATTCCCGGACATCTGTGACGCGGCGGGTCCAGCGGCTGTCCTCTTCTGTTTCGCCCCGGAAGCGATCCAGTAATTTTTTGACCTGAAAAAACTTTTCTTCGGTGTAGATGTCGTCGGAGTCGCCGTAAACGCCGCTGAGGCAGGCCCGGAGATCCTGTTTGAAACCGATAATGTCTTCGCTGCGCACTTCTTCCTGGGCAATGCAGATATAGGTTCCTGGGTTGTAGTCGATTTCCCGCAAATGGGTATTGATCTTCCGGATTTTTTCTGCGATATCCTGCTCGTATTCCTCCAGTTTGGACTTGAAGGTAAGGATGCTCCGGATCGTGCCTTGTTTGAGCAGTTCGCGGAAACGTTCCTCGTGGCGGGGCAGGTCATCCTGGAACAAACGGGCGTGCAATTCGCGGAATTCGGGGATGGATCGCGGATCGGCGTCCACTTCCATCGTTTCTTCCGGGTATTTATTTTTGAAGTTGTTCATCTTCAAAATGATGCGCTGAACCAGCTTGTTCACCTGATCCTGACAGCGTTTTAAATGGCCGCGGTTTCCCTGGATCTGGTCCAGCAGCTTTTGTTCTTCCCGTTTGATCGATTCGGGGTTGCCGGTAAGCGCAACGGATCCCAGGTATTGCCGGAGCGCCCCTGATGGCGGAAGGTCGGGCAGGATGATACGGGTAAACCGTTCGGACAATTGATCCATATCGACCGGCAAACCTGCTGCGGAGCGGTCAATTTCAGGGGCCTGGACGCCCAGCAAGTCCAACAGGCCGAAGACCTGATTGGCGGTGTTGGCAAGTTTGTTTTCCAATGATCCGTTTTCCCGGCTCAGCCGGTCTTTTTGCTGCTCGGTTGTATTGATGCGGGTTTCCAAACCGGTAATCCGGGCTTGCAGTTCCCGCAGTTCCTGCGACCCGGCTTCCAACTGCTTTTGGGTTTCAAGCAGTTCTTGTATCCGGAGGGCGACAGGCCGAACATTCAGCGCTTCGAAATTTTTAAATTGCAATAATTTCAGGAGTCCGTCGCGCCGTTCACTGAGTTGCCGCTCGTTTTTTCGAAGGGCTGCCAGGTCGCGTTCGGCTGCCGTTAAAGCCTGCGTTTCTGCATCCAGATTGTTTTCCAGGGCGGCGATCTTTTCCTTGTTGCTCCAGCCCAGCACATACCTGCGGCGGTCGTTCACGTCGTAGCGGTCGTCTTTGGTATGGCTGATCCGGCCCGACTTGCTCTGACCGCTGCGGGTGAGGGCCTGATGGGCGCGCCGGAATTCCTCCACATCCTCACAGCAGGCATAATCGTAGCGGCTGCGCAGTTCGGTTTCCAGCCAGGCATAAAATTCGGTGTCGCCCTTGATCCTGACCTTGTGCACCAGCGAATTGCCGGCGGGCTCTTCCTGCGGCGGGCGGTGGTGTTCCAGCGTCCGCAGATAGACCAGTTTGCCGCCGAGGTGATGGCGGTCGACATAGTCGCTGACCATCCGGTAATGCCGGTCGGGCACGAGCATGCTCAGGCCCAGGTTGTGCAGTTGCCGTTCGATGGCGCCCTGCCAGGCCTTTTCCTCTTCGCGTACCTGGAGCAGCTCTCCGGCAAAAGGCAATTCCCCGGCCGTCAGGCGCAGATCATCCAGGATTCGGGCGCGCAATTCCATATTTTGTTGCGGAATTTGGGTGGGGCGTTTGCGCAACGATTGGAGCTCGGACTCCAGTGCGCTCACCTGATCGCGATGCTGGGCAATGCCTACATGCAGGGGTTGAAGTCGATCCCGGAGCCGATCCATTTCTTCATCTAATTCATCTATCGTTTTTTGGGCCCATTGCCTTTGTTCCAGAAACTCGGCTGCGCTCGACGGGATTTCCAGTTTCGGCGCCTCGCCGGCAGGGAAACTGTTTTTCAGACCTGCGCAATTTTCCCGGTAGGCGTCGGCTTGTTGCTGGCGTTGCTGTTTTTCCAACCGGCGTTGTTCCAGTTCCATCCGGATATTTTCCAGTTGCTGGTTGACACCCAATTGAGAGCGGAGATTTTCCAGGCGGGAGAGGTCCTGCCGTTGTTGTTTCAACTGGTGGGCGTGTTCGGCAAGTTCAGCTTCATTTTTTTGCCATTGGAGGTGCAATTGTTTCAGTTGCTGCTGAAGCGCGAGTACCTGCCAATGGGCAAAAAAACGCGGAATTTCCTCCAGCACGGTTTCCAATTGTTCAATTTCGCCGTTGACCTTTTCCAGTTGGGCGGCATCCTCCATCATAGGAGAAAGGATGGCCAGTTGTTCTTTGGCGCGCTGGACGGCGCGGTAGGCTTCGGTCAGATCGCCGTACCTGCTCACCAACTCATCTATTTTAGTTTGAATATCGGTTTGCCCCAACATCTGATCGCGTACAAAATCCGTCAGATTGCCCACCGATTTCATGGAAACGGTTTGGTAAAACAAGTCGAGCGCTTCCGGCTGGCGGATCCCGAAGATATGCCGGAAACGGTCCGCATATTCGTTAAAATGGTCGAATACCCCGGTATGTTTTCTTTGGCGGAGATTTTTTTTGAGGCGATTGATATTGGAACCGAATTCGCTGAAATCGTCTGTTATCGCCATTTCGTCCTCTGCCAGAACAAAAAAGCGTTCCACACTATCGTTTTGCAACCAATAGACCTGTGCCAGCGTTGCGGATTGCCCGTAACCTTCATTGTGAAAAACCGCCAGGAGCACCGTAAAGTGTTCTTTGCCGGTCCGGAGATACACATCGCGCGCTTTGCTGGACTGCACGACCTTTTCGTTTTTGTAAGCGCCGCGAATATAGCTGAGCAGGCTTCGCTCGCGACTTCCGGCGCCGGCAGCTTTATTGTAGGTAATCTTCCGGTAGGGTACCAGCAGAGTGGTAATGGCGTCGACGAGTGTGGATTTTCCGGAACCGATATCGCCGGTCAGCAAGGCGTTGTGACCGTCGGGGTTGATACTCCAGACATGTTTGTCGAAGGTGCCCCAATTGAACACCTCCAGCCGATGCAGCCGGTAACCCGCCCGTTGATTGTCGATATTTGAATTTAAATCTAACTGCATACGTGGTCATCCTGCACGCTCCTGAGCGTACGCTTTCAATTTTTCCAATATTTCATTCAATTTCTCAATGGGTACAAAAGCTTTGAGGATCCGGCCGACCTCAAACCGGTCTTTTTCCGCCTTGAGGGGCTTCAGAAAGCCGTAAAGTACCAGTTTTTTAATGTGCAACAGGAGTTGATCTTCCCTTTTTCGTTCGTTGGTATCCAGTTCGGTCCAGTAAATGCGCATCATTTCCACGATGTCCGAAAGGCTGACGACCAGTCGGGTTTCGCTGCCTTCCGCCTCAAATTCGAGCAGGCGTTTGCGCAGGAGGACCAGGAGCAAGGTAATGGGGTAGGAGAGTGTGCGCCGGCTCATCAGTCGTGGAAAATGATTGTCCGTCTCCTGATCGCGGGATCGCTGGCGGAGGTAGCTGTATCCTTCGCCCTCATCGACCATCAATTCCAGGTCCAGCGGGGCAAAATACTCCTGAAGCCGCGCCCGGTGACGCAACAACAGGTTCCAGGCTTCCTCCTGATGCCGGTAAAGGATGCCTTTCAGCAAATAGACGGCGGGTATGCCAAATTCTTCGGTTGGCGCATTTCCCATCATGCCAAAAAGAGGGTTTGCGGAAGGTCGACCCGAAAATCGCGTCCGCCTTTCCGATAAACAATGGTTTCCGTTAACGCTTCGTTGATGATCGCCTTTTGCTGCCGTTCCAGGTTGGTCGCAATACCGAAGTAGGCCACCAGTTCGCTGAGCCCTTTTTCAATCGGGACCTCTTCCGTGATCTGGCGAAGGCTGATCTGGTCTCGGCCGCGCAGCAGTACCTTGATCCGCCCCATCAACTCTGCCGGATTGATATAGAGCTGCTCGTACAAACCTTCGGCGGCCACTTCACCGGCGTCTCCGGGGGACAGGGCGCCGGAATCCAGGTTGAGGATTTCAGGCGGCTCAAACAAGCCGCGATCCATGAGCAGATGGATATTCGGTTTCCCTTCCACTTCGATGAAAGACTGTTGGGACGGCGGATCATTTTTCACTTTCAGCGCCAGTTGTTCAATTTCCTCGATGACCTGACCGGCCCGTTTGTTTTCCAGGAAGGCGCGGGATGCGAGGAAACGCCGCAGTTGCTCTACGAGCCGGTCGGTAGTTTTATTGACGCGGTCGCCGGCCTCTACCAAAGACATTTTAAGCCGAGGCAAAACCGAGTGGTTCCAGGCAGCGGCCAATTCGGGTTGGTTGAAGACCTGCCGGACCAGCTTGTCGAGTTCGTCCTGCCGTTGCTGGTCCATCAGGAAAGCCCAGAAGGCGTGAAAAGTTTTGCCCTGATCGGTTTCCATGATGGCGTCCTGGGCCAGGAAGATTTCGTCGAGCACGACCCCTCTGCTGCTTTGCCGGATGATCTGTTCTTCCCTTGCCTTGGCGTTGAGTTGCCGGAAATTGTCCTCGATCTGCCTGAAATCGGACAATAATTTGCCGGCGGTTTCTTCAATTAATGAAAAACGTTCCCGGATGCGCGTAGGGTCGAGGCGATCAAAATCGTCGTTATCGATAGCCAGGATTTCTTTGTCGAGTGCTTTGCGTTGTTGCAGCAATTGTTCCAGGCGTTCCTGTTTGCTTAATGCGCTGCCCATTGCCAGTTCGCGCAGTTGCTGAAATACCTGAAGCAGGCGGGATTCGGCGCCGACAAACTCTCGCTTGTCGAGTTCAGTGATCCAAAGCAAGGCGCGTTCGGCAGCCGGGGTGAGTTCGAAGGTTGCCTCCTCGTCGTTGGCTTCGTAAAATTGGCGCAAAAAGCCTTCCTGGGTCCATTCTTCCAGGTAAGTTCGGGCCGGTTTGGGGTAATTGGATTCCCCCTCGTTGGCAAAAAAGAGAAAATCGGACAATAAGCTGGTCAGTTCCCGGCTGCCGTAAGCCTGCCTGTGTACGTCTTTAAAAGCCGACCAAAGAAATGCAATGATGAGGGGCGCGTGTTGCTTGCGCAGCAATTTGACGGCTTTATGCTGATCAAGGACATACTGTACGTCTTCTATCCGGGAGAAGTTAACTTTCATGGAGGGAAAATACGGGTTTTTAGGAAAATGGGTGGGGTTTTGTCAATTCGGTGGGAAATTCCGGTGATCCTGATCCCCATTCCGGACCATACTGCCTCTAACGGAGCTAGATTGAGGTAAGAAATGCAGTTTTTTGGGAGTACTTCAAGTATCCGCTCATCTCACAAAATCATCCACTCCACATGCGGGCATGGATTTGAGGGATGTGGGGGGGAGTTGGAAGGGTTTTCGGTGCGGATGAAACTATTTCTCCCAAACCATCGCCACCTTCCCTCTTGTGCGCATGGCTTCAATGTAACGGATGGCTGCAGGAATGTCTTCAAAGGAGTAGGACTTTTCAATATGCGGAGTAACCTTTCCTTCACCGATCAGGGCTGCAAGTGTTTGTAAATCTTCCGAATCCGCTTCGGCTGTAAATTGAATTAAAGGGAACTTGCTGATTGCTTTCCTGAATAACAGGGAAAACATATGCCCCAAGGTGGTAAAACCAACCATGACGCCTCTCTCTCCCATTCGTTTATAGTCCGCATGAAAAAGATTGCCGTTCGTGTCAATAACAAGATCGTATTTTCCTTTATGCTGGTGAATATTCTCTTTATCGTAAGCAATTACCTTGTCTGCACCTAAACCTTTTACAAAGTCTGCGTTTTTACCGGAACAAACAGCCGTCACGGCAGCGCCATAGGCTTTTGCAATTTGCACAGCAAAATGACCAACACCTCCGGAAGCGCCGTTGATAAGTACCGTTTCTCCTGCTTTTAGTTTTCCGTGGGTAATAAGCGCCTGCAATGCTGTAAGCCCGGCTACAGGTACGCTTGCCATTGTTGCAAAGCCCGCACTTTCCGGCATGATTGCACAAACGTTTTCCGGTGCACTTACATATTCGGCAAACCCTCCGCCTAACAGGGTTTCGCCGAATACCCGGTCGCCAACCTTGAACCGTTTCACGTTGCCGCCGGTTTCTGCAACAATGCCGGCGAAATCAGCGCCGGGGATTTTATCTTTTGGCTTAAAGAGACCGGATGTAAACCGGGCAAAAAATGGCTCTCCTCTCAGGATATGCCAGTCCGCAGGGTTTGCTGAGTTAGCCAATACCTTTACCAGGATATGGTCATCTTTCACCATTGGCTTGTCCACTTCTTCCAATCGAAGAACTTCGGGGCCACCGTATTTTGTTTTGGTAAATGCTTTCATACATCCTTTTATGTTAAAAAGTTAGTGAGCTTAAAAGTCCTCTTCAATCAACTCCTTATTCACCATCAATCCGGTTGTTGTACCCATTGAGACGGCATTCGCCACGGTTCGCATTCGGGCAGCATTGTCGCCACAGGCATAAACGCCTGGAACGGTTGTTTTTTGTGCAGGATCAATCTGGATATGTCCTTCTTTTGTCAGCTCACAACCGAGCGTCCCGGGAATGTGCGAATGCTGTAAAAAAGGCAGTCTTGCATATAAGGCTTTAACCGGTACTTTTTTACCATCTTTTAAAACGATGTGCTGAATATACCCATTCTTGTGTTCAAGGCGCTCAATTTCCGCTTCCACAATATCGATGTGGTGTTTTGCAAGTTTTATTTGCTGCTCTTCACTGAACATTGCTTCTCCATTTGTATAGAGGGTCAGATCGTTCGTCCAGTTGGAAATTAGCGACGACATTTCGAATGCAGTATCCCCGTTGGCAAGGATGCCTGTCTTTTGATGGCGTACTTCATAGCCATGACAATAAGGACAATGCAATACACTTATGCCCCAACATTCGGCAAAGCCGGGTATATTGGGCAGGATGTCTTTTATGCCTGTTGCAAAAATCAGCTTCCTTGCTGAAAATGTTTCGCCGGTTTGTATTTGTATTTCAAAATCGCTTTTGGATTTAATGCCGGCCGTTGCCAAAGCTTCTAAAAAAGACACCGTATCATACCTGCTCACTTGCTGTTTGGAAAGGCGGGCAATTTCTTCAGGGGTTTTTCCATCATTGGTCAGGAAATTATGTGAATGCGGTGTTTGTTTGTTGCAGGGATTTCCACTATCAATTATCAGAACCTTTCGTAACGCCCTGCCTAACGCCATACCTGCCGAAAGACCAGCATAGCTGCCACCAATTATAATTACATCGTATTGAGTTTTGCTTTTCATTTTATATGAGCGGTATTGTGGCGGTGCAGGTCATGCTGCATATCGCTTCCGTTAAGTATATTCTCCACCCTTCGGATGCTAAAGCGACCGTTACTATTTTGCTCCTTCCGGGCAGAGGTAATATTTCTGATCGGTATTGTTTTCATTTAATGGCCGGTTCCAAAATTTTCTTGCGCACAGTTATCAGAGCAGAATGGTGTACCTGTGGTTTTTGCAGTAAACTTTTCATGCAAGTTAACAGATGATCAAGGACATACTGTACGTCTTCTATCCGGGAGAAGTTGACTTTCATGGATGAAAAATACGGTTTATTCGGAAAAAAGGAGGGATTTTGTCAATTTGGTTGAGCGCCTGATGAAATAAACTACCGTTCCATCAGCAACCGGCGTTCCCGTTTGATCTCAGCGGCCAGTTCCTGCTCGGTGGGCAGGATCAGCCGGTATTTAGAGGCAAAAAGTTGTTCGTTCCCCTGCAATACGGAATAACGCACCACGGTTTCGTCTTTTGCCTCGCAGAGGATGATGCCCACGGTGGGGTTGTCATCCGGGTTGCGTTTCAGGTCGTCGAACATGCGCACGTACATATCCATTTGGCCGACGTCCTGGTGGGTGAGTTTGCCGGTTTTGAGGTCGATCAGCACAAAACATTTGAGGAGGTAGTTGTAAAAACCAGGTCGATGTAAAAATGGCTGGTCTCGGTGCTGATCCGGAGTTGCCTGCCGACAAAGGAGAAACCTTTTCCCAGTTCCAGTAGAAAATGTTGCAGGTTTTCGATGAGGGCTTTTTCCAGGTTTTTTTCAGAATGCCCGGTGTTTTCAGGCAGATTCAGGAATTCCAGGACGTAGGGGTCCTTGATGAAGTCGGCGGAGGTTTGGGGTTCCGGCGCCCCTAATTCCGGGCTGCCTGGGGTGCTTAATAGTCGTTCGTAGTAGTGTGAATGAATATTGCGTTCGAGTTGGCGAACACTCCACATTTGTTCCAGGGCTTCCTGGAGATAGTATGCCCGCGCTTTCGGATTGTCTACCCTCATAATCAGCCGGTTATGGCTCCATGTCAATTTGCTACACACTGTGTAGCATATTTGTTCATCAGGGTAAGTCAGATAGAACTGCCTGAAATTCCGGAGATTGGGCGATGAAAATCCCCGGCCGAATTCCGCAGACAGGGCTTTGGATAGTTCTTTTAGCAATTGTTCGCCGTAGGCTGCCTTCTCCGCGCCGGCCTTCTCCTCCTCCACGATCCGCCGCCCGATCCGCCAATAGGTTTCCACCATCAAAAAATTGACGGCAGCATAGGCTTTTTGCCGGGCCTGGCTGAGCATTTCCCTGATTTCCTGGAGGAATGCCGGGTTGATTTTATTTTTTTCCGGACCCATGCTCCGAATTTGCGTGAAGAGGTGTGGTCTTTAAATCATCAAGGCAAAGATACAAATATTTGACAAATAAAAACAAAAATTAATAATATATAATATTAAAAAACAATAAAAACAAATCAGGTTGGGCGATCGTATGACTTCATTTGTTTTATCAGTTTTTGCAACTTTGGGGCGTGCAAAAAACAGCTTTTCCCCGCAGGGGCGTGAGAAATTATTTTCGACATGGCCCTTACTTCCCGATACAAAACCTGGAAAAAATATTCTCCAGCAAATCCTCCGTCGTGATCTCCCCCGTAATTTCCCCGAGGAAATGCAGCGCCCGCCGGATATCCATCGCGATGAAATCGGAAGTGACGCGGTTGTCCATGCCCGTGAGCACGGCCTCAAGGCTGTCGTACGATTGTTGCAGGGCCTCCAGGTGGCGCACATTGCTCACCACCGGGCTTTCGCCCACCAGTTCCTGACCGATCGCGGCTTCGTACAGCTTTTCCTTGAGGTACTCGATGTTCATGCCTTCTTTGGCGGAGAGGGGGACCCAGTGACCGGGAGAGGGGGGGACTGGGGGACTGGGAGACTTGGAGATGGGGTGACTGTCGGACTGAGGACTTTCGGACTGCGGACTGGAGACTGCAGGACTGGGAGACTGGGAGACTGGGAGACTGGGGGAGGGGGGGACTGAAAAATAATGCTCAAACTTCGTGTAGGGATTCAGATCCATTTTGTTGGCGACGATCAGCAGGGGTACGCCGGGTTGGGCGAGGCGCTCGAGGTCGGCCTGTACTTCGGCGGGCTGGGTGGCGATCACGTCGAAGACGTAGACGAGCAGGCTGCCGGTGCGGACTTTCTCCAGGGTGCGCTCCACGCCGATGGCTTCGATGGCGTCGCGGGCTTCGCGGATGCCGGCTGTATCGATGATGCGGAAGGGGATACCCCGGATGTTGAGGATCTCTTCGATCGTGTCGCGGGTGGTGCCGGGGATATCGCTCACAATGGCGCGCTCTTCGTTGAGCAGGGCGTTGAGCAGGGTGCTTTTTCCGGCGTTGGGCCGGCCGGCGATCACGGTATTTACCCCGTTTTTGATGACGTTGCCGAGTTGGAAAGACTGGATCAGGGCACGGATGACCGTCCGGATCTTTTCAACCAGTTTTCTCAGTTCATCGCGGTTGGCAAATTCCACGTCTTCTTCGCTGAAGTCGAGCTCCAGTTCGATCAGACTGGCAAAGTTGATCAACTCCTGTCGCAAGCGCTGGATCTCCTGCGAAAACCCGCCGCGCATCTGCTGCATGGCCACTGTATGGGCGGCTGCCGATTCGGAGGCGATCAGGTCGGCAACGGCTTCAGCCTGGCTGAGGTCCATTTTGCCGTTGAGGAAGGCGCGCAGGGTGAATTCCCCGGGTTTGGCCAGGCGGGCGCCCAACCGGATGAACAGTTGCAGTACTTCCTGCAAGACAAACGGCGACCCGTGGCAGGAAACTTCCACTACATCCTCCCCGGTGTACGACCGGGGCGCGATGAACAGGGAAACGAGCGCTTCATCCAGGTCTTTGCCGTTCTCGTCCCGGATCATGCCGAGGTGTAGCGTATGGGAGGGCTGCCCGGCCAGTTTTTTACCCCAAAAGGCGCGGTCGGCAATGGCCACGGCGTCTTTGCCCGACAAACGGATCACGCCGATGGCTCCAATACCCGGCGGGGTGGCCAGCGCGGCTATGGTGTCGCTGTGGAGGTAATCGAACGGCATGGAGCAAAGTTAGGTGGCATCAATGCAAAATGCAAAATGTGAAATGCAAAATTCAAAAGTATCGCCCGTTCGCCAGATCAAAAGGCTTTTTATCCTTGTTTAGGCATCAATCCAATCTATCCAATCAATCCAATCGAACCAATCGAATCAATCGAATCAATTCAAAAACTCCCTCACCGCCCCATTCACCCCCTCCGGACACTCCCACTGCAACCAATGCCCGCAGCCGGGGAAAATCTTCAACTGACTGCCGGGGATCCGCTCCTGGCCGCTTTTCGCAACCGCCTCCGTGGTCAGGTCCCGGTGCAGGATCTTGTTGGGAATAAGGTAATCGCTGGCGCCGATCAGCAGCAGGACAGGGACGGCGATCTCGCCCAGGCGTTCGAACACGGGTTCGTTGGCCAGTCCGGCCGCAGATTGGGCGATCATATTGGCATAATAGTCGTACGCGGGCCGGTCGGCTAACAGCAGAAGTCGGTTTTTAAATAAAAAAGCGGCGTCTTCCGGAAGGTGATTGCGGGCGAAATTCAGGGCAAGGTCGTTGCGGATCTGATTCGGGTCGGCAGATTGAATGGCGGTCGTGCTATAGGTTTGTTTGAGCCATAGTTTATCCTGGTAAGAAAAGGTCTCCAGACCGGTGGGAGCGATCAAAATGAGCTTCCCGGCAATTTTGGGTTGGTCCAGTAACAGGGTAATCGCCACCTGACCGCCCATGCCATGACCTACAAGTACGGGGTCCTTCAGCTTCAGCTTCCGGATAAATCGTTGAACGGTTTCGGCATAAAATTCCATGGAAAAAGCATAGGGGCCTTTACTGGATTGGCCGTGCCCGGGCAAATCGAGGGCAATGCAACGGTAATTCAGGCTCAGGCTGTCGATCGTCTTTTTCCATACCGGCAGATTAGCTCCCATACCGTGGATGAAAACCAGCGTTTGATCGCCCTGACCGACCTCCGCAAAGGCGATCTCGGTTTCCTGGTCCAGCTTGATCTTCTGGATGGGATATGGGTATTCCACCGCTGCCCCGGCATTTTCAATCGCCGGCTGGGCTTGCATCGCCCCAAAACCTGTTATCAGGATCAGGGGAAGTGTTAATTTATTCATGGGAGACTTTTTTTTAGTTCGACAATTGACAGTCTACAATCCGGCAGGCTGGTCCGACCCACAGAGGCGGATCGGCAGTCTGCAGTCTTTGTTAAGGGTAACGGAGCGCCGATTTCTATTTCAACAAATCAACAAATCAACGCATCAACAAATCAACGTATCAACAAATCAACGTATCAACAAATCAGACCCTCTCAATCACAATAGCCGAAGCCCCGCCGCCGCCGTTACAAATCGCCGCCAGACCAATATGACCGTCCTCCTTTAGAAGCACATTTGCCAGTGTGGTCACAATCCGGGCGCCGGAAGCCCCAAGCGGATGCCCCAGAGACACGGCGCCGCCGAATACGTTGACCTTGCCGGGGTCGATACCCAAAACCTGGTTGTAGGCCATTGGAACGACTGCAAAGGCCTCGTTGACCTCAAAATAATCCACATCCGACAAACTGAGGCCGGCAGCCTTGAGGGCTTTGGGGGTCGCGAGGGTGGGGGCAGTGGTGAACCATTCCGGTTCCTGGGCGGCGTCGGCAAAACCCCGGATCCTGGCCAGTGGTTTCAGGCCGAGTTCTTCTACCTTTTCCTTGCTGGCCAGCACCAGGGCTGACGCGCCGTCGTTGATGGTGGAGGCGTTGGCCGCCGTCACCGTCCCGTCCTTGGTGAACGCAGGTCGGAGGGACGGGATCTTGTCGAAAAAGACGTTTTTGTATTCTTCATCTTCTGCTACCATGACCGGGTCGCCTTTGCGCTGCGGAACGGCAACCGCAACGATCTCGGAAGCGAATTTGCCGGACTGGGTAGCTGCCGCTGCGCGCTGGTAACTCCGGATGGCAAACGCATCCTGGTCTTCCCGGCTGATGTTGTACTTTTTGGCAGTGTTGTCGGCGCAAACGCCCATGGCCTGATGGTTGTAGGCGTCGGTCAGGCCGTCTTTGGCCAGGCCGTCCACCAGTTCGGCGTTGCCGTATTTATAACCCCAACGCGCATTTGGCAGGTAGTACGGAATATTGGACATACTTTCCATGCCGCCGGCCACGACAATGCCGTTTTGCCCCAGCATGATGCTTTGTGCGCCGATCATGATGGCTTTGGCCCCGGATGCGCAGACTTTATTGATCGTGGTGCAGGGCACGTTGGTCCCCAGACCGGCCAATAATGCGGCCTGCCGGGCAGGCGCCTGCCCCAGGTTGGCGGAACAAACATTGCCCATGAATACCTCTTCCACCAGGGCAGGATCAACCCCGGCTTTGGCCAGTGCGCCTGTGATGGCGTCGGCCCCCAAACGGGTGGCTGACAACCCGGCAAAAACACCGCCAAAACTGCCGATGGGCGTGCGAACGGCGGAAACGATAAATACTTCTTTCATGATTACGATGGTTTAAATGGTCAGGACTGCAACTAATCCGCGCCCCAAAAATACAATATTCCACCCCGGAAAGTTTAATTTTGCCTGCGCCGCCTCAAACAATCCAACTAATTTGTTGATTCGTTGATTCGTTGATGCGTTGATTCGTTGATGCGTTGATGCGACCACGCCGCGACGTGGCGAATCAATCGTATCAATCGCATCAATCGAATCAATCCAAACAATCCAAACAATCCAATTGCCCATGCGTCTAAAACAAAAAATCGCCATCATAACAGGCGCCGCCCGGGGAATCGGCCTGGCAAGTGTCCGGAAATTTCTGCAGGAAGGCGCTACCGTCGCCATTTGGGACCTCAACCCGGAAAAAGGGCTTGAAGCCGTAGAAATGTTGGAAAAGCAGGGCTTCCAACCGGTATATTGGAATGTGAATGTGGCCGATCATGAGCAGGTGGAATCCGCCGTCAAAGCCGTATACGAACTTTTCGGCCGGATCGATATCCTGGTCAACAACGCAGGCATCACCCGCGACGCGGCCCTCAAAAACATGAGCGACGAGGATTGGCGCCAGGTCATCGATGTGAACCTCAGCGGGGTATTTTACTGCGTAAAAGCAGTTTATCCGTATATGGCGGAACAAGGGTACGGCCGGATCGTCAACACCTCCTCGATCGTCGGCCTGCAGGGCAATTTTGGACAGACGAACTATGCAGCGGCCAAAGCCGGAGTGATCGGCATGACCAAGGTCTGGGCCCGCGAATTCGGCCGGAAAGGTATTACCGTCAACGCTGTGGCGCCGGGTTTTATCCAGACCGGCATGACAGGTAAAATCTCCGGAGATATGATCGAAGCCTTTATTCAGAAAACACCCCTGGGCCGCCTCGGACAACCGGAAGACGTCGCGAACCTGTACTGCTTCCTGGCCTCGGACGAAGCCTCCTTCATTACCGGCGCCATCATCAGCATCGACGGCGGCGCCACGATCTGACAAAATACCTTACGACTTACGACTTACGACTTACAACTAATACACCACCACCGGCCGGCTGCTGATCCGCCCGTCCTGCCCTTTGAGGGAAACGATCCACCATCCTTTCTGCAGGTCCCCGGTTTCCAGCCGCATGGACAGTTCCTGCCCCGGCCAGTTCAGGGTTTTTACCCGCCTGCCCAGGGCGTCGAAAAGGTCTACCGTCGTGGGAATGGAACCCGGGTCATTCAGTACGATGTTCACAAAGGATTGGGTAGGGTTGGGCGACATCTGCCAAAGCAGGGGTTTTCCGCTGTTGGGGTCTACCGCCGGGGTGAGTTCTTCGATCGCCTGGTCCATCCAGGCCAGACGTTCCAGCGTCCAGTTGCGCAGGTAGTTGATCTCGGCGGGGTAGTTATGGCCGATGAAGTTGTTGGGCCAGACCCATTCGGACAACACATTCCACCGTTGGAAATTGCGGTATTGGGATTCGCCCAGGAGGGCGGCCAGCGAATCGATGACCTGGGTGGTCTGATTGTCGGAGAGGATGCCGGCGCGCAGTTCCTGCCACCTGTTCCCCAATTCCCACCGGAAAACGGGGTCGGTCAGCATCTTTTTCCACCAGAACGGGATCACCCAGTAGTCGTCCGGGCAAACGTCGTTGAAATCGTATGCCCATCCGGTTGTCAGGCCGCCGTCGCAATAATTGGCATTGCCAAACCCGAGGTTGAAATCCCAGACCGGACCCATTTTCCAGCGCGGGTTTTTGCTGTCCTTGTCCTTATAAAAAAAGGTGCTCAGCCGGTATCCGTCTACGTTTTTGGAAACCTCATTCACCAGCAGAAAATCGATAAAGGTCTGTATGTCAATATGTTTTTTATAGCCGTTTTGCGGATCAAGGTAATCTTCGCCGTAGAGGGCGTTTTCAAACTGGTCGATACTCTCCTGGACGTAATCCCGTTGCTGCTGTGTGATGTCTTCTGCATCCGGGATTTCGTACAGGAAATTGATTTCCTGAAAATTCGGCGTTTCAGCCCGGTATTGAGAAGAAAAATAAAGCGGGAAAATCGGATTGTCTCCCGTTGTTTTATCCAGTTTCAGGATATACCCGCCTGTCAGATCGTCCCCTTCATTTTCATCGGGGTCCAGTTTGTTGATGTTCACCCGGTTGGCGTCGCGTTTGATCTTTTCTGTGAAGAGGTAAACGCCCAGGTAATCGCCGTTGATCACCAGTTCCACCATCCTGACGCGGGGAGCGTATTCCATGGTTCTGCCGGCCAGGATATAGGTGAGTGCATTCCGGATCAGGGATTTGTCGCTGTAGGGGCCGTGCAGCACCCAGTCGCTTTCTTCGGGCATACCCAAAAGGGATACGTCGAGGTCTTCGCCTTCGTCATCCCAGGTCTCCAGGCCGTATCCCTTTTTAGGAAACGACTGCGAACTGGACCCCCGGATCTCGATGCCGATCTTGCCGTTGTATTCATTGAACGGGTCGGTCAGGTAATTCCGCTGGCCGGGGCCTTTGTGAATGACGCCCAGTTGGGCTGTTATTTTGGGATCGTCTAGGATTTCCTGCCCCATCGTATTGATCACCAGGATCGGCAGATTGGAATCCGTGAAATTGACCTGGGCGCCAAGCCCGGAGCAGAGGGTCGCCAGAAACAACAAAAGTAGATTTCTAATCATCATGCTGACAAAGCTTTTTGAACATCCAAAAATAGGAATAATTTAAGTTAAAGGGAGAAAATAGGTCCCAAACGGGAATTCCGGATTACCCAACAGGGAAAAATTTTCTCCGGAGCCCTGCAGGTGTATTTTTTGAGGACTGATGCGTTATTAAAAAAGCCGGGTCTGAGAACCGGATCAAAAGAAAAAAATCTTATCTTTGGAAACCGGAAAACAAGTTGTCAACATGGATCATTACCCCGAAGATTACGAAAGAGCCCGAAAGAAGGTGCTGGAGAAAAAGGAATTTTTCGGCCACCTTTCCACTTACCTGGTGGTCATGTGTTTCCTTTTTTTACTCAATATGTTCACCTCGCCCTACCATTGGTGGTTCTTCTACCCGGCTATGGGGTGGGGAATCGGCCTTTTTTTTCATTATATCAACGTTTTTGGATTCCCGGGTACCAGCAATTACTCCAAAGATTGGGAAGAAGAAGAAATCGAACGGGAATTGCGCCGCATGAAAAAACCGCGCCCGGGCAAAGACCAGGATCGATTGGACCTGAAAGAACTGGAAAAAAGACCCCAGTCCAAGTGGCGGGATGATGAACTTGTTTGAAGGGAATCAATCCAACCAATTGTTTATTTGTTGATGCGTTGATTTGTTGATTTGTTGATTTGAGGAATCCATCCAATCGGATCAATCGGATCAATCGGATCAATCGGATCAATCGGATCAATCGGATCAATCGAATCAATCGAATCAATCGAATCAATCGAATCAATCGAATCAATCGAATC
>CAZLEF010000081.1:0-33217 GCA_964558465.1 uncultured Lewinella sp. | reverse complement strand
GTGGTCCCTGTAGGACTGAACGCGGGCAGATAAAGACCTGTAAACGAAATCACTATCAAGGCTTTTGGATTTGGTTGGAAATCAGTAAGAATTCAGAACCTGACCGAACCGGTAATCCCGATGAAAAGAGTGGCCGGTTTCAGGGTGTTGTCCACTTCGATGCCCTCCGTTATTCCGTTGTACGTTTCGCTGGTGCGGCCAACCTGGTCGAATTTGCCGGTCGTGAAGCTGGCCTGGAGGCCTAAGCTGATCCGATCGGAGATCCGGGCTTTGGCGGCGCTGAAAACGCCATACATCAGGCCGAATTCATCCGTCAGGTAGGCGTAAAGAAAGCCGCCGGGATAAAACCCGTTGGCCGTCCGGAAATTGGTATGGCCGAGGCCAAAAGCCGGTGTAACGGCGATATCCCATTTTTCCCCGCCCAGGCAGATCTTCGGACCGATCATGGCGTACACGTTCTCATAACCGTTCACAGTAACGGAGTAGTTGTCGAAGTTGTCGCGTTCGAGCCAACCCTCCAGGGCGGCTTCGTTGTACGGATTCCAGTGGATGCCGACGTTCAGGGCCAGGCCGACCAGGTCGTTAAACCGATAGGCCGCCTCCAGATTCAGCCCAAGGCCAAGCGTGGCGCCCTGGTGTTCGTCGATGTCAAAATTGCTGCCGGCGTAGTTTCCCAGGGGGACGCTTAGGCCGAAAGCGGGTGCAAGTTCGATTTGCCCGGAGGCAAACCACGGTAGAAATACCAGCGTTAACAGCAAACTTCTCATACTTCATAAAGGTTTGGTTAACCCTGGTTCAATTCAGTCAAGATTGCTATTATCCGCAGGTAAAGGTCAAAAATTTCCTGATCGGGAGGATCGTTCGACTTTGCATTTAACGCCTCCCTCATGGCCCGGTATTGTGTTACCAGGTCGTTTAGCTCCTGTCTCATAGTATGAACTCGCTTTGGGATGATAATTTGAGGGGAGCAATATAAAACAAAAAGTTTTTGAAATATTGTTTTGACACAAATTTAACTTTTGTGCAAAGGCATACTGGAATATAGAATCTAATGATTTTTGTTTGTTTTAATCCTGGGTTTATTCATCTTTATCCATATCTACTAGCTCGTATAATGTTGCGCTTTTCTTTCTTACAGTCGCTCTTACCCGGTCATCAAAGAATATCCGAACTAAATCCGACATCCCTTCCGAAACAGCAATGGTGAACTTTGAATCTTTTGAATCTTTATCGTCAACTATCCTGATCCGTTTCATTTCGGCATCTGCCATCTTAAGATAGCCCACTACTGTAAGCAAATTCTGATCTCCGGAATCTTTATCTGATTTTCCTTTAAATGTTGGGAATTCTGATTTACTTCTTTTTATGTTGACAATCAATCTATCCTTAATTGTAACTGAAACTCTTTTTATTTTATCCCCATCAGGAGCGATTGCCTTAGTCAGTTTAACAAAATTTTCATAATAATCTTTATCTACTATTCTTTTCCGCAAATCTTCATCTTTTTCTTGCGAAGCCAAATCAAAACATTCAACCATTTCTTCTAAAACAGATACCTGGGGAGGTCCAAATAAATCACCTTGTCCTGTAAGGTTCCCAAATCGGACCTCCACCACAAAGCTCCCTCTATGATAAGCTACGTAAGGATTAAAGTTATTTATGATCTCTTTTGGTGGAACCTTTTCTTGTCGAAACGGTCGATTATGTTTTCTCTCCGCAGTTCTATATGTTAAGCTCTCCAGGGCTTTAAACCTGCTGCCTAATTCATGATAATTAATAAGCCCGCTAGCTACCTCATTTCCACTAAAAGAGATAAGCATCGAGTTGAAACTTAAAGCAATCCCTTTTTCGTTTAATGATTGATAAAACTTTATGTCTTCAAATAATTCTCTTAGTTCATTCCTGATCTCATCATTCGGATTTCCAGTCAAAGCATACCCAACCATTCTTTCGGCTTCTTGATAGAAGCCGCATTCTATGGCGATTGAAGCAGCGCTCCTAAATATAACAGAACGAATTGGTTCATTGGAAGATTCCACCAGGGACATAGCGACCTCCTTTTCCATTTGGAATGCTTCTTGATTAAGCCTTTTGGCTTCAGGATAGTCTCCTTTAAACTTGGCCACCAACGCGTCTTGTGCCAAACGCATTGCTTCCAGATGAAGTTTCATTTGTTCCTGACCGCTCATTTTTTAAGAAAAACGGCTGAAGGTTTGGAAAATTCTAAGACTGCAATATACGCAATTACACCGGAATTATCCGACTGCGCAGTTTGCTGTAACTTCACCTTTATCCTGTTTGCTACTGTATTGGAAGGAGACTCTTTCTTTATTCCTGATATTTCTAACCGGCCGATGGCTGAAAATGTTTCAGGATTCATTAACCAAAAATCAACTCCTTCTCCTTTTTTTGAAGTCACCCATGATACATTCTCTTTAATTAGATCTTTAGCCAGTAATAAAGCAAGACACATAGATCCGAAGTCCGTTGTTCTGTTTTCATCCCTATGTGTGGTTTTCAAGGCATCAGTCACAGGTAGATCCCATTCTAAGACGTATCTTTCTGCAATCAAATTGTCTTTATTGGAATCCGACTGAAGATTCGTCCCGCTATTATGGTTGTTTGAATCTAAAGAAACAACACAACATTCCAGCGCCATTAGTTTAAATCCTTGGGTTAGTTCAGGCCAATCAATTATTGAATCCAGTTTTAAAACTGGAGGTGCAGTCTTTTCAGGCATTTACTTTGTGGTTATACAGTGAATAATGGACTACCCTAAAACGGGGTTCCTTACCATCGAATTATGATTTACTCTATCCCAAGTTTCTTCGCCAACTCCGGGTCCTTCCGCGCTATCTCCCGCTCCAGCTCATTCACCCGCTTCTTCAACAACTCAATAATCTCTTTACGGCTGATCGGCCGGCCTTTTCAAAAACCTGTGGCATTCACCACCTGGATGATAGCCCTGTACCGGAATAGATCGCTCAAAGACCGTGGCGCTTTAAAATCTCTTTCAGTTCTAGGGTACAGGACTTCCGGGTAAAAATGGCTCTTTTTACTTACGACCTGGTCATCCTGATTGTAAAAGGTGAACATAACCTCTATATCTCTAAAGTTCGCCCTTTCTGCGTTGTTAAAGATGGTGATTTTATCCCCGACAACTGGCGCCGAAAGGTCAATATAACCACCTGATCCGCGTACCTCCAGCATCTTCGCCGGGTTCCTCTTTTCGTATTGCTTTTGGACAAAGCCCTTAACAACGCTATTGGCTGCCAAGGCTCCCAAAAATGAAACAATACCAAAAATGGTCAGTACTAAAATGGGGTTTCTTGTCATTGAATTATGATTTATTATAGACCCAATGCTTTCGCCAACTTCAATGCCATAGGTTGATCCAAACCATCTAATAAACGGGTGTTGCCCCTATTACACTAAGCCCCAAAGATTTCATTGCTCTAGGGGCTTTTATTCTTAATTCAAATGATTTTCTTTCATTCGGTTTTAGAATCTCGTAGAAAACATAGTTTTCTGATGATATAAGTGATTCTGTTCTGGAATAAAAATCAACTTGAATTTTGATATCTTTGAATACCGCCTGGGCGGCTGTGTTTTTGACTTCCACTTCAATAATCGTTTTCCCAACTAAATTTTCTCTATAAGTGCCTTCCACATGAAGAAATCTTTCTGGTTGTAATGCTTCTGTTGTCCTAATATCAGCTAAATTTTCTTCGTATGATTTATTTCGTGGTCCAGAATTGTTTTCACATGCATACAATGTGATACTTAGAACAAAACACATGAAAAGATTCTTCATAACTCTCAAGGATTTTAGTTGATTAAAAGAATCTATGCTGCACAATAATTTTATTCTATACCCAGTGCTTTCGCCAGGTCCGGATCCTTCCTGGCAATCTCCCGCTCCAACTCATTTACCCGCTTTTTGAGGAGCTCAATAATTTCAGTCCGGGTTACCGAACCGAGCTTTTCTTCCGCCGGTCCTCCGTTCTTTTCACTTGCATCTCTTAGCATTTGGCCGGAACCGGAGAATAGCCACACGATGTCCAGTTCTGGAAAGTGATTCACTATTCCTTCTATTAGTTCGATTCTCGGGCTGCTAGTCTTACCATTCAAAAAGCCTGATAAGCTGGATTCCGGGTATCCGATAATCTTGCAGAACTCCTTTTGAGACAGATTCTTGAAATTAATAAAAGATTCAAGCCTCTGCGCAATAGTGGTTAACATATATAAAAATAAAAAATTCTTTAAATCGCATAAAAAAATTTGTTTGATGCGAAATATCGAATTATATTTGTATTAAGAAATTGAAATTCAAATTTCCGAATATCGGATTTCAAGGCTATGAAATCCAATATTCATTAACACAAATATACAAATTCAAGTTTGTAAATATCGAATTATTTGATTCGGTTTTCGCAAAAAGATTTGGAAAGCTGAATTGGAAGGGCTTTTGACGTACATCGGTTTCGGTTTTTGTGGTGAAAATCCACAACAAGATACGGAAAAACGAATTCACCTTAAATTTTTTCAAAATATGAACGAGAAATTTTGGGCATTTGCCAAAGAACAGATCAACGTGGAAACCTGGGAGACGCTTCACAATATCCTGGGGGTATCCAAATACCGGCTGAACTCGCTGATCAACGGCACAGCGGATTTTTACCCAACCGAAGTTGGGCCTATGGCCAAAGTGTTGGGTCTCAAACCCATCGAACTGATTATGCAGTACGGCGTTGGCCGGAAATACATGACTTTGGACCTGATGGACGAGCTTGCTAAAGAAGAAGGCCTCGAAGTCGGCCTCCTGGCTCACTCCGCTTAATCCCAACAGCATGAAAGGCCATACCCTGACCAAAAAGACGATCGCAGCCGGTTTGCTGCGCCAGGAAAGAAAGCAAGGCCGGTTTTGGCGGGCCTATTACCGTGCCAACCTGTTGGGAACCGCCACCGCCGCCATGACCGCTATGGCCGACCGTCTGCTGAACAAACAACACACCGGTGTGAAACTTTTTAACCAGTAAGATCATGGACGAACTCCTCCAAGCTATCCAGGAAAACACAAAGGTAGTTTCCCGCCTGGTATCCCTGATGGAGGCCCGCGAAACCCGCTCCGACTGGGTGGACCCCGACGAAGCGGCCACCATCCTGGGCATCCCCCTGCAACCGTCGGGCATCCACCGGCGGCGGGTGCGCTGGCTGGCCGAAAAGGGTTTCCTCACCCGGTACCGGCCCGGCAAACCGCCCGCCTACTGGCGCGAGGAACTGGAAAAGGTCAACGTCAGGATATCCCGGGGCGAAATCTCCTATATCGGCAAAATTTAAAACCAGAAGCATGAGAAAATCAAATCTGACGAATGAAACGGGCCTGCAAGCGGCGGAAACAGCCGAAGCGCCTGCCCCCATCGCCTTTTACAAAGACGAACCGGCCAACGCCGAACATGTCCCGACACCCATCCGAAAAGCGGTGAAAGGCCTTATGATCGCCTATATCAAGGACGAAACCCGCCCTATCCCAAACGATCTGAACCTGCTGGTGCAGAACTTCTACCTGGAAGCGCAGGGTTTCGTGGATGAAATGCTGGCCATTACATCGGAGCCCAACCTGTTTTCCATGATGGGCCGCGAGGCGCAGCGTTGGGCTGGCCTGACCCGGCGCGACCCGACGGTACCCGTCCTGCGCTTCTCAGGCAGCAAACATCCTGTCATATGGAAGGTTCTGCACACCTTCAGCACCATCGTACCGTTCATCCAGTTTACTGATCCGGAAAACCTGCGCACCAGCCTGGCCGAATTGATCGGCGCCATGCCCGACACGGAAGAATAGTTACTTGTGGTTATAGTTTTGAACGTTAGTTGCCGCGCCAACGGGCGCGGTTTACCCTCCGGGCTGGTTGGAGTTACACGGGTTCGATCCCTGCCGGAGGGGCCAGTCAAGATTGCAGTTTGTCAGTAAGACGCCGCACAAAGGTGTGGCGATCCGCAAGGAAAACCGGCGCAGCAAAGGCCAAACGGGTTCGATTCCCGGCGCCGGTTCTACTTTTTCATTCTATGTTAGTTAATAGGGATTGTGCAGCCACGCCTCCGGGCGTGGTTTTTCCTCCCCCTTACCCCCGCCAGCGGGGGTAAGGGGGAGGAAAAACGGCTTTTAACCCAAACAACGCGTCAACAGTCCCCGTGCCTGAAAAGGCCCTCCCCGCGCCGCTGTGCGGGGAGTTTTTTAACCTTCAACGCCAATAACCATGAAAAGCGAACCATGTTGCGCAATCTGCAAAAAGCCGTTGAGCGATCCGGTCTCCGTGGAGATCGGCATCGGACCGGTTTGCAGGATGTCCAGAA
Source organism: uncultured Lewinella sp. (assembly GCA_964558465.1). Lineage (GTDB taxonomy): Bacteria > Bacteroidota > Bacteroidia > Chitinophagales > Saprospiraceae > JACJYC01. Next base: position 26,863 of record CAZLEF010000081.1, on the reverse strand, counting down.
AAGCCAGACAGCGGAAGGACAGAAGTCCCACACTGTTCGGCAACGCCGCCCAATATTCCTGGGGTACCGACGGCGGGATCATCTGGGTAAAGGACACGAACCAGGACCACAGAAGCGTCACCAACGACGCGGAAAACGTGCTGACCGAAATTGCCGGACAGTTGGACGGCCTCTTAACGGACTATCTGGTCATGTACCGCGACAGCGAAGGGATTTGGGACGAAATGGAGATCGTCAGGATAGGAACCCGTGAAAATCTGGAAGTCGCCCTGACCTGGCTCGACCACCGCCGGAATACCGGCCGGGATTACTGGTCCGACTACGTGGATATCAACTTCCGGTCGCTTAATGAGAAAACATACGAAGCGGCCAGGAGCAAGTTGCTGGAAAGGAAAAATTTCTCTTAACCGCTTCATTCCCGCGCGGAAAGGAGCATATAAAAAAGGCGATATGATCACAGCAAAGGAAGCCAATGAAATGGCTAAAACAAGTGCTTCCAAATGTGCGGAAAAACTTGAATTGGCTGAAATAACAATTAGGAAAGCTGCTGAAAATGGGCATTATGAGGCAGAGGTTATGGGGCTTGATCATCAAGCGCAAATAGATTTTGTAGCTTCGGAATTGCATAAACATGGATTTTGCATAACACGGTTAAGCAAATCAATTAATGTTGAATGGTGCAACCCTCGTGCCGTAGTAGGGTGAGGCCAAAAACAAAGACATATTCCCTTGTGGACATTGTTAAGATATACCATTTTCAATCGCAGACGTGGGCTATGGCAACAAGGGTTGTTCAAAGCGGAGGCGGCAATCTGCCTGAATAGAGTGGCTCAACCCGACCAAAGTCCAATCGCCGGGCATTCAGTATAGTGTAAACGGTGCATATCCGGGCAGGCGAAAGCGCCCGGAAGGAGCAGGTTCGACCCCTGCCGCTGAAGCGAAACATTACGCACCATCCCGCCTTCACGGCAATCAATCCGGTTGCCGCTTTGGCGGGACAAAACGCAAATTATGATCCACTATTCAATCAAATGGCGCAAAAGCAAGGACCTTTTGAACCGATTCATTGACCGCTATAACGCCGGCAAAGACCTGCGCTTCCAGTTGCGCAGCGCCCACAAAAGCCTGGCCGAATACCTGCTGTTCCTTTACGGCACGGCAACGGCCAGGGAACAGGCCTACGGCGGCGGCCTCCAGGCCGGGGAAGTCCTTCCCTGCCTGCGCACCAATAACAAACAGCTATCCGACGCCCTGGGCTGTAGCGAACGCACCGTCATCAACCTGCGCGCCCGCCTGAAAGCCGCCGGGATCATCACCCAGGAGACCTTCCACGGCACCAATGCCCAGTACGAAGTCGAAATCAGCCCGCTGGTCATCCACATCGAGCAAAAAGGGAACCCGGACAACCTGATCCACCACTTTATTCCTGGATTCCAACAACATGTTTCCGGTTCCGCCGGGCCCGTTCCCTCCCTTGGTATAGCGCAAACTTTGCGTCATACAGTATCCGGAACAGGACAGGTTACAGAAAAATTAATTAAATTAAGCGGCGCGAATTTTCAGGATTCCGTTGGGAATCAGGCGTTTGCGCCCGCAAACCCTGTGGAAAACAGTGGAAAACCGCAGGAAATCCGGCAAAATGCGGTGGAAAACCCGCTGTTAAGGGCTGAAAATCCGCATTCCGGTAGCGGACAGGTTACAGGCCAGGATACCCAGGCAGGTTACGAAACACCCGCACCAGCCGCAGGCTACACCCCCCCGGTTGCGGGCGGCCCCCCCGCGGCGGCGCCGCAGACCTTCGGCCAGGCCGTGGCCGGGCTGCCGCAGGCCGTCAGGGAACGCATCCGGCGGCATGTGGACGTGATCTGGACCTGCGCAGCGCTTAAGCTGTACGCCGACCGGTGGATTGCCGACGAAGAAGCCGAACGCGGCCGGGCCGTGCTGGCTGAATACTTTTCCTACGCCAAACCGGAGCGTTTCAGCGCAGGGGCTTCAGAGATCCTGGAGCGCATTGCCCTGGTTCGCCGATGGGTTGAACAAGGGCCCGTTAAAAACCAGAAGCGGTTTGTGCCCATACCGTCCAAATACTTCGACTTCCGCAACCCGAAAGGATTCAGCGCTACCAAGACCTGGTACAAATCGCATATCCAGGCCAAAGCCACCATCAAAGCCAACGAACTACTGACAAAAGCCATCAAACAATACCTGGCCAGCCTGGAAAGCGGCGCGCCCATCGGCCCCCATGAGGCCTACCGGCGCATATCGCAGCGGCTTGGAAAGATCGACCGCAAATTGCTTGACCGATTCCACGAACAAATTTCAGAATTGAGCTATGGAAAAGCAGCGCAGACCCAAGCCTAAAGCCCTCGACCGGGGTCAGTACAGGCTGGCCGTTTATTTCATCGACCACCAGAGCAAGGACGGCAAGGCCTACTACTTTCATTCCAACCAGGCGCAGGACAAACAAGGGATATCCGTCGCCCGCCTTAAACGCCTGGTAACCCAAAACTGGGCGGGAAAGGTGAGTTGGGCGGGCCTGTACAAGAATAACGATCTGATGTACGAATTCAAGCTGGAGGACAACCAATGGCAAAGCTGCTGAAAAACGGCAAAATCAGCTTCCGGCTACACCAGGAGGAAGCCGAAGCGGCAGCCCTGGCCATTAAGCAGGCAATCGAATTTGACAGCCTGGATCTGTTTCACCAATGCCTGCTGGAAGAAACCCTGGAAAAACTGGAATCCGGTTGCGAAGGCGGCCCGATCCGCTTAAGACGGAGCGAGTTTTTTGCCCTCTGCAACCTGACCGTAATGCAATACCTCGATGCACCCACGCAGATACTCATACGCGGCGCCGTGGAGATCTGCCCAAAACCATGATGTTATGACCATTGACGAAATCGCAAAAGTAAAGGACGTGGACGCCGCTTCCGTTAAGAAGGCGATCCACCGGCTGATGCAAAACCCGGCCAACCTGGAACGCTTCGACATTCCGGCCGGATTTGTGCCCAACGGCGGCCATTTGCCCGAAAAACTGGCCGACCGGCTTCTTAAGGCGGCAAGGGGTAAAAGGCCCGAAAACGGACCGGCGGCAGCGGCCCCGGAACCGGACGCTGATAAACGGCCTGAAATGCCCCGCCGCCTTAAGAAAACGCGGATACCCGCCTTCGGCCTATGGCTGATCCGTATAGCCGTGGGCTGTCTGGGTTTCCGGGCAAGTTTCGGGGTATATACCTTCGCTGCGGAGCTCGTGCCCTGGCCGGTCGCCTTAATAGAATCCTGCTCGCTGGAACTGACCTATATCGGCCTCACCTTCATCGGTCTGGAGGACAGCGACGGACGGCGCGCTACCTGGATTGCAGTGGGCGCCCTCTTTGTGTCCGTACTGTACAATACCCTGGCCAGTGCCTTAATGCAGGACGGACAGATTTTCAGCGGTTTGTCCGGGTTCTGGTTCTGGCTGGTGTCCACCCTGCACGGCGCGCCGCTGGCCATCCTGGCCTACCTGGTCAGCGATATGTTGTTTCACCGGAATAAGACAATATGATATGAAAAAGTGGATCCGGCAGCTTAAGGACATGCTTTACGACTTGGGATTGTACTACGACCAGTCCTACGCCGGGGACGGTCCGGCGCTGGACAAGGACAGCGTACAAAGTGAAACCAGAACAAAACACAAACTTCCCGACAATGTGCGGACTGTTAAGGGAATCCCCTACGAATTCATGGACAAGGCAGACGGACGTGACTGGGAGTTGTACCGGAAAGAAAAGATTGTTTCCAGGCAGATAACGGACATGGACTACGAAATCATTGAACGATATGGACTTGACGAATTGAAGTACACCCGGATTAAAGAACTTTTGTCAGACGGACTTTCTATTAAGGAGATATCCGACCGTGCCACCGACTTGTACGGATCAGGGTTTAAACGGCGCACAATACAGGCCTATGTGCCCAGAATTAAGGAGGCAGCCACTCCCCTACCGGAGCATGAGAGGGGAGGGGCGCCGCAAACCGCCGCAAAAACATGAGTGAATTTATGTAAATATCTGAAAACCAAACAAATATGACACAAAAGAATTGCGGCCCAAAACCGCAAAACCGCCGCAAACCGCCGCAAAAAAAACCGCAAATCCTGGAAATAAGGGAATCGCCCTTTATCCTGGACGCTGACCCGATCGCGGTAAGGGCGGGTATAGCTGGCAGAAACGGCAGGTTTGTCCGTCCCGTTAACCCGGTTGTCCGGAATGCCGGACAATTTATAGCCGGATCGGCTGTACAAACCGGCATTTGGATTTTGCAATTGTCCCGCTTTGTCCTGGAAGCCCTGTTTTGGGTTGTCCGGATTGTCCATGCAGTGTTAAGGGCGGTTATACCGGTTGTCCTGCCCTGGCTGATCGGATTGTCTGTCCTGTTGACAATAGCCTATGGGCTGGCGACGGTGATCCGGTGGGTATTGTCCCAGTCCGTGTTTTGGACTGGTCTGGCGGTAGCGGCCGGACTGGCTTATGCGATTTGGGTGACGGGGTTGTTTTTGTCTGTCCGGCGGCGGAAGTCCCGGAAGGTGGGAAATTACGAATCCGGCAGCACGGTGGTCAACATCATCAACCAGGTCACCGTATCCGGAAAAACAATCGTGAACATATTTACACAGATCATTAAAAACGACTGACATGAAAAAATGGATGTTCCTTGTGATTGCCCTTCTGGCGGGCGCTTTTTATTACCTCTATCAACTGGGCGGTCCCGGCGTAGCGGTGATCGGGACTTTTGTATTTGGAACCGGCGCCGCCTACCTGGCCGATTGGATCAGCGAAATGCGGAAAATACGACGGTACGGCGACCGGTACGAAAACATCTACGTGGTAGAAAATCCGCCTGGGGTGGAAATGAAGGATGAACTGCCCCAGGTGCAACACCTCCTCATCACCGTGCCAAAGGGAAAGGTACTGGAGACGGTCATGGAGGAAAAGGAGATGCTGAACAAAGCCGGCAACCGGCGCAACGTCGAAGTGATCCCTATCCATTTCCAAAGCGGTATCCACGTAAACGAAACCTTCGAGCAATACGCCGATCGCGCCTGGGAAATGATCAAAGCTGACCGGTCGGCCCGGCACGAAAAGATCAAGGAAAAGGACCCGGAATGGTATCTAAGGAACCATCATGGGGAGCAGGAGCGGGCGACGGTGAATTATGAGTGGAATGGAAAAGTAAACAAAAATGTATGAGCTGGCTTTATTCGCAGGCGCTGGTGGCGGCATCCTCGGCGGGCATTTGCTCGGGTGGCAATGCGTCGGGGCCGTCGAAATCAACCCCTACTGCGCCTGAGTGTTGGTACGACGCCAAAACGAAGGTCATATCCCGCCTTTCCCGATATGGGATAACGTGCAAACCTTTACCCGGCGGAACCGGGAGGTGCGCCCGTACATCCGGGAACTTTGCCGCCGTCGCCGTTCGCTCGTTATTTCGGGTGGGTTCCCCTGCCAGGATATCAGCACTGCGGGAAGCGGCGATGGTCTGGACGGAGAAAGAAGCCGCCTTTGGTTTGAATTCGCTCGCATCGCTGGCGAGATACGACCGGCCTACATCCTCGTGGAGAACTCGCCAGTACTTACTAAGCGGGGAATTCACAGAGTTCTCGGGAACCTGGCCGCGATCGGGTATCATTCGGCATGGGGAGTGTTGGGAGCTGTCTCCGTTGGCGGAAATCATCTTCGATACCGGATCTGGATTGTTGCCCACGGCGGTGGCCAATATCGACAAACGAAAACCCAAACCCGGATGGACCTGGAATGGGAAATACTGGACCGATGCCAACGGGCGGAAAATTCAATCCGACCTGCGGCATTATGTGGAGATGTACCCCACGCCGTTGGCTCAGGAACACAAGCAAATGGATTATCAGAGCAGTTACCGGAAAGACGGGCGCAAACTGAAAACGTTTACCCTGACCGGCAAGGTCAAACACCTGGAATCGGAAACCGGAAAATTACCTATTGGGAAGCTGAACCCGGACTGGATCGAATGGTTGATGGGGTGGCCAATTGGATGGAGCGCATTAAAGCCATTGGAAACGGCCAGGTTCCGGGAGTGGCTGCGGAAGCATGGCGGCAGTTAACTATACGGTTGGAGGGAATATGAAGCCATATTACAGCATGAATGGTATCGAAATCTATGTCGGCGACAGCCGGGCGGTACTGCCGTCGTTACAGACTAAGTTTTCCTCAATTATCACCGATCCGGTTTGGCCGAATGTGCCAGAATATTTGAAAGAAACCTGGTTAGTAGAAGATCCATTCCAATTGATGCAAGATTGTGCCGCTTATTTCCCAAAGTTGGCAGAAACCGTTGTTCTGGTACTGGGATGCGATAGCGACCCGCGGTTTTTAAACGCCATCCCTTCTACTCTGCCTTTCATTCGGCATTCATTTATCGAATACCGTGTTCCTTCCATGTGCGGACGGATTTTAAAGGGGCATGAATGCGTTTATGCATTCGGCAAAGTCCCGGCTAAAATACCTGGAAAATTATTACCGGGCAGGTATATGGAAACAGCGTGGCATGTAAAAGAAAAGCGACACCCATGTCCAAGAAACCTGCAATTGATGAAATGGATTCTGAAATGGTTTGGCGCAGACGGACCCGTTTTGGATCCCTTCATGGGGAGCGGCACAACCCTTTTGGCCGCAAAGACGTTCGGCATTCCGGCTGTTGGGATTGAGCAGAAGGAGGAATATGCGAAAATTGCTATTGATCGGTTACAGAAAATGGGTGAGTTTGAATTTTTTGGCACATAAGGAACAAGTAGGCTACTTTTCCTTGCTTTGTTTGTAGGTACGTGTAACAAAAATTCCCGCAGCCGACACAACAACGCCAGTAATGATAGCGGCTCCTTGCGTAGGATGTCCTTCTTTCATAAACAAATAGCCTACTATTGTTATTCCTGCAAGGGCAATCAAACCCGCAACGGTTCTGGATAAATCTATTAAGGTTCCGCGGTTAATGATTTTGTGTTCCATCCTCCGCCTATGCTTGGATTCCTGTTCTACCCAATCAACCAATTTCTCTGGTAATGAGGGCAATACATTTTTGTATTGCTCCATCATTTGCGGTGGAGGAATAAGCCCTGTATAATACTGTTGTTGCTCAACAGTAATTTGGGTAGGCGGGTTACTTTGGTTTCTTTGCTTGGGCTTGTTGGACATTACTTTTTTGATTCTCTATTGAGTTATGAATATCCATGCCAATAGCATTGGCGTCATTAAGCAAAGAATCTTTAATTTTGGATTCGTAAATGGCTTTAGTGGAGCTTTTAAAAGGATTACTCCAATTGAAAAAAATGCCTTTTATCGAAGGCCTGATTGAAAGCCTGTTGAGTAGGTAAGTTCCGCTCGTAGTCATGATGTTTCGTCTTTAGGGATATACTGGGTAATGTTTTCTTTGTAATGTAGTGTATTGAACAACGCCGCTAATTTCAAAAAAGTTACGTAAATGTGTAGAATTTTCTTCAATAAAATTTACTTTTTTATCCATAACTTGTTCATACATTTCCCTGGCTTTACTTTAAAGAACATTGACTTTGATTGAAAAATCCCGTAAATTGCAGCTTATTGAAACCATCGCTTCGGCGTAAAGACTATAACTGGGGTTTAGTTTTATTTTAGGTAAGAGCGGCGTTAGCTGCTCTTTCTTTTTATGGCGTCACCCGCAAAAAGATCCCATAATGCCCCCCGTTATCCGCCGCTTTTGCCTTCCGAAACTCCTCATTCACCTTTTGCTGCGCCACAATGATCTTTTCCGCGCTGTCGGTAGCAATGCGGCTTTTCGGGAACAGGGCGTCTGTGGCCCCGATCCAGGCGGTTGAATAGAAGCCCCATATCCGGGGCGGCACGTCGGTGGGGGTATGGCACACGAAAAACAGGTCCAGCATCTTGTGGCGGAAGTCGATCAGCAGGCGTTTGAGGTAGATATCCGAATCCACGTTGGAGGTGAGGTACCCGCGGCAATCGTCGAAAATCAGCACCCCGTTGCGAAAATTCTGGTGGATGTATTTGATCGTATCCTTTTCGTGCTGCATGTAGTAGATTTGCCGGATTCCGCTTTTGAAATTCCAGGCCTTTTTATCTGCCGGGTCGATGGATGGGTATTGCCGCCAGATTTTGGGCGCACCGTTCAGCGTCACCACCACAACGCGCTGTTTCATCGCCTTTACTATCTTTTCGCAAAATGTGCTTTTGCCCGTGCCGTTCCGGCCCATGATGATCGTTACCTGCGCGTCGCGGTGCATCAACTCCTGGTTTTGACGGTATTGGCAATGGTCTCAATTTCCTCCCTGCGCCGCTCCCTGGCTTTTTGCTCCTGGACGATCCGCCGGTCTTTGACTGCCGTTTCCACCACAGGCGCGTAGGCAATTGCAATGGCGCTCACAAACATCCACTCAAGGGAAAGCTGCATTTGATATTTTTTCAGCAGGGCGGCTAAAATTTCCGCCTCATAGTCTTCCCCCTGTATGCGGGTTTTGCGGCGCCGGTATTTGTCGGACGGCTGCCCGGAGAACATACCGCACCCGAAGGCGATCAGCTTGTCTAACTGAATCAGCAGGAATTCCGCAGTGTACTTGTGTTCCGGCGTGAAATTGAAATGGTCCAGCATTTCTTTGTCCGATTCCCCTTCCTGGCCGGGTTGGGTCGGGCCGTCGCCATCCGCCGGTTCTTCTTCATCCGGATAATCAAAACCGGGTGCTTCCACATGTTCCCTGGGGGTTTTCATGTGTTTGATGAAGTTGTTCAATTCTGATTCCCGGTCTTTTTCTGCGGTCGAAAAGAAGTTGTCCGCTCCGGGCGCCTTTTCCGCAGGCGCCGCCGGTTCTTTAATTTCCTGGATTGCTTCCGCTGTCTCCGCCATTTTCGATCATTTTTTCGAGTGGTTGGGTATTGATGGGTTTGCCGATGGTCATCCGCCCGGCCGTCTTATCGTAGGCCAGCGGGCAAATGCTTACAATCAGGTCCCCGTTCCGGTGAGTAAGGATATAGGCGATTTTGTCTTCCCCCTCCTTCAGCAGGCCGTTTTCTGGTTTTTCCATTTCGGCCAGTTGCGCCGCAAACTGCGGAAGGAATGATTTCAGCACGTTGAGCATAGCCGCGTGCGGATTCAATTTTTGTTTAAGCCTCTGAAGGAAGTTCAGGTCTTTTTCCATTGCCGTTTAATGTGTATTTGAAACAAATCAGGTTGCCTTCCAAACCGGCCGTTTCCCGGATTAAATCCTCCTCTCCCTCCAGGGTGGCAATAGCCCGCCTGACCCTTACTTCAAGGTTTCGCTGTTCACGGGAACTTTGGAATTGGTTGATCCTGGCCGCAATCTCTTTCACGCTCAATCCGGCCTTGGCCATCTTAAGCGTTTCCCTTACCAGGTGAACCAGGTATGTGCCGTAATACCTGTGCATCAATTTTTTGATTACATAAGCACAAATATAAATCAAAAAATTGTATATTTGTAATCAAAATAGTTAAAAATGGCTGTTTCGTTGACCGAACAAAAACTTTCGCCGACCGGTATGCGGCTGGATGCAAGGGTCGAAGTGGAATCTTTTTGGGGGCGCGGGTACAAATTTTCCCTCCGGGTGCTGGCGTACAAGCCGATCCCGGAAGGCCAGGTCGAACGCCTGGTCAGGGAAATAACAGACCAAAAAGAGCAATGGTCCAAGAAAAAACAAAACTATATCCTGCGCCTGCCCGACTGGGAAGCGACGGCCTTTATTCCCATCACCAGCTTAAACGAGGATCAATGACATCAGCAGACGACATCCGGGATTTTTATAACCAAACCTTTTTCCCGGCAGGGAAAGTGAGCGAGGCCGAAATTGACTTGACTATCCGTTCCGGGCGGACATCCATCCGGATTCACAACATTGTTGTAGGCCCGTCGGCCAGCCTGGACACCATTATCCGGTCCTACCACAAGTTCCTAAAAGAAAACGGCCCGGTCGATGCCGAAGCGGAACCAGCGCCGGACAATGACCGGTTGATTGATTTTGACCAGGTCGTTTACAAAAACCGCAACTACCTGATCGAGGAAAGGCCGGGTGATGTATTCATTGTTCGCAAAGCGACCGGCGATATTCTGAACGAATTAAGCCCGACCACAAAGGCGATCATCAAACAGTTCAAGGAAGCTAAAGAAAAATTGCGTCAATAGATTTGGTTTTTGGGTGTTATGATGGGTCGGCCTGGTGTCGGCCCATTTTTTTATGCCTGCACATAACGTTTACATCCACGTCCACACAAATCGGAACGTTGCCGTTTTTATGACCATCTTGCCCGGACGCCGGTTCATGGCCATTATTGCATTCATTTTCATATCTATTTTTTACTAAAATGTTGCAATTATGCTTCGTTCAGCAACCGGACGGCGGATTGTAGTTCCCGCCAGGCCTGCCAACATGATCAACCGCCCTACGGTGGTTCCCACCTTTGAGGCCGGCGGCCAGTTGCCGGTCAGGGAAACCGATCCCTATTTCGCCATCAAAGTCAGCACGGCCGGGATTTTGGTCCCGACCAAGATTGTGCTGTTCGACGGCGGGCGCGGCTACCAGTTGGGCAACAACTTCGCAATGGACCCTGCGGTCCAGATCGTAGGATTGACGGCAGACTATCAGTTTCTTCTCAACGACATGGTTCATAACAACAGCTTCTTCGACAATATCCGCCAGCGGGTTGTGGCCCTGGGTGGAGGCGATTCGGAAGCCGTTGCGCTTTCCCAATTTGCGCGCCCGCTCGAAATCTGGGACGCCAGCAAGGGGAGCGGTTCCAGCAAGATAAAAACGGTATATCCCGACATGGGCATCCATGAAGGCCAATACCACCTGCGGATCAATACCTTCCTTAGCCCTGGCGTGATCACCAACCGCACGGCGCTGGTGTATGTCCAGGAAGCCAACTGCGAAGTGATCTGGGGCTTTTACCAGAAGGCGGAATTGGGTCGCACTCAATAAACGGCGACACTATGTACATGCGCGTTTGGGAAAACCCCTGGGAGGGGCAAGGGACCGTAATCAACCAGAACGGCGGGTATTCTTCTCCTGAAGATGCACCCGGCGGATTCTGGGATTGGTGGCGCAAAAACGGCGATACCGCCGTGGATGCGGCGTCGGATGTGTACTGCCTGGTTTTCCCAAACTCCAAGCGCTGCAAACAGCCTCCCGCTTATGATCCGTCGTATTCACCATCACAGCAGAACAATACGCTTTGGTACGTCCTCATCGGCGTGATTTTGATTTTGATATTGGTTTTGGTACTCAAAAAGTAACAATGAATTCGCTTGCCATCAAAAACAGGAGCCTGGCGGGGATTAACCGCATCAAAGGGGTCAATACGGCCTACGTGCCCTCCATTCCGAATATCGACGATATGGTGCTGGAAAAGGAGGCCAAAAAGGATTCCGGCGTGGAACTGGATGCGGGCGAAGGCTACATGGGTTTTTCCAGGCAGCAATTTTGGACGATGCTCGGGATATTCGCCCTGGCGATAGCTGTGGTTTATGCTTTGTTCAAATTCAAAGTCATCAAGGTATGAGCGGAGGGTTAAAAGTGGACTGGGTAACGGTGGCAGTCATTGCCTTCATAATCATAATTCTGATTCGTGGTTTTGACACGGACAAGCTGTTCGGGAAGGACTACGATTAAATTCAAATTGTATGAAAGTTCAAAATCTTCATTGGGGTGTTTTTGCCCTCGTCATGGTTGCGGCTGTATTCCTGGCCATTTTGGGTTCGGAGGCCTATTTGAATCGGAAAGCAGGAACCACAACTACGGGATAATGGAAGAAAGAAATTCTTTTTCCCTGGGTGATGATTTGCTGGGCGTAAGGATCAATTTGCAGATCGACGCGCCAACGGCATTCATGCTCGCCCTGGCTATTTTTTTGGCTTTGGTAGGAGCGCTTGCCATTTATGCCAAGGTACTGAAATAGCCTTAACCTTTAATTAAAATTTGTCATGGCAGCAGTAAATCAGCCCATTACGGCCATTCTGGCAGGCGCCAACGAGTGTATGGTAAAACTGACCGACGGACAGATCGTTTCGGTGGCAAAATTCCAGCAATTGTTCGACGCGGCGGAAGAAGGCGAAGAACCGGTGATCGAAGGCATTGTTCGCGGTGCAGGCGACAGCATGGTCAAACTGACCGACGGGCGGATCATTCCCCTTTCCCAGTTCTTGCTGGAGCTTCAGGAAGCAGAAGTAGGCGAAGAACCTGAAATCGAATTTGTTTTGAGTGGCGCCTATAACGGTCAGGTCCGGGCCGAAGACGATTCCGTTCAGAACATCGGCGATTTGTTCACACCTTCAGAAGGTGGCGGCCTGGCCGTCCTGGAGGAATCAAGGGAAGGAGAAGGATCGTTGGAACCATTGTAAACCGCAAAATTTCAACCCATGAATTTCAACAAGATTTATCCGTTCCTCCTGCTCGGGATCGCTGTGTTGAGCTTGTACTACCAGTACCAAAGCCATAAAAAGCTGACCTGCGATTGCAAGGATACGGGGCCAATTACGGAATAATGAACGTCCGGCGACTGGCCGTCATATTGCTGTTCATCATCCTATTTGCGGTGATTGTAGCGGCTTCTTCGCCGGCGGGCATCCGGAATATTACCAACCAGCTTCCAAAGCACCGGGACCGGAAATACCAGATCCGGGCGCTCAACCAAATCGCCAGAGTTGTCATACACCACACCGCCGGACCAGTAAGCCAAACGTCTGAAGACATTGCTCGCTATCACGTAGGCCCCAACCATATCTGCGACGAAGGCTGTCCGGGAATTGCCTATCACTACATGATCGACCGGAACGCTGCGGTTTACCAGGTCAACCACCTGGAAACCGTCAGCTACCACGTGAGCGGGTACAATACGGATTCGGTGGGCATCTGCCTGATCGGCAATTACGACCAGGTTGAACCAACCGGCGCACAAATAAACGCGGTGATTCGGACCATTCGCAGCCTCAACCGGAAGCTGGGGCGGAATCTGGAAATCGCCGGGCACAGGGACTTTGCAAACAAAAGCTGTCCGGGCGACCATGTGGACGTGGACGCGATCCGGCAAAAAATTTACGGGTATGGATGATTCGGTTATTCTTGGATCGGACAATTACGACGGTGTGCTGATGTATGTGGTCCACCAGGGCATTACCCCAACGGTCAACAACCTGATCAGCACTGCCAACCAGATCTGGGCCGATGAAAACGATCATCCGGCCGCGAGCATGTACGGCGTCGGGGAAACCGATGCCTCCCTAAACCCGGAAGCTGAAATCCTGGGTCAAACCCATTTCAACACCTTTCCGACCATCCTTTTTTGCCGGGTGGAAGGAAATGCAGTCACCAAGATTCTGTCCCGCCTTGAGGGTAATGTAACGGAAACAAAGATCCGGAGCGAATTCAAACGTCTCCTGAACAAGGAACCAACAGAACAGGAAGGGGAAGGCAGCGGGGAAGACGACCTGTTTGAGGCCGATGGAAACGGCGGACTGGGTATCGGTATCGGACTGGGCGACGCCCTGGGCGGCTGCCCGAAGTTCCTGCCCGACTGGTTGTGCAAGTTCCCTTTTTGGGTACTGATCGGCATCCTCGTACTGATAGCTGTATGGATCATAAAACGTAGGTAAAATGGACCTGTTCTGCGGGAAAAAATGCCGGTGCAAACAAAACTGCAAATCCTGGTTCGGGCTACAGCCAGACCTTGAAAGGGCCTGCGTGAACGCTTGCAAAAGCAATTCCGGGCTGAGCCGGGACGAATTTCTTTGCAGCGGAAAATACATCGACGAAGAAGTCCTGATCGGCGCCTACGGCTACGATCCGTGCGAAGGCGGGGTTTCCATCGAAGATTATCTCGATCCCCTGGGCGACCGGGAAAACGACAAGGAAAAGCTCAAAAGCCTCATGCCGGTTTATATCGGCCTGGGCATTTTGATTTTGGTGGGGATCTGGTACCTGGTAAAACGGTAAAACATGGGCGAGATCATCGGCGCGGTAGCGGAATTCGGAACGGCTTTTATCGATGTTGTTTTCGGCGGCAAAAAAGCCCGGTACGACCGGCTGCCCGACTGGATGAACCCCAAAGATTTTCAAAAAAGCGACCGGACGGCGGATATCATCCTGATCGGCCTGGTCCTGGTCCTGATCATTGTCATCGTATCAATTGCAATAACTGCCCGAAGGGCGCAAAAATAAGTTCTTATGCCAGGTTTAAACGATCTTGAAAGCGTCATTTTGAACGGCCAGCAGCGCGGCGCCTATATGGAGCCGGTTTTTTACGTGCAGGGACTTTCCACGCCCGTTACGCTGTCCGAACTGCTTGCGTATATCCTCGACAACCTGGGCGGCGAAGGCGGCGGAACGGATCTGCATGTGATCGGCGCTACCCTGAACGGTTCCAATCAACTGGTCCTGACCCTGAATGATTCCAGTACCGTGATTGCCAATCTGGCCACCCTGGAGGATATCGACACCAACACATTCCCCACTTCGGCGGTCCTGAACGGTTCCAACCAACTGGTCATCACTATGAACAGCGGCGCCACGGTCACCGCTGACCTGTCCAGCCTCGCAGGCGGTGGCGGTGGCGCGGGCCTGTCCATCTACAACGCCGGGCAAGGGGTTTGGGTAAAAGGAACGGCAGGTATTACCGCTGCTTCCGGAGCGGCCGGGGTGTACGATATCGACGTACCCGCGGGCGGCATCCTGGAATCCTTCCAGAAGAACTTCACCAACGCGGGAACGGAATTCACCGTCGGCGGCGAAGCAGTTTTCAACATCGACTGGAATACCGGCGCATTTAATACCAGCTTTTCCGATTCAGTCCTGCCCGACATCAAACTGATCGACGCAGCGGGTACGCAGCGCGAACCCGGCGCGGTGGCCGTTACGGTGCAGCATACCAGCGTGGCGGGTGGGGTGACCTCCACCACCATTGCAAATATCAACGGCCTGGGGACCCCTGTCCGGGTAAAGGGCAAATTGTAATCAAATGACCGCCCCCAAGCGAACCGTATCCCCATCCGGAGGGGGCAGGGGGAGGAAAATAACAGTATTATGAGAAACCTATTTGTATTTTTTTGCCTGTTCCTTTCCGTCGCGGCCATCGGGCAATCCCCGACCCTGACCGACTTTTACGGGAAGATCGAATTCAGCGGTTTTGCCGTCGGCGGGACAGCCGATATCGTCGGGACACTGGCCAATTACAACGACCAGACCAACCTTTATTTTGCCAACAACGTACAGGTAGGCGATGTGGCCTGGGACAACCTCGGCAGGCGGTGGGAAGTCATGGTCGTGAACAGCTCCAATCTGCTTCAGGCCAACGTTGACCTGCGCGACATCAACGGGTCCGGGGCTATCCCGACCGGTGTAGGGTATATCAGCCGGGAAACTGAAAATATCGGCCTGTCCCTGTTTGTGCCCGGAAACAATATTGGCATCAGTCAGCAACTCAAAAGCCGGGTGGAAAGCCATAATATGCTTTTGTTGGACCAGTATATCGGCAGCATCCGGGACAGTGTTTACCAGGGCGCTACGGCGGCAGATACCGCCGACGTGGTTGACCCTACCGTCGGGGATGTGCTGGTCACCAATGACGGCGACGTTCTGTTTTTCGACGGCGACACCTGGATCACCTTCACCGGCGGCGGCGGAGGCGGAAAATCGGTGTACAACGCCGGGCAGGGCTTTTACTGTTACTGTTCGCCGGGCGTAACGGTCATAAGCGGGTCGCAAGGCGTGTACTCCGTCACCATTCCAACGGATGCAGACGTGTCCAGCATCCAGAAAGAATTCACCAATGCAGGATCTGAATTCACCGTCGGCGGAGAGGCCGTCATCAATATCGCCTGGGCGGGCGCGGGCGGAAACTGGAACACGGCGTTTTCAACCGCCATTCTGCCCAACGTCAAGCTGATCGACGGGGCAGGAACCCAACGGGAACCCGGCGCCGTGGCCGTTACAGCCCAAACTACCAGCGTCTCGGGTGGATCATCCAGCACAACCCTGGCAAACATCAATGGCGTAGGCACGCCGGTTCGTATCAAAATCGCATTGTAATGAAAAGGATCTTCACCTTCACCTTCATATTGCTATTGGGCAGCCTGTCCCTGTACGGGCAGTCGCCCACCTTGTCCGATTTTGTGGGCAAGTTTACATTGCAGGGTTTTACGGCGGGCGGAACCGCTGATGTGGTTGGTACACTCGATGCGTTTTCCGACCAGACCAACCAGTATTTTGCCAATAATATCCAGGTGGGCGACGTGGTTTGGGACAACCTGGGCAACCGGTGGGAAGTCATGGCGGTGAATTCCTCCAACCTGCTCCAGGCCAATGTCGATTTGCGCGACATCAATGACGCGGGCGGCATTCCCTTCGGCGTGGGGTTTGTCTCCAGGGAAACCAGTCAGATTGGCCTGTCCTTGTTTGTGCCCGACAACAATATTGGCATCAGCCAGCAACTCAAAAGCCGGGTGGAAAGCCACAACATGCTTTTATTGGAGCAGTACATCACGGCCAGCCAGGACAGTGTTTACCAGGGCGCCACCGCGGCGGATACCGCGGACGTGGACAACCCCACCATCGGCGACGTTTTGATCACAGGTGACGGCAATATCGTTTTTTACGACGGCAGCCAGTGGATCACCTTTTCCGGCGGTGGTGGCGGCGGAAGCCCGGATGGAAACGGGATCTATTCCGGGTCGGATACCATTCCAGATAATACGGTAGCCTATTTTGACGGATCGACCAGTGCGGGGTTAAGGATGCACTCTACGAGTTTTTTACGGGTCCTTCCATTTCTTCAATTTAAAAATGGAAGCCCTTTTGTCGCAGCTCCGGATATCCAGTTTTTAGGCGGGGATGATTCCGTTATCGGGCATCTGGGAACTTATTACACATCCGTTCAACCTGGATTTGTTTTTTTTGAATCCAATCTGGAATCGCCCGAATTATTCGCTGTCGGATTCGACCAATCCGCCACCCTGGGGGGAAGGATTGTTTTCAGCAAACAGGCAGGCGGCGCCAACCGGGCGATCGATCTGATCGGACCAAGGGCCATCCGGTCCACCGTCGGATCGAATTTTTTTGAAGTGGGCACGACTTCAATCACGGCCAACTCCTCCAACGCCGTCACCATCACCGGCGCCGGCCTGGTCGGCATCAGCAAAACCGGCACAAGCGGCTTTTTGAGCATTACCGCTCCGGACGATCAGATCATTCTTCAAGGTGAGGAAACCCAGTTGAAAGCGGATACCCAACTGATCGTCCAGGTGGGCCTGAATGCAGAAATGCTGGTCAAAGACGACCAGATCTATTTTGAAACAGTTCCGGAAGGCGATATCGAAATGCAATTGGGCCTTGACGCTGATAACCAGTTGGTCAAAGTCGAACCCGGCGGCGGCGGCGAAGATATCAGCATTTACACCCATAGCGATACCCTTCCGGAAGATATTACAAGGCGGGTTTTTATACCCCAAAATTCAGAACTCTACCTTGGGGAGGATACTACTGGTTTAGGCATAAGTATCAGCCCTGATGATCACAGATTGAATATTGGAAAAATAGGCTTGGACGGCGACTTAATGCCTGTAGGTTTGAGTGTGGATGAAAATACTGAAGAAATCTACTTGCAATCCGTCAATCAGGCCATTTTGGTGGATGGCCCTGATGAAGAAGTGGTAATTACCAGCGATAACACCAAACTTGCCACCCATACCGGAAGCAATAATATAGAGCTGATTTTTGATGGCGCAACCATCGACTACGAGATCAACACCAACGCTTTAGGAATGCAGTTTATGGGTGCAAGCGCTGTAAACCCCATTGCGTTTTTTAGCCATGCGGCGCCCACCAGCTTCATTATCAACCCGAACGGAGAAGTTCAATACAATTTTTACGACCAGAACAAACACGACGAAGTATTATCCTACGGCCATCAGGTCCTGGATCAGAACGGCGTAGCCAAAAAGGTCTATGATGCCGAGTTTAATTTTAGAGACGACGCAAGCGGTACAGCGCAGAATATCCATACAGTCGTTACGGTGAATACAACCATGACCTTACCGGCCGCAAGCGGAAATGTAGGGAAAGTATTTATCCTGCGGGCCAATGACAGTACCAGTCCGGCTACTCCAAGGACGGTCGACGTTTCCGGCGGCGGCGATATTGACGGCGACAGCGACCCGATTTCCTTGTCCTATCCGGGAGAAGTGCGCGCCGTGGTCAGTACCGGTACCGAGTATGTAACACTTTGGAAAAATACCGACACGAAACGGTACAACAGCGCCCACCATACTTTTCAAAGTTTAACGTCCGGAAGTAACAGCATTTCGCCAATAGACGGCTATACGGTTTCGGTTGCTTCCACATCGAACGGGAATACGACAACGGTTACTATCGACCCGGAGAACCTGTTTGACGGCGACGCGATCCATGTAATTGGCGCGGCCACGGTTTCCGGCGCAACGGTCAACATCAATACAATCGGCGATGATATTTTATACAAAGGCCAAACAGTTACTACCATCCAGTTGACTGGCCCGGAATTCCTGGAACTGAAACTGGTCTGGACCGGCGTAGAATTTTGGGCATTTACCAGCGAATGATAGCGTTTGTTGCCATATCAGTGTTGTTCTACGCGCTGTCCGCCGCCTGCAAAGGCGTCATGGATACGCTGCAATTTCATTTTGAAACCAGCCGGTTCAAAAAGAAAAACCCGGCGTTCTGGAACCCCAAAATTTCCTGGAGGAATAAATACAAAAACGGGGATCCCGCACAGGGCCCGAGATTTCCGCTTTCCGCAACCGTCCTGGTTTTCCTGACCGACGGCTGGCACCTTTTTTCGACCCTGGCAATGGCTTCGCAACGGACCGCCCTGGTGGTCCTGGCTGCCGCTTTTTATGTTTTTTCAGATACCCCCCGCATCAATTTTTTAACCTGGTCGTCGGTTTGGATCGGCCTTTCCATCCTCCATTCCGCGGCCTTTCATTTGATGTACACAATCATTTTGCCAGATCATGAAAATGCACGACGACATCGTCCCGAGGTGGACTGATTTTGCCGCCTACGCCGGGGGGCTTGGGGCGGCGGTTTCTTCTTTTCTCCAGGAACACTGGGCGGTTTTGACCCTGGTGGTTCCCTGGCTGGTAGGGGTAGTCGCTAAAGGCTTCTTCTACCGGCAGGAATACCGCCAGCGGGAGGAAAAACACCGCGCCGAAATGGACAAAATCAATAAATCCTGAACATGAAACAACAGTTCGACATTCAATTGCCGCCGTACCTGGTTTTGCCGGTCGCCATGCGCGATACCGGCCAGGTACAGGACTGGGGCCATAAATACCTGCGCGCTTCCGAAGTTTACGGAAAAACCAGGGGTGAAAAGGCCATCATTTTTATTCTGGACACCGCCGGGCAGTTCGATCACCCTGATCTTCAGGCCGGCAGCCTCCAGCAATTTGCAAAAAACTTTACCAATTCGGCCACACTGAAAGACGTACACGGCCACGGCACCCACTGCGCCGGGATCGCCGCCGCCATCGACAATCAGATCGGCGTGATCGGCGTGGCGCCTGGCTCAAAACTGGTTCCCATCAAAGTGCTGAATGATTCCGGCGCGGGCAGCTTCGCCTGGGTGGCGGCCGCTATCCGCTATGTGGCCGACATTTCCCTGACCGGCGAATATGCCGGAATGAAAAAGATCATCAGCATGAGCCTGGGCGGCCCCACCGGTTCGGACGATCTGCGCCAGGCTATTGCCTACGCAGTCGGCAAAGGCGTATTCCTTTTTGCCGCAGCCGGCAACCGGGGCTTTAACGGGACCAACTCCGTGGATTATCCCGGCAAATACCCCGAGATGATCACTATTGCCAGTATCCGCGACGATGAACAGCCAAGCAGTTTTTCCAGCGGCGGCGCTGAAGTGGACCTTGCGGCGCCAGGTCAGGCCGTTTTCAGCACCCACAAGGACGGCGGGTACGCCTACCTGTCAGGCACAAGTATGGCCACACCCCACGCCGCAGGCGTTGCGGCATTGCTGGTCAGTTTATTCCCACAAATCGAACGGCAGGGCCAGTTGGAAGCATTCCTGAAAGAACACGCCAAAGATCTGTACGATACCGGCAGAGACGATCGAACCGGCACGGGATCCCCGATCCTGATTAACTACGCGGATGAAACGCCGGGTGATCCCGGCGATCCAGGTGATCCGGCGCCGCCGCCTACCCGTGAGGAACGGACCGTAATTTTTGACTTTGAAGGCAAATATCCCATGTGGTGGAAAACCGTGGATGGGACAAAAATGCAGCTCCTGAACGTCGAAAAAATTCGCCTGGCTGTCGAAACCAATAAAATGACCCCGGATGCCTTTGACCAATGGCGCGACCTGGTGCAGGCCTATTTCACCAATCGGGCCCTGGTCATGCAGGCCGGCAAAGACTATTGGGACGCCGCTTATTGGTCGGGCCGTTTTCTGGAAATCATCATCGGCAAAACCGAAACGGTTTCCGTCCTGGAGGTGTACGCAAGGGACGAATCCAACCGGCCGGCCTACCGCGGCCCGGAGGACTTTAAACGCATTTCAAAAAGTAAAATCAACCGCTTGCCGGCAACGAGTTTCCTCCTTCCTGCGGGCACTAAAATTCGCTGATATGAAAAACAAAATCTTGTTCTTTTTGACCTGTTTGGGGCTGATGATTGCGGCCCCGTTGATTGCCCAGACGGTGGACACTACCGGCCTGATCAAAAACCCGGTATTCGACGACCCGACCCTGAACCGCATGGTGAGTACATATGATGCCATTTACGGCGCACTGGTCATTCTTTGGGGTTACCTGGGCAAGGCGTTTGGCCTGAAAACGAAATTTGGAAAGAATTACATCTTTGTCGTCCTGGCGGGCGGTATCGTCCTGGGCGGGGTTTTCCTCCAGGCGGGTCTGTCTGAAGGCTTCGGACTGATGTTTTCTTTCCTCAACGCCATCGGCATTTACGACCTGATTTTTAAACCGGCGGAACGCCTTTTCCAAAGGTCGCAGGCCGGAGCCTCATAGTATTATTGGGCATATCATCTTGCTTGACGAGGCCGGGTCCCAAAGGCCTGGCTTTTTTTAAATTGAAAACCGATGAAGTTCAAGGATCTCCTGGAAATTGTTGAAAAGATCGGCAAAGGCGAAATTCCCATTGACCAGCTTAAAAAACACTACCGAGAAGCCCTTGAAAACGAAAAAGCCATCAAAGCCGGGATCGACAAGGAATATACCCTTGCCGAACTGAAAAAGAAATCCTATACCAATCGTTCAAAAAAAGAAGACTATGTAAATGCCTTCTTCGGCGACCTGCTTTACCAGTTCAATATCTCCGGTGAGGGAGTATCCTATTCATGGGGCGAAAAATATGAGGACGCCTTGACCAGGATTATCGAGGGCCAGACCCAGGAAGACCTGGACAAATATCTGGCCAGGTCAAAAGAGCGCCGTGAAGCGCTCAAAAAAGCCCTGGAAAACCCCGAGACGCTGGACGAATTCCGGACGTTTCTCCAATACAAAGGCAGGGACAAACTGACGCCTGAACAAAAGAAAGAATACGACCGGCTACTGGCAGATCTGGAACTTGCAACACAAAAGCGCGAAACCCAAAGGAAATCTACCGTCGATGCCGTGGAACTGGGCGACGTGGAAATGGACTTGAAACAAACCAAACACACCCAAAAAGGGACCGATCTTTGGGTGGTTCGCCTCAATACACGGGTGGACAAGGACAAATACCAGGAACTGAACCGCAAAGCCAAACAGTTGGGCGGCTATTATTCCAACTTCGCCAAAGGCGGCGCCATTCCGGGATTCCAATTCACCAGCGAGGAGGCCGCCAAAAAGTTCATGGCCCTGAAGGAAGGCGACGTACAGAAGGAGGATAAAAGCGCGGGAAAACAAAAGACCGTTGCCGAAAAATTCCTGGAAATGGCCGACCGATGGGAGGAAGAAGCCCGTGAAAATTTCAACCGGGATCGAAGTGAAAACACTGCCCGCCGGGCGCGAATGGCATCCAGCGCACGGGACGACGCCGAGAAAAAAATCAAGACTGCCAAGATCATGCGAAATATCGCCGGTGGTCTTGAAAAAGGCGAGATAAAATACCTTTCCCGTATTGATAGTGCAGCCCAGTTGGATACCCTCCGGCACATTTGGACGCAAAGCAGTTTAAATCGTTTCAGGAAAAGCGACGATAAGGATAAACAATGGGAAAGATGGCAGCTTGACATTGAAAAGGATATCGAATTCGTTGAATACCCTTACCCGTTCATCTCTGCCGAATTCCTCAAAGACATGATCCGGAAATACGGTAACAAGAAGGGTTTTCAGCTCGTTTCCAAACGTTTGTTAAAAAGGGTTGAAGCGGTTATCCGGCATCCGGAAAAACATCTTGTAGTTTTTAAGGGATCAGATATTGACGATGCCAGGAAATTTATCTATGCTATTGAATATAAATACGACCAACAACGGCTTTCTGGAAGATTTGAGAGTTACGACCGCGTCCAACGGATGGGGTTAACCACTTTGCCCCTCCTGAAAACCGCACTCCGCGAATACGTCCAATATACCGACGTCAAAACCCTTACCGACGAGGAACGAAAGGCCAGGGAGATCAAAGACATCGAAAACGAATTCCGGGGTCAGAAGATTGACGGCTTTTTTCCGACGCCCGGACCGCTGGCCAACGAACTGGTCAACCTGGCTGACATTCAACCCGGTGACCTGGTTTTGGAACCATCGGCGGGCCTGGGTCATATCGCCGAAGTAATCCGATCTCGCCATCCGGACGCTAATTTGACGGTCATTGAGCAGTTCATGCCGCTGGCTAAGGCCCTGGAGAAAAAAGGCTTCACCCCCATCCGAGGGGATTTCCTGGAACACCATGAAACATACGACAAGATCGTAATGAACCCGCCATTTGAAAACGACCAGGATATCGACCACGTTCAACATGCCTTCAGCTTGCTGGCGCCTGGTGGCCGCCTGGTCGCCATCATGGCCGCAAATAAGGACGGCAGCAGCAAAAAGAAGCAGGCATTCCGGGAATTGGTGGATCAGCACGGCTATTCGCAGGAGAACGCCCCGGACGCATTCAGGAGCGGGTTCAGGCCTACTTCCGTCCGGACGATCACCGTTGTATTGGACAAACCAGAAACTCGTGAGGAAAAACCAGAAAAACAGCCTGAAATGAAAAAGAAGGATTGCCCAAAAGAAATGCCGGTCGCCGATATCCATATCGACGAAGGCCGGTTCCAGAACCGCAGCAAACTGAATGAAAACATTGTTGCGCAGATCGCCTAAAACTTCGACGAAAACCAACTCGATCCGGTTGTGGTCTGGGATGATCCGAAGGACACAAAAACCTACCTCCTGGCCGGTCATCACCGCCTGGCGGGCGCAAAACGCGCCGGCCGGGAAATGATAAAAACCAGGTGTTTTGAAGGCACGGAAAAAGAAGCGATTGCCTACGCAAAAGAGCTGTCCAACGCCAACCGCACCCTGGAAACCCCGCTGGAGCGGGCCGCCCTATACCGGCAAAAGGCAAAATCCGGCGCAAGCGCCCAGGATATCCGCAAGCAGGCCGAAAAACTGGAGGGCAAAAACTGGCGGTACATCCTCAACCTGGCCGCCCTCAATCCGGACGGTAAAACCGTTAACGCTATGCTGTCCCTGGCTGACAGCAGCGACAAAACCACGCAGCAAAACCTGGAAAAGATTGCCGACTGGATCGGCGAAGCCCGCCGCGCCTTCGACCGCGTGACCGATGCCCATGAAAACGAGATGTACGACTTTTTGCTGGAAAACTTCGGTATGGCCAAACCTTCCATTTCCCGCAAAGACGTTTGGATAGACCGGATCAACGGTATTGTCCAGTCTATAGACTTCGACCCGGCAAACCCCCTCAACCTGAAGCGCATCCAGTACAAAACCCAGGGAGAAAGCGAGTATGAGCGTCAAATGGCCGAGATCGACGAAAAGATCAAGGAAGCCGAAACCAAAAAACAGGATTGGAAAGACCGGTTCAACAAACCAACCCATCCCAAATACGTTTCTCCAAAGCTCCCGGACTATGACACCCTGCAAAAGAATGCAGACAAGCAGATTGAAAAGATCGACGCCGAACTGAAAGCCCTGCGCAGCCAAAAACTGGACCTGGCCCAGAAAAAAGGCCAGATGATCCAGGGCGGTATGGCCCAACTCGACATTTTCGCATCCGGAGCCAAGGATGTGGACAGCACGGTAAACGAAATTCGCCGCCGGCAGCGCAAGGAAGAACGCAAAGAAGACATTGTTGAAAACTTCGATCGGGCCCAAAACGAGGACGATTATATCCGGATGGTCCGGACCAAACTGGAGCGCGCCAAAAACGACCAGGTGGAACTATCCGAAGCCCAGGTCATCGAATTGGGCATAATGATCCAGCCGTTGGTGCAAAAACTGCCCGGCATATTGGTGGATATGATGAGTACCAACAAGCGTGTACTTGCCCCCACATTCAACAACCTCCTGCGATGGGCCCAGAAGCCCGGCAGGTACGACCTGGTCGGCGTGGACATCGCCAAAGGCGCAAAGCCTACTGTCCTGGCCCGAACGGTCAAACGAGCGAGAATCTTTAATTTATTGGGACTAAAATAACATCATCATGGACGAGACTAAAGTAAAATTTACCGGCGCAGGCCTCCTGACCATCCTTGTTTTTATCGCGATCATTGCCGTGGGTACTGCGGCGGGGATTGGGTTGGCTAATCGGGTGTTGAAGTGATTTGTTAATGTTTTTAGTGATTATTATTCACTTTCTTTAAAAATTTAAATTATCTACCATTGCGTATATTAAAAAACTGTAGTAGATTTGTACTATCTTAGGTAGTAATATCCATATTACTATTTAGATGGTTAAGAAAAAGAGAGAGAGCTAGGACGGAATCGAACCGACGTAATGGGGATGCGACCCCCATACCTAAGCCACTCGGACACTAGCTCCCACCTTTTTCAAAAAAGATAAAAAATCGCCTTAGCAACTTTTTGCTAGGGCTTTTTATTTTGTGCAAAAATATAAAAAAGCACGATTTGAAAACGACAAAAGTTTTCCACATTTTGTGGATAAATTAAGCCCAACAACCTTTTTGTTTAAATTTCAACACTTTCGAGCATGAAAACCTTTAAAGAATTAGGGATATCTTTTCAGCAAAATTCAGAATGTATTACATGTGATGGACTTTCGTGCCATAACAATGTGGAACACAAGGACAATGGACTAGAATACAATGTTCATTTATCCACAGATGATAATTTGAAATATAGAATCCATGCTAGTCCAGCGGCTAATGTAAGCTCTCCTATGGAAATTGAGGAGGATAATTTATCGGAGAGTGAGGCAGTTTCCTTCCTATGCGAAAACTTCAAATGGACTAAGTGTTTATAGTACATTATGAATCAATGCTCGCACATCACCTAAAAAACCCCAAATCCTTAGCCACCAAAGCCGTATCCAGCCCGCTGGCCCGGAGATAAACCCGTAGGGTACCCTCATCGCCCCATCCGCCCAGGTCAGCGATCATTTTCAGGCTGACGCCCTGGAGGTATAGATTTGTGGCGGCGCTCCGCCGGGCCGTGTGGGTGGTGACAAAGCTCCATTTTGGGCCCGTCTTTTTTCCTTCTGATACCATTTCGTCGATGCCGGCCATTGCGGCAATGGTTTTCACTTTCCGGTTGGCCTCCTGGTTCGTGTCGCCGGAAAGGCTAAAATTCCGCTTTTGCAGTACTGCCCAGGCAGCCGGTTTGACGGGTAGCACCAGTTCTCGGTCGTTTTTTTGTGCCATGCTCCGGTAATAATGCCTTCCGTCCCGTTGAAAGAAGTTTGTTTCCCGGATTTTCACGCTGTCGCTGTGTCGCATCAAAAACCAATAAGAGATCAGGAACCGGTCGCGTTCGCGGTCTAACGGAGGGTGCCCGCTTAAATTGAGGTTTACCAGTTTTTCAATTTCTTCTTCAGTCAGGAAGATTTTGTTGGAGGGCGCATCTCTATGTACTTTGAACGACGGGTTTTTATGTTGGGTGTTGTTGTGAATACCCCTTATAAGGCCCTCGTTCATAAATTTCTTTACAATCTTGATATGTTTGGAGGCGCCTGGCTGGCTGCAACCATTCTGATTCAGGTAATTGGAGAACTCGTAGTAAAAATCCAGGTCGATATCATCAAAAAGAATATCGGCCTTGCCTCTGGTTTTGGCGAATTCCAGCAGGCGTTTCAGGGTGTGTTGATAATTCTTGGTTGTTGAGATCCGAATATCATGGATATTATTCTCTACCTCCCCGATGTACTGCCGGATCAATACAGTCAGGGAATTGTTGCGACCCTTAAACGTGCCGCCGGTATGGAAATGCCGGGTATGATCGGCCAGTTCCTTCTGAATTTTACTGTTTAGGATTTGAAACAGCGGATGGGTCTTTTTTACCTGACCTTTTTTTTCATCCCAGTCCTGCGGATCGAGGTGGATATCCGTTTTGAAATACTTCTTTTGGCCGCCTTCCGTATGCACGTAGATCTTGACGTTGCATTGCCCGTCCTGGCGTGATTTGTAGGTCCAAAGGATAGCACGTATGGTCATGTCAGAAATGGTTAGTTTGGTTAGAAATCGGAAAGAAATAAACATTCAAATATAGGCAAAAAGAGGCAAAACAAAACAATAAGTTTTTCAAAATAAAAATAACAAATGTAAATAAAAAAAGCCATTGGTATTGAAAACCAATGGCTTATCTTGTTTCATACTGAATTTCTACAAAAAATCATGTGGTCCCTGTAGGACT
>CAZLEF010000080.1:0-33464 GCA_964558465.1 uncultured Lewinella sp. | reverse complement strand
CCTCCAGCAAGGATGTCATTTGTTTGAAGTTGATATCCAAGCAATTCAATAACTATACGCTCTAATGCTTGGCCTCTGTTTTTTGTTGGTCCCGAATTCAGTTTTTTTCCTATTAGTTTTTCTGCGACAAGTTTTTTGAGCAATGAAATAGAATACAATTCTTTCAAATCTGGCTCCGATGCCATTCCTGATTTTGGAGGCTTAAAATCATTGGTAATATAATACGAAAGTTTTTTAGAATCGGGAAAAAAAATAATTTTATCGTCACTATTGAAAATTGTATTTCTCACTTTTGAAGAAATGAGTAATTGCTGTTTGATAGTAGGTTTTCCGAATTTACCAAATTTTTCTTCAATGTATTTAGGAGTGAGAATTATGATTGATGCAATTATAAAATCTGAGGGGTCGATTCTTACAAAGACAAATCTTACATCATCGCAATGGAGGCTTTCTCCTGATTGGTATTTAATTAAAAGAGTATTGCTTGCCGGAATCCTATTCCACACCTGAAGGTTATAAGTGCTTCCAGTGGTGACTATATAGGTATCAATAAATTCTCTAACTATTCTTGGAATTCCTTTTCTTCGCGGAGGTACGATCTCGTATTCTGGTTCAGAAGGGAATTCCGAAAAGGAGTTTTCATCCAACGTTTTTGCGATTAGTTTCCGAATTTTCGAACCATCAGTTCTTGTCTTCCCAGATAAATAAAAAGATTGGCCAATTAATTTAAAAAAAATACAAGTAAGAGTATTTGGATCGCTTATATGTTTGGGAGATTTTGGGGGAATTTTAAAATTACTGTCCATTGTTAAAAATTTAATAATTCAGAAAGTGAAATGCCTATTGAATTTGCAATTTTATTAAGATTAATAATGGATACATTTCTTTCGCCTCTTTCAATCGATCCAATATAAGTTCTATCTAATCCACATGCAAAAGCTAGTTTTTCTTGAGAGAAATGATATTCAGATCTCAATTCTTTAATACGGGTACCAATTTTTTCTAAAAACATCTTATCTTCAAGGGAGTAGGAGTTTTTCATTATGCAAAATCTGTTGAAGATGCAAAATTCGTAGAATGTTGTAAATAAGTCTACGGACTATAAGTATCATTTGAATTGAGTGCGTGACAATATGGAGGTAGTTTGTTTGTCCTCCGGTTGATCGTACGTTTACGAAACCTCGAAGGTTTTCGTAAACGTAACCTGAAGTTCCCTGATTTTGTCACGCATTCATTTGAATTTAAGGCAGGAGGGCGGACACATGCTTTAAACAATAAAAAACAATTTATGCAATCGATTGAGTTGAACATATTTTCACTAGTTTCGCATCGATCCGGCTTATTTTGGCCTGTTCCGGGCAATGACCCGGGGTTCAGTTTTCCCAATGGACGATGACGCATGTTATGAAAAAATATCTCCCGGCCCTGCTGGCCTGCTGTTTGCTCGTGTTTGCCGCATCGGCGGAAGACGGAAGCCGCCTTTGGCTTCGATATGATCCGATAGACGATCCGCAATTACTGAAAACCTACAAAAAAAGCATCCGTTCATGGCGCGTGGACGGCGTCTCGCCAACCCTTGAAGCGGCCGGGAGAGAACTGTCGGAAGGCCTGAAAGGTTTACTGCGCGGCCCGGTCCCGGTGGCAGGTTCCGGGTTGAAGGCGGGCATATTGATTGCCGGAACGCCCGCGACCTCGGCCGTTATCCGCCGTTTGGGGCTGGAAAACAAGTTGAAAAAACTGGGCGATGAAGGGTTCATTCTGATGACCGCCGTCCTGGAGAATAAAACGGTCACGGTGATTGCAGCACAACGGGATATCGGCGTTTTGTACGGCGTTTTTCACTTCCTTCGGCTGCTCCAGACCCGGGAGGATATCTCCAACCTTTCGATTGAAAACGCCCCCCAACTGAAACTTCGCCTGCTCAACCATTGGGACAACCTCGACCGGACCGTAGAACGCGGGTATGCGGGTTTTTCGATCTGGGACTGGCATCGCCTCCCGGATTATATTGACGCTCGTTATACCGAATATGCCCGCGCCAACGCTTCCATCGGGATCAACGGCGCCGCGCTGACCAATGTCAATGCCAATTCGCTCGTCCTGCGGCCGGATTACCTGGAAAAGGTCAAAGCCCTCGCGGACGTATTCCGGCCCTTCGGCATCAAAGTTTACCTCACTGCGCGGTTTAATGCACCCATGGAACTGGGCGGCCTGAAAACCGCCGACCCGCTGGAACCCGCCGTACAGCAGTGGTGGAACCAAAAGGTGAATGAAATTTATAGACTGATCCCGGATTTTGGCGGGTTCCTCGTAAAAGCCAATTCGGAAGGGCAGCCGGGGCCGCAAAGTTTTGGAAGGTCGCATGCCGACGGCGCCAATATGCTGGCCGACGCGCTGCAACCCCACGGAGGCATCCTTATGTGGCGCGCTTTCGTCTACAGCGATGAGATCCCGGTTGACCGCTCAAAACAGGCTTATGACGAATTTGTTCCTTTGGATGGCCGTTTTCGGGGCAATGTTATGGTGCAGGTCAAAAACGGCCCGGTCGATTTTCAACCCAGAGAACCGTTCCACCCGCTCTTTGGCGCTATGCCCCAAACGCCGCTCATGATGGAACTCCAGGTGACGCAGGAGTACCTGGGGCAAGCCAACCACCTGGTGTTCCTGGCCCCGATGTGGGAGGAAGTCCTGGATGCAGACACCCACGCCAAAGGCCCCGGATCAACCGTTGCCAACATCATCGGGGGTAAGGTGGATGGACATGCCCTGACCGGTATGGCCGGCGTCTCCAATATCGGCAACGACCGCAACTGGACGGGCCACCTGTTTGGCCAGGCCAACTGGTACGCCTACGGGCGGCTGGCCTGGGACACGGACCTGGGTTCCGCCGAAATCGCCGATGAATGGATCCGCATGACCTTTTCTTCCGACCCGGCATTGCTTGAACCTGTAAAATCCATCATGCTGGCTTCCCACGAAACTTGTGTCAACTACATGACCCCGCTCGGTCTGCACCATATCATGGGCGCCGGGCACCATTTTGGACCCGGACCCTGGGTGGACCGGATGCCCCGTCCCGACTGGAATTCCGTCTATTACCACAAAGCCGACCGGGAAGGGATCGGGTTTGACCGCACTTTTTCCGGGAGCGACGCCGTGGGTCAGTATTTTCCGGCTGTCCGGGATGTTTTTGCCGACCGGGAAAAATGCCCGCCAAAATTCCTTTTGTGGTTTCACCGGGTAAAATGGCTGGAACCCCTGAAATCCGGCAAAACCCTGTGGGAAGAACTCTGTTTGCATTACCAGCGGGGTGTGGAAGAAGCAGGGCGGACGAGGGATTCCTGGCGCTCCCTGAAAGGAAAAATAGACGAAGAACGTTTTAACCAGGTGGACATGCTCCTCGGCATCCAGGAAAAAGAAGCCGGATGGTGGCGGGATGCCTGCCTGGCCTATTTCCAGTCAATTTCAGGGCTGACCATACCGGAAGGTGTGAAAAAACCGGCTCATTCGCTGGAATATTATAAGGAATTATCCTATCCTTACGCGCCGGGGATTCGACCGAGGTGGTAGTTGGGTGAGAGGTGTGAGAGAGGTGAGAGGTGTGAGAGAGGTGAGAGAGGTGAGAGAGGGTGAGAGAGGGTGAATCGACCATGCCGGGCACGCTGACCCGTTCCAAGAATTATAAACAATACATATTCACCAAAATGTCCGGACAAAGCATAGCAATCGTAACGGGCGGCGGTTCTGGTATCGGCCAGGGTATTGCCAAAAAATTTGTGGAAAAAGGAATGCTGGTTTACATCACCGGCCGCAACCCGGAAAAATTGGAACAAGCTGCCCAAGGGTTGGGAACCCATTGCCGGCCGGTCCAGCTGGATATGGCCGACCTGCATCAAATCCCCGCTTTTGTTCAAAAATTAACGGCAGAACACGGGCGGATCGACGTGTTGGTGAACAACGCCGGCATCAATATGAAAAAGCCTTTTACAGAGGTGACCGATGAGGATTTTCAAAAGGTGCTCACCACCAACCTCACCTCGGTTTTTGTCTTGTCGCGCGAAGTGGTCAAAGTCATGATCCCGCAACAAAAAGGCTGCATTATCCACATCAGTTCGATGGCGGCCCATTACGGAATCCCCAAAATTGTGGCTTACTCAGCTTCTAAAACGGCCCTGGAAGGCATGACCCGGTCGATGGCTGTCGACTTGTCGCCGATGGGCATCCGCGTCAATTCCATCGCCCCGGGTTATATCATAACGCCCATGACGGCCCGTGCCTTTGAAGGGGATCCGGAACGGAAAAACAAGGTGCTGGGCCGTACGCCGATGGGTAAAATGGGCAGCCCTGAGGATATTGCCAACGCCGCCTGGTTCCTGGCATCGGACGAGGCTGGGTTTATTACCGGCGAGGTGTTGAAGGTGGATGGCGGGAATTCTATAGGGTTTTAATAGGAATAACTGGGGAATGGAGTATTTGAGGAACTGAAGAATTGAGGAACTGATTTTCAAATCCTCGATTCCTCGATTCCTCCATTTCTCAAATACTCAATTCTATGATAAAAATGCACCAAACCATGCGCTGGTTCGGCCCCCACGATGCGGTCAGCCTCAGCGATATCCGCCAGGCCGGCGCCGCGGGCGTGGTAACGGCTTTGCACCATATTCCCTACGGCGAAGTATGGACGATGGAAGAGATCGAAAAGCGAAAAGCCCTGATCGAGGCTGCCGGCATGACCTGGACAGTGATCGAGAGCCTGCCCGTGCACGAAGACATCAAAAAACAAACCGGCAACTGGGAGACCTATATCGAAAATTATAAAACCAGCCTGCGCAATGTAGCGGCCTGCGGCCTGAAAGTGGTGACGTACAACTTTATGCCCATTCTCGACTGGCTGCGCACCAACCCTGCTTATACCCTGCCCGACGGCAGCAAGGCCCTGCGGTTCGAAAAATCGGCTTTTGTTGCTTTCGACCTGTTTTTGCTGAAGCGGCCCGGGGCGGAAAAGGATTATTCAGAAGAAGAAATTTCCAGGGCAAAAGCCCGGTTTGAAGGGATGGACGAAGCCGAACGCAAACTGCTCTTCACCAACATCATGCTGGGGCTCCCGGGGAGCGACGAGGCCTTCACCGCTGAACAGGTGCTCGCCGCTTTAAAAACCTACGAGCATATTGACGCGGCAAAACTCAAAGAACATCTCTTCCATTTCCTGCGCGAAATCGTACCGGTCGCTGAATCATGCGGCCTGAAAATGGCTATCCACCCGGACGATCCGCCGTTTTCCGTGTTGGGTTTGCCCCGTGTGGTCTGTACCGGAAATGACGCCCGCGAATTGCTCCTGGCAGCGCCGTCTCCCGCCAACGGCCTCTGTTTTTGCACGGGTTCTTTCGGCGCGCGGGCGGATAACGACCTGCCGGCCATGATCCGCCGTTTTGGCGACCATATTCACTTTCTTCACCTGCGCAACACCAAACGCGACGCGGAAGGCAATTTTTTTGAAGCCGACCACCTCGCGGGCGATACGGATATGGCCGAAATCGTGAAAGAAGTGCTGCTCCTGATGAACCGGACGGGAGTCTCCATTCCAATGCGTCCGGACCACGGCCACCAGATGCTCGACGACCTGAACAAAAAGACCTACCCGGGGTATTCCGCCATCGGCAGGCTGCGCGGGTTGGCTGAATTAAGAGGATTGGAAGAGGGGTTGGCGTATAGTATGGATATCAGATAGCAGATATTTACCCGCCGCAAAGTGGGCAGGCTGGATATCAGATGCTGGCCACGTCGCAACGTGGTGGATGCTTGCCGCTAAACGAAAGTCGACTTACGACTAACCACTTACGACTGTTTAACCACAATCCGCCCCCGTTCATCCTCCTGCACCTGTGCGCAAGCCGTTGCAGGGTCGTGTTCAAACACGAGGTAATGACCTTCCCGGACGGCATCTTCCAGGACCCGTTTTTTTTCTTTCAGGGTTTCCAGTGGTCGCAGGTCGTAGGCCATAATATAAGGAACCCCGATGTGGAAGGAAGACGGCATCAGGTCGGCGCAATAGACAAAGGTTTTGCCTTCGGCCTCCACGATAGGGAGCATCATGGCTTCCGTATGGCCGTAAACAAACCGCAGCCGGATGCCGGGCAGCCATTCCACATCTTCTTCGGATGCTGCCGGTTCGATGAATTGCAGGCAGCCGGCTTCTGCCAGCGGCACAAAATTTTCCTTGAGGAAAGAAGCCGCCTCCCGTTCATTGGGGTTCATTGCCCAGTTGTAATGTATGCGGTTCGACCAGTAAATCGCATTGGGGAAAGCGGGTTTCAGTTCGCCGCCTTCGGTTCGGACAACGGCCCCGCCCACATGGTCGAAATGCAGGTGGGTGAGCAACACATCGGTGATATCTCCGGGGTGAAGTCCGATCTTTTCAAGGGAGCCCAACAGGGAATCATCGCCGTGCGGTTCAAAAATGCTGCGGAATTTGGCGTCTTGTTTATGGCCCATTCCGGTATCCACGAGGATTTTTCGATCGCCGGCATCCAGGAGCAGGCAGCGCATGGCCCAGGTGCAGAGGTTGTTCTCGTCGGCCGGGTTGAGTTTGGACCAAAGGCGTTTGGGGACGATGCCGAACATGGCGCCGCCGTCGAGTTTTAAAAAACCGGTTTCTATGAAATGCAGTTTCATAAGACGGAAAAGTTGTTGATTTGTTGATTTGTTGATTCGTTGATTTGAGGTTGGTCATCAAATAAACAAATCAACAAATAAACGAATAAACAAATCAACAGAATTCTCAAAATCCAATCTTCTGCTTCTGGTTGCCCAATTGCTTGCGCAAGGCGCACATGCGGATGGCCGTAAAGGCTGCTTCAACCCCCTTGTTTCCGTGTTGTCCGCCTGCCCGGTCGCGGGCTTGTTCCATATTGTTGGGGGTGAGCACCCCAAAGATCACCGGCCGGTTGGAGGCCATGCTGAGGTTGGTCAGTCCGCCGGCCACGGCCATGCTGATGTACTCGTCGTGTTTGGTCTCCCCTTTGATGACACAACCCAGGCAAATGACTGCGTCCGGGTTGTGGTGACCAATGGCCAACCTGGCGCCATAAGGCAATTCAAAAGACCCCGGCACCTGAATGGTATGGATCTTGTCTTCTTTGGCGCCGTGCGCCAGCAGGGTAGCGAGGCAGCCCTGGTAAAGGGCGTGGGTGATTTCCGGGTTCCAGTCCGATACGACGATGGCAAATGACATCTCCCCGGCTGAGGGCATGTCGGCAGGGTTGTAATCGGATAGATTTTTGAGGGAGGTGGCCATGTTTTGAGGATTTGAGGATGCGAGGATTTGAGGATACGACGGCCTCCGTTTCGAATCCTCGAATCCTCAAATCTTCAAATCCTCAGGTTATTTCTGATATCCCAGCCGGTAAAGATATTTGTCAATATCGGCGGCCTGGGGAGAAAGCGGGAATTCTTTTTTGATCCGCTCGTAGGCTGCCAGCGCTTCATCGGCATTGCCGAGTTTTTCGTTGAGCATGCCCAGTTTTTTGAGGTAATAGGCGGCGATCAGGTCGTTTTTGCCGGCGGCCTTGGACGCATCCTTGTAATATTTCAAGGCTGAATCCATATCGTTGAGTTCGGAATATGCATCGCCGAGGGCGCCTGCCCGCATGGCCGGGGTGAGTTCGCCGACCGGTTTGAAGTCTTTCAGGAAGTCGATCGCGGCGTCAAATTTGCCGAGATTGAGGTAGGAAATGCCGGCGTAATAAAGCGCAGCATTGGCGGCTTCGGTACCTTTATACTGGTCGATGATATCCAGGAATCCGCTGAATCCGCCGCCGGGGTTGGCCAGCGCAAGCGCGAAACTGTCTTGTTCAAACTGAGCCTGTGCGCGCGCCATTTGTTCGATAGCCTCCTGCTGACGGGGGCCCAGATAGATGTTCCGGTATAAGAGGTAAATACCGACCAGGACCACCAGTGCGACGCCTGCGTACATAATGTATTTCTGGTAACGTTCAAAAAATCCCGGGCCGAGGCCGGTTATTTCGACAGCATCCACCAAACGTTCCTGCGTTGCTTTGTTTTCCTTGATTCTCCTTGCCATAAAACTGATAATTGTTGTGTAATTCCGGTTCGGTCCGAAAAAAGCGGGGCAAAGATAGGAAATTCAATTCAAAATGTAAAAGACTAAATTTTAAATTCAAAAGGTTGCATAACAGCGTAGTCACAGGTTACCCGTTGGGGAGTACGGACCAACACTGCAGCCGCCAATCCAACCCCCGCCCGGTCTAAGGCCCAGGCGGGGACCACGCTGCGGCGTGGCGAATCAATCGAATCAATCCAACCAATCCAATCAATCCCTAATAAACGGATAATCCGGTTGGGTATAATTGTCCTCCCAAAGCGCCTCCGGATCGGGGAACGGAGAATCCTCCGCAAACTGGACGGCTTCGTCGATCTCGGCCTTGATCTTGTCCTTGATCGCCTTGATTTCTTCCTCTGTGGCAATACCTTCGGAGAGGATCCGGGATTCCGTCGTTTTGATCGGGTCGCGGTCCATGTATTCGTTCACTTCTTCTTTGGAGCGGTATTTGGCCGGGTCGGAAACCGAGTGGCCTTTATAACGGTAAGTGCGGATTTCGAGAAAATACGGCCCGTTGCCGGCTCTGATATGCGCTGCAGCCCGGGTGATGGCCTCATGGACGGCTTCAGGGCTCATTCCGTCAACCGTTTCGGAAGGCATATCGTACGAAAGACCCAGTTTGGAAAGATCCGTAACGTTGCTGGTGCGGTGGATGGAAGTCCCCATAGCATATCCGTTGTTCTCAACGATATAGATCACCGGGAGTTTCCAGAGCATAGCCATATTGAAGGATTCGTGCAGGGCGCCCTGGCGGGCGGCGCCGTCGCCGAACAGGGTGACGCAAAGATTGTCCGTACCTTTATATTTTTCAGCGAATGCAATACCTGTGCCGATGGGAATTTGCGCGCCGACGATGCCGTTACCGCCGAAATAGCGGTGTTCGGCCGAGAAAAAGTGCATCGAACCGCCTTTGCCTTTGACCGCGCCGGTCACCTTGCCAAACAATTCGGCCATGCAGGCGTTGGGCGAAAGCCCGCGGCCCAGGGCTGTGCCGTGCTGGCGGTAAGCCGTTACGATGGCATCTTCGCGCCGGATGGCCGATTCTATGCCGGCCGCTACAGCCTCCTGACCAATATAAACATGGCAGAAACCACGAATTTTTTGTTGTCCGTACATCATCAGCGCTCTTTCTTCGAAACGCCGGATGCGCAACATCAGTTCGTACCAGTACAGGTACATTTCCTTGGTGTAAACGGGCTCGGAAGTTTTCTTTTTAGCGGCTGCTTTTTTATTATTGGTCGCTACCATGTTAAACGATTGTGAGTTGATGCTTCATTAAGTCCTTTACGAATGCAAAGGTACGATTTTTTTTCCAATGGAAAAGGCGCTACTTTTGGCCATTAAAACAACCGGATCTTGTTTTTGGATCGCATCAAACTGACAAATTTTAAAAATTACCGCCAGGCAGATCTGGCCTTCCACCACCGAATTAATTGTTTTACAGGCAATAACGGCATGGGCAAGACCAACCTGCTGGATGCGGTCTATTACCTGTGCATGGGAAAAAGTTATTTTAACGGCAGCGACCAGCACCTGGTTCTGCACGGTGAAGATTTTTTCCGGCTGGAAGGCCATTTCAACCGGTTGGGCCGCATGGAGAAGATCGTCGCCAAGGTCCAGCCCCGCAAAAAAAAGGAGCTCGAACGGAACGATGTGGCATACGGCAGGATCTCCGAACATGTCGGCCTGTTGCCCATCGTCATGGCCGCACCCGACGACGCCGCGATCGTCAGCGAAGGAAGTGAAAGCCGCCGCCGTTTCCTCGACAATACCCTGTCGCAACTCGACGGCGATTACCTCAAATACCTGATCCTGTACAACCAGACCCTCCAGCAGCGCAACGCGGCCCTGAAACAAATGGCCGAAACCAAAAAAACGGACCATAACCTGCTCGATATCTACGACCGG
Source organism: uncultured Lewinella sp. (assembly GCA_964558465.1). GTDB lineage: Bacteria > Bacteroidota > Bacteroidia > Chitinophagales > Saprospiraceae > JACJYC01. The sequence goes on along the minus strand of CAZLEF010000080.1, from coordinate 23,437 downwards.
CAACTCCTGCTGCCGGCTGCCGGAATCTATAAAGCCCGCAAAGCCTTCGTCGAAGAATTTTCCCGCGAAATGGCCGGCGTTTACCAAACCATCGCCTCCGCCACGGAAACGGTCAGTTGTTCCTATCAGTCGCAACTGGACAAGGACCCCCTCGAAAACCTCCTGGCCAGATCCCGCGACAAGGACCTCTTCCTCACCCGGACCGGCGCCGGGATCCATCGCGACGACATCGTATTCAATATGGACGAGCGCCCCCTCAAACTGTTCGGCTCCCAGGGCCAGACCAAAACCTTTGTGCTGGCCCTCAAATTTGCCCAGTTTATTTTTCTCAAAGGCAAAAAAAGCACGCCTCCGATCCTGCTACTCGACGATATCTTCGCCAAACTGGACCAGGACCGCATCAAACACCTCCTGACCTATCTGCTGGGCGGCGGATTCGGCCAGTTATTCATCACGGACACCGATGAAAACCGGGTGGCAACCCTGGTGGAGGGGCTGGGGGCAGAATGCAGGTTGTTCCGGGTCCGGTCGGGGGAGGTTGATTAAGGCTCAATCTATCCACCGTTCAGGGTTTGTTCTATTTTCCATTACAATAAATCCACTTTGTGTGTCGCGGGTTCAGAGGCTCATTTTTTTCCGAAAAGTAAAAAATCGTTCCCCGAAAAATTGCATAAGTAAAGGTCCGGCAAGCCGTCGTTGTTGAAGTCCGCCATTTCTATGTCAATGCCGTCGCCGCGGACACTGGCGGGGATGACCTGTTCGGTCGCCTTCTTGTAAAAGCCTTTGCCGTCGTTGAAAGAGGCTTCGTAGCTGTTGCCAAAGCTATTACCTGTCAGCAGGTCGAGGTCGCCGTCCCGGTCGAGGTCATAGAAGTCGCCGTCCACGGTGTGCATTTTTTCCTGGGGCAGCCGGGTAGCGGTTTCATCCTTGAAAAACCCCTTGCCGTCGTTGATGAACAAGCGGTTCTGGCTGTCCTTGTCCTGCCGGAAATTCACATTGGCGAGAAACAAATCGAGGTCGCCGTCGCCGTCCACGTCGCCGAGATCCACCTCGCGGGTTTCCCATTTTCCCGGTTCGACGGGCAGCCGTGCGGCGGTTTCGTTTGTGAAAAAACCCTTGCCATTGTTGAGCAGCAGTTCGTTGTCGTCTTCGTTGCCCACAATCATGTCGAAGTCGCCATCGCCGTCCACGTCACCGAGGTCAATGTCCTGCGTGACACGGGCGCTGACGGGCAGGCGCTGCGCCGTTTCGTTGCGCCAGGCGCCCTTCCCGTCGTTGATGAGGCAAATATCCTGACCGCCTCTGCCCTGGCGGTTGGGGGCGCTGCCGATGATCAGGTCGGGCGAGCCGTCCCCGTTCAGGTCAATTGCCTCTACCGCATTCGAGGTGCAGGTAATGGGCAATTTGAATGAAACGTCTTTGAAAAAGCCCTTGCCGTCGTTTTCGTAAAATTCGTGGATCTGGTCGTCCTCGCTCACGAAAACGAGGTCGGGATCGCCATCCCCGTCGAAGTCGGCGATGGCAATGTCTTCCGAATCGCGGCGATTGAGCGGCAGGCGTTTTGTGGTTTCGTCGCTGAATTTTCCCTTGCCGTCATTTATTAAAATGATGTTAAAGGCATGCTCGTTGGCCACCACGATGTCGAGGTCGCCGTCGCCATCGAGGTCGGCGGGCTTGGCGTCCATACTGCGCCCCTGGAGCGACATGGCGGGCAGGTGCGTCGCGGTTACATCCTCATAAAAATTTGATTGATAGCGATTTTTGAGACGGATGCGCTGGAATGGCTGCCCGCTGTCCCACGCGGGGAAGTGGGTGGTTTGGCTCAACATTTTGCCTGCCAGAAACACCAGTTCGGCGTCTTGCCAGATACCGCTGCAATCGAAGCTGTCATCGTACTCGTCCGTCACCTGATGGTACTTGCCCATGTACGCCATCACTTTTTCCACCCAGGCCGCGCTGTCGCGCCCGATGGCGCCGACGGCAAACTCCGCCGGGATGCCTGCTTCCACCAGCGGGAAATGGTCGGAGCGGAAGAAAATATTGTTGCGGATATTGTCCTCGGTATTGGGGATGAGGGTGCGCCCCTGTTGCCGGGCGGCTTCTGCGAGGTAGCCGTCGAGTTCGGAGCGCCCATAGACCACGCCCGCCACGTACCTGGTATTGCCGAAGGGATAATGGGCGTCCAGGTTGAACGCGGCTGCTGTTTTTCCCAACGGGAAAACAGGCTGTGCGGCGTAGGCAACCGCGCCGAGCAACCCTGTTTCCTCCGCCGTGGTCGCCACGAAAAGGATGGAGCGCCGGGGCGGCTCCGGCAGCGATTTGTAGGCCCTTGCAATCTCGATGAGCGCCGCTGTACCGGAGGCGTTGTCCACGGCTCCGTTAAAAATGACGTCCCTGCCATCCTCCGCCTGCGCCCCCATGCCGACATGGTCCCAATGGGCGGTGTAAAGGATGGCTTCGTGGGCAAGGTCGGCGCCGGGCAACAAGCCGACTACATTGTGGGTGGGCAGGTCTTTCCAGGTGTTGGAGAAGGAAAACTTTGTGCTGACAGGCAAAGGAACTGCCTGAAAATCAGGTTTCAGCGCTTCTTTTTGAAAATCGTAGCCAGCCAGGCCCGCCAGGTGGAAAAGTTCGGCGGCGGCTTCCTTTGTAAGCACCCCGGCAAAGTCGAGTTGTGTTTCGTCCGCATTTTTTTTGAGGAAGATATCACCCCTGCCGTAGCTGTTGCCAAGGGATTCCCAAGTCCAAAAGCCGTGCGGCGGTTGTTTGTAAATGACAAAAATGCCTGCCGCGCCGCGCGCCGCCGCTTCGTTTCTTTTATAAAATCCCTGCTCGTATACGTTGGCGGCGGGGTCTCCCTTCCACAGGGTGCTGTCGGTTGTGTACTCATCGGGTGAGCCGCTCAACAGCACCACGATTTTGCCCCGCACGTCCGCGCCGTCGTAGTCGCTCCAGCCGAGTTCGGGCGCGTGAATGCCAAAACCTGCGAACACGAACCCGCCGCCAGTATGGATGGTTTCCGTCGCCCGCCTCGAACCGAGCAGGAAATCCTGCTTCAATTGCCAGTCGAGGCTTTCTTTTTTACCCTCCAGCGTGAGGCGCCCGGGAGGGATGACTGAAAACTCTGCCAGCGCAATTTTTTGGAAAAAGCTGCCGCTATTGCCGGGCTGCAAGCCGATTTGCCGGAACTGCTCTTCTATGTACCGGATGGTTTTTTCCTCGCCGGGCGTACCGGGTTTTCTGCCCTCAAACTCATCGGAGGCAAGCGTTTCGATGTGGCGGCAAATGGCGTCGGCAGGGGAGAACGCTTCGGTTCCCCCCGGCAAAATGCGCTCCGGGCGCCCCGTCGCCAGGTCGAGCAGGTGAATTTCCATTTGCCCCGCCTCGTTTTTCTTTTGATAAAAAACCTGCGCCCCGTTTTTGACGAAAGCAGGCGTTTCCCCTTCGTTTTCCCAGCCGCCGAGCGGTCGTACGTCGCTGCCGTCCGGGTTCATTTCCATCAGCCAATACTTACCGTTTCTTTTTTCCTGAAAGGCGATTTTTTTGCCGTCGGGCGACCATGCGGGCGCATCGCCGCCGGGTCGGATGAGGCGCAGGCCGGAACCATCCGGGTTCAGGGTATAGATTCCCTTGCCCGGTTTTTCAGTAAAAACGGCGAGGGCGATTTTCTTGCCGGAAGGATCGAAAGAAGCGTAGGAAAATATCTTTTCCGCATCATTGGTCAACGGTCGCACGTCGCTGCCGTCCACCTTCATGGAAAACAGTTGGATGCCGGGGTATTTTCCGGATGAAAACAACACCCGCTGGCCATCGGGCGACCAATCGTCAGCTTGCCCGTCGTGGTATTTGCCCTGTGTGAGGTTCGTCAAACCCGTGCCGTCGGCGTTCACCGTGAACACGTCGTGCGGTTTTTCGGCGGCATCGGGAAAGGAATTGAACAGGATTTTTGTGCCGTCCGGCGACCAGCGGGGGTGCGTGTCGTAACCGGGCAGCCCTGCTATTTTGCGGATGCCTGTGCCGTCGGCATTGGCGGTGAAGAGGTCGTTGTTGCCATCCCGGTCGGAAACGAAGGCGATTGTTTTGCCATCGGGCGATGGGGCGGGCGATTCGAATTGCTGGGCTGCCGGCCGCAGGCTTGCCAGCGCCAGCAGCGCCAGGCAGGTATACTTTTTCATCAGGGTGATTTTTTGGGCAAAATTAGGGGAAGCGGGTAGGGGAAAATAGTACATTTTGGACAGTGGTCTTCATATCAATCAGCACCACCTGCGGTTTTTGGTTTTCGTGCCGCTCGCAGGCAATCCATTTGCCGTCGGGCGACACATGCGGGTTGGCGTGGCGGATGGAATCGGGGGTGATTTTGGAAAAGCTGCTGCCGTCGGAAGGCGCGGTGAAAATGGTCTCTGCCCCAAACTCGTCGGTCGTCAGTACCAGTGTATTTCCATCGGGGAAAAAGCCAAAAATGAACTCGTGCGCGGCCCCATGCGTGACCTGCCGCAGTTGGCCGTTTGCCAATTCGAGCAGGTAGCCATCCCAATTGCCGGAGCGGTTGGAGTTGAAAGCGATGCGCTTGCCGTCCGGCGACCAAACCGGGGCGCCATCCATGCCGCCGTGCTCCGTCAGTCGTTGCAACTCCGTGCCATCGGCTTGCACAGCGTAGATTTCGGCATTGCCTGCCCGCATGGAAGTGAAAGCGAGCCGCCTGCCGTCCGGCGACCAGCCGGCGCCCGAACTTCCCAGTGGTTCCGGAAGCAGCCGGCGAGGCGCTCCGCCATGCTCACCGACAATATACACTTCGTGCTTGCCGTCCCGCATGGAGGTGAAGGCGAGAAAGCGCCCATCCGGCGACCAGCGGGGGTTGAAATCAGCGGCAGGGTGGTCGGTCAGGCGGCGCAGGCGTTTACCCTTCCGGGTGGCTATGTAGATATCCTGATTGCCGTCCCGTTTTCCGGCAAATGCGATCCGCCTGCCGTCGGGCGACCAGGCGGGTTGGGCGGTTTCATCGAAGCCAGCGTTCAAAAAGAAGGACGATAGGAGAAAATAAGCCAGCAGTAGGGTCATTTTTGGTCAAAAATACCAGCCGCCACCCGGCAGAAATAGTAAAAATCGGACAATTTCAACAATCCCACCTGCGCTGAAGCTACGGCGGGCGGAGCCAATCCAAACAATCCAAACAATCCCCAACCTTATCCCCAAAAAAAACGTCTTAACAAAAGAAGCGTTCCGGACCCATACCCTGCAACGCCTCAGTCATTATTCCATATTTTCAAACTTAAACGATCAGCGCCATGTCAAAAATATTGTCCCTCAGTATGTTATTCCTCGGCCTGCTGTTTATCGCCTGCAAAGAGGAGGTGAACGAACCGGTCATCGATCCGATCCCCGTCGAAGACGTGCAGCAGATCGCTGAAATGAACCAACAATTCGGCTGGAAGATCTTCAACCAGGAACAAACCGCCAAACCCGGCGAAAATGTCCTCATCTCGCCCTGGAGCATCCAGACGGCCCTGCAAATGGCCGTCAACGGCGCAAAAGGCAATACCCTGACGGAAATGTTGCGGCTCCTGGGTTGTGAAACCTGCGAGGTCGCTTCCCTCAACCAGTTCCACGGCGACCTGAACACCCTGCTCACCTTGCAGAGTGGCCACCCCACTCTGACGATGGCCAACGGCTATTTTTACGACCCGAACCGCATAACGCTCAAACCGCCGTTTGTGACGACCCTGGGAGAAGACTACGATTGCGGGTTCAAAGACCTCGACTTCAGGGCCGAAGAGGCATCCCTGGCCTATATCAACAATTGGGTAAAAGAGGGTACCAAGGGGAAGATCGATAAAATTCTGGAAAAGATCACCGACTTCGATGTGGCTTTTCTGATCAACGCCCTGCATTTCAAAGCGGACTGGGCCACGGGTTTTGCTCCTGAAGCGACTTATACCGGCGAGTTTACCAAAGCAGACGGCTCGACCGTTCCTGTTCAGTTGGTCAACGCTGACCGGAACTTCAGCTTCAAACAAAGCGATCAGTTTAACCTGGTGGATATCCCGTTCCGCGACTCAACCTACAGCATCAGCTTTATCCAACCCGGCCAAAACAATACGGACGCCGCCTGGCATAAAAAGATCGATGCAACGGCCTGGCTGGCCATGTACAACGGCATCCAGTACGAACGGGCGATCGTCAATTTCCCGAAATTGAAGCTGGCCTACGATAACGACCTGATCAATACCCTGAAAGTGTTGGGCGTTCAGGATGCCTTCAGCGACCGCAACGCCGATTTTACGGATATGGGCACGGCCGCGCTCAACATTTTTATCAACCAGATCAAACACAAAACCGTGCTCAATGTGGATGAAAAGGGCGCAGAAGGCGCAGCCGTCACTTCCATCGGATTTGGGGTTACTTCCGTGCCGCCGACGTTTTATTTCAACAAACCGTTTGTGCTGGTGCTCCGGCATATCCCCACCAATACGCTGATCTTTATGGGGTATGTGGCCGACCCAGCGATTTAGATGGTGGACGGCCCACGGCCTGCGGTGGACGGCTGATGGTGGACGGCCTACGGCTTACGGTGGACGGCTGATGGTGGACGGCCTACGGCCTACGGCTTACGGTAGACGGAACTGCCAACTGCCAACTGCCCACTGCCAACTGAACTTCGACTTCGCTCAGTTCCCGGAGACTAACGGACTGCCAACTGCCGACGCATTCATTCAGCAACCGTTATCTCCAGCACCACACTGCGACGACGAAGTGAAAGGTCCGGATTAATGCCCACCGACATGAGAAAATCACCGGAATAGACCGCCGATTCGTCCAGCGCAGTCCTTGTGCCCGGATACAGGTTGAGCTCCTTGATCCGGTATTTTTTGCGGGGGTCCAGGCCTTCCAGTCTGATGGGTGAAACCGTGTACCGGCCCTCGTACCGGTTTGTGGTCAGGTAATTAAACATTACGGCTTTACCTTTCTGTTCATCGACAAACATCAGAGCGGCAAACGGTTGTTCCCAGGGATTGACCAGGCGGTACAGATCTCCGTGCCAAACGACCTCCTTGATCCGGGTGTAATCGGAAAGGGCCTGCTGGGCCGATTTCAGGTCGTCCGGACTGAGGTGGTCCACTACGATATCGAAGCCCATTTTGCCCATCATGGCCACGTCGCAGCGATACTTCATGGAGACCTTGCTCCAATCCGTCACATGATTACAATGCGCAATGGCAGGGTAGAAATAGGAATTTTCCCATTGGATGAACACCCTTTCCAGCGGGTCGGTATTGTCGCTCAGCCAGAATTCGGTGAAATATTTCAGCGCCTCGTAGTCGACACGTCCGCCGCCGCCCGAACACAGCATCATGGCCACGTCGGGGTATTTTGCCCGGATCCGGTCCAGAACTTTGTACAACCCTTTCACATAATCGACGTACAACTGGCTTTGCTGCTGCCAGGATTTTTCCAGGTACTGCGAATGGGCGTTGAAGATCACGGCGTTGCAATCCCATTTGATAAAGGCGATGCCGGGGTTTTTGGTGAACAGGTTGTCCAGCACCCCGAATACAAAATCCTGGACGGCGGGGTTGGCCAGGTCCAGTACCAGTTGGTTCCGGAAATAATGTTCGGGGCGCTCGGGTTGTCTGATCACCCAGTCGGGGTGTTGTTCGTAGAGTTCGCTTTTGGGGTTCACCATTTCGGGTTCCACCCAGATGCCGAACTTCACGCCGGCCGCGGTGGCTTCCTTCACCAGGTACCCGACCCCATGGGGCAATTTTTTGACGTTCTCCTGCCAGTCGCCCAGGCCGGCATTGTCGCCGTTGCGCGGGTATTTGTTGCCAAACCAGCCGTCGTCGAGCAGGAACATATCCACACCCAGTTTTTTGGCGCCCTTGAACAAGCCCACCAGTTTGGTTTCGTCAAAATTAAAATAAGTGGCTTCCCAGTTGTTGAGCAGGGTCATGCGCGAACCGGCGCCGTCCATCAGCCGGTATTTTTTGGCCCAGCGGTGCAGGTTGCGGCTGGCCTCGCCCAGGCCTTTATCTGAAAAGGTAAAGATAAAGGATGGAGTGGTAAACGACTGGTTGGGGGCCAGCGGGTATTCCGACGCGTGAGGATTGATGCCCGCCATCAGACGCAGGTGGTGGTAGGAATCCAGTTCAAAATCGATCCTGAAATTGCCCGACCAGGCCAGTTGACCGAGTAAAACCCGGCCATCGTTTTCGGTGGCGGGCCGGTCGAAAGAAAGCTGGAGGGTGGGCGGGGCGTACAGGTTGGCCCGTGCGCCGAGTTTGGAATCCAGGGTTTTGATGCCGTGGGTCAGTTGGGTCGTTTCGGGCTTCATCTCCTGCGCCCAGGTACCGTGATAACCGGTGAGGAAGTAGTTATCGGCCACAAAATAGAGGTTGGCCGAAGCGTATTTTTCCAGTTCGATCTTTCCGTTTTCAAGATTTTGGATGACGGTCCACTGTTCCACCACATTTTCTTTGGCGTAGGTTTTATACCAAAGGGTTACTTCCACGGGATAAACCTCATCGCGGAGCAGGATGCTGGTAATGGTCACATTCTCGTCCTGTTTTTGGATTTCATGGCGCACGTATTTCAGTTCGGTGGAAGTATTGCCGTCCGCGTGGGTGATGTTCAGGGCGGGTTCGACGAGGTTGGTGGAGCCGCTGGAGGTATAGGCCGCGTTGTAGATGCCCGCGTTCCCGTCGTTCATCAGCGATTGTTTCGGAATGGCGGCGTAGTCGGCGGCCAGTTGCAGGCGTTTGCCAAAATAAGTGATGCAAAGCCGGTTGGCATTATCCGTTGCCAGCACAAGGGCGTTGTTTTGGGTTTCGATGGGGATGACGGCGGTTTGGGCCGGCATTTCGATCGAAATAAAACAGATGAACAACCCCAGGGAGGCGGTTTGAAAAAGGGAAAAGGACATCATCGGTCGGTTGTAGTTGGATGAAAGTGGGGAAGATAGGGATTTTATTTGTTTTTGGGGGGGAACATCGAGTATAGTTTTAACCATCGGTCCTGTTGGAACCTATTCTTCTGATGAGCACCTCCTGATCTGAAAAAATGACCCAGGAAAAGTCGAAGATGTAATGGATGAGTTTGTTTTGAGAATTGATGTATAAGCCCAAATACTGGATGTTTGAGGGGCAGACCGGAGGCGAGGTAGGCTGCCCCGCCTGCGACGAGAACGTTAAATGGGTTATAGTCGTGAAAAAGGATTAGATAATTTGGTTCTATGAGGCAGGAGATGTATATTTGATTTGGCATATTTCCGCAATTGGCGTATTCCCGCAATTGGGAGAATTGCGAAAGAGTGCGGGAAGCGGGATGTTACCACCAATTATAAAAGACGACACCGAAACGACTAAACGAACAGACAAAAAAGAAATGCCATTTACATTTTCACATCCAGCAATAGTTTTACCGTTGACATTTTTGCCTCGACAATGGTTTTCGTTGACTGGACTTGTAATCGGCAGTTTGACACCTGACTTTGAGTATTTTTTAAGAATGAGAATTAAAAGCAATTACAGTCATACAATTGACGGACTTTTTTGGTTCGACATACCGTTGGGACTGTTGCTTGCATTAATTTTTCACAACATTGTTCGTGACAACCTATTTGATAACGTACCTACATTTATAAAATCAAGATTTTCGATATTTAAACAGTTTGACTGGAACAGACACTTCAAAAAAAATTGGTTAGTAGTGACAATATCAATTTTGATTGGAGCAGCTTCTCACATTTTTTGGGACAGTTTTACTCACGACCACGGATATTTCGTTAAAACAATTCCGGCTTTACAAAACTCGGTTGACTTTTTAGGCGGACAAATTCCAATCTTAAAAATACTGCAACACTCTTCGACTTTACTCGGTGGACTAGTAATTGCTTTTACAATTTATAAACTGCCGACAAAGAAGACAGAAAACCAAAATATAGATTGGAAATATTGGTTAATTTTAGCAGGACTAACTTTGACAATTATTTCAATAAGACTTTTAAGCGGACTTGACTTCAAACAATACGGAAACGTAATTGTGACAGCAATTTCCGCAGGACTAATTTCATTAATAATAACACCGTGGCTGACAAGGACGAAAGAGGAATAACTGGTGGTAACAGCCGTTTTGCAAAAGCGGGGCTTTTGTGCTTCTATGAAAGTGAAGTGCGAAATTCAAGTTTTGTGCATCTAATGAAATTTAGTACTAAAAATCCCCGCCTTCGCAAAGCGGCAAAACGTTATAGCCAATATTAAGTCAACCAAGCGACAATGTAAAAACGAAAATGAACGCAGTATTTGATCTTAAACAACATGAACTCGAGAAATTGTCTGTCAAAGACTATTTTAAGCGTATAGAACTAGCAATTAACAGTGCATTAAGTGTTGACGAATTGACCGACCTCTTTACTGATAAGGCCTATGTTGAAACCAAGCCGTATTTGACTAGAAGAAAATTAATACCTAATGACACTAGGTTTAAGCGAATTGAATTAGTGTATAAAAACAACAATAAAGTTGATGCAATTGTATGGGACATTACTATTTCTTTATCTCAACTGACCGACATTTTTGGAGATCCCATAATTCACAATGAGCCATATAGCGACTCAACTGCTTTTGCATTTAAGAGCAAAAATCAAAACGTTGAAATTATTAAGACGAGACATCCCAAATGGCTGACAATGGTAAATGGTAAAAAAGCTTTTGAATATCAAGATGAAGACAATCAAAAAGTAGAACTTGTTGACCCGGAATTTTCGTTTATTCAATTTGACTTGCAAAATATAGAGAGAACAAGGAGCACATAATTACCCAGTTCAAAAGTTAACAAAACAAACAAGCCTTATACTTGGTTGGCTTTTCCAGACTCCGGCAATACCTTTCCAGCGCCTCGATCTTGCGGATCAGACGGATTTTTCTCATCCCGGCGATGGGCTGGAAATTCCTGGCATAAGGCGCTGGATTTTATGCCTGCCAAGTTAACCTTATTCCGTCAATTTGTTATAGCTTTGGGGACTGGGTAGTTACGAATTTTTAGCCGTGGTGTGGCGCGCTACGGTGGATCAGGGGGCAGGGCGACTCCGGTGGGCTTGAAAGGAGGGGCTTTTTTTTACAATCTGCGTTCAAGGCTAATAGTTGTATGCAATTTCATCCATCATTCGAGCTTAGGAAACTATTAAGTGTTTGCTTTAAATATGAGGCCTAAAGAATTTAACAGAAACAGGGTTTTAGAAAAGTGTATCGTTCTTTTTTGGAAGGAAGGATACAATGGAACGGGTATCCAGAAAATCGTTGACAGGACCATGGTTAACCGATATTCTCTTTATGATGAATTCGGAAATAAAGACGGGATATTAATTGCCTCTCTTGAGCTATATATTGATCGGCACATACCTTGGGAGTTATTGTCGAAAGCAGATTCGGCAGAAAAAATACTATTTCAATTTTACACCAGCTTCTTCAGACCGTCAAAGATCAATAAACATCCAATTGGATGTTACATCTCAACCATGGCACTGGAACTTAGAGGAAGTGATGTGATGCAAGTTTTTTTTAATTCCTATCTTGATGTTCTGAAGGCCAAATTCACTCAATTGTTTCGAACAAAATCAAGCTTAAACCAAAGTGAAGTGAAACTCGTAGCAGAACAGTTAACCATGTTCTATTGCACTTGCATGGGGATGTATGTCATCTTTTCTCAGCAAGAAACCGAAAAATATATTCAGGACAATTTAAACATAATCACCAGATGTCTAAGCAAGTAGACCAAGCGCAATTAGTTAAAAAGGCCGTACCAATTTTCTGGAAAAATGGTTATCGAGCTGTTTCGTATCAGGACCTTGCCAACGGGATGGGTGTAAGTCACTCCTTCTTGTATAATCAATGGGGGAAAGAACAGCTTTTGTTGGATAGTATAGACAATTATTTGGCTGAAACCATAGATCCTGTATTCCATTTCATTGAACATAGTGAAAAAGGAGTTGAAGCCATTCGCGAGGTTTATCATGAGGTAGCGAACTCAAATTTTCAAGAGGCCCCATGTACCTGCATGCTCATGAATATAGCCTTGGAGCTAAAAGATGAAGTGAAAAGTTTACGCCCCATTTATGATCGCTTCTTAGAAAACATGAGGAGGTCATATAGTGCAGCACTCCACCAATCACGCAAAATCGGGGTTATTAAAGATGCTGGAAAAATACCAGAATATGTAGAAATGTTGGTGGGTTTAATGTTTGGATTAAACATCTTACTCCATTATAAATCAAGTAAAGAACTCATCGTTTATATAAATTCCTTTTTTGACCTTATTGAATAAAAAGAGCCATCTCAAAGTCTAATTGTGTATTTAAGTCTACCTTTCGATGCTTCAACGCGCTTCGACAGGCTTAATGTGACAAATACATTAACAAATCGGACATTTGAGATGGCTTTTTCATTTATAAGGTTGTCGGGACCTTATTCAATCCAACCTAACTCACGAAGGGTCCAGGGAGCATTCCAGATTTTAGTCATGCGTACTATTTTCCCCTCATCATTCATCTTAAGTGAGTACACATAGTGTGCATTTGTTGTCTTATTAGTTGGAGGTACCGGTCCACCTTCTCCAGTATGAGTAGCCGTATAGGTAGCAAAAAAAAGGGCTGTATTGGTAGCCTCATCAAAACTTGATGAGTGTAACTCATAGGTACAACCAGGAGCAATGGTTCCGAACCCAAGCATCCATCCTACATACTCCTCTACCGTTTTAATCTCAAGTAAAGGTTCGCATTGCCCTTGGAACGGGGCATTTTCTGCGACTAGTTCTTTACAAGTATCCCATCCTTTAAGTGATTCACAATTGTGAAAAAATTTTTGAGCATTTTCGAATAAAGTCATGATAATTTGTTTTTAATTATTCATGACACAAAAGTATTAAGCCCGGAACATCCGCTAAATAATTTCGTTCAGAAACCTCTTTTTGATTTTAACGACCTTGTTGAACGACGCCGTCCAGTGGGCGTAAGACGCTATTTGTCCGGTTTGTGGCGAACCCGGCCTGGAGGAGGTTTTTTTCCCCGGTTCGGCGCTCTTGGCGGTTCCCCGGTTTGGTCTATGCATTCCTAGCCGGAACGGCCTTGCTCCCGGTCCAAAGGACTCTCCAAAGGAGTTCCATGAACCTATGGAGGCAGCGGGTCCCGCCGCATGCACATTCCTTGCTCCAAGCCTGATAATTATCCAGTTATATTTCCGGGGAATATCCCGGTTGGAGGTTTTTTGCCGAACACATCCAATTCACCTGTAAATCGTTGATAAATGGCATTTTTTTCTATGGTTCAAGCCTCCATCCTTGTTTATCCCCTGCAAAGGGCGTATTTTGCAGTTGGTTTTTTCAGGACCTTAGACCAGGGGAGTGGATGGGATGCCCATAATGTTCGTTCATCCGCCACCCGTTTAACTGCTTCGGGTAGGGTGAAGTATTGTTGGATGCGGCGTATGCACGGCTAAAAGTTCTCTGCTATTTACTTAAAATATATCAAATCTTGTATCCAATGAATGATGAACATTTAAAGATACTTAAATCAGGAGCAACAGCTTGGAATAAATGGCGGGAAAAAAATAGGAATATTCGACCGGATCTTGAAAGGATCAACATAAGTCTAGGGAACATTTTCGGTATCCAGCCCATGGTCTATGCAGACGATATGTTTAGTGTCGACTTAAGGGGTGCCAACTTGAGTGGAGCCAATCTTAGTCATTCTGACTTGAGCTTACTAAACTTGGATGGAGCCAACCTGAGTAGAGCCAGTCTGTTTAATTCAGATTTAAGTTGGGCTCGACTGAGTGGAGCCGATTTAAGCGGGGCTAACCTAAGTTTAGCCAATTTTTCGGAGGCTGACCTAAGCGGAGCTAACCTTAGCAATGCTGAACTGATTGGAGCATCATTAGTAGGAACAAATATCAATGCCGCTAACCTAAATCATTGTAAAGTATATGGGATAAATGTCTGGGACATTAAAGGCGATACCGTAAATCAAAAAAACTTAGTAATTACGAGAAATAACCAATCAGAGGTAACGGTTGATAACATCAAAGTCGCACAGTTTATTTACTTATTGTTAGAAAATACTGAAGTTCGAAATGTAATTGATACCCTTACCTCCAAGTCAGTTCTAATTCTTGGACGATTTACAGAAAAAAGAAAAAAAGTGTTGGACGTCATCAAAGACCTACTACGAAAAGAAGATTACCTGCCAATTTTGTTTGATTTTACCCGACCTGTAGGGAAAAACATGATCGCTACGGTCGAGACCTTAGCTCGGATATCAAAATTTGCCATTGTCGATTTGACAAACTCGAGAGATGTTAGAAGGGAAATAGAATCAATATCTAGAATTGAAAATCTTCCAATAAGGCCAATTGTACTAAAAAAGGCAGCAAATAAAGAATATTCTTGGTTCAGGGATTATTTAGGAAAAAAGTCGATTTTGTGGCCTTTTGAGTACAATCAAGAGGAAGAAATTGGGAACTTTTTTAGAGAGAATATCTTAACACCTGCTGAAGAAAAGTATGAAGAATTGAAACAAAATTTATTAGAAATTCAATTGAGAATTAGTAGGGAACGCAGAATCTAAGACTTAGTGAGTAGGTTTAGCCAATCTTTGTGATTATACCAAAATCATTTTGAAAGGTTAGTTCTCTCTATGGTTTTGAAAGAAGGAGTTTCTGACACATTGCCAAAATAAATCAAAACGTAATTACCCAGTCCAAAAGTTAACAAAACAGGCAAGCCCTATCCCGCGGAGAGGAGTTCCGGAGGCCTGAAAAATCAACAATCATATTTTGGAGATAATTTTGGAGTATCTTTATCTATTCCAGATCTTGTTGATCAGACGGGCCTGCCTGCCGGATGTTTACAGTAGGCAGGGTCTTTCTCATCCCTGCGTATGGGCTGGAAATTCCTGGCATAAGGCCCTGGATTTTATGCCGGCTGAGTTAATCTTATTCCGTCAAATTTTTTATAGCTTTGGGGGACTGGGTAGTTACAAAAATCCTGCACCCAACAAAGCGTAGCTGTCCATAGCGCTATGCACTGCTATGTCCACCATGCAACCGTCCAAGCGGCGCCTCAATGACAAAACTACAAACCCAAAACAAACAAACAATGAATCGGAACTTACTTTTTCTCCTGAGCACCCTGACCGTGCTGACTTCCTGCAGCAGGCGAAACATCTCCCGGGAAGCCGGCAATGTTTTGAGCGACCCACTTTCTGTTATTGCCACGGGTGATACCCTTAAAGAATTAGGCAATAACCTAATGACGGTTTACCAGGACAAAAAAAACAATTATTGGTTTGGAAGCTGGCAAGATGGACTGTATAAGTATGATGGAAAAACAATCCTTCATTTTACCACGAAGAGTGGCTTGCCACATAACAGAGTGGAGGATATCCAGGAAGACAAATGGGGAAACATCTACTTCAACACGAGTGAAGGACTCGTCAAATTCGATGGACAAAAATTCAGCATATTACACGCTAAAGAAAGTGATGAATGGAAACTGCAACCCGGTGACTTATGGTTCAAATCCCTTCAGTTTGAAGGGAAGGTCTATCGGTATGATGGCAGCGACTTACACAGTTTACAATTCCCTCAATCCAAACTTGGCGAAGACTGGACTTCAAAACACCCAACCTATCCCAGTCCTTATGGGATATATACCATTTATAAAGACAGCAAAAAAAATATTTGGTTTGGCACTGCCGCCCTGGGCGCGTGTCGTTACAATGGGAGATCATTTGACTGGATTTCTGAAGAGGATGTAACGGAACTTCATAACGGCCCTTCCAATGGTGTTCGTTCAATCATAGAAGATCAGGAAGGTTATTTCTGGTTCAATTCAGCGTATCGCTATAATGTTTATGGGAAAAGCAACACACCAAAACATACTTTTTACAGCAGGGAAAAAAGTGTCGGAAATTTAGATGGAAGCCCGGACAGCAATTTCTGGGAGTATATGTCCATCGCCAGAGATAATAACAATGATTTATGGATCGCTACCTATGACAATGGTGTTTGGCGATACGATGCCCGCCTGCCGGACGGGCAGGGAAAAAGAACCACCTATTACCCGGTGCAGGCCGGGGGAAAAGACATAACCCTGTTCTACATTTACAAAGACAATCAGGGCGACTTATGGCTTGGCACACACGAGAACGGAGCATTTAGGTTCAATGGGAAGTCTTTTGAACGATTCAAACCATGACGGCGCCTCCAACATACTATTTACATTTTTATTCGAAACCAACCGGAAGATAAATGCAAAAAAAAAACACTACACTTGCAAGTCTGTTCATCAAAATCCAATCATTATGTTTTCTGCACCTAAAACGATGTCCATAACGTCCATTTTGTTTTTTTCAATCCTTTGTGCGGGGTCCGCGGTAGCACAAGACGGAACAATCTACCCGCTCAACGCCCCGGCGGAACCGAATGCCATCCCGCTCGGCACAGGCGGCGTTGACGACCAACCCGCCTCAGAGACCTGGTTCCGGCAATGGGGCGACCCCATGGCCCGCAATATCACCACGGCAACCCTTACCCCCTTCTTGCCGAAACCCGGCACGGCGAACGGCGCCGCTATTATTGTTGCGCCCGGCGGAGGATTCAGATGGCTCTCGATGGGCAACGAAGGCTGGGAGGTCGCAGAGGCGCTCGCAGCCAAGGGAATTGCCGCTTTTGTGCTCAAGTACCGGCTCCATCCGACTCCGGTATCGCTTGATGACTTCTCGGACTGGATGAAAAACCGTGCATTCGCACCGCCTGCTAGATCCACCGATTCTACCAAAGCAGTAACCCCGCCACGCCCACCGCAGGTTGACCTTGCCAGGCAGTTGGCGGACGCTGAGGCTGCTTATGCCATGATTGTAAAAAGGGCCAGGGAGTGGGGCGTTGATACAAACAGAATAGGCATGATTGGCTTTTCTGCCGGCGCCGGTCTCACCATGCACTGTACGTTGAACTCCAAAACCATGGACCTGGCCTTCATCGGCCCTATCTATGGCGGTATGGGTCCGGTGGAGGCGCCAAAAGACGCTCCGCCGATGTTCAACGTAATAGCCACCGATGATTTTCTTTTCAGGGGGCAGTTTGGCGTTATTGATTCCTGGTACAAAGCAGGCATACCAGTTGAGTTTCACCTCTATCAAAATGGCGGCCACGGCTTCGGACTGGGCAACCCCAATCGAACCAGCAATCGTTGGTTTGATGCTTTTATACACTGGTTGGATGTAAATGGCTTTCTTTTGGCCAATTCCGGCAAGTGAAAAGGGCTTTTTTAGGGCTGGTTTGAAGTGTGAAAATTGAAATGCACCGCCGGTGCGGCCTGAAGTTACTTTAAGAACTGTGAGACGTTGATTATCAGCACGCCCACCCTTGCGAATATAGTGTGAGCATTCATTTACCAAAGTGGCAACGATAGTTCACTGCACGCTATTCCCTTTGAGTTGCCGGAGAAGATCGCTCGAAACCACCAGCCAGTTAAAAACTCCGGGCGTTTCTTTTCCCATCTTTTTGCCCATGCGCAGGATAATGGCGTTCTCCTCCGGAAAAACGAACAGGAACTGCCCCAGGTGGCCGTCGGCATACACGGCGTGGCGGTATTGCTGGTAGGGCTCGAGGGTCCACCAGGCGCTTTCGTAGTGCACCAGTTTGTCGCCAGGAAAACGATTGGTTTCGTTGTAATCCATCAGTTTTTTAACCCAGGTTTCGGAAACGATGCGTTGACCGTTGTATCGGCCTTCTTCCAGGATGATCTTCCCGATTTTGGCCAGGTCGACAGCCCGGCAATTGATGCCGCTTTCCATTTTAATCATGGCGCTGCGTTTACTGTCCATACTCCAGGATGCGTCAAATTCCATTCCAAGTTTGAGCCAGATTTTCTCTTCCAGGTATTTTGCCGGGTTCATCCCGGTCGTTCGCTCCAGAATCAAGCCGAGCAGTTGGGGGTGGTAGGTGTTGTATTCAAATTTCAAACCAGGTTCGTTTTCAATTTTCAGGTTCATCAGCCGTTTGCGCAGGCGGGGACTGTAATAGGCCCTTGCCCGGTCGCCCCAGGGCATATCATTGTCCCGGAACTTTAACCCCGATCTCATATCCAGCAAATGGTCGATGGTGATTTTTTCAAACCGGGCGTCTTTTTCTTTTAGTTCCGGCAGGTAATCGGTGATCGGGTCGCCGGCGCTATTGATCGCTCCCTCGTCAATGGCGATGCCGATCAGCAGGGAGGTGATGGATTTGGCCACCGAAAAAGAGGTGTTGACGGATTGGCGGTTGTAGCCGTTGAAATAATTTTCATACAAAATGCTGTCGTTCCGGATAACGATAAAGGCGGTGGTTCCGCTCTCGCGGAGCAGTTCTTCGAGATTCCGGGCGGGGTTATCCCACCTGCTCAAGACCTGGGTTGCGAAGGGTCGTTCCTTATTTTCAGGAAACGGTACGGCCTTTTCGGGGCGCCGGATCTCCTGTTTCGGGAACTTCTGATAATCCCCGATATCGGACCCCTGCCAGACCAGATAACGGGTCATATAGGTACAGCCGGGGAGGAGCAGGGAAAAAAGAACAAGGGCCGTGAAAAAGTGGATTCGGTTCATGTTGATTTGCGGGTGATTTGCCGGGTTGCCCCGTCCGATACAAACGGGCAGCTAACCGTATAGATGAAAAAAAAGGACAAATACCCTTAGTGGATAGGGGAGTTTTTTAATCTCAACGACAGCAGGTTTTGTGCATTTACAGGTGGCTGCTGCCTTTGGAAGATGGGGTAGGGCAAACGCATAATTTTTTTTTAGCCTGCCTGCGAAGTGATCGTAAGGGGCTGCATATAAAAAATATCATGATGCGTTAGCCCTGGGGGGATGGTGGCGAGCATGGGCAAATGCACAAAACCGGTCCCAGCGAGGTATAACAACAGGTCAGATCAAAAAATCAAACAGCATCTTGCTGTCATTCAGCGCCTGATAATTGATGCGGTATTGGTCCATCCGGCTGATCAAACCCTCGTAATCTGCCCGGTCTTGCACCTGAATGCCGACGAGGGCGGGCCCTTTGTCGCGGTTGTGTTTTTTGGTGTATTCAAAATGGGTGATGTCATCCGTCGGGCCGAGCACGTTGTTGAGGAAATCCCGGAGCGCGCCTGCCCTTTGCGGAAAGCGGATGATAAAATAGTGTTTGAGCCCTTCGTACAAGAGGCTTTTTTCTTTGATCTCTTCCGTCCTGGTGATATCATTATTGCTGCCGCTCAGCACGCAGACCACGGTTTTTCCCTTGATCTGTTCTTTGTAAAAATCCAGGGCGGCAATGGTCAGGGCGCCGGCAGGTTCTACGATAATGCCCTCTTCGTTGTACAGTTGCAAGATGGCCGAACAGACTTTGCCTTCCGGCACCAGGATCATATCGTCGATCACCTCCTGGGCGATCCTGAACGTTTTTTCGCCTACTTTGCGCACGGCGGCGCCGTCTACAAAGGTATCGATCTGGTCGAGCGTGATCACTTTTCCGGCATGCAGGGATTCATACATAGCGGGCGCGCCCTGGGGTTCTATCCCGATGATCCGGGTGGAAGGGCTGATCTGTTTGAAATAACTGCCCAACCCGGAAATGAGTCCACCCCCGCCGACTGCCACAAAAATGAAATCGATCGGCGGCGGGCAAGCCTCCATGATCTCGAGGCCAACCGTACCCTGGCCTTCCATCACCCGCTCGTCGTCGAACGGATGGACGAAGGTCAGGCCTTCTTCCCCGGAAACCCGCAACGCCTCCGCATAGGAATCGTCGAAGGTGTCTCCGGTGAGGATCACCTCGACAAACGATTTTCCAAACAACTGGACCTTCTTTACCTTTTGTTGCGGGGTCACAGCGGGCATAAAGATCTTGCCCTTTACGCCCATCTTCTGGCAGGCATACGCTACGCCCTGCGCGTGATTGCCCGCACTGGCGCAAACCACGCCTTTCTGCAAATCCGCTCTGGACATCGTCGCCATTTTATTGTAGGCGCCGCGGATCTTGTACGACCTGACGACCTGAATGTCTTCCCGCTTGAGCCAAAGATTGCAGTGGTACAGTTCGGATAAATGCAAATTGAGCTGAAGCGGGGTAGCTTCCGCCACCCCTTTCAGTCTTACTTTGGCCTTGTATATGTTTTCCACCGTCACCAGGACGAGGCTCACTTTGGTTGTTGTCACAGACATTTTATATATGCTTTGTATTCACGGCGCCGGCGGTTATGGTTCCAGTGTTTTTTACCCGCCGTAGCCCATAGGCGAAGGAGGGCATGGTTTCATGGTTTCATGGTTTTTTATCCGCCGCAGCTTCAGCGGAGGAGGGCATGGTTTCATGGTTTCATGGTTTCAGTGTTAAGCATGAAACCAAATAACCACCGTCTCCTTCGACTCCGCTCAGGCGCCTGGCCGTCTACCGTCCACCGTCTCCTTCGACTCCGCTCAGGAGCCTAACCGTCCACCGTAGGCCGTCTACCGTCCACCGTCTACCGTCAGACCGTCACCTTGGTAGCCTCCGGCCTCAACCCCCGCACCACTCGGCCCGCCTGCCACATTTCACTCTCGCGCAACTGGCGCAATTCCTCTTCGAGTTTGGCGCGGTAGTCCGGCTGGCTGTTGGAGTCGATAGAGCGCTGGGCTTCGTTGCCGGAAGCGACACTGTCATACAGTTCATGAAAAACAGGGGCAACGGCGTCGCGGAATTTTTTCCACCAGTCCAGCGCGCCGCGTTGGGCGGTGGTGGAGCAGTTGGCGTACATCCAGTCCATGCCGTTTTCAGCCACCAGGGGCATGAGGCTCTGGGTGAGTTCTTCCACCGATTCGTAGAAGGCTTCCGAAGGGGTGTGGCCGCGTTTGCGCAGTTCGTCGTACTGGGCGGCAAAAATGCCCTGGATGGCGCCCATGAGGGTGCCGCGCTCCCCGGTCAGGTCGCTGAACACTTCCTTCTGGAACGTGGTTTCGAACAGGTACCCTGAACCGATGCCGATGCCGAGGGAGATCACGCGGTCGAAAGCACGGCCCGTGGCGTCCTGGAAGATGGCGTAACTGGAGTTGAGGCCGCGGCCTTCCAGGAACAACCTGCGCAGGCTGGTGCCCGATCCCTTGGGCGCAACCAGGATCACGTCGATATCCGCCGGCGGAACAATGCCGCTCCGTTCTTTATAGGTGATGCCGAAGCCGTGGGAGAAATAAAGGGCCTTGCCTTTGGTCAGGTAAGGTTTGAGGGTGGGCCATACGGCAATCTGGGCTGCGTCCGACAACAAGTATTGGATGATCGTGCCCCGTTCGGCGGCTTCTTCGATCTCAAACAGGGTCTCCCCGGGTACCCATCCGTCGCGGATGGCCTTGTCCCAGGTCTTTGAGCCTTTCCGCTGGCCGATGATCACGTTGAACCCGTTTTCGCGCAGGTTCAGCGCCTGACCGGGGCCTTGCACCCCGTAACCGATAATGGCGATCACTTCATCCGAAAGCGTTGCCAATGCTTTGTCCAGTGGAAACTCCTCGCGGGTAACAACGTTTTCTACTACGCCGCCGAAATTCAATTTAGCCATAATGCTTTTTCCTTTTGTGGTGAATGAGAATAACAAACAGGCGCCAACTCAATGGGCGGGCGTGAAAGGAATCTCTGATTCACAGACGCCGGCGATCCGATGGTTCGCCCTCGCATCTCGAATCAGCAAATCCTCACATCCGCCCGTACCGGTCGGACAAGTCCCCGACTCTCCGAGTCAGGCCTGCGTTTTTTTTGATTTGAGTGATCTTGGAAAAGCGGATAAATTTTTCTTGGCGCTTTTGGTCAGGATTGGAGCGCAAAGGTAAGAAGGTTTCTGGGAATTCAGACAACAATCCGGGAATATTTTCTATTCATCGACTGCCATTTCGGATCATTCTTGTCGAAAAAATGTTGTTCTTTTTATCCCTGAATTGAAAAAGATAGAGCGAAGCGGGCAAAAACGCGCAATCGATCGTTGTACCGGGCGGGAGGGGTTTCCAATCCCTGACCACTCTGCCTGTTAAATCAAGAATCCGGAATTGTATGAAATTGAATTATAACCTTTTTTCAGATGCCGTTTGACGGACATTTTCAAAAACAACTTAAAAGGTACGATTTAATTTTGTTTACTTTTGCCTGGTATTGAACGCGTCGTCTGTCAGATGACAAAATTGCCGATCCTTGAACACTAAAATCACGTCCTATGAATACACGTTTTTTTAACCTCTCCTTCCTGCTCCTCCTTGCCGGATTTCTAAAGGCCCAGTCCATCCAGATCCCGGCCAAACAGATCCCGGTCGTCACCAAAATTGCAGCCGACTGGTGCCCGCCCTGCGGCGGCTGGGGGTGGAGTTTCTATGAAGGCGCCTACCAGGACAACAGCGTCAACGCCCTCGTCTGGACCATCCACCACAGCGGCGGCCTCACCAACCCCACCGCCAACAAACTGGCCCACAACTTCCTGATCATCGGCCAACCCGAATTTTACCTGGATATGGGTAAAAGACCAGTGAACAGTTCCAATTATACCACCTACCTGAACACCCTTAAATCGGACGTCGACAATCTGGCCGCCCAGAGTCCTCTGGCCCAAAGCGGCCTGATCGCCGCCCATGTAGACGACCAACTGAAGGTCGTGACCAAAACCCGGTTCTTTAATGCAACCGAAGGCGGCGAATACCGCATCGGGATCTACCTCGTGGAAAAATCTTACTTCGGCTACCAGCAATCCCAGGGCAACAACGCCCATCATAAACAGCTTTTCCGCCGGTCCCTGACTTCCAATGATTATGGCTTGTTGCTGAGCGACCAGGCGATCGAGGCCGGCGCCGAATTTTCGCTCGAAACCGCCGTTCCCTGGACCGAGGTTGCTGCCTACACCCAGGCCAACCTTCGGGTGGTGACCGTCATCTGGAAAAAAGATGGCAACCGCTACCTCGTGGTTAACGCCAATTATACGGACAATGTCCAGGACGGCCTCGTGTCCGCCAACGAACCCACCGACCCCAAACTGGCCCTGCAAGTCAGACCCAATCCGGTGGAAGGCGCAGGCAGCCTCTGGCTCAAAACCCCCGGGAAACTGGATCGCCTGACCGTGGAATTGCTCGACCGCGCCGGTCGCCGGGTTCGGAACATATTTGAAGGACCCCTCCCGGCAGGTGAAAATACCATCCCGTTCTCTGTTGAAGGATTGCCCCAGGGTACCTACCTGGTCCGCGCTTCCAATGGCCTGGAATCCATCAGCAGTTGGGTGGTGGTGAAATAATGGAAAATGAGGATTTGAGGATTCGAGGATGCGAGGATTCGACGGACTCCAATCGCATCCTCGCATCCTCGCATCCTCGCATCCTCGCATCAACAAATCCTCGCATCAACAAATCAACAAATCAACAAATCAACAAATCAACAAATCA
>CAZLEF010000079.1:0-33752 GCA_964558465.1 uncultured Lewinella sp. | reverse complement strand
TGATGCGTTGATGCGTTGATGCGTTGATGCGTTGATGCGTTGATGCGTTGATGCGACGGATGCTGCCTTTGAGTTCCTCGAATCCTCAAATCCGCTGATCCTCGAATCCTCCTTTCGTTCTGCGAGGCCTGTCGAACCAATCGAACCAATCGAACCAATCGTATCAATCGAACCAATCGTATCAATCAAACCAATCGTATCAATCGAACCAATTTAACATCCAAAATTCACCTGTAATGAAAAAATTTATAGTAGCATACCTTTTTCTGATCACCTGGGCTGCGATGGCGCAGGCACAACAAACCACCATGCCTTCGGGCATGAATTACCAGGCGGTGGCGCGGGACGCCAAGGGGCGCCTGCTTTCCAACAAACCCATTCAACTGAGGGTCAACCTGTTATCAGACGGGCCGGCAGGTAAGGTCGTCTATTCCGAAATCCACCGGGTCACTACCGGAGAGAACGGGCTTTTCAACCTGATCATCGGCCAGGGGGATGGAGGGGGCTTCAACGAGGTACCCTGGGCCGAAAAAAATATCTGGCTCGAACTAGCCATTTCCGAAGGAAAAAAAGACGGTTTCACCGTTCTGGGCGCCAACCAGTTGCTCGCCGTGCCCTATGCCTATCACGCAGGGTCGGCCGAAACCATCCACATCCACGACAACAACGAAAAAAACGGATGCCGGGCTACGGGTTTGCCTTTCTGGACGGTCATCGGCAACGCCAACGTCACCGATGAATGCCATTTTATCGGTACCACCGTCAACGAGGACCTGGTGTTCAAAACCAATAATGTCGAGCGTCTGCGGATCACCGCCGACGGCGTCATACAAATGCCCGGCAACCTGTTTATCGGCGGCAACCTGACCGTGGAAGGCGACGGCTCATTCTTCAACCTGACCGCCCAGAACGACCTGACGGTAGAAAACAACCTGACGGTCGAAGGCGACGGGTCGTTTGACAATATAACCGTTGCCAACCTCACCAAAACCAAAACCCTCGAAGTCGATAGCGCTGCGATCGTCAAAGGCCAACTCGACGCCCAAGGCCGCCTCGTGGTGGACGGCGGGGCCGACGGCAGCCAGAGCAGCCAGGACAGTTACCCGCTGCTCGTCAAAGGCAGCAGCCAGGGCATCGCAATCGAGGTCATCCCAACAACCAACAACAACCTGGAATCCGGCCGCGGAAACAATTACATGTCTTTCTGGAAAAACGGCGCCATGACGGGCCGGATCGAAGGCATGAACACCGGCGACCTCGACCCCACCGGCCTCGTGAGCCTGATCACCCAACTGGTGAGCAGCCCGCCGGAAGGCATTGCCTACAATTTTGGCGAATTGGTGATTAACCTCCTGCCGCAGGTGGATGTGGATGTGGACGCCAGCCTGGATCCTTTTGGCGTGGATGTGGATGTGGACGTCACCCTGCCCAACCTCAACCTCGACAATCCGTTCGATGACCTCCCTCAGACCCTCCTGCAATACATCGAAAACCCCACCGGCGGCCCGGCCAGCCTCATCTGGAACATTTTTGCGCCCATCGCCTGCGATCCGCAAACCGGGTTATTCACCCAAGCCGTAGGCCCGGAAGCAGCCACCAACTTTAAAGCGCAGGTCTTTTCCGATTATACCTTGGACATCCTCACCAATTCCATCACGGTCTTTGGTTCGATCGTCCAAACGGTAGCCGGGGCAGCCAGTGTGCTGGACCCCGAGGATATTTTCAGCAACGCCTTCGATTTGGTCATCGACATCACCAACCTCACGCTTGTAGCCACTTATGCCGACCTTAGCCTCGGCATTGCCTTTGAATCGGGCGCAGGGGATTACGCCGAATGGCTGCCCCGCCTGGACCCTTCCGAAACCCTGCGTTTCGGCGACGTGGTTGGCGTGAATGGCGGCAAGGTCTCCAAAAAATTCAGCCAGGCCGAACGGTTCATGGTGGTTTCCGCTTCCCCGATCGTGCTGGGCAATATGCCGGATAATCAAGAAGGTATGGAAGGCTCGGAAAAAATCGCGTTCATGGGCCAGGTCCCGGTAAAAGTCCGGGGCGTCGTGCACATCGGCGACTATCTGCTGCCGTCCGGCGAAGGCGACGGATTGGCCATCGCAGTAGCGCCGGAGAACATGAAAGCCCGGGATTTCAAACGCATTGTCGGCGTAGCATGGGAAGCATCCGACGGGAAGGAAGTTTTCAAACTGGTCAACTCCGCCATCGGCCTCAACCAGAACGATTCCGGCCAACTCATCGAAGAACTGCAACTGGTGATCAACGAAATGCAAAAGGCCATCCAGGCATTGAATCCGAACTACGAAGCCCGGCTTTTCGAAGTGGGCGAAACGACGGCAAAAACCCGGCTAACTGCGCCGGATTTTACGGTTTCCAATACCCATCCCACTCAGATCGGTTCGTATTTCGAAGGAAAAACCTACCGGGATCGTCAGGAAATGTTGCAGGATGTGAAAAAGGCGCTGGTTGAACGCGGCAATATCAACCTGGACAAATACCCGCTGGTGGCCTATATCCTCGATCATCCGGAACAGGCGCTGGCTTTGAAGGCCTATTACGGCCGGGTGAAGGAGGTTATTTCGCAGATGACGGCTGGACGGTGATTTGAGAACGCCTCATTGTACCGCCCAAAAATCTTTATGGTTGGGACAGGATGGCTTCGCATCCTGTAGCGGCTTGATTTTTTCCACCACATAAGGTACATAGAAAACATAAGTTTCAGTCATTCCGGTTCGCCTTCGGCAAACCGGAATGCCCCTATGTGATCTTATGTATCTTATGTGGTGAAAAAAAACTGTGTTTCATATTTGATTTGTTATCAAAAATTTGGAAGGTGTTGGACAAAAGTCTGCGGCCCGTTCACAACGTAACTAAGACTGCGGACTGAACTTCGCCTTCACTCAGTTCACAAGACTGAAGACTGAAAAAACCCGGTTCCCGGAATTTTTCTATTTTTGGGAATCAACAGCCGCCGCATGCAGATCAAAACCATTCTGTTTTTTGTATTTTTCGTCCTTTCAACCCGGTTAATTGCCGTCGATCCGCATCCTCCGGTGTCGCGCGACAGCATCGACCCTTGCACCACGATCTGGTTCGACCGGGAAGCGGAGAACTGGGAATCCTGTCTGCCGGTGGGCAACGGCCGCCTGGGCGCCATGGTATCCGGCGCCGTCTTCGAGGAAGTTATTCAATTCAACGAAGATACTTACTGGTCGGGCGGGCCCTATTCGAGTGTTGTGCCCGGCGGATACCGGATTTTGCCCGAAATCCAGCGGCTGGTATTTGAAAACCGCCACCTGGAGGCCCATAATCTTTTTGGAAGGAACCTGATGGGCGCGCCGGTTGAGCAAATGAAATACCAGAATATGGGCAATCTGGTCTTTCAGTTCAATTATCCCGGTGAGACCGATGCAAAACCTGCGCCAACGGATTATAGCCGGAGCCTGGAACTTGCCACCGGCATCGCCAAAGTTGCTTTCACAATCGGCGGTGTCCGGTATTTCCGGGAAATCTTTGTTTCTCCGGTCGACCAGGTGATTGCCATCCGTTTATGGGCCGACCAACCCGGCAGCATTTCGTTCACCTGCCAGTTGCGGGGTGTCAGGAATGAAGCCCATTCCAACTACGGCACCGATTATTTCCAGATGGACCTCTGGGGCCCCGACGGATTGGCGCTTCGGGGCAAATCTGCGGATTACCTGGGTGTGGAAGGGAAAATGCGGTATATGACCAAGGCAAAATTCCTGCCTTCAGGCGGTAAAATAACCTCCGCTGTTCAGACATTAAAGGTGGAACAAGCGGATGAGGTCATTATTTTGCTGGCCGCTGCCACCAATTTCAACAACTACCGCGATGTGAGCGGCGACCCCCTGGAGCGGGTGGATCGGGCCATGCAACAAGCCCTCGGTCGCACCTTCCCAAAAATGCGGGAAGACCAGATCCGGGAACATCAAAAACTGTTCAACCGGGTAAATATCCGGCTGGCAACTGTGGAAAATTCCTGGTTACCAACCAATATCCGCATGGAAAAAGTGCAGGCATCCCCTGATCCTGCGTTGGCCGCCTTGTGTTATCAGTTTGGCCGTTACCTCATGATCTCCTCTTCCAGGCCCGGCGCCCAACCCGCCAACCTGCAGGGAATCTGGAACAAATACCAGAACCCGGCCTGGGATTCAAAATACACCACCAATATCAATACGGAAATGAATTATTGGGCAGTGGAATCCGGAAACCTGCCGGAATGCGCCCAACCCCTTTTCCAAATGATCAGAGAACTGACCGACCAGGGCGCGCAGGTGGCCCGCGAACACTACGGCGCCAGAGGCTGGGTTTTTCACCAGAACACGGATATCTGGCGGGTAGCCGCCCCGATGGACGGCCCGAGTTGGGGTACCTTCACCACCGGCGGCGCATGGCTTTGCACCCATATCTGGGAACATTACGCCTATACCCTCGATACCGCATTCCTGAGGGAATATTACCCCGTTTTAAAAGGCGCCGCCCGGTTTTTTCTCGACTTTCTGGTCCCTCACCCACAAAAAGGCTGGCTGGTTACCAACCCGTCCACTTCACCGGAGAATTTCCCGGCCAGCCCCGGGAACGGCCGGTATTACGATGAGGTGACCGGTATCTTCCTGCCGGGGACCACCATCTGTTACGCATCCACCATCGATATACAGATCCTGAACGACCTGTTTGGCCAGGTGGCTCGTACTTGTGATATCCTGGGGATCGATTCCGGGTTTCGCGACAGTCTTTTAACGGCAAAAAAACGGTTGCCGCCCATGCAGACCGGCCGCGACGGCGCGCTGCAGGAATGGGCGGAGGACTACGGCCAACTGGAGAAAGAACACCGGCACTATTCTCATTTATACGGCATCTACCCTGGCCACGTGATCAGCCCCGTGAAAACACCGGAGTTGATCGAACCCGTCAAAAAAGTGCTGGAGCAGCGCGGAGACGGCGGAACGGGCTGGAGCCGGGCCTGGAAAATGGCCATCTGGGCCCGACTTTTCGACGGCGACCGGGCCTATCGCATCTGGCAGGGTTATCTGAAGGAGCAATGTTACCCCAGCCTGTTCGCCAAATGTTTCACGCCGTTGCAAGTGGACGGGTCATTCGGGGTTACTGCCGGGATCACCGAAATGTTGGTGCAGTCCCATGAATCCTATATTGAACTTTTACCGGCGCTGCCAGCTGTATGGCCGGAAGGGACGGTTTCGGGTATAATAACGCGAGGAGGTTTCCAACTGGATTTTTCCTGGGAGAACGGCCGTTTAAAATCACTTGCCGTCCTTTCCTCCGCCGGGCAAAATTTCAAATTGAAGCTTCCGGGCAAAAAGGTTATGGTCAGATCCGGCGGCAAACCGGTGCAACGCAAAAATACCGCCCAGGATTTTGTTGAATTTGCAACCATTCCCGGCAACCATTACGAAATCATTTTCCAATAAAACATCCGATATGAAAAAACTGCTCTTTGTTTTCACTCTGTTTTTCTCCTTTAACCTGATCGCCTCCCTCCAGGCGCAAACGACCCTGACGCTAGAGGATATTTTTGTCAACGGGACCTACCAGATGAAGGGTTTCGGCCCGGCCCGCTGGATCGAGGACGGGAAATATTATACCACGCTGGAAAATGCAGCGGAAGTGCGGGGCCGGGAAATCGTGCGGTACGACACCCGGTCGGGCGCCCGAGAGATCCTGGTCAGTGCAAAGGAACTAACCCCCGAAGGACAGGAAAGGCCCCTGGGTATCGCCAACTATATCTGGTCGCCGGACAATACCAAACTCATGATCTTCACCAATACCCGGCGTGTCTGGCGGTACAATACCCGGGGCGATTACTGGGTGCTGGACCTTGGAACCCAGGAGTTGAAGCAACTCGGCAAGTCGGTCAAACCTGCTACCATGATGTTTGCCAAGTTTTCACCCGATGGAAGGAAAGTCGGTTTTGTCAGCGAACAAAACATCTATGTGGAAGACCTGGAAACCGGAAAGATCAACCAGATCACCACCGACGGCGGCGGACATACCATCAACGGCACCTTCGACTGGGTGTACGAAGAAGAACTGGATTGCCGCGACGGCTTCCGCTGGAGCCCCGACAGCAAAAACATCGCTTACTGGCAAATGAACACCGAGGGCATCGGCGAATTTTATATGATCAACAACCTCGATTCGATTTATCCGGAACTGATCAAAATACCTTATCCCAAAGTCGGCACCACCAACCCCGCGGCTAAAATCGGCGTCATCCCGGCAACCGGCGGCGCCACCCGCTGGTTCGACATACCAGGCGACCCCAGAAACCATTACCTGGCCAGGATGGAATTTGCCGCATCCAGCGACGAGGTCATGATCCAGCAACTCAACCGCCTCCAGAACACCAACCGCGTTATGCTGGGCAATATCCACACCCTGGAACTCAAAACCATCCTCACCGAAACCGATGCCGCATGGGTGGATATCCATGACAATACAGAGTGGCTGCAGGACGGCAAAACCTTTACCTGGAGCAGCGAACGCGACGGATGGCGCCACCTTTACCTCGTTTCCCGCGACGGTAAAACCATCAAGGATATTACACCCGGCAATTTTGATGTGGTCAGCATCCAGTGCATCGACGAAAAAGGCGGGTATGTGTATTATATCGCCTCTCCTGACAATCCTGTCCAGCGTTACTTGTACCGGAACCGGATAGACGGCCGGGGAAAAGCCGAACGAATCAGCCCTGCCGGACAAGCCGGACAACACAGTTACCAGATCAGCCCCGACGCCCAATTTGCCATCCATACCTTCTCCAACCATGTTACGCCGAATCAGATCGACCTGGTCGAACTGCCGGGTCACCGGAGTCTGAGGGTCATGGAAAATAATGCCGAACTGGCGGCCAAATATCAGCAACTCGGTTTGAAACCCAAGGAGTTCTTCCGGGTACCTGTCCAACCGGGGCTCGAACTGGATTGTTACATGATCAAACCCAAGGATTTTGACCCTGAAAAAAAATATCCGGTGATCTTCAATATCTACGGCGAACCGGCCGGATCAACGGTCCAGGACAACTGGGCAGGCGGCGAGTTGTTCAACCAATACCTCGCTCAACAGGGTTATATCGTCATGAGTGTCGACAATCGGGGGACCAACACCCCCAGGGGCCGCGAATGGCGCAAAAGCATCTACCGGCAGATCGGCATTCTGGCCACCCACGACCAGGCTGCCGCAACCAAAGCCATCATTCAAAGGTATCCGTTTGTCGACGCCGGCCGCATCGGCGTTTACGGCTGGAGCGGCGGCGGATCGATGACCCTGAACTGCCTGTTCCGTTACCCGGACATCTACAAATCGGGCATTGCCGTGGCTTTTGTGGCCCACCAGAAGTATTACGATTCGATCTACCAGGAGCGTTATATGGGCCTGCCGGACGACAATGCGGAAGGGTATAAAGACGGTTCTCCCGTCACCCATGCAGCCAACCTGAAGGGCAACCTGATGCTGATTCACGGCTCCGGCGATGACAACGTGCATTACCAGAACCTCGAGGTATTGGTCGACGAACTGGTCAAACAGCAAAAAATGTTCTCCATGATGGAATACCCCATGCGGGCGCACGGCATTTACGAGCGGAGCGGTACGACCCTGCACCTTAGAAAAACGTGGACCAAGTTCTGGCTGGAAAACTTGCCGGCGGGGGGGCGGGTTTTGCCTTGAGGAGGGTTTGGGGTTGTTTGACGCTTCGCGTTTGGGGTGGTTTGGCCACGCTGGGGCGTGGTTTGGGGTTGTTCGATTCCTCAATTCCTCCACGCCTGTGGCGTGGCACGCGATTCCTCAATTCCTCGATTCCTCAATTCCTCGATTCCTCGGTTCCTCGGTTCCTCATTTCCGGTTTGGCGATTTGTCCGCAAGTCCAGAGGACTCCTGTGGAGACTCCATTGGACAAACAGATTCTAACCAGAAGAAAGATTATTCCGCCAGGTGGCACAGGCAGCAATCCGGGGTATCCTCCTCCTTGGCCAAGGCGGCAATCTGGGCCTTAGTGAGGCCTTTCATGCCCGGATAAATATTTTTCAGGCGAAGGGTATCGCCACTTTCATCGACCACGGTGAGTTCGTACCGGAAGACCACTTTTGTGCCAACGGGAGCGTGGTAATAAATCCGCCAGGCATCGGCTTCCCGGGTTCCGATGCAGCCGTTGGAATAGGCTTTGCCCAAGGTTTCGGGGTTGGTGGTGGGGTGGATGAGGTGGCCGTAGCGGTGGCCGTCCAGTTCGGGTTCCAGCCAGGGAATTCCAGGCAATTTCGTCCTTTTTCCGTCGTCGCGTCGTGTCTCATAATAGGGTTTATTGTCGCTTGGGTTAATAAAAACCGGGTTGCGGTTGATGCGCCAGATAAAACCCGTGCCGGGCCGGGTGCGCAGGTCGACTGTTTTTCCGGCCATGGCCAGGTATTTTTTTTCATTTCGGCCCACCCTTACTAGGAAGGCGTATAAAAGCTGGTCGCCTTCATAGATCCGTAATTTGTATTCCGGGATGTTCAGGTCAAGATAAGTGGATTCCATTTTTTTGAGCAACTTCGCCGTCATCAACGAATCGGGGATCAGCAGACTGTCCCCTTTATGCAGGGCAATCAAGGCCTGGGGGTCGTATTCAAAAACACCTTTTTCCATCAGCAGGTAATAATCGGTATTGGCCAACGAATCAATCAGCCAGGGGTTTGCCCTGACGATCAGGTGTTCGCTAACGGGATACGGCAAAAGGGTATCGTAAACCGCGACCAGGCTGTCCATATAGGCAAAATATTTGCGGATAGGAATGTCCCGGTTGACAAAATGAAAAACAGGAGCCTGATCAGCCGGCTGTTGCAGATTCAAAAGGCTATCACCCAGGGTCAAATCCTCCCCGGCTTCCGGGGTGGTTTTGTTGGGTGAACAACCGGGCCACCAGATCAAGCCCATAACCACTAAAAGCCCCCACATCAAAAAAGAAGTGCGAAAGGGTCTGCAAAAAGAGTGTCGTTTCATTATTTTTTAAAATTGAATCATCCGTATTCACGACAAAGATAAACCTATCCCGCCCCTTTGGCGATGACTTGCCTCACCGGACCATTTTTAGAAACCCGGTAAACGGCAGCATTGTTCACAAACGAACAAACCCTGTCCGTTAATGAACGGTTATTGTTTCATCTATTGAAATAAATAATTGAATATCAGCTATTTAATTCCGTGGCATAATCTTTGGCCCGGCTTTCTGGAACAAATGATATTCAACCATTTTTTAAACACCGGATGATGAAAACACGCAAGCCATTCCGTTTTAGCCTGACTTTGTTCTTATGCTTGTTCACAACCCTGGCCTGGACACAGGATGCAGATGCCGACGCCAAAGGGGTGGAACGCGCCCTGCTGGATTATATCGAAGGGTTTTATGAAGGGGATACGGCCAAGATCACCCGGAGCATCCTGCCGGAAGCCCATAAATACGGGTATTGGAAAGACGAAAAAACCGGAAAATATGCCGGCGAACCGATGTCTTTCCAGGAAATGATTGACTACGCCAATGGTGTAAAAACCCGCAAAAGGTTTCCAAAACCGGACGCGCCGAAGAAAGTCCAACTGTTTGAGGTCCAGGATCAGACCGCCTCCGGCAAAGTGACCGCTTGGTGGGGAACGGACTATATCCTGCTGGGGAAATACGAGGGGACGTGGAAGATTGTGCAGGTGCTTTGGCAGGGGCCGCTGAAATGAGGGCGGGGGTTTCATGCCGGGTGATTTAACAAAAAAATAATATTAAAACAAATGCTAATTTAAAAAAAATACATTATAATTGCTGACTAAAATCCAAAAAAAAAATTGAAATGAGGTTTTGGCTTTTTTTCAGGTTTACACTGCTGATTATACTTGTATTTACTTCAAATTTTGTTCGGGCCCAGTCAGGAGTTACCATTTCCACAGGCGATACGCCCACCAACCTTTTACAAATAAAAATCCCACAACAAGGCGGGTGCGGAACTGCGGTCATTCAAGGTCAGTCGGTGGACGGAAATTCTTCTATCGACCTTTCAATCGGCCTGTTAAATTTTGGGGATCCAACCAATTTAGTGTTAACCGGATTTCAGATGGCGTTGAATGACGGGCAACTGAATCTTGAGGATTTGATCGATGTTTCTCCTTCGTACGAGTGCAATTACGATATCCTGCATATAAGCGGCGCCATAAACGCCTACGTCATTAATCATATCCGAAATCTGACCCTGACAAAATCACTCTCAGGTAAAGTAAACCATTCGGATCAATTGAGGATCACTGCCAGCAAAGCCTGCATCATTGAATTGCCGGTTATCGCATCCGCCCATCTGGCAGCCGTCCAAACCTTTGCCAATCCGGACGGATCCATAGCAATAGCAAGCGCCTCGGTTACGGTTACGATGGGCGGAGAAAGCGTCAGCGTCGGTGATATGGCCCAAATCATTGGCGCGTTTCTGGATAATAAAAACCCATCCGAAACAAAAATCCTGAAATACCAGCTTCAGGAAGGCGTCAACATTATCCCGTTTCAGGTAACCGGTGATTTGTCTGTAAAGTCTTCCGTCAGGGGGCTCAGCCCCTTGAACCTGATCATGGGAGGGTCGAACGCTGTTGCTGTTGCGGGCAATTCCCTGATCGTAAAAAATTTCACAGGCGAAAACGGAAGCCCGTTGCCGGAAGGGATCGAAATCATCGGCCTTACCTCCGGTATCAATTACACCGATCCGGCAGCCAGCGAATTTTGTAATGAATTTCCGGCCCCTGAAATTACCGTAACCGATGCAAGTTGCGGAAATGCCAACGGATCGGCTTCCGCCCAAATATCGGGCCTCGAAAATCCGACATTCAAATGGAGTACGGGCGAAGAAACGGCAAACGTTTCCAACCTGCCTCCCGGCAATCATTTCCTGGTGGTTGGAGATACTTCTACTTGTTTCCGGTTTCAGCCGTTTACCGTTGAAGACACCCCAAAACCGGATATCAACCTCCAGGAGAAAATATTCCTTTTCCCGGGCAATACCGTAGTGCTGGACGCAACGGGGGATCAGTTGAGCTACCTTTGGTCAACCGGTTCGACGGCCCCTGCCATTACAGTTGATACCGCAGGATTATACAGCGTAACTGTTACGGATGAATATGGATGTTCTTATGAATATACCTCCGAAGTGGTGTTGAAAGAAGGCGGGTTCACCATTGCTGACGGAAATATCACCACCAACAGCGGTCTGTTTTTTGACGATGGCGGGGAGTTTCAGAATTATCAGGAGAACAAAAGCTATGTTGTCAACATTTGCCCCGCCGACCCGGATCAATTCATCCGGCTCCAGTTTACAGCAGTGAACATTACCAACAGCGCGCAGGACGAACTCAGCATCTATGACGGCATCGGCTCTTTATGCCCTGTCAATACCCGGGTTACTTTTCCAGGCCTCTATACAGCCTCCTCTTCCTCCGGCGGTTGCCTGACTGTCCGGTTCCGTTCAACCTCCCAGGACAACCTCGCGCCCGGAACCGGCTGGAAGGCCCAGATCAGCACAACCGCTTTCCCTTCAACCGGCTGTATTGAAGAATACAGGGAATGCAACTCTGTTTTCTCCAATAATGGCGGCGTAAACAGCACCTTGCACATCGGCAAACACAAGGTTTACTATTTCTGTCCGGATGACACTTCGGGATATGCTACCCTGGATTTCACGGAGGTGAACATCTCCGAGGTCGCTAACCTGGCAATTTATGACGGCGCCGGGGTACATTGTTTGTTAAACCCAAAGTTGACAGCGCCCCAGAAGTTTTTGGCTTCCGACCGGTCAGGCGGCTGCCTTACAGTGGTGTATGATTCGGAAAACAACGTATCTACAGCCCAATGGGATGCGGTTTTCCAATGCACAGACACGCCAATCTCACCGCCGGAATACTGTAAGTGCAACATCAATCCGCCGCCCGCCAACACGTGCGATCTGGCGCCATTACTGAACAATATCGAGGCATTTTGCGGCGAATCTTCCATCTCGTACACAGCGGATATACCCGGAAACCTGGAAGAAGCCTTCGACTGCGGCGCCGTGCACAATAATTCCTTCCTCAAATTTATCCCAAATAAAAATACCGTCAGGCTTCGGTACAAAACCAGAGGTGGGATAAATTCTCTTTGCAACGGTTTTCAGTTGGCTGCCTTTTCCGTGAACGAACCCTGCGACGCTGTAAATTCAACCTGGATAAAAGCCGGCTGTCTTCAGGATACCAACGCCGGAGCAGACGGCGGGCTAAATGATGAAGGCGAAATCGAATTTACCGATCTGATACCGGGTGAAACGTATTATCTCATGATCGACGGCTCCTTCGGAAGCGAATGCCAATATACCCTGACCGCCCTGAGCGGGTTTTCTGCTTGTCCTCTGGACCTGGACTTTGAAGTCATCACCTGCCAACCCGACGGATCCTTTTTTGTAACCATCCCCTTTACGGGTATCGGGGACAGTACGGCGTACCGGCTGGTTGAAGAGCAAAATTACTTTCTGAATCTGCCGGACGTACCCTTCCTGGATGACGGCCAAACCCAATCTGTTACCATCGGGCCCTACCCTCCCGGAAGCGAATACCATATCCGGATTGAGGGCGGTGAAGGTTTTGACGCCTGCGACTTGCGCATCGAAGGGCGGTCGGCGTGTGAAATACCTTGCGACCTCGGTTTAGACCTTGATTTTGATTGCAACGAACAAACCGGCGAGCTTTTTGTTTCGGGTTCCGTCACTGGCGCTACCCGGCCTGTTTCCATCGTTTGCGAAGCCTTCAGCGATTTGATTTTTCCAGACCGGGAAAGCGATTTTTTTGCAGGTCCTTTCAAAACAGACACGCTTGGAGAAGCGCTCCGGTTTTATATCCAGGACATCAATGGGTGCGTTCTGACGGATACCCTCGCCGTACCAGAATGCATTATTTCCCGCATATCCGGCCCGGGCGAAACCGGGCGTTTCAGGGTAAACGTTTTTCCAAATCCCGCCGGAAATGAATTGAACGTTTTGATTGAAGCCAAAAACCTTAAGGAAAAGCTAGAAGGCCGGGCCAGTTTGCTGGATGTCAACGGAAAACTTCGAAGCGCTCAATTCTTTTCAGGGAATGAAAACAAAATCCGGTTTGACCTCTCCGATTGGCCGGGCGGGATGTATTTTTTGCGGGTTGAACTCCATCAGGGTGTAGTCGTCCGGAAAATCATTAAAACTTAGCATACCCGGGCAGGTTGATGTCCCTCCAGGCGTTTCCGAAGGTTCAACTGATCGAAATATCCAATTGCCGGAGATCCTGATTTTTTTGAAAAGCCCGGGATCTGCAATCAGCTCATAACCTAACCTGCCAGGCTCTAAGGCGAATTGATTATTCAGCAAATCATAAAAATCCACTATTCTGTTTTCGCCGTTGCTAAAAAACAGGGAAACTTCATATCCGTCTATTTCATTGATTTTCAGCACCTTTGGAATACTTCTAAAACGATTCATAAAATGAAGGGTGCAACGGCCATCCGGGGCGGGCGGCGGAAACGTTTTTTTGCCTTGACCAATTCCGGCAAAGCAGCGTTGGCTGAAGCCCAAAACATCCGTGAAAAGCTGATGCAGGCCTTGCAGGGCGTCTCATTCAATATCGGTCCGGCATGAGCGCCCCTCCCCCACTGCCCGTATTCTGGGCCCGGTTTTTCCGGTGGTTTTGTCACCCGGATCTGTACGAAGAGTTGCAAGGCGACGGTTTTGCCTTGTTTACGGGGTTATTGGCGCGTGTATTTCCGGCAATCCGATTGTCGGCCATGCGCCCCATTCAATTGATGCACAACCGGTTACCCCAACAACTGATCCGTAAGTTGAGCTTCCGAAAAATACTGGCTGCTTTCCAGTTCGCCCTCTCCCTGCTGTTCATCATTGCCGTCACCATCATGTACCGGCAATATCGTTTTTCACTCAATCACGACCTCGGGTTTACCCGGGAAAATCTGCTGAACATCCCCCTGAAGGACAGCGACCCGGAGATTTTCCGGCAAACCTTTGCCGGCGTCCCCGGTGTACTGGAAATTTCCTTTTCCTCCCTCCTACCCGGCACAGGGAGTACATCATCGGCCTGGGTGCAAACACCGGGTATGCAGGATAGCCTTCCTGCCTACTGGATGTCGGTGGACCACCGGTTCATCCCCAACTACGGCCTGGCCCTGGCAGCAGGACAAAATTTTCCCGATCAAATGCCGTCCGGCGAAGAACATTTTATCCTGGTCAACGAACAATTTGTCCGGGCTTTTTCCTGGACTTCCCGGGATGCCCCCGGCCAAACCATGCTCATCGATCACCTTCCGCACCGGATCATCGGAGTAGTCCGCGATTTTAATTATACCCACCTGGAAGAGCCTATTCAAAGTTTTTTCCTGCGATACCAGCCTGAAAGGTTTGCCTACGCCAGTCTGAAAATCAACACCCCGGATATTCAGACCACCCTGACCGGGTTGGAGGCGGCCTGGGATCAGATCCGACCCGGGCAAACCTTTGAGGCCCGGTTTCTGGAAGACCAGATCGAAGAAGCTTATCTTTTTCTCCTCAACAACGTTCAGTTGTTCGGTTTCCTGGCATTTGTCGCTATTTCCATTGCCTGTCTGGGGTTGCTGGGCATGGCGGTTTATACGACGGAAGTGCGGTTGAAGGAGATCAGCATCCGCAAGGTATTCGGCGCGGGCGAGTGGCGCCTGGTCCGCCTGTTGTCCAGTGGGTTTATACAGATCCTGGCCGGGGCGGCTTTGTTTGCCGTTCCGTTGGCCTGGTACCTCTTTGACCAACTGATCCTCAATAATTTTGCGTTCCGCATTGCCGTGGGCCCGGTTGAATTGGGTGCAGGCATCCTGTTGCTGTTCGCGCTGGGGTTCCTGACCATCGTATCCCAAACCTGGAAGGCGGCCAGGGCCAATCCGGCGGGGGTGTTGGGTAGGTCTTGTTGATGTGTTGATGTGTTGATGTGTTGATGTGTTGATGTGTTGATGTGTTGATGCGTTGATTTGACGGATGCGTTTCAAATCAACAAATCAACGAATCAACAAATTCCAGCCTCCTCATTCATCAGCGTTTCCACCGAAAGATGCGTTTCCGCTGCCAGATCAGCAGGCCGCCGAACAGCAGGAGGGGCCATATATTGATCAGGACGATCAAAAAACCCACGATACCGTCCCATCCGCCTCGCAGGGCGCTTAATGCCCGGCCTGCAAACGAGCGTTTGAAGGTTTTGGGCTCGGGCTGAAAGGTAACTTCCTCGTATATTTCCAGGTTGATAGAGCTCATGGCCACCTGGTCGCGCAGGTATTTGAGGCGACCTTCCCTGGCTTCGATCTCTTCCTGGATCACGCGGATGGCTTCCTCGGCTTTCAGCACTTCTTCCACCGTCCGGGCCTTATTGCGCAGGATATCCACGTAGCGGTCGCGCACCTCTTTTTTGGTTTTCAGCCGGGTTTCGATATCCAGGTATTCCTCGGTGACGTCCTGAGCGTCCACCCGGCGGGTATTGAGAAAGACGGACTCCGCAGTCAGGGCGTTCATCAGGCTGTCGAAACGGGCGGCTGGGGTGCGGATCAGGAAATTACTGGTGATCTGATAACTGGAATTGGTCATTTCCATTGAAGAAATATACCCTCCTGAACCGGCCACTATCGCTTCTATCCGGCCAGTGCTTTCCTTCACGTTTTTGACCTGAAAACGCAGGTGGCCGGTGCGGATGATCTGACGAAAAACGGGGGTTTCGGATTGCGCGGTTTGTTGCCCCTCCTGCCGGGAATATTCCTGCGTTTCCCCGCTCCGTGATGATTCGTCGGAACTTTGGGGAACTTCTTCTGTCGCAGGCTCTGGAGAAGCAGGGAAAGCCTGGGTTTTGGACCTATCGCCGCTGTTTTCACTCTGGCATGCAGTTATCCATATTACTGCGCATAAAAAACAGGTTATTTTTTTCATTGTATAACAGGTTTTCAATTGAGATGCGGAAAAGTACAAAAAAACACAAATGCCGAAGTTATACCATGATTCGCCGGATTTGGTGGATTGCCAGGATTGGGTTTCCCTGATTTTGAATGGATTACCCCTTTTCTCGCCGTTGGCGTGGGGCGACGCGAGGTAAAACAGATGGTTAATGAGCTTTTGTTACTTTTGCGCATTGATTATTTCAAGAGAAAAAGGGAATCATGAACCTGTTCCAGATCTTTGCCTTACTTACTGTTTTTTCAGCGTTGTTTGGTTACCTGAACGTTCGCTATCTCAAGCTACCGGTAACCATCGGCCTGATGGTGGTGTCTATTTTATTTTCTCTTGCGGTATTGGTAATTGGACAATTTAATCCTGATCTTTTGGAATGGGAAAGAAAATTGATCGGACAGATCGATTTTCAGCAGGTATTGATGGATGGAATGTTAAGTTTTCTTTTGTTTGCCGGAGCATTGCATGTTGATTTCAGCCGGTTGAAGGAACAACGTTGGCCGATCATTTTGTTTGCCACGCTGGGTGTGGTGGTCTCTGCCTTTTTAATCGGTGGAGCGCTTTATTTTCTGCTGGGCTGGATCGGGTTGGAGCTTCAATTTATTTATTGCCTTTTGTTTGGGGCCCTGATCTCCCCTACCGATCCGATTGCTGTACTCGGCATATTAAAAAAGGCAGGCGCCCCGGCAAAGCTGGAAACCAAAATAGTAGGAGAAAGTTTGTTCAACGACGGGATCGGCGTGGTGGTTTTTGTAACCATCCTGCAAATTGCAAGGGCCGGTACAGGCGGAGAAGGCCTTTCGCATATCGGTATATTTTTTCTGGAAGAAGTGGGTGGCGGGATCCTTCTCGGGCTTGCCCTGGGCGCCGCCGCCTATTATCTTATGCGGACCATCGACCATTACGAAGTGGAAGTCATGATAACGCTTGCCGTGGTAATGGGCGGTTATCTGTTGGCCAGCTATTTACATTTTTCCGGTCCGCTGGCGATGGTGGTTGCCGGCATTTCCGTGGGTCATGAACGCTTTCGCACCAGTTCTATGTCGGAAGAAACCGAATTGTATGTGGATAAATTCTGGGAGCTGATCGACTCCCTTCTGAACGCCCTTTTATTTGTATTGATCGGACTTGAAATCCTGCTGATTTCATTCGACCGGGTTTATGTGTTGGCCGGGCTGATCGCCATTCCAGTGGTATTGCTGAGCCGGGCAGCTTCTCTTGCCTTGCCCATTTATTTCTTTAAAAGAAAACTGGAATTTGTACCCAATACCAACCTCATCATGACCTGGGGCGGTCTCCGGGGCGGCATCTCCATTGCGCTTGCGCTCTCACTATCCGCCGAAATGCACCGGGAATTGTTGCTGAGCATGACCTATATCGTCGTGGTTTTTTCCATTATTGTACAAGGCCTTACCGTAGGAAAAGTGGTTTCCAGGTTTACCGGGTCCAGGATTATACCTTGAATTTTCAGGGTATATTACGTCAATATGAAGGTGTTCACACCACCCGGATCATTATCCCCGCCGCTGACGTCATCCGCCCGATGGGCGCCAGATCCAACCCCTCCATCCGGGCTTCCGCCAGAAAGAGTTCCACCTTATCGGGCGCC
Organism: uncultured Lewinella sp.; assembly: GCA_964558465.1. Taxonomy (GTDB): domain Bacteria; phylum Bacteroidota; class Bacteroidia; order Chitinophagales; family Saprospiraceae; genus JACJYC01. The sequence continues at coordinate 16,133 of CAZLEF010000079.1, read as the reverse complement.
ACCGCCACGAGCAGTCCCCCGCTCGTTTGCGGGTCGCAAAGCAGCGTCCGCTGTTCGTCGTTCAGCGGGCCGATCTTGTGGCCGTAGCTGTCCCAGTTGCGGTTGGCGCCGCCGGGGATACATTTTTCGGCGTAGTAATGCCGGATAATGTCCCGGCCCAGTGTCGGAACCGATTCGTACCGGATCTCGGCGCTGCACCCGCTCGCTTCGCACATTTCGCAGAGGTGGCCCAGCAGACCGAAGCCGGTCACGTCGGTCATCGCCTGTACATAGGGCAGTTTGCCAAAACGCTCCCCGGCCTTGTTCAATAGCGTCATGCTTTCCCGGGCCAGATGGGCGTGTTCGGGCAAAAGTTTGTCTTTTTTCTGGGCTGTCGTCAACATCCCCACTCCAAGGGGTTTGGTCAGGAACAAAACAGCCCCAGGCTGAGCGCCTCCGTTTCGCTTGATGTTTTCCAGGGCCACCCTACCGGTCACCGCCAGTCCAAAAATGGGCTCCGGACTGTCGATGCTGTGCCCGCCTGCCAGCGGAATGCCCGCTTCCGCACAGGCTTTGCGCCCACCTTCCACGACGAGATTGGCCACTTCTGCCGGCAACTGGTTGATCGGCCAACCCAGGATAGCAATGGCCAGCAGCGGCGTACCGCCCATGGCGTAGATATCGCTGATGGCATTCACAGCGGCGATCCGCCCGAAATCTTCAGGGTCATCCACAATGGGCATAAAAAAATCGGTGGTGCTGATCACCGCAGTCCCGTCACCCAGATCGAGTACCGCCGCATCGTCCCGCTCTTCATTCCCCACCAGGAGGTCCTTGAAAAAAGCCTTTTCAGATTGGTGGGTCAATATCGTATCCAGCACTTTCGGCGATATTTTGCAGCCGCAACCGGCGCCGTGGCTGTACTGCGTAAGTTTATAAACCGTTTTCAAATCTTCCATGCATCAGATTTTGTCGCGAAAATAGTTTTTTTTTACTGGTGTCCGACTACGCCAGGGCTTAACCGGACTGCAAACTGCAAACTGCGGACTGCGAACTGCGAACTGCCGGACTAAAGACTGTCAACCAAATTTCCCATCAGGCTTTTTCCCAAATTCCTTATATTTGGCGGAATTTAAAAAAAAGAGCGATGAAATACCCGATTTCCCTGACAGTGCTCGCCCTGACCGGGCTGATCGCCTGCAAAAACCAGGACGTACAAAATGAATCCAACCCGATGATCGAAGTGACTTACCCTGAAACGAAAACGGTTGAACAAACCGACGATTACCACGGCACTGCCGTTGCCGACCCTTACCGCTGGCTGGAAGCCGATACCGCACAGGACGTTGAAGCATGGGTCCAAACCCAGAACCAGGTTACTTTCGGTTACCTGGAACAGATCCCGTACCGCGAAAAAATTGAGGAAAGATTGACCGAACTCGTCAATTATCCGCGTTACTCCTCCCCTTTCCGGGCCGGCGAATATTACTTTTTTTATAAAAATGACGGGCTTCAGAACCAATCCGTCATCTATATCCAAAAAGGACTGGACGGCGAACCGGAGGTTTTTATCGACCCCAACGCGCTTTCCAAGGACGGGACCGTGGCCGTCAACCTCATCGGCCTTTCACAGGATGACAAATATGTGGCTTATTCCCAATCCGAAGCAGGTTCCGACTGGTCGCAGATCCACGTGATGGAAGTAGCGACCAAAAAGAAACTGCCGGACGTGCTGAAATGGGTCAAATTTTCAGGCGCCGGCTGGCATAAGGACGGCTTTTTCTACAGCCGGTATCCCGAACCCAAATCCGGACAGGAGCTTTCGGGCAACAACCAGTTCCATTCGGTGTATTACCACAAGCTCGGCGACGACCAATCGAAGGACAAACTGGTTTTTGAAGACCGCCAAAACCCGAATTATTATCATTTCTGCTCCGTGACCGAAGACGGCAAATACCTCGTCATGAATGCGGCGCCCGGCACCGACGGTTATGCTACCTATTACAAAAACCTGGAAACGGACGGCGCATTTGTCACCCTGTTCGGCGATTACAAAAATAAAAATTCGGTCATCGATCATATCGACGGCAAATTCCTCGTGCAAACCGATATCGACGCGCCCAAATACCGCCTGGTGGAGATCGACCTGGAAAACCCCGCCAAGGAAAACTGGAAAACAATCATCCCGGAATCGGAAGACCTGCTGCAGAGCGTAGCCACAGGTGGCGGCAAATTGTTTGCCAACTACCTCAAAAATGCAACGGACCGCTTTTATCAGATGGATTATGACGGCGCCAATAAAAAGGAGATCGACCTTCCCGGGTTGGGATCCGCCGGCGGTTTCTCCGGCAAAAAAGAGGATAAGATCCTGTTTTATACCTTTACTTCATTTACCTACCCGAATACCATTTTCAAATACAACCTGGAAACCGGCCAGTCGGAACTGTTCAACAAAACCACCCTTCAGTTCAACCCGGAGGATTATGTCGAAAAACAGGTGTTTTACAAAAGCAAGGACGGAACGCAGGTCTCCATGTTCATCGTCCACAAAAAAGATCTGGCGCTCGACGGCAAAAATCCCTGTTATCTCTATGCTTACGGCGGGTTCAACGTCAGCATGACCCCCGGCTTCTCCGCCACCCGGATCGTATTGCTGGAAAACGGCGGCGTGTTTGCTATGCCCAACCTGCGCGGCGGCGGCGAATACGGCGAGGAATGGCACAAGGCCGGCATGTTGCTCAAAAAGCAGAATGTTTTTGATGATTTTATTGCCGCCGGGGAATACCTGATCGCTGAAAAATACACTGCCAAGGATAAGCTGGCCATTGCGGGCGGATCTAACGGAGGGCTTCTGGTGGGCGCCGCCATGACCCAACGCCCCGACCTCTTCGCGGTTGCGCTTCCGGCAGTCGGCGTGATGGATATGTTGCGTTACCACCTGTTCACCGTAGGCAAAGGCTGGATACCGGAATACGGCTCGGCTGATAACCCCGAACATTTCAAAAATCTGCTGTCTTACAGCCCCTTGCACAATCTTAAGCCGGGCGTTTCCTATCCGGCGACCCTGATCACCACCGGCGATCACGACGACCGGGTGGTACCGGCGCATTCGTTCAAATTTGCAGCCCAGTTGCAAAAATCCCATACAGGGCCGAAACCCGTGATCATCCGGATCGAAACCAGGGCCGGGCACGGCGCCGGTAAACCCATTGCCAAGGTCCTGGAAGAACAGGCCGATATCTGGTCGTTCTTTTTTTATAACACCAATACGCCGGTGAAGTATTTGAAGGGGTAGTGGACGGCTCACGGTGGACGGTGGACGGTGGACGGCTCACGGCTCACGGTGGACGGCCCACGGTGGACGGCCCACGGTGGACGGCCCACGGTGGACGGTAGACTGTGGACTGTGGACTGCGGACTGTAAACTGTAAACAGCGGACATCTACAATTAATAAAAAAATTCCAAGCTAAATGAAGGAAAAGGCTTTGAAAAATCTAGACCGACTGGACCAGGCAACGGAAGCCTTGTTTCTTGAATTGTCCGTTTATTCAGACGAGCAACTCAATCGGCGGCCAGGTCCAGGCCGGTGGTCGGCGCTGATGACCCTTCACCACCTGATCCTGGCTGAGGGTTATTCGCATCTTTATGTGATTAAAAAACTGAAAGGTGACGGCCCCTTCAAAGTCGGAACTTTAACGGACTACTGGCGGCTTTTCCTGATCTGGGCCGTTTTCGCCTCTCTGATCAAACGGAAAGCCCCCAAAGGCGTCGGCGATGAAAGTATTCCGGAAACCGACCAGTTGGAAAACGTACAGGCCAAATGGCGGGAACAACGGCAAAAACTCCGGGATCATCTGACTTCCCTGCCGGATCACCTGTTCAACAAGGCCATCTACAAACAACCTTTTGTGGGCAGACTCACTTTCCCGGGAATGATGCGCTTTTTTTACCTGCATTTTGCCCACCACAGAAAGCAGGTCCGGAGGGCGGTCGCTCTAAATTGAGGAATTGAGGAATCGAACCAATTGTTGATTTGTTGATTCGTTTATTCGATGGTTGACGTCGGATCCAATCAATCGTATCAATCGAACCAATCGTATCAATCCAATCAATCGAACCAATCCAAACAACCCCAAACCTTTACCCGCCGCAGCCACGCCTTAAAGCGTGGCGTAGGCGAGCCAAACCTCTAACCCCTATCTCCCCTCCACCATCCCGCCGCCAACTTTTTTCCCGTTCCTGAACTCGTACTCCACCGTTATCTCCCCCTTGTCGTTGAAATACCGGTAAGGGCCGTGTTCTTTTCCTGCCTGGTAATGGATTTCCTTCTGGATCTTGCCTTCCCTCATTTCAAACTCCCGGTAGATGCCGTCCAGCTCGCCGTTTTTGTAGGAAGCGGTCGACAGCGGGCGGCCGAAGGAATAGCGCCCCCAGGGACCGTCGAGTTTGTTGTCGCGGTAAAAAGCCTTGAGTTCCGTCTGACCGCGGTCGTTGAATTCGAAGTAGGGCCCGTTGGCCAGCCCCTTCACGTAACTCATGATCGTTTTGGGGAATTCCTCCGATTTGTCAAAGGTCATCCAGGTCCCGGTCTTTAGCCCGTTCTCCACAAACCCCTGCTCCAGGATTTTGCCGTTTGCATCTTTTTTAACGGCCATCTTTACGGTTGAACCCGGTATATCCTCCAGCAGGTATTCCCCGTCAGCGGTTCTGGCGGGCTCCGGCGGCGGCGCTTCCGCTTTTTTACAGCCCAACAACAGCAATACCGGTAATAACAACAACACGTTTTTCATTTCAGAAAAATTAGGTTTTACGCCTGTAAATATCCGGCGAAAAAATACGTGCCGCCGATCTTTTTCAAGATTAAACATAAATTTATAATTTTGCTCCCTGATTTTTAACGCGACCTGTGCGTTTGCACCGGGCGCCCGATTCCCGGGTACCTTCACCTTGACAAAATTTCGCACCAGCTATGGATATCGTCATTGAAAATTTGACGAAGCGTTACGGTCAGCAATACGCGGTAGACGACATCTCCTTCCAGGTAAAAACAGGTGAGATCCTTGGTTTCCTGGGTCCCAACGGCGCGGGTAAATCCACCACGATGAAGATCATCACCGGCTACCTGGAAATGGATGGCGGCGATGTGCTGATCGACGGCCATTCCGTCCGGAAACAGGATATGAAACAGCATATCGGTTACCTGCCGGAAAACAATCCTTTGTACCTGGATATGCCCGTCATGGATTTTCTGGCCTTCTGCGCCGCCTTACAAGGCGTTTCCAATCCGGACATCCCCGCCAGGGTCCGGCAAATGGTCAAGCGCTGCGGCCTCGATCCGGAAAAACACAAACGGATCAAGGAGTTGTCCAAAGGCTACCGCCAGCGGGTCGGCCTTGCCCAGGCCATGATCCACGATCCTGCCGTATTGATCCTGGACGAACCCACCACCGGCCTTGACCCCAACCAGATCGTGGAGATCCGCGAACTGATCAAGGAACTGGGCCGTGAAAAGACCGTGATCCTCAGCACCCATATCCTGCCCGAAGTAGAAGCCACCTGCGACCGCATCCTGATCATCAACCGCGGAAAGATCGTGGCCGACGGCAGCCCGGAGTTGCTCCGCAAACAAGCCCAGGGCCGGCAGATCCTGAACATCCGGCTGGAAGGCGCTGACCCGGATGAAGCTTTCCGAGCCCTGCAGGGACTGACCACGATTTCCGCCGTAAATGCGCTCGACGATCAAACGCTGCGGTTTGAGTTGCAAAGCCACCCGGGCAGCAGTTCCAACAGGCCGGTATTTGACCTTTGTGTCGAAAAAGGATGGGCGCTGGTGGAAATGATCCCGTTTGAAACCAGGCTCGAAGACGTCTTCCGCAACCTGACCATGAATTAACCCTAATCCGATCAATCTATGAACGTTATACGCATTATTGCCCGGCGCGAACTGGTCTCTTTCTTCGACTCCCTCATCGCCTACATCATCCTGTTGGTTTTTTTGGGTTTCACTGGTTTTTTCACCTGGCTCTTCGGCTCGGATATCTTCTTTCGCCAGCAAGCCGATCTGGGGGCCTTTTTTGGGGTGGCTCAATGGACGCTTTTCTTTTTCATCCCGGCCCTGACCATGCGGCAACTCGCCGAAGAAAAGAAAACCGGCGCCATCGAACTCCTGCTTACCAAAGCGGTCACCGACCGCCAACTGGTGCTGGGCAAATTCCTGGCCTGCCTTTATCTGGTACTGATCGCGCTGGCCTTTACCCTGCCCTATTATTTTACCGTGAGCACCCTCGGAAATATTGACCACGGGGCGACTATTTGCGGGTACCTCGGCCTGATCCTGCTCAGCGCCGCCTATATCTCCATCGGGTTGTTCACCAGCAGCCTGACCGACAACCAGATCGTGGCTTTTATCCTGGCTCTGTTCATCGGCATATTTTTCCATTTCCTGTTCGGCCTGCTGGCCAATTCGGTCGGCGGATGGCTGGGGTTGTTGTTCAGCACCCTGAGCGTTTCCAACCATTTTGAATCCATTTCAAGGGGGGTGATCGACAGCAAGGATATCGTCTTCTTCCTGTCCCTGACCGCCCTGGGCCTCGTCCTGGCCGAGCGCAATATCATCAAAAGAGTTTAATCGCAGTTATTGTTACGAACCATGAAAAACGCAACAAGCATCCTCCTCATAGCGGGTATTCTGATCTTGCTCAACCTGTTGTCCAACCAACTCTTTTTCCGGCTGGACCTCTCGGAGAACAAGGCATTTACCCTTAGCAATGCAACCAAAAATATTCTGAAAGACCTGCGTGAAGCCGGAACACCCGCTACCGTAACGGCTTACTTTTCGGACGATCTTCCGCCGGTCCTGGCTGAAAACGAGCGGGATTTCCGCAACCTTCTGGTGGAATACGCCAACCGGTCCAAAGGTTTTGTCGATTTCCGGTTTGTTTCGCCGGAAACCGATGCGGAAAAACAGGAAGCCGCTCAAAAGGGGATTCAACCGCTCCAGGTGAACGTGCGGGAGAAAGACAAGGCCAACCAGCAGCAGATCTATATGGGCGCCCTGGTGCAATTGGGTGAAGGCAGCGAGGCCATCCCCGTTGTACAACCCGGGCCCGGCATGGAATACGCGCTTTCCACCACCCTTAAAAAACTGGCGGTCCAGGACAAACCGGCCATCGCGTTTGTCCAAGGCCACGGCGAACCGCCGCTTCAGGAACTCAGCCAGGCTTACCAGGCTTTGAGCATCCTGTACACAGTGGAAACCGTTACCCTGGACGAAGCCGTCCCCGACCGGTTCAAGACCATCGCCATCATCGCGCCTTCGGATTCCTTTCCGCCGGCTCACTTCGCCCAGCTCGACCAATTTCTGGCCCGGGGCGGCAATCTGGTCGCAGCGTACAATGCCGTGAACGGCGACCTGAGCAATGCCACCGGTCTGCCAGTCATCACCGGATTCGAAAACTGGCTGGCCGGCAAAGGCGTCACCATCGAACCGGCTTTTGTGATCGACGCCCAATGCGGGAGCGTTTCTGTCCAGCAACAATCGGGTTTTTTCACGATCAACACGCCGGTCCAGTTCCCGTATCTTCCCCTGGTGGGCAATTTTGCCGGGCACCCGATCACCCAGGGACTCGAACAGATCATTTTCCCCTTCGCCAGCCCCGTGCAGTTCAACGGCGACGCCTCCAAGGTATTCACGCCGCTGGTCAGGAGTTCTTCCCAGGCCGGCATCGTACCTGTACCGGTCACCTTCGACATCAACAAACAATGGACTCAGCAGGATTTCCCGCTGGGGAACCTGGTCCTTGGCGGCATTCTGGAAGGCAACTTCGGTGGAACCGTCAATGCCCGGCTGGTCGTTTTCGGCGACGGTGATTTTGGCATTTCCGGCCAGCAAGCCCGCGGCGGCGAAACCCCGGATAATATCAACCTGCTGGTCAATAGCATCGACTGGCTGAGCGACGATACCGGCCTGATCGACCTGCGCACCAAGGAAGTGGCCAGCCGGCCGATCAAACCCGAGATCATGAACGAGGAATCCGCCGGAAAACGGACCTTCATCAAACTGATTAACCTGCTGGCGCCCATGGCACTGGTGCTGTTTATCGGACTAGCTTACAACCAACGGCAAAGGACGATCCGGCTCAAGCGGGCGGCTGAACGGTTTGATTGAGGTCCTTTAGCTAGCGATCCGATCGCTTTGAGCGATCGGATCGCTAGCTAAAGGACCAACGTCAGGCCACCCAACCCCGCTCGCGGAACACCCGCGCCACATCCGCCTTGAACGCCGGGATATCAAAATCGGGGATGCGGCGTTGCGGAAACCGGTCGATGGAAGAAAGGAAAAGCTGAGCGACCAATTGGAGGAATTCCTCGTCAGTGGCCTGTTTCATTTTGAGATAATCCAGTTTCAGGCGGATATCCAATTCTTTTTTCCTGGGTCGGAACGCTATTTTTTCGGGGTGGAAATCATCTTCGACAGGAACGCCCATGGGAATATAATAAATGGTTGAAACCCCTGAACCATAATCACTTAAATCAATACCCTCTTTAAGTACCTCTATAACCCGACCAATTTCAAGGAATTTTTTTCTATCCTCATCTTTTGCGATGGCGCCTACAAATATGATATTTTTTTCAACCATTACCTGTCTTGTTTATTGCCTGGCGGCCTGATCAAAGGTACGTCTCGTTTCAGGTTTTCAGGTAATAATGCGTATAAAATAATTTTTCTTTTTTCCGCTTTCAGGCAATCTGAAAGGGTTCCTTTGAACTCGGAAAAGTACACCAGTCCGATTTCGTTTAACCCGCCTGGGTATCGCCCTAGTTCCCCATTGATGGTAACGCCGTATTTCCAAACTTCTCCTTTAAACAAAAAAATGGTTTTTTCCTCACAATGGAAACAAGGGTAATAGCCCTCCAAAGCAACTTCCAGAACGTACTGCTCCGCTTCGTCAAATTTCTTCATTCCCCTTTCCAGTTCTTCCTGACGCCAGGGCGCTAATTTGGGTATTCCATCTGCGTCAAATTCAAGAAAAGGCCTTTTTTTTGCCATCATCAGCAAAAATCCCACAAACAAAATCACCACCATCAAAAGCCCCGAATACGGAGGCCATTTATGGGGTTGCCGGCGGCCGGGCGTGGGCAAAAGGCCCCAGGGTTTGCGGTGTTCGCGTTCTTTGACCATACGGAAAAAGGTTGGTTTCAGCCGCAATTAAAAGGGTTGCCGGAACTATAACAATGTTTTTTTGAATTTTAACTTTTTAATTCAAAAATGTAAATTTTATGATTAAACCTTCGTTTTCGGCCTTCGCAAATGGTGAACAAAATTCTTAAGGTTTACCTCTACCGGACTGACCACTGCCTCTTCGACTTCGTTCAGAGGTCCGGCCACCGACAACTGACAATTGGCCACTTTTACCCGCCGGGACAATTAATAACCAACAACTGACCTACTCATACCGCAACGACTCCACCGGGTTCACCCGGGCCGACCGCAGCGTATGGTAACTGATCGTCAGCAAAGCAATCGCCAGGGCAGCCAGGCAACCGGCCACAAACACCAGCGGCCCGATCTCGATCCGGTAGGCAAAATTCTCCAGCCATTTGTTCATCAGGATATAGGTGACGGGGCTGAACAACACAAAGGCCAGGAATACCATGCCGGCAAAATTGCGCGACAACTGCACCATGATCTGCCCGGCCGAGGCGCCCAATATCTTCCGCACGCCGATCTCTTTCACCTTTTTCTCGGTCGTAATGGCGGCCAGGCCGAACAGCCCCATGCAGGCAATCAGGATGGCCAGGATCGCCATGGCGGTCACCACCACCTCCATCTGCTGGTCGGAGCGGTAGAGCTCTTCAAAATGTTCGTCGAGGAAGGAATACTCGAAAGGCCAGGTGGGCACCAACTGGTTCCACACCCGCTCCACGTCGGCAATGGCGGCGTCGATGTTTTCGCCGTTGATCTTCACCGACATTTCATCGTACCCCCATTCGGGGTGCACTACCATAGCCAGCGTATTGATGTCGTAGTGCAGGGAATTGAAATTAAAATCATTGACCACCCCGATGATCGTGCCCAGGGTGTCGTTGTGGTAAAACCTGTGGCCGGCGGGCGTCCCCACGGGGTTTTTCAGATCGAGTTCTTCTGCCAGCGATTCGTTGATGATGAAGGCAAAGCCCTTGTCAGTGGGGCGGTCTTTCGAAAATGACCGGCCCTCTTTCACTTCAATCTCGTAAACATCCACAAAATCGTAGTCCACGTTCACGTTGCTGGTGGTGAGCGACCGGATGGAGTCGGTCCGGATCTTGAACCCCCACTGGTGGAAGTTGTTGCCGAGCCGCTGGCCGGAAGCCGTCACGCCTTTCACATGGCTGCTTTTTTTGAGTTCCGATTTCAGGGTTTCAAAAACCTTGTTGGCGTCGCCGTTCATGCCGACCAGCAGGATATGGTCTTTGTTGAGCCCGATATCCTTGTTTTTGATATAACTCAGTTGCTGCACCACCAGCAGGGTGCTGACGATCATGCCGATGGCCAGCCCGAACTGGAGCACCACCAGGGAACTCCGGAAAATGGATTTTTGTCCCTTGACGTCCCCGCCTTTCAGGATTCTGCCCGGCTTGTACGAGGCCAGGTAAAAGGACGGGTACACTCCAGCCAGGAATCCCAATCCGATGGCGGTCGCAAAGGCAGCCCCCAGGATCAACGGGTTTTCAAAAAGATACCCCAGCGAAAGCTGCCGCCCGATCAGGTTGTTCAACAGAGGGATGAAACCCAGGTTCATGATCAGCGCCAGCAAAAAGGCCAGGAATCCGAGCATTACAGATTCCACCACAAACTGGGAAAACAAGTGGGATTTCAGGGCCCCGACCGTCTTGCGCACGCCCACTTCCTTCCAGCGGTGCGAGGCGCGGGCGGTGATCAGATTCATAAAATTGACAGCGGCGATGAGCAGGATAAACACCCCGACCAGAGCAAAGATGTTGAGGTAGGCGCCGTTGAATTTGCGGTAGTTCTGGTAGTCGTGTTCGATGTCCATCGACGCCAGGTGCACCATCGGCAGGGGTTGCAGGAACAGCTTGTAAAATTCGTTGATGTCCTGCCCGTTGCGGGTATCCGGCGGCATATACCGGGTGAGAAACGCCGGCATTTTGGCTTCAAACGCGGGGATATCGGCCCCGGGGTCCATCAGCAGGTAGGTGACCAGGAAATTGGACCCGAACTGCTGATTGAACGCAGGATTCTCCCGCGTCCGGGTGGTTATGGAAACCAGGGCGTCGAACTGCAAATGGGAAAATTCGGGCACATTGTCCAGGATACCGGTTATTTTGAAGGTTTTGTCGTCACTGATCAGGCTTTGTCCCACGGCGTTCTGATATCCGCTTCCTTCAAAAAATTTTTCGGCCGTTTCCCGGGTGATGACGATGGAATAGGGTTCGTCCAGGGCCGAGGCCCGGTCTCCATGGATCAGTTCAAAGTCGAATATCTCCAGAAAGGTGCTGTCTGCAAACACGGTGGTTTCCAACACCATCCGTTGATCGTCCTTTCGAAAAAGCTGCTTGCCGCGGTTCCAGTAGCGGGTAAAATTTTCCACCTCCGGGTAGTCTTTGACCAGATTGGGGCCCATACCGGGCATGGACAGCGCAACGTTCTGCGTATTGGTGCCGGGAAAACTCTGCACTTCGTCCAGGCGGTAGATCCGGTCTTTTTGGGTATGGAAGGCGTCAAAACTTTTTTCCTCCCGGATAAAGAGGAAGATGAGCAGGCATGCGGCGATGCCGAAGGCCAGGCTGAAAACGTTGATTACCGATAATAATTTGTGATTCAGGGTATTGCGCATGGCAATACGAAGGTAGTTCAGGAGCATGGTGATTTCTTTGGTAAGGAATACTGTAACAGTCGGCGGGAAGTTACAAATTATTTTCAATTTGAATACCTGATCTTTGAAAACCATTCCTGCAGAATGGATTTATCGGGTGCACGCTTCCCATCCGACGCGGCTTCAGGCGTAATCAGACTCTCCCCTTCTCCCTCCAGGGCAAACGCATCACGGTATTTTTTATACGAACCCCTTACAAACACTTCACAGACGTGCTAAAAAATGATTTTTTTTAACGTGCGTTTTGGATAACATGATCTCCAACCAAATTGTAGAGCGGCCTTACCAGGTTTGCTTCACAACCTTGCAAGCTATGTTTTTTTCACCACATAAGATACATAGAACTCATAAGAAGACATGAGTCACCCCAAACTTTGTAACACTATAAACACGGAGTTCTTTTTTTTATTTGAACCACTACCTGTCCCGCAAGGCGGGAAAAGGAACACAACCTGTCCCGCAAGGCGGGAAATGAAAGTAAAAAATTTATTTCATAAATTTTTTTCTGGCGCCTTTGTATCCTTTTCCCGCCTTGCGGGACAGATTGTAACTTTCCCCGCCACGGCGGGGCAGGTAGTGGTGAAAAATCCATGTAACATTTGGAAAGGACTGCGAACTGTGAACTTTTATCCGCCAACAGGGCGGAGCAGATTGGCGAACTTTCCAAAAGAAAGTCCTATTCTACTACCGGCCGAACGACCAGTGTATCCGACCAGGGCACCTGAGCAGATGGATAATAATCGATGCCCAGGGCTTCAAAACGTTTTTTCTGCATACCCAGCCGCAATTTATAATCAGACCAGTTTCTGGCAGAAGCGTCCGTCCAGCCGATCTCTGCGATGCCCGGCAACCGCGGGAAAGCCATGTATTCCAGGTCGTCGAGTTTGGAGAGGGTTTCCGTCCAGAGCGGGGCTTCAATACCAAAAATATGTTCTTTTTTGATGCCCTTTTCCAGGGTAGCGGGATCCCATAAATAGGAGCTGTCCACCTCGATATAGGCAGCCCAGTGCAGCCCCAGGCGGGTGGTGGAGTCGTATTGCATATCCAGGTAGACTTTCCGGGCCGGCGCCATCAACACTTTGGCGCCCTGAGCGATACCCTTTTCTGCATTTTCAGCCTCCGCCCAATATTGCACGATTGAATTGGGCAAAAGAGCGGCATTCGCAATTTCATCCCAGCCGATCACCTGTTTTCCATGCGACCGGACGATTTCCTGGACCCTGTTCACAAACGGAATATAATCTTCCAGCGGCGTGACATGGGATTCGTCGCCGCCGATATGGAAATAGGGGCCGGGGGTCAGTGCGGCCAGTTCGCGGACGACATCGTCGATGAATTTGTAAGTAATTTCCTTATCCGTGCAAAGCGTGCTGAAGCCGACCTCCATACCGGTATACAGATCGCGGAGTTTACCGTCGCAATTCAGTTCAGCATAAGAGGCCAAAGCGGCGTTGGTATGGCCGGGCATATCAATTTCGGGGATGATGGTAATGTACCGGTCCTGCGCATACTGAACAATATCCGCGTATTGCTCCTGGGTGTAAAAACCGCCCGGGCCGCCGCCGACCTGGGTGCTGCCGCCTCTGACGGTCAGTTCAGGCCACGATTTGATCTCGATCCGCCAACCCTGGTCGTCCGAAAGGTGCAGGTGCAGGGCGTTCATCTTGTACATGGCCAGGTAATCGATGTATTTTTTAACGTCTTCAACCTTGAAAAAATGGCGGGCCACATCCAGCATCCCGCCGCGGTAAGCGTAGGTGGGATAGTCGCGGATGACGCCGGTTGCAATTTCCCAGGGGCCTTCCTGGAGGGTGTTTTTTTCGATGGCCGCGGGCAACAGTTGCCGCAAGGTCTGAACACCCCTGAACAAACCAGCCGGTTGATTGGCCGTCAGTCTGACCAGGTCTTCGGTGATGGTCAGTTCATACCCTTCTTCTCCGGATTGGGCATTCTCGCCGGAAAGGGCAAAAAAGAGATGACCACTCCCAGGCGCCTCCGCAGCGGTTTGAACCCGGATATCCAGACCGGTAGCCGGATTCAGCAAGTCGGCGAAATATTGGGCGATCTTTTGTAATTCAGGGTTATTGCCCGCAATAAAAATATCCGTTTTCTCCGTCAGCGCAAAGGAGCTGCCGCCGGCTTCGACCAGAACCGGTTGCGGGATAAGCGCTTCTTTCAGGAGATCCTTGGGAGTAGGCGACGGTTGAGTACACCCGGAAATTAAGGCGATAAAACATCCAACGTACAAAATGGAGGTTAAAACAGCGGTGAGTTGGTTTCTCGTATTCATGAATGGTATTTTTTTCACCACAAAAGAAAACAAAAGTTTGTCTTTCGTCAAATTTTCGTTCCTGACTTTGGCTGCTTTTGTACTTATTTCCGTGAAACCAACCCGGATCAAAAGTTTTGCCCCGCTTTAAAAAAATTGAAGTGATCCCGCCAGGATTCGAACCTGGATCAAAAGTTTTGCCCCGCTTTAAAAAAATTGAAGTGATCCCGCCAGGATTCGAACCTGGATCAAAAGTTTAGGAAACTTCTATTCTATCCCTTGAACTACGGGATCAATTTTTTTTTAGCGGGGTATTCTATCCCTTGAACTACGGGATCAATTTTTTTTAGCGGGGTATTCTATCCCTTGAACTACGGGATCAAAAAGGACAGCAAAGATAAGCATATTTTCAAATAACGAAAAGGTGTTTTATCTTTCCGTTTCAATTAACACCAAAATGGACATAGAAAGTTTCCGTACGTATTGCCTGGCGAAAAAAGGGGTCGAAGAAACCTTTCCGTTTGGTGAAGAAACCCTCGTGTTCAAGGTCATGGGCAAGATTTTTGCCATCACCGGCCTGGACAGCGTCCGGTTTACCGTCAACCTGAAATGCGACCCGGAATGGGCGCCTGAACTCCGCGAGCAACACGAGGAGATTCAGCCCGGTTACCATATGAACAAAAAACACTGGAATACCGTGGATTTTGAAGGCAGCCTGAACGGATCGTTCCTGAGAGAACTGATCGACCATTCTTATGACCTGGTGGTGAAGAGCTTGCCGAAGAAGGAGCGGGATTTGTTAATTTGTTGATTCGTTGATGCGTTGATTTGTTGATTCGAAGGCTGCCGTTTCGAATCAACAAATCAACGCATCAACAAATCAACAATCTAAAACAATTGATAACCAAAGACTTCCTCATCATCGGCCAGGGCCTCGCAGGCGCCCTTCTGGCCCACTTCCTCCGCCAGGCGGGTAAAACAGTGCTGGTCATCGACGAGGGCGCCGAACACACCTCTTCGAAAGTAGCCGCCGGGATCATCAACCCCGTCACCGGCCGTTTTTTTGTCAAATCCTGGCGGATCGACGACCTGCTGCCCGTTGCAAAGTCCACTTACCAGACCCTTGAAAAAGAGCTGGGCGTCAAATTATACCGGGAAATTCCCGTGGTCCGCGCCCTCTTCTCCGCAGGTGAAGAAAACGACTGGCTGGCCCGCAGCGGCGACCCGGCTTACCGCCCCTATATTGCCCCCTACCCTTCTCCCGGGATTTATGCCCAAATCACTGAACCTGCTTTCAGCTACGGCGCCATCCTGCAATCTGCCCAGGTGGATATCCCTTTAATGATCCGAAAATACCGCGAACTCCTTCAGCGCTCAGGTTCGTTGCTGGCCGGGGAATTTGATTTTTCGGCTCTGAAGATCCGGCCCGGCGGCATTTCCTACAAAAATTATACAGCCTCAAAGATCTTGTTCTGCGAGGGCGCCAGAGCCAAAATCAACCCTTTTTTCAGCTACCTCCCCATTCAGGGCAACAAAGGGGAAACCCTGACCGTAAAACTCGACTCTGCTACTCCGGACCGGATACTCAAGCACCGCATCTTTATCGTACCTATGCCGGACGGAAACGCCTGGATCGGCTCTACCAGCGACAACCGTTACACCGACGACCTGCCATCCGAAAAAGGCCTGGAATTCCTGGGCGGTCATTTGCGCAGCCTGATCAAAGTCCCCTACTCCATCCTGCAACACCGCGCCGCCATCCGGCCAACCGTGCAGGACCGCCGCCCGCTCCTGGGTCTCCACCCCCATTACCCTCAAATGGGCATCTTTAACGGCCTGGGGACCAAAGGCGCCAGCCTCGGCCCCTTCTGGGCACAAGAATTGACCCGTTTCCTCCTCCACGACGCCCCCCTCGACCCCGAAGTCGATATCCGCCGCTTCCCGATCCGGCTTTGATTTGTTGATTTGTTGATTTGTTGATTTGTTGATTTGTTGATTCGTTGATTCG
>CAZLEF010000078.1:0-33759 GCA_964558465.1 uncultured Lewinella sp. | reverse complement strand
AGGGATGAATAATGTAACGCAAACCTATAATTCAGGCGTACTGGATTCCGACAGCAGTTTTTGTTTTATCCTACCCTCTGCGGATGTGAATAATTTCGGCGACGGTTACGATTTTGTCGCGGTGGTGGATTTTTCACTTAACGGTCAGAATGTGAATACGCTAAACTCCGGGGCATGGCCCGACGGGCATATCGCCGGAACCTATAATGACTGTCTGAACAGCCATCCGGATTATGGCTTTTCGGTTTGTTGTCCTCCGATGAATGCCTCATTGATGATGAATTTGTTCGATCATGTCCCCTCCGGACCGATCACCGGCCCATTTCAGTTGAGTTTCAACAGCCATCCTTACTTTAAGAATCTTTTTCAGGGTTATCTGGACTACATGGTTTCGATAGACCCTTCAATTGACAAGCTGGTGTCCCACTGGAGGTTGATCGATGCCGGCAACGGGGCCGCGCCAAATAATGTATGGTCGCCGATGATAGAGGAAACCTTCAGTTGGTTTGAGCCGGGCCAGGGAGGAAATATTTTCGGAAATCCGTCATTTTTTACCGCTCAATTAAATATTAATCACTGGTACAAAATTCATACCGGCATTTATACCGAGCCGGCTCCGAGCATCTTAAAAAAATGCGATCCAACCCACTTTTTCATCCGGTTTCAAATAATCAACGGGAAATTATCCGGAACCCTGAGCGACGGAAAAAGAAAAACGAAAATCGTAGATTTTGGAAAATAAGCTAAAATATAAATCCAACCTGGATTCCCTTGAAAAAATCAAATTAAATTATTTTTAAAACCTCCATCCATGAACCGCTCAAAATTTCAAGGCTCCCTTACCGGCTTCCTCCTGGCAATGGCCTTTTACTGCACCGCTCAACCCCCTTTCGACTTCAACTGGGGGCCCGTTAGCGATATGGACAAATACAAATATATGACCGGAATGGTCGCTGCGAAGGACGGAAGTTTTATCGCCGTCAGGCAGACCTTCCCTCCGTCGGAAACATTCGGAATACCGGGTGGAGAACCCTCGCTGGTTTTGTTTGATCCCGATATGAAACGGGTAAAATCCGCGCCTTTGGATTTGACCCATCAGGGAAAAGACCTGATTTTTTTTGACCTCACGGCAGCCGGTTCCAGGTTTTACGTATTTACAACTCTTTTTGATAAAAAACTGAAAAAGGCGTTCTTTTTTGCCCGCCTTGTCAACCCGGAAACGTTATCCCTTGAAGGGGAGTTTATCCAATTGGGAGAAGTTCCAAAATCCAACCCGTTCGACCCGGCCGTTTTTGGCTTTGCCCTGTCCCCCGATTCCATCCGGACCAAGGTTTTAATTTATTGCCTGCATAAAGAAAATGATGAAAAACGGGTAACCTTATCCTTGCGGGACGACCAGATGCAATCGATTTGGACAAAAGAGACCGTTCTGCCGGACGTCGAGCTTTTTGAAAATCAATTTGAAGTGGACGACGCCGGCAACGTTTTTTTCCTTACCGGGCGGCTCGACCTCAAGAAAGGCTCCAATCGCATTTTTGAAGCTTTTACCTGGCGGAATAACGGCGAAGATTTCCAGGATTATAAAGTGGACCTGGGATCAAAATTTGTCAAAAATATTTCCATTTTACCACTCAAAAACGGAGAACTTATTTGCGCGGGATTTTACGGCGATGAAATAAAAAAAGGCATTAATGGCGTATTTTTTTATACCGTAACCCCGCAGGGAGGCCCGCAACCAACAGTTATACAGCCGTTTGACAAAACGCTTTTTGCCGGCTTACAAACGGAAAAACAAAAACAAAAGGGGAAACAACCGGACGAGGATCAGGGGTTACAAAATTACGAGCTGCGCAAGCTGTTATTCCGCAGCAACGGCAGTGTGGTGATCGTAGGGGAACAGGCCGGCGAAATCGACCTTCAATCAAGCGGCAAGGACGCGTATTTCCAGGGCAGCCTGATTGTGGTCAATTTTTCACCTGACCGGCAAATCGACTGGATTGTTCCGGTGGTCAAATCCCAACTGTCGGGAGAGGCGTCGGCCGGTTCCTTCATCCACCTGGACACGGGCGACCAACTCCATTTTGTTTACTTTCAAACCCCCAATCTGGGCCAACCGGACATCAAAATGACCACCATTCACCGTGACGGCCAATCCCAAACCGTCACTCTCGCCGAAAAAATGAACGGCAACCCAGACATGAAAGTACGGATCAATGGCAGCGGACAGACCGGCAATAAAACCCTGGTGTTATATACCGAAGACAGGAAGTTTTACCGTTTCGCCAGGTTGAAGTTTCACTAAACCCCGGTTGGGTGCAAGGGTAACGTTTTTTACTTATTTTTGATCTGCCGTTTAATAAAACCAAACCATGTACTGTAAAATGAGCCAGCCATTCTTCAACCCCCAACAACTGAATGACGAAACCGACAAAATGATCACCCGCGAAATCCTGAATTTCAAGGGCAATCGGGTCGCTGACAACGAGGATAATGAACTGTTCGCCAAAACCCTTGAGGTGAACGGCTACCTGTTCCTGAAAATTACGGTTATCGGCGCTTTAAATATAAGGCTGAAAAATGCCTGTAAGGTCCGGTTTTCCGGCTATTTCACAGCGTTTACTATCGCATCGGACGATGAATCCATCCAGACCAGTTACTCAACCCGACTCAACAAAGGCATCACTCGGTTCGATGTCCTTATGGACGAAGATGCAATGGGTTTTATCCGGAAGGAATCCCTTATTACCCTGACCATCCTGGTCCCCAGCCAGAAGGGAATCTGGAAAGTTAAACACGAGGAGATCCCTTGTACATTTGTGTTGGATGACCCGGAAGCTTTCAGGGCGATGTTCAAACCATAGTATAGTCTTGCCCTCCACCCTATTCTTCCTTCTTTTTATAAAAGAAATTTGATTTTTCATTATTTTCAAAATTTATTGAAAATAATGAAACAAAATCTTGGCCTTCGCCGTTATACCCAAAAACCTACCTGATGACGAGTACCATCCAATCCACCGCCCAACAGGACATCATCCGGTATTTCGAGGAGGCTGGCCTCGACTATGCATACTGGGACAAAGCCTTCAACATGCACTTCGGATTCTTCAAATGGGGCATGAACCCGTTCAACCGGCCGGCCCTGCTCAGGCAGTTGAACCGGGAGGTGATGCACCGCCTGGAAATAAAAAACCACCCTGATCCGCTGGTGCTCGACCTGGGCTGCGGCCTCGGCGCGGCTTCCCGGCAAATGGCCCGCGAGTTGCCTGGCGGGCAGTTTTACGGTTTTACCATCACACCCTGGCAGGTATCATTCGGCAATCAACTGACGGCGGATGAAGGTCTCACGGAAAAGGTGCAATTGATAGAATCCGACTATACCGCTTTACCGATATCCGAAAATACCGCTGATGCGGCTTTTGCCCTCGAAAGCGCCTGTTACGCCAAGGGCGCCGGCAAAACGGATTTTGTACGGGAGTTGTATCGGGTCCTGAAGCCGGGCGTCAGGTTCGTGATAGCCGACGGATTCCGGAATCATTCCCGATCCTTGCCCGGGTGGCTGCACAAAATCTATCGAAAAAACATGGATTGCTGGGCTTTGCAGGAATTGGCCGATATCCAATTGTTTGTACCAGAATTGAAGCAGGCCGGCTTCCGGAATATCCGTGTGGAGGACATCAGTTGGCGGGTAGCGCCGTCTTTTGCGCATATTCCATTTGTTACCTTACAATTTTTATGGGATATCTGGAAAAAGAAAGAAACCCGCCACCTCGCCCGGGAACGGAAAAACAACGCCCTTGCCCCCGCGCTGGGTATGATCATGGGGTTGAACCGGCGGCATTTTGGGTATTATCTGGTGAGTGGGGAGAAGGGGTAGGTGGACGGTAGACGGCCTACGGTAGACGGTAGACGGCCTACGGTGGACGGTCCATAGGACTCCTTTGGAGTAGATTTATCCGCCTGGTGCGAGGCACGAGCCACGCCGCCGGCGTGGGGCGGACGGTGGACGGTTAGGCTCCTGAGCCGCGTCGAAGGAGACGGTGGAATTCGCTCATAGCTTTATATTACCACAAAATGGGAATACCGTAATCTGGAAAATGTGGATCACGCGTCACAATCGTAAGTCCTTCGGTGATTGCCTGGGCAATGAGCATTCGGTCGAAAGGGTCACGATGAACTAGAGGCAAATTCAGGTAACTCTGAGCGTGTTCAAAATTTAATGGAAGCCATTCAAAAGCATTGGCAATTAAAAATCGTTCCAATCCATCAAACGGTTTCTTGATCTCTAATTTGCCAACATTTATTTTGACGGCTATTTCCCAAATTGAAATGACACTCACACAACGGCGTTCACTTTGGTCATCAAGCCGTTTCCTGGCTATTTCTGAAAGTTGTTTATCACCTTCCAAATACCAGATGATAGCATGCGTATCCAACAGTAGGGGCATACTCACATATATTCTTTGAAATCCTCGAGCGGTTCGTCAAAGTCGGGGGACATAACGAACATACCTTTTGCACCGCCGAAACCCGACTTTATATTGGGTTGCTCAGATTCCTTTGAGGCTTTTTTTTCCCTGCTTAATAGAAATTCGATGTAGTCCAGAACCTGTTTTTTTAAGGGCTCCGGTAAACTTTCAAATTTAGAAAACAATGCAAGCGTGCTCATTTTGTAAAATGTTTTCAATAACAAAATTAATACATAATTGAATTAATAACAAGAATTGATCTGATTTAGTGCCTTCACTCGCCCAGGCTCCCCGTATTCAAGCGTCCCGCCCGCCTCACCTTTGCACCGTTAACGGACATTTAGAAGTTCCACAAAATGGCTAAAGGCAAACCGGTTCAAAAGCATCTCCGGCCCCGTCAAAGACAACCCGGGTAATTTTGCAGGAAATGCCGTTGGACTCAACCCTCAAAAACTTTCCACCTGCCGGATGTGACCCGAATCTTCCCCCAAAGTCTAAAGATTTTTACCTTTACCTGTCAAAAAACACGACCATGAAAAACATCATTTTTACACTCACGATCCTCGCCTTCGCGACCCAGTTGGCGCAAGCCCAAAACCTCGACACGCTCCAATCTCAAAAATCGGCACTGGAAGCCGTCCGGGCCATGTACCAGGGCAAAGTCGACTCGGTTCAGGGCGAGATCAACAAACTCAACAGCGAAATCGATATTCTGTCGGGCTGGAAAAAGGGCCTCAACGGTACCATCGGTTTCGATTTCAACAAATCCAGCAACTGGGTCAGCAGCCCGAACAGGGACGCGAGGTCTTCTTCCCTGAACATCGGCATTACGGCCTTCGCCAACAAAATGTCCAGAAAGTCATTCTGGCGGAACAAAGGCATTATCACCAAAAGCTGGCAGGACGTCGATCTCACCAAAGCCGATATCGACGCGGATAAGGACGGGTTGTTCAACAACGGCACGGTTGACATCCTGAATATCTCCTCCCTGCTGGGTATCAAACTGAGCGAAAAATTCGCCATTTCAATACTGGGCGAAATGAATACTTCGGTAGAAAGTTTCCTGAACCCGGGAACGTTTGATATTGGCGCAGGGGCAACCTGGAACCCGAGCCCCAGCCTGGTGGTCGTGGTTCATCCCCTGAATTACCACTACGCGTTTTCGGCGGTTGACGATATAAAATCTTCCGGCGGCCTGGGAGCAAAACTCAGGGTCGACTTTACCAAGACCTTTGTCGTTAGCAGCAAAAATGTAGACTGGTCTTCCACCCTGACCTCGTTCATCCCCTACAAGGAGACCACCCCTACCCTGCTTGAATACTCCTGGCTGAATACTTTTTCCTTCCAGATCTGGAAAGGCATCGGTGTCGGCGCCGGATTTGGGTTGCGGAACGCCGAATTTGAAGACCAAAAATTACAGTCTTACTATTCGCTGGGCTTGTCTTACAGCATTCAGAAATAGTTTTGACCGGGTCCTTAATGGTTCATTGTGGTTTATTTTTGTTCATGATGGTTCAACGATCATGAACAAAAATAAACCACAATGAACAATTCCGAACTCCTGTCAGAACCGCGCAATTTCCCTCCCTTCCCGCGCGTTTATTCCCCATAATCCGAATACATCCATGAAGAGGTCTGTCGTTTTCTGCGTTTTTTCATTATTGCTCTTTTTTTCTCTGCAAGCCCAGAAAAAAGCCGGTCTGATCGCGAGCCCGGACCAGGAACGGATGAACACTTACGAGGATACCCTGGCCGTGCTGGGTTATGCCGTTGTCAACGACTCCACACCGGACAACCGCTTCCTGGCCTGCCGCACCCTGATCCTGAAACTCAAGGAAACGCTCAAAACGCCCAATTCCTTCAATTATCCGTTCAAACGCCTCGGCACAGTTTCCATCCAGTACCCGGCCGACAGCACGTTCCGGATCTTTACCTGGCAACTGTACGTGGATACGGATGAATACCGCTATTACGGCGCTATCCAGATGAATACGCCGGATCTGAAGCTTATTCCGCTGGTGGATCGCTCATTCGAAATGGAGGAGGTCAACCTGGAAACAGCCACTCTGACCAACGACAAATGGTACGGCGCCCTTTACTACAACCTGCGACAAGTAGAGACGCCCCGCGGCGCCTATTACCTGCTCTTCGGCTTCGACGGCTACAAATTTTTTCAGAAACGCAAACTTATTGATGTCCTGACCTTCCGCGACGGAAAAGCCGTATTCGGCGCCCCGGTTTTTGCCAGTGAGGATGAGGCCGGCAATCATTTTTCCAAAAACAGGTTGGTGCTGGATTATTCCGCCGAAGCTTCCATCAAACTCAATTTCGACCCTACCTACAACAAAATCCTCTTCGACCATCTGGTGGAAATGGGCGGCGAATACGGCCAGGGCATGCAATACCTCCCCGATGGCACCTACGAAGCCTACGAACCCGGCAAGGACGGACTATGGCATTATATCCCCAAGTTTTTTGACCAGGTGTCGGAAACCGTTCCCATCCCCGAACCGCTCGACCAGAAACGGATGCGGAATTTGTTTAAGAAAGAATAATATAGTCTTATATTTACAACAAAATATTCATACATGGGTTCAAGTTTGGAAGCACGGAAGTTGGCAATTATTGAATACCTGGCTGAGGTGGAAGACGAGGTCATTCTTATCCAGATTGAAAACCTCCTGCAACCGAGGATTGATATTTGGGATGAATTAACCGAGGAGGAAAAATCCATTATCGAAAAAGGGGTAACGGATTTAAAGGAAGGGCGCAGAGTTTCTTCTGTGGAAGCTTTCAAACAATTCCGAAAAACCTGAAAAATGCAGGTATTTCTATCCAAAACAGCATATGATCAGGTTCATGAGCTTATCGAATACCTCGAACATAACTGGTCTGACCGGGTTCGCAATAATTTCCTGGATAAGTTAGAACGTTCAATAGAAATAATCGGCGCCATGCCCTATGCATTCCCAACCTCTCAAAAATTTTCCGGGCTGAGAAAATGCGTAATAACCCGTCAAACCGCCGCCTATTACAGGATTGATGAAATACAAAAAGAGGTTGAGATCATAGCAATTCTTGATAATCGTCGAAAAACAGAATTTTGATTTTCCTTATAGATCATTCTTCAACTTTTCCAGCAACTCCCGCTCCTTTTTGCTCAGCCCCTCGATCCCCTGCTTCCGGATCTTCTCCAATAAACGGTCCAGCATTTCCTGTTTGCTGGCTTTGGTGACGCTCATTCTGGCCCGGCGTTGAGGGCGTTTGAAACTGCCCCAATAGTCTTCGAGCAATAAAATAGCCGGGTTGCGAACCACCAGGATGAGAAACAAAACGGTCGGCAAAACGACGGCAAAAACCACCCACCAGACCACCTGGTCAGGCGCCAGGGCAACCGCGACGAGTACGCCTGTAACTGCGCCGCCAAGGTGGGCTTCGTGGCCGATATTGCCTTTCCGGGTCTTGACCCCGAGGATCGAGACCAGGATGTACAACACGCCGAAGATCCAGCTGGTGATGCCGATGGGTAAAAAGATCAGGGAAACTTTACTATAGGGATACAGTACGATAAAAGCCAGCACTACCCCGCTGACCGCGCCCGAGGCCCCCACCGCCGAATAATCGCCATGGTGGCGGTGGATGTACAGGGCCAGCAGGCTGCCGCCCAGCAAGCTTAAAAAATAAAGTCCAAAAAATTGGGCAATGCCGAATTCCAGTTCCAGCACGTCGCTGAACGACATCAATGCAACCATGTTGAAAATAAAATGCAGCCAGTTGACATGCAGGAACCCTGAGGTGATCAACCGTTTGTATTGTTTGCCGATCAGTATGCCGTCGATCTCAAAACAATAATCTTCCATGAACCGGCTGTGGCGGAGTCCCTGATAAGTAAAAAGACCATTGGCAATGAGCAGGAGAATCCCCGCGGCGCTGGTGTATTCCATGGGTTGTAGTTATTAAGGGTTGAATTAATTGATTCATTCGTTTGATGGCGGAATTATGCCTCCGTTTGTTTTAATAAGTTTGAAATGGTTTGGGATAGTTTGAGGTGGCTATTCCGCCAACCCAATCATTGTCCCCGCTTCAAAACCATCCCCGGCCTCGCCTCCGTAACCTGCCGGTTTTCATAAACCAAAACGCCGTTCACCCAAACTTTGTCGATCCCTTCCGACAACTCGTGAGGGTTTCGGGTCGTTGAGCGGTCTTGCACGGTATCCGGGTCTAACAGGACAAGGTCGGCAAAATATCCGGGCGCAACCAGCCCCCGGTTTTTCAATCCCATGTTTTCCGCAGCCAGGGCGGTCATTTTATGGATGGCCGTTTCCAGGCTCATGGTCTTTCGCTCCCGGACATACCGGCCCAAAACCCGGGGAAAAGCGCCGTATCCGCGGGGATGGATACCCCCGCCGTAACCGTCGGAACATATATTGGTATGGGCCCACCCCATCAGGGTTTCAATATCGGATTCGGTCATGGAAGTACCGATCACCGCCTCGCCTGCTTTTTTCTCATTCGCTGTGGCGATCAACCGCATATAGGCAGTTGCCGGTTCTTCGCCGGCCTTTGCGGCAATCTGGGCGATAGTCTGGCCTACGTACTCGGGTTGGGCTTCGTAACGTGCAATGAGCATGCCTTCGGGAGGCGCCAATTCGCGAAGGGCAAATTCGGCGCTGACCCGGTTGGTAAAATCGCGTTTGGGAAACAACACCTCTAGCGTCGAAAGCCAGTACTCATAAGGATAGATATCGGCGCTGACCCGTATCCCATCATTTCTCGCGCCTTGCAGCCAGGCGATCAGATCGGTGGCCATCCCCCATTTTCCTTTCATTCCGATTTTGAAATGGCTGATCTGGACCGGTATTCCGGCTTCCCGGCCGATATAGAGCAATTCTTCCATCGCAGATTCCAGGTCAACATCCTCGCTCCGCATATGACTGACGTACCGCCCCCCCGCTTGGGCAGCCACTTTGGCCAGGGCCAGCACTTCCTCCGTGTTGGAAAAAATACCCGGATCGTATTCCAACCCTGTTGACAGGCCCAGGGCGCCCGCATCCAATTCGCGCTGGAGCAAGGATTCCATTTCAGCGACCTCTTCCGGGGTGGCGATCCGCCGAAAGTCTTCATTCCCCAAAACGGCGTATCGAAGTGTATTATGACCCGCAAAAGACCCGACATTGACCGCAGCCGGCGCCTTTTCAAGTTTTTGGAAGTATCCGGATAAAGGGAACTGTCCTCCTCCGTCCTGACCGATGATAATCGTAGTAATGCCTTGGCTGACCGCAGGTAAGACGCCTGTATCCGACTCGTAATCCCAATCGTGATGGCTATGGGTATCGATGAACCCGGGCGTTAATACCCGGCCTTTCCCATCGACAACCATTTCTCCGGGAAAAGAATCCAAACGGCCGACCTCTGCAATCCGGTCGCCTTTTATCCGTACCGCCCCTGTGAAGGCTCTATTCCCGCTGCCATCAACAATCTGTACGTTATGGATCAAAACACTATTCCGGGCGTTGGCCTCTTTCCGCTTCAGGATATCTGCAATGGATTTTCGAGCGATGGTATTTCCGGCGCTTTCCAGCAAAACAACGGTTAATCCGGTCCGGGTATCCAGCCGAAGCCAGTTTTTAAATCCTGCCCAGGATCCGGTATGCGAAACTACCCCAGGGTTATCCGTTTCCATGCCCCACCCAAAGCCGTAGGGGTGGGCAGCCCCGCTGTTGAGCTTCACAGGCGACCAGGCCTGTTTCAGCGTTTCCTCTTTCAGCAAGCGCCGGTCCGTCAGGCTCTGGCACCAGAGGAAAAGGTCTCGCGCCGTAGAGTAAACGTTGCCATCGCCGACGATCCCGTCAAAATGGGTGAGGTCGTCGGCGTAATATTTGCCGGATGATCTTTTCATACCAAAAACCCGGCCTGCTGGTGATTCCGGCATATTCAGGTGGTAAACCTGGGTATTTTTCATACCGAGTGGCCGGAAAATGCGGTCTTTGAGGAAGGATTCAAATGATTTCCCTGAAACGGCCTCGACGATGAGGGCCAGGAAAACATAATTGGTATTGCTGTATGCGTACCGATCCCCTGGATTAAAATCAAAGGCTGGTTGCTTTTTCCGGTAAAGGGCCAGAATATCCCGACTGGTAATGGTATGGTTGAGTGGGAAATAACGCTGCGCGGGTTCAAAATATTCCGGAATGCCCGAAGTATGCGTCAGCAAACGCCGGATGGTAACGCCTTTGAAAGGGAGCCCTGGCAGGTGTTTATCCAGTGGGTCGTCAAGGTCGAGTTTTCCTTCTTCCATTAACAGCAGGATTGCCGTGGCGGTAAATTGTTTGGAAACCGACGCCAGATTAAAGGCAGAGCCGGTGTGGAGCTTTGTCTGAAGGCCGGAGGAAATGGAATTTCCGGGTTGAGCCCGGTCATTTCCCAGGTAAAGTTCGAGCAGGACTTGGTCGCCTTCACCGATCAATACCGCCCCGTTAAAGGTTTCCTGCCGATACAATTCCGCCATGGAAACCTCAATTTCCCGGACAATGGCCGCATGCTGACTTTTCCCGGAAGTGAATAAAACCAATAAATAAAGCCCCGTAAGCAGTAACCGTACCATCATGTTTATTCGGATGTATTTCCTGTAAAATTAATACAATTGCGCGGAGTGGAAGGAAATAGTACCGTATTTCAGGGAAGGTTAATTTTCCTATATTTGCCATATAAATAACGATTCGGAACGATGGCCCAAAAGAAACAGAATCTTTTAATCCTGATCCTCATTGGTTTATTCGGGTTATGGTGGGTGGTCCGTTATGCTCCGTTGATCCGGTACTTCCTGCTGATCCTGATTGCTATTGCGATCGGCCTGTTCCTTTGGTATATCCTTTCTGAGATCTTTAAACAGCGGGCCTATGAAAAAAGTGCGCCCGGGCAAATTGAAAAACGGATCCGGTATTGTCAGGTACAGGTATCAAAAAATCAGAAAGAGCGGCAAGAGGCTCAAACCCAGATTGACGAACTCACCAAAGAGATCAACAACAGCGCTACCACCTCCGTACAAAAAAAAGAATTGGAACGCCTCATCGAGGGTTTCGGAAAGGAAGTAAAACTCCGGGATGCCAAAATTGCTTTTTTTGAATCCGCCCTACTCAAACTGAAAAAAATCACACACCAGCACAAACTCGCCCAGTCCCTCGAAGAAAAAAAGGAAAAACTGCGAAAGATGCGGGAGAACCATTTTGACGACCTTGCAGGCATGGAGGAATTGCGCACGGAAGTTGAATCGGATGTGCTCGTGCTGGAAACCATTGAAAGTTTGTCGGAAAGGATGTTTCAAAGCGCCGACCTTCACCAGGCTGAAACTTTGCTGGCAGAGCTCGAAAAAATGACGCGTGAAATTGATTAAAACTGGTCCCCTCCTGCGCCAAGGCTTCGGCGGGTAAAAGGGGTCAGGCTTGTCCGACTCATAGGTTTATCTGCCTTTCGGGGCAGGGGCGGAGGTCGGTTCGAAGAGGCCTCTGAGCGGAGTCGAAGAGGCCAATAGGAACAATGATATCAGGATGAAAAAAAAATTGTGTTTTGCATCGACCCTGCTGTTTTTATTCACGCTGATGGGGTGTCAATACCATAAAGAAGAAACAGCCTTCGAATACCTTTTCCTGGGACATACCTACGATTGGAACCAAGGGGACCGGATTGACCCAAGGCTGGAGCAGGTCGACTTCCGATCTTTTGACCAGATCTGGTTGGGCGGCGATATTTGCAGCCGTACCACCCAAAATGAACAAACCTTGCGGTACCTTGATTCCCATTTCAACCTGGATTCGCCGGCAACCCACTGGGCGATTGGCAACCACGACATTCTGGACGGCCGCCAGGAATGGATTGAATCTTATACGGGCAGGCCGTCTTTTTATACAACCTGGGTTGAAGGAATTTGCCTTATGGTGCTGAATACCAATTATTTCTGGTTCTACCCCTCGGCGCCGCCACAGGAAAACTGCGAAAAAAAAGAAGCCCAACTGGCTATGATCCGTTCGGTCTGCGATACCATCCGGCAAGCGTCGCACCTGGTCATTTTACACCACCACGCCTTGCTGGCCGACAAGGTGCTCGGCCCCGGCGGCCAGCCAGCAAAAGCCTTTAACGCCAATTACCCCAACCCCGCCATTGCTTGCGATTCCACCCGTCTTTTTACAGATTGGGTCTATCCGATGCTGACCAAAGTGCAGGCACGAGGGGTCCAGGTGATCCTGGCAGGCGGCGATATGGGAACCAAAGCCAAACAGTTCAATTTTCGCACACCTGAAGGTATCCGGATATTGGGCTCCGGGATCAATAACAGCCTCGACCCGAAACATGCGCCGGCATACGTAACCAATTTCGACCCCGACAAAGTGTTGGTATTCCGGCATTATCCAAGCAAAAAATTGCTCGATCTGGAATTTGTTCCATTAAATAAGTTAGCAGGCATAAAATAAAGCCAGTACCCGGCTGTTTTTCTCCAGCCCATTTGCTGTTTCCTGCCGCCGGTTCCTCAAATTCAGGGCTTGCAAACAATGGCATTCCTCAAGTTTGGGTCATTGTTATTGCTTTTTTGCTAACTTTGCCCCATGCAACTATCAGCAAGTCAACTAGCCAAACTTTTGAACGGAACGGTCGAGGGGGACCCCAATGTGTTTGTTGGAATGCCCAGCCCCATTGAAGTTGGAGGAGAGGGCACCATTTCCTTTTTAGGGAATCCGAAATACGAACCCTATGTGTATACCACCAGCGCTTCTATTTTGTTGGTTGGAAATGAATTTGTCCCCCGCCAGCCTGTAAAGGCCACACTGATCCGGGTTGACAACGTTTATAGTTCTATTGCCTTGTTAACCCAGCAATTCGGCCAGGGTGCAAAAGGAACTCCCGTAATTTCCGGAAAAGCCGACTTGCACGAAACAGCAAACATCGGCGCCGGGGTGAACATCGGCCCGTTCACCGTGATCTCGGCCGGCGCCAGGATCGGCAACCAGGTCTGGATCCACGAGCAGGTTTTTATCGGCCCAAATGCGGAAATTGGCGATCATTCCGTTATTTTTCCCGGTGTAAGGATATTAAAGGATTGCAAGATCGGGAAAAACTGCATCATCCAGGCCAATGCGGTTATCGGCGCAGACGGGTTCGGGTTCGCCCCTCAGGAGGATGGGTCTTACCGGAAAATCCAGCATCTGGGCAATGTCGTGCTGGAAGACTGGGTGGAAATCGGCGCCAATACCACCATCGACAGGGCAACACTGGGTTCAACCATCATCCGGAAAGGCGTAAAACTGGACAACCTGATCCAGGTGGCCCACAATGTGGAGATCGGTGAAAACACCGTCATTGCAGCACAGGCCGGAATTGCAGGCAGCACAAAAATAGGCGAAAATTGCCGGATCGGCGGCCAGGCAGGTTTTGCCGGACACTTAAAGATCGCCCCGGGCACCCAGGTTCAGGCGCAAAGCGGACTGGCCTCCAATATTGAAACGCCCGGAACTGCATTATTCGGTTCTCCGGCTATTCCCTACAACGATTATATAAGAGCGTATGCAGTTTTCAAAAAATTGCCCGAAATTTACCGCCAGATTCACCAACTTCAAAAAGCAATAACACCGGATGAAAAATAATTTCACCGGTTGTACAGTTTGAATTTCGCCGGCGTTATTGCCCCGACCAACCACAACAGGAGAACCTGAATAGTGCGCCTCAATCTGTTACCTGTGATGGATTCAACCGTAAACCAATCATTAACCAAGCTTGTTTTAAACCAAGTAATTTTAGATGTTCAGACCAAACGAAATGAAACAACGTACGATCAAGGAGCCTGTCAGCCTGTCCGGAATAGGATTGCACACCGGTCAAAAGGCAACCCTGACGTTTATGCCTGCCCCCGAAGACCATGGATATAAATTTCAGCGGACCGATCTCGAAAACCAACCTGTATTCAGCGCAGATGTAAACCGGGTGATTTCTACCGACCGGGGGACTACCCTCAAGGTCAACGACGCCACCATCTCCACGGTAGAACATGTCTTATCCGCCTTGTCCGGCCTTCAGGTCGATAACGCTCTGATCGCCATCGACGGCCCTGAGGCCCCGATCCTGGATGGCAGCGCCATTGAGTTTGTCAAGGCTTTGAAGGCAGCCGGCATCGAAGAACAGAGTGCTGAACGGCAATATTTTGAAGTAGAGGAGCCCATCGCCTACCGGGATGAGAAAACCGGGGCCGAACTGATCGCCATTCCTTCCGATCATTTTGAAGTCATTACCCTGATCGATTTCAAAACGGAAGTGTTGGGCCAGCAATACGCCACCTTATCCCGCTGGGAAGATTATGAAAAGGAAATTGCGCCTTGCCGGACATTCGTTTTCCTCCATGAAATTCAGGCCTTGCTGGAACGCAACCTCATCAAAGGCGGCAGCCTCAACAATGCCATCGTCATCAGCGATCGCCATGTTGCCGGTGAGGAACTCAGAATACTGGCTGCCAAACTCGGGCTTGAATCCATTCCGGTCAGCCAGGAAGGTATTCTGAATGCCGATAAACTGTTTTTCAAAAATGAGCCGGCCCGGCATAAATTGCTGGACATCATCGGGGACATTGCCCTTCTGGGGGCGCCGATCAAGGGCAAAATCATCGCTACCAAACCCGGTCATTCGGCAAATGTGGAATTCACCAAATTGCTCAAAAGAAAATCCATGGAACAACGCAAGTTGGGAGCTAAACCCAAATACGACCCCGATATGCCCCCGCTGATGGATTCCGTTCAGGTTGCCCAGTGGCTGCCCCACCGGTATCCCTTCTTGCTCGTGGACAAAATCATCGAACTTTCCGACCGGCATGTGGTTGGCGTGAAAAATGTAAGTTTCAACGAATATTTTTTCCAGGGCCACTTCCCCAATAATCCGGTAATGCCCGGCGTGCTTCAGATCGAGGCAATGGCGCAAACCGGCGGTATCCTCGCTTTATCTACGGTAGAAGACCCCGGAAACTGGGATACTTACTTTCTGAAAATTGAAAACGCCAAGTTCAAGCAAAAAGTAGTGCCCGGAGATACCGTGTTGTTCAAAATGGAACTTTTGGCGCCCATCCGCAGAGGGATCTGCCAGATGGCCGCCACTGCATACGTTGGAAACAAGATCGTTTCGGAAGCCGAATTAACTGCTCAAATCGTTAAGCGCTCATAGCATGATTCAATCTAATGCTCATACGATAATCCATCCTGAGGCACAAATTGGCCAAGATGTTGCTGTTGGGCCTTTTACCTACATTGACAAGGACGTTGTCATAGGAGACGGTACCTGGATTGGTCCGAATGTAACCATATTCGAGGGCGCCAGAATCGGGAAAAACTGCAAAATTTTCCCCGGCGCCGTTATTGCCGGAATCCCCCAGGATCTGAAATTTGAAGGGGAATATTCCAACGTTTTTATTGGTGATAACACCGTAGTCCGGGAATATGTTACGGTGAACCGGGGAACCAAGTTCAACGATTCCTTTAAGACCGTGGTCGGCAATGATTGTCTGCTGATGGCTTACGTCCATGTTGCGCATGATTGTATTCTCGGCGACAAGGTTATTCTGGCCAACAACGTCAACCTTGCCGGCCATGTCGAAATCGAAGACCATGCCATCCTTGAAGGGCTTGTCGCCGTCCAGCAGTTTATCCGGATCGGCAAACACAGCTTTGTTGCAGGCGGTTCGCTGGTGCGCAAAAACGTGCCGCCCTATATCAAGGCTGCCAGAGAACCGCTTTCTTATGCCGGGATCAATGCCGTCGGCCTCAACCGGCGTCACTTTAAACCGGAGACGGTCAACCATATCCATGAAATTTACAGGATCCTCTTTGTCAAAGGGTATAATCTTTCCAGAGCGATCCAGGAGGTCGAAGAGAACATCGAACCCACTCCGGAAAGAGAGGATATTCTCACTTTTATCCGGGAAGCCGAAGCCGGGGTCGTGAGGGGGTACCAATCGCTAAACGGAAGCGGCTTGTATGAGGATTGATCTGGCCGGCGTCGGCAAAAGGTTTCGCTGGGAATGGATACTCCGAAATGTCCATCTTGAACTGCAGGCAGGCAAACCTTATGCCGTTACCGGCCCTAACGGCACGGGCAAATCTACCTTGCTTAAATTAATTTCAGGCCACCTAACCCCCTCCGCAGGCAAAATCAGCTTTAGCCGGCACAACGCCCCTGTCGAAGTGGGAAAAATATTCCGGCTGACCGCCTTCGCCGCCCCTTATATCGAACTGATCGAGGAATTCACCTTGCTTGAGTCCATTCGTTTCCACCAGAAATTTCAACCGCTGGCCAATGGCCTGGACGGCCCCCGCCTCCTGGAAAGACTGGGCCTCCCTGCATCCGCACGGCAAAAACAACTCCGTCACTTTTCTTCCGGCATGAAACAGCGGCTTAAACTGGCCCTGGCGATTTGCGCCCAAAGCCCGGTATTGCTGCTCGATGAACCCAGCACGAACCTCGACGCGCAAGGCGTCAAATGGTACCACCAACTCATGGCCGACTTCGCCCGGGAAGACCGGCTGGTTGTCGTGGCGTCCAATGTGGAGGTTGATTTTGTTTTTTGTGAACAGAAGATCAATATCCTCGACTGGAAATAGCGCTGAAAGGGCTGAACTTCGACTTCGCTCAGTTCCCGGAGACTGCCAACTGAAAACTGCCAACTGCCAACTAACTTACCGCGTCTCCGGTTTCATCTGCGGAAAGAACAAAACTTCCTGAATAGAGACCTGGTTGGTCAGCAGCATGGTCAGGCGGTCCATACCGATTCCCAGGCCCGATGTCGGCGGCATGCCGTATTCCAGCGCCCGAAGGAAATCCTCATCCAGCGCCATGGCTTCTTCATCGCCCCTCTCAGCCAGTGCAAGTTGTTCTTCAAACCTTTCCCGCTGATCGACCGGATCGTTGAGCTCCGTATAGGCGTTCGCGATTTCTTTCCCGTTGACAAACAGCTCGAAACGCTCCACCAGGCCGGGAGAGGACCGGTGTTTTTTGGCCAATGGGGTCATTTCGATGGGATAATCGGTAATATATGTGGGTTGGATCAGATTGTGTTCTACTTTTTCTCCAAAGATCTCATCGATGAGTTTGCCCACGCCCATGGAAGGGTCCACTTCGATCCGCAGTTCTTTACAAATCTTTCGCAGAGCGGTTTCATCCATGCCGTTGATGTCTACACCTGCATATTCAAGGATGGACCCGGCCATCGTCAGTCTGCGGTAAGGGCCGGCAAAGTCGATGGTTTTATCTCCCACGGCGACCTTTGTGCCACCGCAAACCGCCCTGGTGATGGTTTCCAGGCATTCCTCCACCATTTCCATCATCCAGTTATAATCTTTATAGGCCACATAGATCTCCATGGAAGTGAACTCCGGGTTATGGGTACGGTCCATCCCTTCATTCCTGAACATTTTGCCGATCTCATATACGCCGTCAAATCCGCCCACAATCAGCCGCTTGAGGTACAACTCGTTGGCAATCCGCATATACAGCGGCATGTCGAGGGCATTGTGGTGGGTTTTGAAAGGCCGGGCAGCCGCTCCGCCGTGAATGGGTTGGAGAATGGGGGTTTCAACCTCAAGCCATCCCCTGGCGTCAAAAAAGCGCCGCATTTCGGAAATGATCCGGCTCCGGGTAATAAAAACAGATTTGTACTGAGGGTTTACCGTCAGGTCTACATAACGCTGACGATACCTCGCTTCCGGGTCGGTAAAAGCGTCATAGACATGGCCTTCCTTGTCGCGTTTGACAACGGGCAACGGCCGCAATGCCTTGCTGAGCAGGGTGAGTTGGCGGACGTGCAGGGTCAGTTCTCCTGTTTGGGTGCCAAACAGGAATCCGGTTACGCCGATAAAATCTCCGATATCCAGCAGTTTGATCAACTGGTTCCACCGCTCCTTTTCTTCTTCGGTATGCCCAAATTCGTCTTTCCGCAGGTAGATCTGTATCCGCCCCCCCGAATCCTGGAGTTGTGCAAACGGGCCCCGTTGCCCCATGAAGCGACCGGCCATTGCAACTTCCGGCATTTTATCCGGCGAAAAACGCCCCAGGGAATCTTTACGGATGCGTTCGATGAAAGCGTCGACGGATTCAGGTTCCCGGTTGTAAATTGCCTTGAAAACCACCGGGTCGGACACGCCCCAACCGGCATCCAGCAAAGCCTGCCCTTTAAACCGTTGCTGCCCCAGAAGCGCTGCAGCATCTTTGGCCTTCGCCTGATCCAAACCTTCAATCTGCTGAAGGTGTTCGATGAGATTTTCCAAATAAAGGTCCGTGGAAAAATCGGAAGAATGAAAATTTACTTCAAAACGCTGTGGGGGATACGGATCAAAACCCAGGTCGCGGATTTTTTGCAAATTTTCTCTGCGAATGATTTCCTGTTCGCTAAGATTTTGCATAGTCTGATTTTAAGCTAATTAGCTAATAACCGCCTTTTTAAGGTCATCGGTTCCAAGGCGCCGCAAAAATAGCAGGATTTTCAAAGCTGGGCCGAATAATTTTTTTATTGCAAAAAATTTATATATTTGTGCCTTTGAAAGCAAGATCACGTCTAATCAATGCCCCTGAAATTTGCCAGTGCATTGATCTGTCTACTCTCTTCAGCGCCTGAACCTTCCACCGGGAACAAATCATACATGGAAAAACCTGGCTCGGCCTTTGGGTCGTATCGTTTGTATTCCATTAAAATCTGAATAAGCATGAAAAAATGCCTGACTTTTTTTTGCTGTCTCTTTTTATTCCAGGCCGGAAGCCTTCCTGCCCAGGATATTTTCGGCGGTCTGCTGGAAAAAGAAAAACCTGTTTTTACGGCTTCTTTCCTGCCCGGGCCCGACAAGGGTACGGCCCGGCTGGCGCTGTTTTTTACCCACAGCAAAATGGATGCCCTTGAGGTTTCAATATGGGTACAGGACAAAGGCCCGCTCCTGGACGGCGCCGGTGAACGAAAACTCGCCAGCGACCTTCGTCAGATCAGGAACAGGCAAACGGATACCATCACCCTCGCCGGATTATCCAATATGCATTTTTATGTTGTCAGTATTGACTTTCGCAACCCGCAAGCCATTTCCCGAAAATTTTCGACGGAAGTGGTGGAGAACGCATTTCGCTATGAGCTTGCCCCCCGGCAGGATATGGCTGTCAAATCCCCTGTGAAACCAAAAGAAACAATAGGTCAGGGTAATGCCCACCCAAACCCCGCAGCGGCCAACCCCTGCAAAAACCCGAATATCATTCTGGGCGTCGAACGATCCGGTTACTGTGAATCCGGCAACCGGCCCGCGCTGCTGGTCCAATGCACCAATTGTGAAAATCGCAACTGGAAATTCTCGGTTGAACTCCGGAACACTTATGAAGACTGGCGCCCCATCCGGTCGGAAGGCAATCAACAACTCGCCACGGGCAATGCGCTTCGAAGGGAGCCCTTGTGCCTGCTTCGGCCAGGTGAATATTACGCCCGCGTATTAGCCTGGGGCGACAATTGCCCCCAACCGGTAGTCGTTACGCATGAAGGCGCCATCGACGTTTCAGACCAACCTCCCCTGCCTGCGGCCAACCCTGAGGCCATTGTTGAAATGCAGGAATCCGAACCGCTGCCCGATTCCTGCCAGGTTTCCGGGCAGGCAGCGCTGAACGGCAGCTATATCCAGGGCTGGCTCTACCTGCCGGCCTATTCGACATGCGCTTACCTGAAACCCCGGGCTACCGTGCGGTACGTTAACCCCAAACACCGCGATATGACGCTCGAACAGATCCCGCTGATCCCGGGGGCCCAGAACCCCTTCCAGTTTGCATTGGACGCAAGGGACCTTGACCGGGGTATTCATACCATCCAGGTGGTTGTCCTGGTGTCGGCCCCCGGCAACGGCGACGATATGGCTGTCGAATCCTTCTGGCTCAAAGCGGGCGACACCCGGTCGATGTCTGCCTCCGCTTACGACCAGCCCGGAATCACCGCAAACACCCAACCTGCCAAAAATCCACCTTCCGATCCGGCATGGAACCCAGCCCCTACCGGCGCCAACCAAAAATCCGCCGCAGGACAAACGACCACCCCGCCAAACAACGGTTTTGAAGAAGAACCTTTTATTGACCCCATGCTGGAACAACAGATCCAGGAAGTCAGCGTAACCGCCAGCGACCCTAATTGCACACCGATCCAGGACCTCCGCCTGGTTTTTGACCCCAAAAACCCTGGAAACCCGCTCTATATTTCCTGGTTGAGCCCGCGATGCTGCCAGGAAGGCGGCTGCGAGTATACGGTCTGGTCGGGCGCCTCTCCAAGTTCTTTAAAGTTGCTGGTAAAAGGGAACAAACCCGGCGCGGTGATCTCAGAATTGCTGGCCAATAACACTTCCGGGGACCGGTACTACGAGGTCGTCGTCAAATCGCCAAACGGCAACCGGAAAGCCGCTTACGTTCTGGGGGAAGGCCCCAAGTACGGCATTGAACAGATCCTCGATTACCAGGACAGGATCAAGGGAGGCGGCCCCAAAAGCGACACCCTGGTGGCTGTCCGGGAAAAACCCGCGAAAGTACTGCTGCCGACCGGCGAAACCCAGGTGGCGACGCCCCAGGTCAACTGGAACGAAACGGCCGCCGTCAAAGGCCCGGGAAACCTGACGTTTGTTTACGATTCCCCCAAATACGACGCCACCGGATTTGAGCCCTGCAAATATAAAAGAGAAACCACGGTTTCTCCTGCTTTCCCGGGCATTCAACCCGGTACCGAAATCAGTTTGAAATATGATTTTAATGACAAGGATTACCGGTTTACCTTATACCTTCTCCCGGAAGATGTGGATGAATGGGTGATCGCCCCCGGCACCCGGGAACTGCAGGAAAAACCCGAATTCAAATTTGAAGCAACCCCGCACCATTCCGGAAAATACGTGGTATTATCCATTAAAAACGGCGGGACCTGGGGGTGTTTATCTACTCCGCTGGAAGAAGCGATTCGGATTACAGTTAACTAGATGCTGGATGCTGGCCACGCCTGTGGCGTGGCCAGCATCCAGCATTCCCCAAAAAAACAACTGATATGAAATATTTAACACGCTTTACCGCAATAGCTGTCGCCCTGTTGTGTTTTTCCCCGTTGAAGGGGCAGGAAACGACCGTAAAGGGCGTCGTCCGTTCTGCCGAAGGCGAATTATTGAGTGGCGTCAGCGTACAGGTCAAAGGGAGCGACACCAAAATAGTGACCAATCTGGTCGGAGAATATGAGGTCAGGCTACCTTCGGTTTCCGATGTTTTTTTTACAGCGAAGGCGGGGCCGCCGGTCCTGGTTTTTTCCTTTGACGGCTTTGAAACCTTTGAGATTCAACCGGGCGGACAGCATCTGCTGGACATTGTGTTGAACCCCGAACAATCGCCGGGGTCCCTGGTCGAATCCGGTACCGCGGCCGGCCTGAAAAGCAAGAATCTTTGTTTTTCGGTCGGGCAAATCGGCAATCTCCCGAAACCAAAAATTCCGGCGTTTTATTTCGGGCTCGACCTCCAGGGCAAAATCGCCGGCCTGCGGGTGCAGCAACCCAGCGGGCAACCCGGCCTTGAACCCTATTTCCAGATCCGGTCGGCCAACGCCCTGGCCAACGGCCAACAGCCTCTCATCCTCCTCGACGGCATTTACCTGAATGGATCCTCGCTGGCCGATCTGAATCCGGAAGATATCGAAAAAGTGGAGATTTTAAAAGGCTCCGCAGGATCCTCGCTCTACGGATCCCGGGCAGCCAACGGGGTGATTGAAATTTTTACCAAACGCGGAGACCAGCTCAACATCGGCGATACCAAGGTCGTTTACCGTGGCGAAGCCGGATTTTCCAAAGAGATCCGCCGGTTTCCGGTCAATCAGTTCACCAACCGGGAAATTGTGGACCCCAGCGGTCCGCAACCTGTGCTGGGCGCCGTTACCCAGCAGGGGGCGTTTGATACGCCGCTGCCCAATTTACAGGATTATCAGGAGGATATTCTTTTCCAGAGAGGTCAGTTTCAAAGCCATTTCCTGGGTGTACAGGCCCATTCCGGCGCCACCAATTTTTACGCCTCAGCCCAGCGATTCCGCGACGAAGGCATTTACCAGGCCCCGGACGCCTTCACCAGAAACACCTTCCGGCTCAACCTCGATCATGAACTCAGCGCAAAATTCCGCCTACAGGTGAGTTCGGCTTATTCCGGATCCAGCCAGTCGCTGCCCGATCCAGGCTTTTTCGCCAAGGATAATTACTTGCGCCATGTGCTTGCCCTGACCCCGATCTTCGGCCTGGAGGCGCCCAATGAAGAGAACGGAACAGACTATGACTGGGATATTGACAATACAGGTTTTGGCGGGATCAATCCGCTTTATTACCGGAGCAACTCCTCCCAGTCCCTGGACCGGAACCGCCTGATGGGCAGCTTCGGCGCCTCTTATTTGCCCAAAGACTGGTTTTTGTTGCACTGGACGGCTTCACTGGACAAAACCAACCAAAGTTTCCAGCATTTCCTGGAAAAAGGATTCCTGAGTTCGACCATTCCAGGCTTGTTTGGGCCGTTGGCCACAGCCAGGGAGTTTCAAAGCAACGGCGGGGGAATTTTTCGCTCGGAATTGAACAACAGGGCATTTGTTTCCAATCTCAAGGCCGTCATTAAAAAGCAATTTTCCGGGTTCAACACCGCCTTTCAGGGCAGCTTTCTGTATGAGGATTTTTCGGAGGACCTCCAACAGTCCGGCGGAGAAAATCTGATCGTTTCCGGCATTCAATCCCTGGACAACGCCCGGGACAACCGCCAGTCCGGCTCCAGGTCGGAACAGATCGTAGCCTACAGCGGTTTCCTGGTTGCAGATATCGATTACAAGGAAAAATACATCTTCAGCGGCCTGTTCAGAAAAGAAAATTCATCCCTGTTCGGACCGGAACAGGAATGGGCCGACTATTATCGCCTGGCCGGGGCTTACCGGATTTCCGAAGACGTCAATTTGCGCATGTTCCAGGAGTTGAAATTCCGGGCAGCCATCGGTACGGCAGGCATCCGGCCTTTGTTTGAACAAAGATTTGAAACGTATGATCTTTCCGGCGGCAACCTCAACAAAAACACACTGGGGAACCGGTTGTTGCGGCCCGCCCTTGCCAAAGAAATGGAAATCGGCGTGAATGCCCGTTTCTGGCGGGCTTTCGACCTGGAATTCAACTATGTCAAAACCCTTACGGAAGACCAGATCCTGCTGGCGCCATTGTCCGGCGCTGCCGGTTTTTCGGCGCAATGGCGCAATGCAGGCGCCCTTGAAGCCAAAATTTACGAGGCAAGCCTGGGTATGGATATTGCCCGGATGTTCCGCTTCAAAAGCAAAGATTTGTATTGGAACATAACGACGGTTTTCGACAAGATGGACCAGACCATTACCCGCCTCGACGTTCCCGCCTATACTACGGGGCCTTCTCCTGAAACAGCTTTTTTCCAGATCGGGGAAGGCGGGAGTTTCGGCGCCATGTCCGGCCACGTTTTTGCAACCTTGCCCAGCCAATTGGATGACCAGGAAGGCGTCAATCCGGATGATTTTACCAAAAACGCCGCCGGTTACCTGGTGCGGAAAGACCAGCTCGGAACACCGGATGAACGACCCTACCTTTTACTGGATCCCAACGGCGATCCCAAGGTACAAACCATCGGAGATATCAATCCGGATTTCAGAATGAGCTTTTCCCATACCTTCGCCTATAAAGGGTTCCAGCTTTACGCGCTTTTGGACTGGAAAAAAGGCGGGCAGGTTTACAACCGGACCAAACAGGTACTTTATCAAACAGAACGGCATGCCGACCTGGCCCAATATGACGACATTTCCGCCGGATTTTACCAACGGCTTTACGACAATGGCATTGCCAATAACCATTTTGTGGAGGACGGCTCATACCTCATGCTCCGCGAGGCTTCCATCTCCCTGAATATCGGAAAAGGCAAACTGGGTTCCTTTTTAAAAGGCGCCCTGGAAAATATCCGGATCAGCATTGTGGGCCGCAATTTATGGACCAAAACCAAATACAGCGGGTTCCACCCCGATGTCAGCAGCTTGCCGGGTACGCCTTACGCACTGCTCCATGCAGAAAGTCAATCCCGGACCACACCGCTGGGCGATCCCAGCCTTTTTATCCTCGATGATTTCAATTATCCGCAGCGGAGATCGGTAAGCCTAAGCCTGGAACTGGGGTTCTGACCGCCATGCACAGGATTAAAAAAATTCCCTTGGAACTGAATAAAAAACAACATGGAACGATCCATTTCAAATTTCTTCATAAAAACTTTGCTGGCGCTTGCGGTTTTGCCAGGCTGCAAAAAACTGGATGTCCTGAATGAAAACCAACCGGACCGGGAAGCCGTGCTGAGCACCGGCGCGGATCTGATGGAAGTGCTGGCCGGCGGGTACGCCACCTGGTGGCAGGGCGTTCATGGCGATCATACAGCGATTGCCATCGGCGTAACCTCGGATGCATACGGGATGCCCTGGGACGAATACGGCGCCAGGAGAATGGGTGAAGAACCCCGGCTTGCTTATCACAACCGGACCTCTGAAACCCCGGATTACCGCTTAATTGCCGAAACACCCTGGTACGGTTGCCTGTCAGCCGCCTCATCTGCCAATGATGTACTGGCCGCAATGGACAAAGGCGTCGGGATCGACCAGGGCGGGCCCCAGGACCAATCCATCCGCGCGGCAGCGCATATGCTCCGGGGTTTAAGCCGCGGTTATCTCGGTTTAATATTTGACCAAAGCCTGATTGTCGATGAAAAAACCGACCTCGAATCGCTTCCGGGTTTTTCCGACTATACCGGGGTGGTTGCGGCCGCTGTAGCCGATCTGGAAACCGCCCTTGACCTGAGCGCCCCGCTGGGCGGGAATTTCATCCACAATTATTTTAACGGCTTAATCCTGGATGGACCGCAATTCGCCCGGCTTTGTCATGCATATGCAGCCCGGTTCCTGGCACAATGGCCCAGGACGGCAACGGAATACGATCAAGTCGACTGGCAAGCCGTCCTTGACCACGCCCATGCAGGCCTGACAACTAATTTTGCGCCGGTTGCCAAGGGCGGCAAGTGGACGAGTTATCACAAATACACCTTTGCGGAAACCGGTCTCGGCCCCCTTTGGGCCAGGGTGGATCAGCGGTTGGTCGCTGCGATGGACCCCAGCCAGCCGCCGCGATACCCCGAGGTCATTGCCAAAGGCGAGGCCCCGCTCAGCCAACCGATGGCGGCTTCGACGGATAAACGCCTGGCCATGGATTTCATTTTTCTTCCTCAGATCAATTTTCCTGCTTCCCGGGGAGAATGGCATTTTTCCCACTATAAACATAACCGGAACATCAGCGATCCCGGTTTTGCCGGCGACGGTCAGACCTCCGGGCCAATGCCCGTTTTTTTAGCGGCGGATTGCCGGCTGCTGGAAGCGGAAGCCCATCTGGGATTGGGGCAGCTCAGCCAGGCGATCGGGCTCATGAACAGCGGCGCCCGGAGTTCAAGGGGCAATCTGCCCAATTTGCCCGCCGCCGCGGGTGCGGAAACCATCAAAAAGGCGATTTTCTACGAACGGGCGATCGAATTGTTCAACACGGCGCCGATGGGCATGTGGTTCGACCGGAGGCGGGTCGGTCCGAGGCTCGACTACCTGGCGGCAGACCCGCTGGGGGGCCTTCAGACGGGAACCCCCGCACAATTGCCGGTCCCTGCCAACGAATTGCGGGTCCACGGCGAACCGCCTTATGATTTTGGCGGCCCGCAGGATCCTGAGGGTATCATCAGGGTGTTCTAGCAGCCTGTTCTCCGACAGGTTGCTAGGATTCCTTCGGAAAATTTTCAAGCAAGGTGTTGGCTACAGCCTGAGGGTCGTGAGAAACCGCCCAAAAGGCATTGACCACCATAAGCGAGGTAAGAAACCGGCTTGGCGTGAAATTATTGATATATCCTTCGTTGAAGACAATGTTGGGGTCCTCAAAATTGGAACAGTGCAGCAAAAAATAACGGTCTTCCTTTGTGTCGAAAACGACCAGCAACGGACGCTCGCTGTTTTCAGAAGAACAATTCAGCACGATCGGAAAATCGAGGTAATTGGCACGCCAGAAACTGAACAGGCTGGCTTCAAAAAGGGGGTAATACTGCAACTTGCAATACACTTCGCTGCCGCTCAGTTTATTTTGGATCTCCTTAAGCCGGTTCCGCATTTTTTCAATCGGGACTTCTTCCGGTATCAGATCTTTAAAAGGGAGCCAGGCTTCTTTGCCCATATGAAAATAATCAACCGGGCCGATCCGGAGTTTGTATTCAAATCTGGAATAACCCGGCACCACATACCCGGGATAATAATATCTCAGCCCTTTTTCAAGGCAATACTCCATTTCAAGCAACATGGAATAAAAGCCAAGGCTGTTTCGTTTATAGGCAGGATCGTAAACCCCCAGGATGCTGGCCGCACTGGTGGCGCCGAGGTCAAAAAAACTGAATCCGATCAATTGATCGCCATTATAAATGCAAACCTCAAAGGTATTGTAGATATTGAAGTCTTCTCCGTCAAGGAGGGAGTCTTTCAGGGTAGGCGCTAAAACACCCGGAAAACCGCGCCGGTAACGCTGGTATAAACGCTCTTTTTCAAGATCAATCTTACCCTGGCGGACCTCCGCCCGAAATCGGTTTTTATTGCCCTTCACCAATTTCCTCAACCGCTTGCCAAAGGAAAACCCTTTGAGGTCCTGCCTGATCCAGATCGCCGAATAAAAGCGCTGGCCAAAACACAAAAAGTGAGTCGTAAAAATCGACTGCCCCATCCTGTACCATCCTTTGGCCAGGTAGGTGTCCAATTCTTCCGGCTTAAGCGACTCAGGGTAGTGCTTTTCAGCGAACATGCCTTTGGATTAACCAGGGAAATAACGAAAAGACAAAGGTAGCCATTCCATTTTTAGCAGCGCTATTTTCGAACAACTTTGACAGATCAGGCTGTTCGCAAAAATGAAATTATTTTCTGAGTCTGGCGGCAAGGTCCCCGGATCGGTCCCAATTCCAATGCCCGGATCTGCGCAGGACATGGGGTAAAAACAACATCATGGAGGCCTTTCCTTTAGGGAAAAAAGCCAGTTGTTTAGACGTATCCAGGGGATAACAATTCAGGATCTGATAGGTCCTTTTTATAGGGTCGGCAATCAGATAAATGTCTGTCCGGATCCCTCCTTCATGGTCCAGAAATCCTAAAACAAGCGGTAAATAAAGGTAATCGCTGCTATTGTACCACCAAAGGGGATAATTGAAATTGGGGTTCCAGACCAGGGTTGTGGCTACTCCTTTGCTGTGCAATTCATTTTTTATATGGGTAAGGGCGGCCAAAATCTCGTCCAGCAAAAGCGGTTTCTGTTCAAGTCCGGCAAAAGGCAGCCATTCGGACGAATGCCAGTCCTTCACCTCCAGAGGGCCCAGCCTGTGTTTGTAATCAAAGTCCGCACAGCCCGGCACGACATACCCCGGGTAATACCAGGCCATCCCTTTCTGCTGTGCAAACGCCAGTTCTTCCAACATGGAATAATACCCGAGGCTATACGCCGAATAGGCCGGGTTGTAGATGCCAACCTTGCTGTATAGGGTCTGACGCCCCCGGTCAAAAAAACTGAACCCGACCAGTTCATTCCCTTTATAAATTTCAATTTCCCAGGTTTCGATCGGGCGGAGGCCTTTTTCGTTCAACAGGAAATAATCCAGCGACTCACAGTATTTTTTGGGAAATTTTTCACCATACAGCCGGTT
The DNA here is from genome assembly GCA_964558465.1 of uncultured Lewinella sp. Taxonomy (GTDB): domain Bacteria; phylum Bacteroidota; class Bacteroidia; order Chitinophagales; family Saprospiraceae; genus JACJYC01. The sequence continues at coordinate 5,506 of CAZLEF010000078.1, read as the reverse complement.
GATGCGGTCTTTTTCTTCCGTTTTTTTGGCGGGTTGAATGGAGATCTGAAATTCCGACCGGTTGCGGGTCAGGAGCTTTCGCTGGCCTTTGGTGAAATGGAATCCTTCAAGCGGAAGCCGGGCGGACAAAACCGTGTAAAATTCTCCGTCGTCGGCCCTCAGGAATACGGAGTTGTAGAGCGATTGGCCCAAAACCCGCCAGCCCTCTGAAAGATAATGATCGAGCTGGTCGGGAGCAACGCGCTCCAGGTTTAATTTTTGTGCCAGTAAAGGATCGGAATTAAAACGGCCCTCCCTTTTCATTCCCTGGTATTTATTGGCTGATTGTTTTGGGGCGCTCCATTTCAGGCCCTGGTTAAAAACAAAGGCAAGTTAAAAAAAATAAATTCAAGTTATGAAAAAGTATTTGTTTTTGTTTTTAAAACATCAGCCGATACCCTGAAGTTCCCCTCCTTTTGCAAAAAGTTGATCCACTTTTTTTTGAATCGTCTTATCGGTCTCCAGAGGCGGCGCATGGTGCGGCTTGATGCGGGCATCAATGATCAGGGGTCCGTTGCATCCCCAATGTTTATGCGCCACCATCGGTCCTGCCCCATAAATGTCATGAGAGGGATTGGCGCGGGTGAAAACCACCCATAAAAAATTATTCAGCGCCGCACCTGTGAACCGGCTGTCATCCACCACCACGACCATCGGCGTCCCCTCCAGGTGTAAATTTTCCAGATGACGGGCCAGTACCGGCATATCCTGGCGGGATTCTTCACCCCTGAATTCCGGACCTTTGACCGCAATGATCCCCGGCATCACCAATTCGGGATCCGTAAATCCGGCGGGCAGGGATAGGTTGCCAGGCAGTTCCCGGCTCAGGGTTCTCAAAACCGGGCCGCAACACGCCATGACCACCTTGCTGCCCTCGTTCCAACCCGAACCTGAATAATCCAGGGTATCGATGGTGGTCCGGGTATAAAAATGAAGATCTCTCGTCCAGTCGATCCGTTCAAGGACATGCCGGAAAAACCCGGGCAGATCCTTGGTGGAAAGGCCTTCCGATTCGGCGGCGATGATCAGAAATTTGGCCAGGGAAGTTTGCCCGGTACCGAGGATCCGGTTGGCCTGGGTCAGGATCTCTTCCGGGGCATGGCGCTGCCGGAAGGGCATATACCGCTCGCTGCCGATAGCGAGCAGCAAAGGATGCACGCCGGCTGCATCGACCGCATTGATCTCCTTCACCCCGGGGAATTCCTGGGGGGTCAGCAATTTTACCAACTGATGGATCAGGTGGCCGAAACTGGAATCTTCCTGTGGCGGACGGCCAACCACTGTGAAATGCCACAGGGGGTCCCGCCGATGGTATACGTTCTCCACCTCCATGACCGGAAAATCATGGGCCAGGCTGTAATACCCCAAATGGTCGCCAAACGGCCCTTCCGGTTTTTTATCCCCTTTCCGGATGACGCCGGTGATCACAAAATCCGCGTCGGCTGACAAAATGTGGCCTTCTTTCCTGACATACCGGAACCGCCTTCCGGCCATCATGCCCGCGAAGGTGAGTTCACTCAGTCCTTCCGGCAAGGGCATAATCGCAGAAAAAGCATGTGAAGGAGGCCCGCCGACAAAAACAGAACAACGAAACGGTTCCGCTGATTGCTGGTACAAGGACTGGTGAATGCCGATACCGCGGTGAAGCTGGTAATGCATGCCGATTTCTTTGCCGGGAACATATTCGTTACCGGAAAGCTGGATCCGGTACATGCCCAGATTACTTTCCATCAGGTTGGAACTGCCCGGCGGCAAAGTTAACACTTGCGGAAGGGTGATGAAGGCGCCGCCGTCGAGGGGCCAGGATCTGATCTGCGGCAGCAAGCTGATCTGCGTGCGGCCGAAGGTAACGGGGGCCGGGCCCAGGTTGCGCATCGGAAGGGCCGTCAATGCCGTGAACGGCGCCGAAAAATATCGAAAAGGCTTTTGAAAAAACCTGCCGGGGTCGGCTTTCAGTTCGATCACCTTCTGAACCTTGTCAATCGTATGGCGAAAAATAAATTCCGTCCGTTCAAAGGTCCCGTACAGGTTGGAAATGGCTTGAAATGGGCTGCCTTTCACACGTTCGAACAATAAAGCCGGGCCGCCGGCGTCAAAAACCCGCCGGTGGATTTCTGCCATTTCCAGGTTCGGATCAATTTCAGATCTGATCCTGACCAGGCGGCCGTTTTTTTCAAGATCCAGGGCGCATTCCCGCAAACTTCGGTAGCTCATTACCAGTCCGTTTTATGGACTAGTAACAGGCGCCAACCCGATTTGGTTTTACGGCTTGTCGGCATCCTTTGAAGGCGGCAGGATCACCGCCGGAAAATTACCTTGCCTGTACCGTTCATTAAAGGCGCCGATCTCTTCATTCAGGATAACATTCACCTCATCCTGATACAATTCCAATTGGTCGCTCAGGTCGTGGAACCGTTGTTTAACCCCATTGGTCAGCCTTGGGTCATGGCTGTCGGCCCTTCGAAGCAGGCTGACCCACTCCGACACATGGCCGCCGGAGAAACTGGTCAGATCCTGAAGAGTTTTATGCCTGGGCTGCACCAGTTTCCCTTCAAGGGCATTGATATGCGCAACGATTTGATCACAGGAAAGAAGAAGGGTATTTCCGGTATTGGTTTTTGGAAGGCTTTCCCTGATATGGTCCATTTGCCTTTTAACGTTTTTCAGGATCCCCAGCGTCTGGGCAAGGTTCCTGAGATGATCCTCAATAGATCTTGCAAATCCCTCCTGTTCAACAAAATCATTGAGGTCTGCCTTCAGGCGAGGATCAGGTAAAATGGTGCAGGTTTTTTTAATGGTGTCGCGGGGCAGGCAAAGCCTGATAAAATATTTACCAGGTGCTACAAGCCCTCCCTGAAGGTCTCCAGGCAGAAAAAATCCGGCAAAAGCGGGGAGGGGCTCCCGTCGGAGGTCCCAATAGAAGCGGTTGATCCCAACGCGATCAGGCAAAAGCAGCGCCGGAACGCCCGCACAAAGCGAATCTTTCCGGTTTGAAAATTTCCGGATCAGTTTACCGGAAGCGTCCAGTATTTCAAGGGAAATTTCAACGGAGTCTTTAAAAAAGGGCAGATAATAATCGATAGCGATGCCCGGCTGCGGGTTGGCGCCGGCGGTCAGCGAAAGCCCGCACGCTGCATTGGACTCCCAACGAACGGCAGGTTTGGGTTGGAACAGCCTGGCATGGCCGTTCAGCAATTCGCCTGCGCTCTGCTGGATGCTGCTGATGTCGTCCAGGATCCAGAACCCCCGGCCGGAGGTGGAGACCACAAGGTCGTTATCCTGGATGCAAATATCCGTCACCGGGCAAACAGGCAGGTTCAACTGGAAGGGGTGCCAGCTTTCTCCGTAATTGGGTGACAGGTACAACCCCGTTTCGGTACCTGCATACAATAAGCCCGGGCGAACAGGATCTTCGCGGACTACCCTGACAAAGTCTTCATCCGCGATGCCCTCTACCGATGCTTTCCAATGGACACCGTAATCATCTGTGATATAAATGTAAGGTTTGAGGTCGCCAAATTTATACCGGTGGGCAGCAATCAGCGCCATTCCAGGCCGGTGAGGCGACACTTCAATTGCGTTAATAGCACCTTCGCCGAAATTTGGGGGCGTTACATTTTTCCAGTGTTTCCCGTCGTCTCTGGTCAGGTGGATCAATCCGTCGTCGGAACCCGCCCATATCACACCTGGTTCGTGGGGTGAACAGGCGAGGTAAGAAATGGTATTGTAGTTTTCAGCTCCGGCGCCTTCATTCGTAAAGGGCCTGCCGCCCGGTCCCTGTTTGTCTTTATCATTCCGGGTCAGATCGGGGCTAATTTCCGCCCAATTCAATCCGCCATCTTCAGAACGCAGGACCCGGTTGGCGCAATGGTATAAAATTTTGGGATTATGCGGCGAAACCAGGATAGGGGCGTTCCAGTTGAAGCGATACTTTAAATCTCTGGGAAGGTTCGCCAAACCCACGACCGGGTAGGCCATAATGTCCTTGGAAGAAGCAGTGGAATGGTCATACACGGAAACAGCGCCCTGGTAGTTGGTTCCGTAGACCAATTGCGGATTCAGGGGATCAAAAGCCAGGAAAGCGCTTTCTCCACCGGAGACCGGATACCAGTCCTGGCCGTCAATCCAGGGTTTGTTGTTTCGGCTGGGCAGGGCGACAGTCCCGTAATCCTGCTGGCCGCCATAGACAAAATAGGGCGTTCGCTGATCTGTGGCTACCCGGTAAAATTGCCCGGTGGGCTGGTTGTACTGGCTGCTCCAGCTTTTGCCGCCATTAAAACTGATGCAGGCGCCGCCGTCGTTCCCGATGATCATGTTATCCGGCCGCTGGGGGTTGATCCAGATCGCGTGCTGATCGTAATGCGCAACAGCGATCTCTTCAAAATTTTTGCCGCCGTCGGTTGATTTGAGCAACGGGGCATTCAACACATAAACGGTTTCCTGGTCTTTTGGGTCGGCGGCAATCTCGGTAAAATACCAGGCCCTTGAAACGGTGTTGGGGTCGGCGCTGGTTTGTTTCCAGGTTATGCCGCCGTCATTCGACCGGAAGACTCCGCCGTTTGCAGCCTCGATATTGGCATAAACCACTTTGGGATTGGCGGGGGAAACATCTATGGCGACTTTCCCCATGGAAGCGGGCAGACCCTGGGTCAGTTTCTCCCAGTTTTCACCCCCGTCGGTAGAACGGTACAGCCCCGAACCCGGGCCGCCACTTCGAATATCCCAGGGTGTGCGCAAATAATCCCACATGCCGGCGTACAGGATCCTTGGATTGGAAACGTCCATGCTGAGGTCGCTGGCGCCTGTTGTGGGATTGATATACAATACTTTGCGCCATGTTTTGCCGCCATCCTCGCTTTTGTATACGCCGCGATCTTCGCAAGGGCTGTAAATAGCGCCCTGCACAGCCAGGTATACCAGTTCCGGATTTTGTGGGTGGATGACGATCCTGGAGATATGCCGGGAATCCGGCAACCCGAGATAAGTCCAGGTTTGACCGCCGTTGACGGATTTATAGACGCCGTCGCCGTGACTCGACATGACGCCGCGGACGGCATGTTCGCCCATGCCTGCATAAAGGACGTTCGGATCAAAGGTAGAAACGGCAATTGCGCCCACTGATCCGGTGCGAAAAAAACCGTCGGAAATATTACGCCAGTTCAGGCCCGCATCTTCCGTTTTCCAGACGCCGCCGCCCGTGCTGCCCATATAGTATACAAAAGGATCATTGGAGACGCCGCTGACAGCAACGCTCCGGCCACCTCTGAAGGGGCCGATATTGCGCCAGGTAAGGCCCCAGTATTGGCCCTGGTCAAAAAACAAATGCCGAATGCCGTTGGAAGAAAGTACGGATGCCGTTTGCCCGCAAATCCAATAAGCGCTCCCCAACAACACAAAAATTAAGAGCCATCGACAGCATTGCCGTCTCATAGTAATTAATTTTTCCCCTTGAAGGATGTGTAGAATC
>CAZLEF010000077.1:0-33805 GCA_964558465.1 uncultured Lewinella sp. | reverse complement strand
GGAACATTTGATTGGCAAGCATGCCCAATCCGAAGGCTACCTTTTGCCCGAAAGGAACTTTGCTCGAAGATGTTGGTGCGTTATTCATTGTTGGCATTTTTCATGTTCTAAAAAATCAATTGCCTGCCGCCATTCCCTGTTTTACCGGAGGAACCAATACCTGCCGGAGCAACGCCTCTTTGTTTCCGTTATAAGTTTTCACAACCGGATTCCCGCCCCTTGACAGTCCTTTAAAGACGCCCCTGTCCACCAAATTCCATATGGCATATTTGGCTTGCCCGTCGATAGTGAACAATCCAAAGTGGTTTTCCGAGCCACCGGGATTGGCGGCGTCTTTCCAGATTTCATCAAAAGCTTCGAAGTAAAAGCAGGCAATGCCCTCCTGATTTGTCCATTCCCGCATCATTTTGTAATAAAGCCCTTCCTTGTATTCATCGGTCGCTTTTGAGCCGTTGGCCCCGTAGTGTTCATTGGATGCGCTGGCCCAGCCCGTTTCACCGATATGAATAGGTTTTTCAATGCCCAATCCTTTGATGTACCTTTCGACATTTTGGAATTGCGAAACAGCATAATCCCTGGCACGGGTCATGGCAGCAGCAATTTTGGCGGTATCAGAAAGGGTTTCTTCGCCCTCAAAATTGCCCCAAAAATCAGGGTTGTAATGGGTGTCGTGCATGGGGTAGGTATGCATGGACACAAAATCGACGGCTTTTATCAGTTGGGTTAAATCTTCGACATGGTATCCGGCATCTCCACCGCCCCAGGATGCGAAATTATCGGAACTTGTAATCCACAGGTCTTTGGGCAGTTTGCCCGCGGCCTTGAGCGCTTGCAGTTGGTTCACATATTTCAGGATCACGCGGGGCTGCACGAAGTAACTGGCGGCCCATTTCACCATGGCCTCATTGCCGGCGGCTATGATTTTTACGATGTCGGGGTATTGGTTGGCCAGATCCACCGCTCTTTGAATTTCGGCGGCGTTGGCTTCAGCGTCTTCCTCATCATGGTTGGGGTGGTTTGTCCAGGCCTTTTTACAATCAATCCATGCGCCCAGCATGACATACATCTCAAAACCGGGGTTTTCCTGTTTTAATTCACGAATCGCCTTTAACAAATTGGAAGCTTCAGCCAACCGGGTGTTGTAAGTCCGCAGGATCCTGACGTTCATGGCAGCCAGGATTTTCATGTCCTCTTTCAGTTGCTCCACGGTGGGCTGCAGATCACGGGAATTTTCCCGGTAGCCGCCAAAAGAGATGGCTAAATAATCGGGGTTGCCCAGGATGTCTTTCGCTGTCAATTCTTTTTTATTTTGTGGTAGTGATTGTTCATTTTCCGCCTTTCCGGTGTCGCAGGAAGAATTGAATATCCATGCCGGCAACATTGCCAAGGTTTGCCATCGTTTTATTTTCATGTTATTTTAAAATTGACGCCCTGATTTGAACATTAATTTGCACGACCTCGCCGGTCCTGCTGAAGATCTCCCGGCTGGTGCGGGCATCCAGGTTCAAATGGTTGGAAGTGGTGGAAACGTTGTTTTTGTACAGGGTTGTCAGGCGGTCCTCCGCGGCCAGTTGGTACACAACCGGCACCTGGCAGCAGGTAAAACAGAGAGACCCTTTTTGGAGCGGTATTCGCTGGAATTCCTGATGGACATCCACATATTCGAATATTTGGTCTTCTCCGAGGAACTCGCTTTTCCGCAGCAGGCAAGGGTTGAAATGCAATTGGCCATTTTTGACAAAAACGCCCAACTCGCCGAACCTGCTCAGAATATCTTCCTTTACCTGTCCTGTCATGCCGGGCTGCTGCGCCCCTTTTCCGGCGGGCGTATGGGAGTACGGGTCGGTAGGGAATGCGCCGTAAAGCGACGGCGGTTTGTGGACGCCAATGCCTTCATTGATTTCGTAAAAATGCGCCAGCAGCCTGCCCGCGACTTCCTCGCTTTCGCCGTCCTCAACGGCTTTCACACAGCACTCCTGCACCGCGAGCAGCAGTTTCGACACCATATGCCAATAAATGGAGCCCAAACCTTCATAGCCGAAAAATGTACCCGACCGCCCGGTGAACGCCTTGTGGTTGAACAGCTCTTCAAATATTTGCAGCACCTGCTTTTTGTCTTTTTCAACGAGGGGCGCATATTTGGTTTTGGACAGCTCGGTCAATGCGGCGTTCAGGTCGTTGGCATTTTTAAAATTGCTGTTGAAATGGTGGACGCCATTGACGTCCTTTTCAATAATGTCCACATTGCCGTCGGATACCAACCGGGTGAGCAAGACAGACGACTCGACGGCTTTTTGGGGCAAATTGTTTTTTTCTAAAAAGCCCGGCAAGTCTTTGTTGGGATAAAGCAGGTAACTGTATTGGTCGGGCCGGAACAATTTGCTTTTTTTCAAACTGTCCAAAAGCATTAAGGCTTCATGGGCTGATAAATATTTGGAACTCAATACGGCCACCTGCCCCTCCAGCATTTCGCTCAACCAGGAGATGGAAATTTTATCATCGCTTTCGGGCGTCATCAGGTTATAGGCATGGTACAAATGGTCGGGCCTTTTATTGGCGTCAATCGCATGTTCCAGAAAGCGGAGGCTCAGGTCAAAAAACTGCCCTATTTCATCTAAAGGAACAGCCTGTTTAATTCCTGAAAATGGACGGCTGTAAATACGGTTGCGGTATTCGCTGCCCGCTTTCCCCAAACCGTCCAATACCCGCCGGCGGTCGTAGTCATTTATTTTCCCGGAAAGCAAATGCCGGTGGTTTTTTAATGTCAGCGACACGTTGTTCAAAAAAACAACCAGTTCACTGGAAAGGCTTACCTGCTTCAATTCCGAAGCAGCCAATATTTTTTTGAAAAAGAATAAAAACCGCCGCAAATAACAGAGCGTCACCACAGAGACGCCGTTGCCCACCAGGGCGTTGTTGGCGTCGTTCCATTCGGGCCGCTGGGTGTTCATCCAGATACCGCCTTCTGGAATAAAATTGGACAATTTGGCCAATACCGTCGCCAATATTTTTTCTGCAAATGTCACTGCATAGATATCGCCCTTTTCATCCCGCAACAAGGCCCCGTCCGCGCCTGAATTTTCTTTTTCCAAACGGATTTTTTTGTCCAGTTCATGGTCAAACCCGATGGTATCTTTCGGATTTTGGAGGATGTCTTCGTAACTTTTTATTTTATACGGCACATTTGCGTAAACGAAGCGTTCCTTATCGAAATAGCTGTTCAATTTTCCGGGTGCATGGTCTTCCATAAATTCCAGAAATTTGAGCAAATAAATGATCTGGTGGTCGCCCCAGTAGCCGATATACGACCAGGGGTTGTCCGGCTCGATGGTTTCCCAGTCGAAGCCGTCTTTGGTCACCCGGTAAGGGTTGTACCCATCGAATGTGGTCGCATTCAAAAACTTATGCACCATACTTTCGATGAACGCCGGGTAGGCGTGAGCCAGCGCTTCCCAGTTTTGAAAGATGTCCCGCCAATTGCCCTGGTAATCCAATATTTTCGAGCCGTCCTTTTCGCTGCGGGTGTTGATGGAAAACCAGTTCCAGGGGCGACTGGGGTCGCCGTGCCGGCGGCTGAATCTGAGGGGCATGTATTCGAGGCATAATCTCGTGAAATGGGCATCCCCGCTTTGCTGCGCTATTTCTTTTAAATCAAAAAATGAAAAAATACCGGGCAATGGATCGAGAACAGGTTTCGCGTTTTCAAAAACGGCAGGATTGGCATTGGATAAATAATGGCTGAAATCCCATTTTTCGATTTGATAATTATGGTCAAAAATGCCGCCCCGCATAATATTAAAAAGTACATTGGAAAAGTGGCGGGTGTCCCGGCGGTCGTCGGAGGTCCGCTGCAGTCCGTCGGCGGCGGCGTTCAGTGCAAACAGGCGTTTGGCGCCGGCTGTTATATCCTGGTTGACGAGTTGGTATAATTCTTTTTCATTTTTAATGAAATTCAAAAGTTGGGCGACCGCCGCATGGCTTTGATTCACATTGGCGACAATCATCCATTCTTTTTCACCATGAGGGGGCAGCGATATTTTTTTGTGAAGGAAATAGGCCCCTTTTTCCGCTTTTATATCTTCTTCCTGCCGGAGCGGGATTCCTTTCCTGAAAGCAGGGAGTTGCAGGGAGGAAAGCAAACACGTCGGGTTTTCAAGGCCGAGCGACCAAATCACGTTGGCTTTCAGCGCTTCGCTGGGTTCGGCTTTGTCCACAATGATGGCGCTCAGCGCATAGATACCCAGGCCTGTAGCCTTGTCTAATTCGCTTCTTTTATAAGCGTCCACGAGGTTGCTGGCGCTGTTTTGCAAACTGCTGGGCACGCCGGAAGGCAATATATTCCGGATGCCGTCCAATAGAGAAATACCGACCCCGGTGGGCGAATGGTTGATCAACCTTGATTTTCTGACAAAACCAAATTTATCGCTGAAATTCCATGCCACCCGGAAGGTCAGTTGCAGGTCGTGGTTTATTTCTTCGAAAATGATTTTATTCCCGAAAATATGTTTGTACAAATTCCGGCTGGTGCGGTGTATGCCTTCATACCGGTTGGAAAAGGGTTCCCAGGCATGTTGGGCGCCGCCATCACCGACCAGGAAGACGGACTTGCTGCCCGTGTTTTCGGCGGACTCGGTTATTTTGTCGTCGGTATAATAAGGAAACAGCGCAGAATCGGCATTTTTTCGCCCTGCGGTCAATCCGCCGTTGCTGGAAATGAACATCCAGTGGTCGGAGTCGCTGACAATGCTCATAAAAAAAGGGCGAAGCGCCTCGCTGTCCGGTATTTTAAAATAGTTGTCGCCCTCTATTTGGGTATATTGCAGTTCCATACCATTTAATGAATTTCCGGTTTCCATGAATCGTCTTTGCGTATGCAATCAGTTAGCCTCTTTGTAAACCCTGACATAATCCACCAGCATCGTCTGCGGAAAAGGCGTCTGGGGCGTCGGAAAGCCCACATAATTGCCGCCCACGGCAACATTCAGGATGATGAAAAAGGGATGGTCGTAGACCCATTCTCCGGAAACATCTTCCGGCCTGATCCGCTGATAAATGGTATCGTCAACATAATAATCGATGTAATCTTCCCCCCATTCAATGGCAAAAACATGGAAATCCACATCGAAGCGGTTGTTGGTAAAACCAAAACTTTTGGTAATGGCCGCTCCCCCCGAATAGCCCGGGCCATGCACAGAACCATGAATCAGGTTGGGTTCCTGCCCACGATATTCCATGATGTCAATTTCGCCGCATTGCGGCCATGAAACGGCATCAATATTGGCGCCAAGCAGCCAGAAAGCCGGCCAGATTCCAGGGCCCCAGGGCATTTTAATTCGTGCTTCAAAGCGACCGTAGGCCTGGTCGAAAACACCTTTTGTATTGATTCTTCCCGAGGTAAAGGCACGACCCGCGTAACTTTCGCTTCGTGCCGTAATGGCCAGGTTGCCCGCTCCATCGAGGGCGATGTTTTCAGGGCGGTCGGTGTAGTATTGTAATTCCTGATTGCCCCAGCCGTCATTTCCGGGGCCGATCCCGATGTCGTAAGTCCATTTTGAAGGATCCGGAGCCTCACCGGCGGGGCCGTCGAAATCATCTCCCCAAACCAGTTGGTAGTTGCGGTCAATGACGGCATTATCAACCTCCTGGCAACTCCGGAAAGCGAAAGAAAGAACGATCAGCAGAAAGCTATTGATCAGAATTGAAACATTCCATTTCATGGTAAATATGATTATTCAGGTTGATTTTAAAATAAAAACAGGGTGAATAATAAAGTCACCCCGTTTTGGAGGCTTAGGCTTACTTGTGAAATAAAATATTATCGAGGTAGATATTCCCGTTGCCCTCGAACTTGAATTGGAAAACCTTGGTCAGGTCAACCACCGTTGAAAATTCGGTCAAAGGAATATCAATACTCGTCCAGCCGGATGTGGGCACGGACAATGAATAAGGCTTCTCCGCCGGCCCCGGGCTGATAATGAAGACCTTTAATTCAGTGGAGTTTGCCGTCCAGAAATCGAGGTGTAGGTGGGTCATGCTGCTTAAATTCTGGTTGCTGCCCAGTTGAATACCCTGGTAATTCAGGCCGGTGTAAAGGAGCGTATTGTTACCGGCAACCGGTACCTGGGAAACCTGGGTGGCTTGCCCCCAGTTGGGATTGAGGTCGGTTCCGGCGATGTTGGTATAGGCATCGCTGAAGACGGAGATTACATTGGCAGCATTAAACGCAGGCGCCGGCGCCGCAGTTGTGGGCGCCGTAACGCCGCCGCCGGTTTTGTAGAAATACACATTGTCAATGTATACGTTGGGCAAGTCGCCGGATAATACCAACTGGGCGAGGTGCGCCTTGTTCACCAGCCCTGTGAAACTGGAGAGTGGAATGTTCAGGCTCACCCATTGTTTTGAAACAAGGGTTGGCCGGGTGAACGAAAGCTCGTGTGAGGAGTCGTCGCCCCCGCCGAAAGTGCCGTTCGCCCCGAAATCAACAAGCAGCACCTTGAAGGCCTTCGGAAGTTCGGTAGGGTCGGGCGTCCAGATGTCTAAATGGAAATGTGTCATGGCGGACACATTGATGGTCTGGGAAGAAAACTCGATACCCACGAAATTGAGGTTCCGGTAGCGCTTCACGTCGTCCCCCGCTATTTGCAAGTCAAAATCCTCAGCGGTTGAAAATTGCCAGCGGGTGTTCCAGGTGTCCACAGGAACATTATTGTAGGCATTGCTGAAAAGGGAAATCACGTTGTCGGCACTGACGGAAGGCGTGGGCGCCGGGGTTGTTGGGAGTTCGGCTTGCCCGGCTGAATTGACGGTCAAAGAGCCTATGGCATCCAGGTCGCCCAATTTGGCGGTGATGACCGCCGAACCAGCGCCGATGATGGAAACAAAACCCAGGCTGCTGACCGTAGCTACCGCGGGGTTAGAAGACAAAAAGGTGAAATACGACGGGGCGGCCTCCACGCTTTGGTCCACACCCGTCGGCATATTAAAGGAAATCTTCAGCCCTTCGATGCTCATCGTCTGGCCCGTTTCCACCGATCGCACCAGATCCTGGCCTCCGATTATGGCCGCTTTAGGATGGGCAAGCGTCCCCAGTTTTTCAAAGGTCACCTCGTCGATCCAGAAGGTGTAGCCGAGGCCTTCTTCCGGGCCTTCCGAGTAGAAGAACATGCCCCTTTCCTTCGTCAGTTTTGAAGGATCCGGGATGGGGATGATGTATTTTTTCCAGTTGGTGTTGACCTGTACGCCTGGCAGCACGACCTGAAATTTGGACTCGCCAAAGTCGTTTCCAAAACCGACCACATCAATCGTGGCCGCTTTGGAGGCCTTGGCCCAGAAGGTGAGCGCATCGTAGCCCGACAGGTCGCGCCCGACTGTGGTAAAATAGCCGCCGCCTGCATAAGCCCCCTGGGGGTCTCCGGCGTCCGGCACGGCAAATTTCATGGAGGCTGCGCCCTGGTATTTCACCTCGGTGTCCACGTCGAAGGCCGTCACCTTTGAGCCGCCGAAGGCAGCGTAGTTCAAACCTGCGCTGAACTCGTCGATGAACACTTCTGCGGTAGTGGGAAAAGTGGCCGGTTCGAGGTCGTCGAGGTCCCTCTTGCAACTGACCGCCGTAAATATGGCCAGTGAGATGAACAGGGTGAATGCTGAAATTTTATATTCTATATTTTTCATGACCGTTTTTTTGATATTGGTTAGTTGCCAATGCTGATTTGTAAATAGGTCTGCAGTTCCCATTCCTGTCCGTTGTCAAAACCGATGGCGGTGGGGTCGCAAACGCTTCCGCCCCTGGAATCCAGCGTCGTCGCCGGGCAATAGCGGGGCGAATACTGGTTGAGTGAGCGCCAGGTATAGCGGATGCCGAGGCGGGAATTGGGCAGGTCAAACCAGGATGGTTTAGCGAGGTTGGTGGAAATATCGGCCATGAGTTGGAGCGGGAAGGTCAGGTTGAAGTCGCGGTGGTAGTCATACGGCCCCCAATCGTTGACCTTGGCCATGGCGGTGAATTTGGTTTTTTTATAAACGAGGCGCAAATCGCCGCCGAAGCGTTTGATGAGGCGGTCGTCGCTGCCGTTGGCCTGGGCCGTCCCTGCGAAAAGGTTGGCGATGAGCCCGAAGTCAGGGGTTAGCTTTGAAACCATGCGGGCATAAGCCTCCCAGAGGTCTTGCGCAGGAGGCGCACCGGGGAATGCAAAAATGGTGCGTCCGTCGCCGAGGATGCCGATGGCGGCGTCCTGGGTGGTGGGCAGGTGGCGGTATACGAAACCGGCGCTGACGGCCAAAGCCGCATCTTCGGCCATGTCGTTGTCCCATTCGTACATCCAGGTACCGGGTGTCGGGTCATAGGTCAAAAGGATTTCCCCGGCGATGGTTTCCCGGTTTGACCTGACGGCAAAGGGGTCGTCGAGGATGTTCCTGGGCCTGCCGGGGGCGGGTACATCGGCCGGGATGGGGTCTTCTATCGGTTTTTGCCAGAGGAAGTTGGGGGCAATCTGCAGGTCGCCTAACCCGATTGCAAAGCCGGTGAGGAAATTGTACTGGTTGCCGCTGCCGCTGTCCTTCAGGCGCCAGCCGGTGAAGGTTTTGGTATAATCGGCCCCGCCCTGTGCGAGGATCCCATGCGCCGCTCCCTGGGCATACCAGTTGAACGGACCGGATGAAAAGGTCAATTTAACCTTGCCGCCCCAGGTATCTTTCATGGTGGTTTCATCCTGATAGACCTCGTATTTCCCTTCCGTCGTTTTGTGCGCTATCTGGAAAACCTCCCCGACCCGGTTGGAGTTCGACCAGAGGCCGCCGAGTTCGATACCGACCGGACCCAGTTTCCTTTTCAGGTGCAGCGCAGCCCTGCGGGTGGGGGGGATAGGCACTGCAAAAGAACTCACGGCGGGGGCTTGCCGGTCGAGGTCTTCGTGGAAAATGCCCGTAATGTCAAATTTGCCGATTTGTCTGCTGTATTTCGCCAGGACTGCCGGGTTGGCGCCCCACCACAATTGAGGGCCAAAAGCCAGTTTAAGATTTTTGAAAACCTTTTTGCCCGTCAGTTCAAAACCGAACGGCGCTTCGCCGTTGTAAATGTCAATGTTCGGGCCGTAGTTGGCTTCGGGGTAAAAGCCGAAGAAGTCGCCCTCGTACCCCCAATGATAATGCCCGGTGCGGTAAAACCCTTTGAGGTCGAAATGCCTGGCGTTCCAACTGACATCCGCCCGGTATACTTTGATGCGTTCCAAATCCGACAGCGTTACGGTTTCGATTTGGTTGGTACCCGGATTAACCGATTGCACGGTTTGGGGTCTGCCCCGGTTTTCGTAAAAAATCTCGTTGATGGGGTTGGTAGCCACATTGCCGAGCAGGTTGAAAGAAACTTTGGCCCGAAAGCTCTCAGAGGGTTTAGCTTCAACGCCAATAAAAAAGGACTCCATATGGTCGAATCCCACTTGATCGGGGAAAGTCGTCCGGCCGGGAGTTGGGTCGTCGGGCGTTGAAATCCGCCGGCCGCCTGTGCTGAACGTGTAAAAATCTGCCCGCAGTTCGCTGAGGCGCACCTTTTTCATCTGTTCGCCAACCAGGGCCGCCTGGTCTCCGCGTGCCTTGATCACCGCATCCATCAACTGGATGTTCGAAAAAAAATCTTCCAAGGAAACAAGGGTGGCGCCTTTGTCCAGCGGATTGAGGCTGTGAACTTCCTTCAGGGCGTAGTAGGCCGCACGGGGATATAGCTGGTAAAGCCCCCTTTCGTTGGTCGGGCCTTTGGCGCAGATGCCGAACCACTCTTCGTTCATGTTGTTTTCGCCCTCGGCAAAATCGTTCAGGTAGCCGCCGTTGCTCCATGAGGCATTGTTGTCGTGGACATCGAGGTTGCTGGTCTGTCCGAACTTCCACCAGCCGTCGCTGAACTGGAAAGTGAAGCCGCCGATGCTATTGCCCGTTTTACCCAGGCCTGCCGCATTTTCATAAATTTCCTTCCAGTTGCCCACCATATAGTAGGCTTGGGATTGCTGGTCCTCCTCATTGCTCAGGGCGTTGAACGCATCCGCACCGAACTCGGTGAACATAATGGGTTTGTTCAACTCCTCCTTGACCCGCCTGAACGCATCCCCGAAGGAAACGCCCCGGTACATATTTGTCCCGAAAATGTCCACGTCCTTACACTCCCTAACGATGATTTCCATAAAAAGCAGGTCGCCGTTGCACATGGCCACAGGGTGCGAATTGTCAATACCTTTCATGGCCAGCGCCGCCTCGTTGAAGAGTTTGTACATGGCCGTTGCCCGAACGGTGGATTTTCGGTCTTCAACCGGGATGTCTTCCGTTTCGGCGCCTTCCCAGAACAGTCCGTAATTGTTTTCGTTGCCGAGCAGGTACATCAGCAAGCCGGGCGTGTTTTTGTATTCCGCGGTCATCGCTTTCACCTCCGCAAGCAGCAGATCCCGTGTGCGGGGGTCGGCGTATTCCGTGTTGGCGACCCATGCACCGCCCAATGTCAGGCCATAGCGCCCGAAGGAGTGGTTGAGCATGGTGTAGATGCCGTATTTTTCATAGATGTACTGAATCCACCGCGCGGGTACCCCGGTGTATTGCCGCACCACATTGACGCCCATGTTCTTCAGCAAGGACATTTCGGCGTCGAGGGCCGACCGGATAATGTCGTCGGGCTGCTTCCACAGGCTGTAGGAGAAGTTTGCGCCAATCGGGAAGTAGTCCCAGTTCATGCCGTTGATGAAGAAGTCGCTGCCGTTGACGACCAGCTTCATGCCCTCCTGGTTGTTGACGACGGAAACCTTGTCCGCCTGGGCACTGGCTGAAATGGCGAGAAAGGTTAGTACCAGTATTTGTACGGTTTTTTTCATGATAACTATTTATAAGAACTAAATCACGATGATTTAACGATTATTCCAACCCCTGAACCCCACCTTTAGTCAAAGCAAGATGCCCCGGAGGATCGCCAATGACTCAAATGTAACCCTACAAATCAGCAAAAAAAAAAATCACACCTCATCAAATATTGCATCAAACATTTTTTCGATTACTACAAAATCGTATTTTCACCACTCTAATTCATTTATTATTAATAAATTATGATATTTAGTCACTTTCACGGCGATTACTGTCTACCCAACACGAAGTACATTTTGTGTCTGGTGCTTGCCCTTTTGCAGGGCCTGCCATGCCGTGCTTTTTCGGGGAAATACCCCATCCATAATTTTACACCCTCGGACTATAAAGCCGGAATACAGAACATTGATTTTGCCCAAAACAGGGATATGACGCTGTTTGTGGCGAACAACCTCGGCGTACTTTCCTACAATGGAAAAGCGTGGGAGAGGCATGCCTTCCAAACGGGCAAGAAGCAGCGCTCCCTGGCTTTTGACGAAAAAGCCAACCGCTTGTATTTTGGTTCGCAGGGAGCGTTCGGATACTTTAACGGCGACTGGAATATGGTGTCGCTGGTAGATAAAATACCGCAACCTTCCCCCGATTTCGATGAAGTATGGGATGTATTCCTTTTCAATTCAAAAGTCTATTTCTGCACCTTTCAGGGCATTTACGTCTACGATGGCCAGTCCATTTTCGTCCTTGCGCACAAGGATGGCTTTAACCGTACCTTTCAGGCCAATGGGAAACTATTTGCCCAAAGCAGGCAGGGACAACTTTTTGAAATAAGGGACCAGGAACTCCTCGTCCCCTCCTATCTGCACAATTCGAGCAATGAGACCATCGCCGGGGTCATCGCAAAGGACGGCGGATACCTCCTGGTTTACAATTCGGGGAAAATCGAGTTTGCCACCTCGTTCGGGGTTGTGGGAAAATACGAAGGCCTGAACAAGGTCCTGCAGGGCAAGTACGTCAACCATGTTCTCCAGCTCTCAGACAGCCGCCTGGCCATCTCTACCCAGACAGCCGGCTTGTTCCTGTTTGATTTGCAAAAACAATCCATCGAAAACATCACGACCCGGGATGGCCTGTTGTCCAATGCCTGCCTGCGGGCCTTTCAGGACTACTCCGGGAACCTGTGGGCGGGCATGCAGAACGGGATAGCCCTCATTGACATCAACTCCCCGATGCGCTTCATCAACCAGGAAATCAACATCCAGGGAAGTGGTTACGAAGCCTACGCAAGGGATGAAGGCGTCTACTATACTACCTCGAACGGCATCTACTTTTTGGCAAAAAACACTGCCCAAAGCGTATTCCTTGAAGGGACGGAAGGCCCCGCCTACGGCATGCAAAACATTGCCGGAAAACTATATGCCGGGCATCACACCGGGCTTTTCCTGCTGGCCGGCGGGAGGACGGCGAAACGGATAGCCTACACGCATGGATTGTGGCAGGTAAAACAGCTGCAGTCAAACCCGCAATTTGCGATCGGCGGCACCTACTCGGGTCTGTATCTTTTCAGGTTTAATGAAAAGCTGGAATTGGAGGGCGTTGGGAAAATCAGCGGCTTTGAGGAGTCAAGCCGTTTTTTTGAAGAAGACCGGGAAGGAAAAATCTGGGTCGGGCAGTTTTACAAAGGCTTGTACCAACTGTCCTTGTCGCCCGGTTTGACCTCAGCGACGGCCAACAAAATATCCGTCGGGCAGGGCCTGCCGGTGGATGAACAGCTTATTTTGAGCCGGATTGACAACGAACTCTATTTAGGCACCCCAAAAGGGGTTTACAAGGTTGATCAGGTAAACAACCGCATCGCAAAGTCGGAAACCTTTTCCAAAGTTATAGGCGAACAACCGGTCTATTTGCTGGTGCAGGACAACCAAAAAAACGTCCATGTTTACACGGAAGACATCGCAGGTTATTTTAAGCAAATCAGTTCCGGCAACTATACCTTCGTGCCGTCCTCCTTGTTTCAGTTGCGTTATTCCTTCAACAACGACCTGTTGAACCTTTCCGTGAATCCGGGCGACGGAGTGTTGTTCAATGCCAACGAAGGGTTTATCCAGTACAGGCCCGAACTGGAAAACCGTTTGGCAACAGAAAAACCGCTGATTGTAAGCAAAGTGATCAATGTAGCAGAAGACAGCATTTTGTATGCACAAAAACCCTTTGAAGAAAAACCGGAAAGCCCGGCGCAATTGACCGTGTCATACCGGGCAAAAGTTTTGCAGTTCGAAGTGGAGGCCTTTCAGTTCAATGAAATGAACAACCAGCAGTTTCGCTATTATTTGAAGGGCTTCGATGAGGATTACGGGGAATGGACCCACTCTGCGGTCAAAGAATACACCAATCTTAAAGAAGGCGAATACGAGTTTAGCGTGCAGACCAAAAACGATCTGGGGCAAATAATAACCAGCCAGTCCCTTTTTTTGAGGGTAAAACCGCCGTTTCACAGGAGCCTGCCGGCCCGGATTTTATATGTGGCGCTCGGCGCTCTGTCACTGCTGATGATATCCAGGCTGCAAAAGCACCGTTACCATCTGAAAACACTGGCAGTGGAAGATACAAAAAAAAGAGAGCTTTTTAAAAAACAACAGGAACTGATAGAAATAGAACGGCAAAAGGAACAAGAGGTACGGCAAATAGAGGAAGATAAAATGAAAAGCGAACTGCGGCATATCAACAACCTGCTGGCTGCTTCCACCATGAACCTGGTGGTGAAAAACGAGTTCATGGAGACCATCAAAGAAGAACTGAAAGAGGTGAAGCGAAAAGGGAAAAGCCTGGAAACGAAACAAGCACTGGAGAGGATCGTAAGGGAGATAGACACGACTCTGAGGCTTCAGGAAGACTGGAAACAGTTTGAATTTCATTTTGACCAGGTTCACGGAGACTTTCTGAACCGTTTAAGGGAACAGTTCCATGACCTCACGCCCAATGAACAAAAACTCTGCGCTTTGTTGCGGCTAAACCTGAGTACCAAGGAAATCTCCAACCTCATGAGCATCTCCCTCCGGGGGGTGGAAATCGCCCGTTACCGCCTCCGCAAAAAATTGGGGCTGGACCATGGACAGAATTTGTCGAAGTTTATTCTGGAGTATTAATGAAGTCGAGCCTGGCGGTTAAAAAGAAACCCCGGCCCGGAAATCAATAAAATCAGCGACATGGCGGTGGGCTTTCAGGCTGATACCCGCAGCAAGACGCCCGGAAGCCCGGTAGAGGATACTGTACCGCTGGTAAAGATCATCACCCATCCGGTAGGGTTTATAGAGGTAAACACCGATTTGCTGGGCGAATAAAAATTTACCCAGCAAGAACTCATGGCCGACGGCAAGTCCGCCTTTTTGCGGGTTTTCATCCCGGCCTGCCTGGGCGATTTTATAGCGGGCTCCGTTGTCGTACATCCATTCTGCGCCAAGCGTAACTGCGTTGATGCGGGCAACCTGCCGGCTGGCTTTTACCTCGAAGCCCGGACTGAACAGGTACAATTTGCTTGCCGGTTCCTTGAAGGCCATAAAAAAGGTGAGATCGAGCCGGGATTTTGGGAGGCCGCTCTGGCGCCAATCTTTTTTTACCCGGTTTTTGAATTCCGGCGGACGCAGGTAGTACCCGAGCCCAAGCCCTGCCGTTGGCCAGTTGATACCTTTGTTGGGTTCCCGGATCCCTCCGTTGGAAATATGATTGTAAACGAGCGACAGATCGACAGCCCATTGCGGGTGTAAACGGAAATGAACGGCGCCGCCAAGCTGGAGCGGGAAAGCGACCGATGTGCTGTAACTCAGATTGAAAGGATTGCTCTGCGGATGGTAAGGCCTGGATTGCCAGGAGAGACCGAGCGCCGCCCTTACCGAAAAACTGGCCCGGCGCCACGGCGCAAATACCGGTTCTATAAAAAACAGGGCGGTTGCGCCGTAACCCAGGATGTCCGGCTGATCAAAATCCCAAAAGGTGGCCGCCAGACCAAGCCGGGGGTAACAGTTGCAGGATTCCCAGGCCCTCGCTGAGGTTTTTTGCCAGGCCAGGTTCAATTCCATGCCAAACGGATTGGAATGCCGGACCGGCGCCAGTTCCCGGCTATGGATGAGGACAAAGCCGTAATGCGGCCTTAGACCCAGGAATTTGACCAGACCGGTGCTGTCGGCAGTATGGAATGACCGGAGTTCACCGCAGGTTGCCAGGCCTACCGCGCCAATCAGGAATATTTTCGGGTATAAAAAAGCAAACTTCATGGCGATTTATAACAATCCCATTGATTTGTTGATGCGTTGATTTGTTGATGCGTTGATTTGTTGATGCGTTGATTCGAGGAATCGAACCAATCGAATCAATCGAACCAATCGAACCAATTCCTACAACACAATATTCCGCCGGAACGCGCACCCCAGGTCCATAATCGAGTCCGTTTTTGCGATACCCTTGATATTGTCGATCCGCTCGTACAGGATCTGCCGCATATGCTCGTGGTTTTTGGCCAGAATACGGATGAACAGGGTAAAGGTGCCGGTGATATAATAACATTCCGTCACTTCAGGTATCTGCTTCAGTTCCTCGATAATGCGTTCGGAATCATGGTCTTTTTCAAGGGTCAGCCCCGTGAATGCGCCCCAGTCATAGCCGATCTTTTTTTCGTTCAATACCGGTTTAATGCCTTCCAGAATGCCTTGTTCCGTCATTTTCGCCACCCGCTGGTGAACCATGGTGTTGGAAATGCCCAGTTCCGAGGCGATGGCGGAAAAGGCCATCCGACCGTCGGTTTCAAGGAATTTAAGGATCTGAACATCAAAATCATCCAGATTTTGTGAAGGGGTGCTATTATTCATTTTAGTTTAAAAATGATTCTATTAAATTGATAAAAAGTCAAAATTGACTTAAAAAAAGATCAAAAAAAGTCAAATTTAATTAAATTCATGCCAAGTGTCAAGAAAAATGCGTAAATTTGAGACTGAAATCAAAAGACCAGCGCCATGGCAACCGCAGCGACCAAAAATACAACATTCAGCCTTTCGGAGGCTCTTATTGAGAAAGAAAACCGGTATGGGGCCCATAATTATCATCCGCTTCCTGTGGTGCTGAGCCGCGGAAAGGGTATATTTGTCTGGGATGTGGAAGGCAAAAAGTATTTCGACTTCCTGTCGGCCTATTCGGCGGTCAACCAGGGCCATTGCCATCCGCGGATCATCCGGGCGCTGAAAAAACAGGCGGAAACGTTGACCCTCACTTCCAGGGCCTTCTACAATAATCTTTTGGGAGAATGTGAGGAATTCATGTCCCGGCTTTTTGGGTACGACAAGGCGCTCATGATGAACTCAGGGGTGGAAGCGGTTGAAACGGCCATGAAGTTGTGCCGAAAATGGGCCTACCAGGTCAAAGGCGTGCCTGAAAACCAGGCAAAGATCCTGTTTGCCCGGGGCAATTTCCATGGCAGGACCCTTTCTGTTGTGTCCGCTTCCACCGACCCTTCGAGCCGGAAGGGTTTTGGCCCGTTCATGGGAGGGATCGAAACCATCCCTTACAACGACCTGGGCGCCTTGCGCGACGCGCTGGCCAATGATCCAAACATTGCGGGGTTCATCGTCGAACCGGTCCAGGGCGAAGCCGGGGTGGTGGTACCCGACGACCAATACCTCTGGGGGGTCGCACAAATCTGCCGGGATCACCACGTGCTGTTCATCGCCGACGAGATCCAGACCGGGATTGCCCGCACTGGCGCCCTGCTGGCCTGCGGGGATGTCCGGCCCGATATGCTCATTCTGGGCAAGGCTTTGTCGGGGGGCGTACTGCCGGTATCCGCCGTCCTGGCCAACGACGAGATCATGCTGACCATTCAACCGGGCGAACACGGTTCTACCTACGGCGGAAATCCGCTGGCCTGCGCGGTCGCCATGGAAGCGCTGCGGGTGGTGATCGATGAAAACCTGGCGGAAAACGCCGCCCGGTTGGGCGAAATATTCAGGGCCGGCCTGGAGGACATCGCCCGCCGGAATCCGGTCATTAAAACCGTACGCGGCAAGGGCCTGCTCAACGCCATTGTCATCGATTCGGATGAAAACAGCTCCCTGGCCTGGGATATTTGCCTGCGGTTCAGGGACAATGGGCTGCTGGCCAAACCCACCCACGGCAACAAGATCCGGTTGGCGCCGCCATTGGTCATTACCGAAAAACAGATCAGGACCTGCCTGAGGATTATTGAAAAATCGATTAAAGAAGTAATAGGCCGTTAAGATCCATCCAATTCCGGTTTTCGGTTTTCAAATTTGATCGATTCATCCGCAAAAACTATCTTGCGCGGCGGAACCCTCCACCGGAAGATTCCGATATGTCTGAAAAAATAGATTGACGGATGATCAGGAAAATTTTGCCGCTCTTCTTTGGCTTTGCCTTAACTTTTGACCTGGTGGTGGCTCAAATCGCCACAACCGGCTACAACCATGTGGCGCTTGCAGTGAAAGATATCGAAGTCAGCGCCCGGTTTTACCTCAAAGCCCCCAAAATGGTTTGTTTCACCATCGACGATTTGCCGGTCGTTCCCTACCGCCACCGGGGCGCTGATTTTGAATTGAAAATGACGGAAAAATTGTTGGAGAAACTGGCCCGACATCAGATCCCCGCGATCGGTTTTGTAAACGAAGGAAAATTATTCAAAAACGGGAACCTCAACCCCGAAAGAGTCAATCTGCTTAAATTATGGCTGCGATGCGGCCTGGAATTGGGCAACCACACGTATTCCCATATCGATTTTAACGGCACGGATTT
The DNA here is from genome assembly GCA_964558465.1 of uncultured Lewinella sp. GTDB lineage: Bacteria > Bacteroidota > Bacteroidia > Chitinophagales > Saprospiraceae > JACJYC01. The sequence continues at coordinate 16,180 of CAZLEF010000077.1, read as the reverse complement.
CGATTCCTATTTTAATGAAATCATCAGGGGCGAAATCCACACCAAAAAACTGATGGCCGAATTCGGGAAAACACCCCGTTATTTCAGGCACCCTTATTTGCACGCCGGGGAAACCAAGGAAAAAGCTGATTCGCTTCAAAGTTTCCTGGCCGGCGCCGGTTATCAAATTGCACCGGTAACCCTCGATAATGAAGAATATGTGTTCGCCTATGCTTACGACAGTGTTATGGTTATAAAAGATACGGTTTTGATGAAAAAAACCGGTGAGGCGTATATTGATTATATGGAGAAAAAACTCCAATATTTTGAAAACCAATCTGCCAAATTATTTGGGCGAAATATCCGGCATACCCTTTTGATCCACGCCAACGCGCTCAATGCCGATTATATGGATGAACTGGCGGATATGTTCAAGAAAAACGGATACCAGTTTGTTTCACTGGAAGAAGCATTAAAAGACAAGGCTTACGAAACAGAGGTCGCCGTTTTCGGAAAATGGGGGATATCCTGGCTGGACCGCTGGGCGCTGTCGGCGGGCCATAAGGGTGAATTTTTTCAGGGTGAACCGGAGACCCCGGCGTTCGTCAAAAAATTGGCGAAACAATGATTATTCCGCCAAAAACAGCATTTTAATCATTCTTCCGTCCACATCATAGATCCGCCACTCCTCTTCGTGGGTGACCGACAGGTACAGGATATGCTGGTCGGCGAGGTTGTACACCTTGTAAGTCCGGTTGTCTTCCTGTTTCAGATACGCATTAAAAACGCCGAATTCATCCTGGATGTATATCCTGTCCGGGTATAACGGAACCGGGGAGGGCGCCGGCGGCGATTCGGTATAATACAGCGTGTTGAATTTGCTGCCCGGCGTCATCCAGCCGGGTGTTCCCGCATAAAAACTGCCATTGGGCCTGCTTGCAAACCGGCCGGAGTTTTCCAGGTTGGGCGCGGTGCGGAAATACGGTTTCACAAAAGAGCCGTCGCCGCGGTAATATCCTTCGATCCGGATCGGGCCGGTATTGGTCTGCGCCAGGGTAAGGCCGGCGCAGAGCATGAAACCGGCAGATAAAAAAAATAATTTATCCCAAATTTTCATATTCTTTTATTTGGCAACTCATTCTGCAAAGATCGCTCGTTTTCGGAAGCCGGAAATATATTTTCTTCCTTTTTGTCACACCCCGGTTTTTCTGCCCTTCTAAAAAAGATTGCTCTGACAAATTCCTCATGAAAATGATTTCGGCCTGGTCCGTTTACCATCGGAAAAATTCATCCCGCTATCAGTCAATTTATTCATAACATCAAAACAATTTCCTTATGAAAAAGATGGTAAAAACCGTGTTTACCTGGTCTGCAATCCTGTTTTTCAGTTTTGCGGCAACCAGATCTTTCGGTCAGGTCAACATTGTGACCGATTTAAACTGGCAGGCAGGCCCGACACAGACTGGTCCCTGGGGGCCGGCCTTCGATGTAGGGCCCTGCACCAACAACTGCGTGATCCAGTGTTTTTGTCCCAACTGGAACGGGAATCTGAACGTCAACACCTGCGCGGGCGCCCTTCCTATTTGGGGCACGCCGCCACCGGCGAACTGCGTTTACCCGCCTGCAACTTTCTTTTTCCAAAGGGTATTTGACATGGGGCAATACGATCCCAACGATCCCTGTACAACGGTGACCGGAACGGTAATCTGGCAGGCGGACAACAACTCCCAGATCTGGATCAACGGACAAACCGCCGGAAATTTAACTTCTCCGGCCAACGGTTGGAATATACCGAATGGTCCGATTGACATTTCCGCTTTTTTGCAACCCGGCCTGAATACCATAATCGTGCAGGTAACCAATCTGGGTGCAGGCGGCTGTCCGAATTTCGCTTTCCTCTCCCTGTGCCTGAATGCCGGCGTAGTCCAGCAAGACCCTGACGCTTCCTTTACGCTAAATTCCACCGGCGTGCCGGGCGGCAGCATATTATCCAGCGGGAATGTACAAAGCCCGGCTTTGAGTCACGATTGGTACTTCATGATCGGGGACAACGAAACCGGCCCGTGGACGCCTGTGGGAGTCATCCAGGGCAGCCTCAATTTCACAGGCCAGTTTGTACCGGAATGCCAGTATTACCGGGTCATTCAGCACGTGTATGACGGCCGCTGCGAGGAATGCTTTGAACGGGTCTTTTACGATTGCGGCGAACTTCAAAAGAGTGAAGAGGTCCGGGCGGTCATCGATTGTGCCGAACTGGATAATTATGAATGGCCCATCATCGGTTTTGGCGGGTCGGGTTCCGGCTTCAAGGTACAAATTGGCAATGAACCCGCTACCGCCGTCCAGGTGCATCCCAACCCGGCCAGGGAAACCCTGAATGTCCAATGGGATAAACTGGAACCTGCAAACTGCCGGATAGTTGATTTAACAGGTAAAGCGGTTATGGAACAAAAAATTGAACAGGGTACGCTCACCCTGGAACTGGATATCAGCCGGTTGCCGGCCGGCGTCTATTTGCTCGAACTGACTGGCGGCCTCGAAAAGGTGGTCAAAAAATTCAGCGTGGCCAAATAAGGGTGGAATGCCATGCGGCCCTGAGGAATCCTTCCGGATGCCGCTGACCCGCAGCCATCCCGGCAAACTATCAGTCCAATATCAGCCAGTCCGTCAATCTCCCCGATTGGCGGACTGGCTTTGGAGGAATCACCCGGGCTACCAGTCAATTGTTGATTTGTTGATTTGTTGATTTGTTGATTTGTTGATTTGTTGATGCGAGGATTTGAGGATGCGATGAGTTTCGTTTCAATCGAACCAATCGACCACGCCGCGGCGTGGCGAACCAATCTCAAACCGGCGCCAGCTTGCTCTTTTTATACCCATACAGCAAATAAATCACAAACCCGATACCGAACCAGATGATAAACCATTTCCAGTTGGTGGCCGACATGCCCGTCAGCAGATACAGGCAGGTGACGAGGCCCATCAGGGGGATCAGCGAATATTTTTTGACAAACGACAACCCTGCCAGCGCCAGGGAAATACCCCAGAAAAGGAGGGTTGAGATATTGAAGGTCTGTTTGGCGGTCAGGGCGTCCCGGGTCGCGGCGGAGATCAGGGTCTGGTCGGTTATTCCGGCAGTTGCGGCGTTGATCTCATCTGCGGAAAGCTGGAATACAAAGAGGTTTTTAAAATAGTCGTTGTCCAAAAGAAAGGCGATGAGGATGGCGCTTGCCACGATCAGTGGAAATAAGAATTTCCCGTTGAAATAAGGCATCTGGAATTTTCCGGCTTCCCTTTCTTTGCGGGGAATGAGCAGTACGCCGCCACACACCAGCACAAAGGCGAACAGGGTGCCGATGCTGGTAAAGTCGAGTACAAATTTCCGGTCGGTGAACAACAGCGGCACACCCACCAGCAAACCGGTAACGACGGTGGAAAAAGACGGGGTTTTAAATTTGGGGTGGATCTTCTGGAAGGCCGGCGGCAGCAAACCGTCGCGGCTCATGCTCATCCAAATCCGGGGTTGCCCCATCTGGAAAACGAGCAGCACGCTGGTCATGGCCACCACCGCGCAAATTGCGACCAGAAATTCCATCCAGGGTATATTCAGGTTTTCAGCGCTGAAGATGAAAGCGAGCGGATCGCCGATGCCCTCAAAATTATTGTAGGCGACGGCGCCGGTCAGTACAAGCGACAATAAAATATAAACGATGGTGCAAATGACCAGCGACCATAACATGCCCCGCGGCAAGTCCCTCTGGGGGTTTTTGCTTTCTTCGGCCAATACGCTGACCGCATCAAAACCGATATACGCAAAAAACACCCCGCTGACGGCAACCATTACCCCGCCGAACCCATTGGGCATAAACGAATGAACCCCTGCCGCATTGGCGGGCGTCCAGTTGGGGGTAAGTCCTTTGGATAAGATGAGCGCCCCGCCAACCAGGATGACCAACCCGACGATGGCCAGTTTCAGGATCACCATCACGTTGCTGAAATTCCTGGACTCCCTGATACCCCGGTAAACCAGCCAGGTGATCAGCACATTGATGACCACGGCGGGCAAATCAAAAATGATCCGCAATCCGCCGAGTTTCGGGGCTGTATTCCAGGCGGTCAGCCATTCCTGGTTGGTCACAGCCCCGGTCACTGCCTGGTGCGCTTCCCGGTAGCCGCAGGAAAGGTAGGCCGGTACGTGAATGTTAAAGGTGGACAGGAGTGAAGTAAAATAATCACTCCAGGAAAAGGCAACATAGATATTGCCGATCGAATATTCCATCAGTAAAGCCCAGCCGATGATCCAGGCGAACAATTCGCCAAAGGACGCATAGGCATAGGTATAGGCGCTGCCTGCCACCGGAATGCGGCTGGCAAAATCGGAATAACAAAAGGCGGTAAACGCGCAGGCTATGCCGCAAATGATGAAAAGCACCACCACCCCCGGACCGCCCCGGAAAACCGCATCGCCCAGAGAACTGAAACTGCCTGCGCCGATGATGGCGGCAATACCGAAGAAGGTGAGGTCGCGGGCAGAAAGCACCCGTTTCAGTTCGTGCTTGTGGGCATCGCCGCCACCCTGGCGGGAATCCCTTAAAATGGAATCGATCGTTTTCCGGCGAAAAAGGGAATTGGACATAGGTCAGTATTGGTTTTGGCTGTCTTTTCGGTTGACGGTTCAACAGCGGAAAAGTAAACCCTTTTTTCAAAAAATTGGTTACATTTGCATATATAATTTTCCTGGAATGAAATCGAAGGCGGACACGGACCGGACTCCCGGAGGCAAGGTGAAAAGAGGAAACGGCAAACAAGGACTTGAATTGCCCGGACCTTCCATAGAAAAACCGGATCTGGTGATCCGCACCCGGAGCCTGGACGGATACGCCGAATTGAACTACGCGCGCAAAATAACGGAAGCGGAGTTTATCCGCTTCTGCGCAGACAATCCCGACCTGCGCATCGAACAAAACAAAAACGGAAAATTGATCCTCATGCCTCCCGTCGAACTGGACGGCGGCGCCCGCGAAAACGCCGTCTCTGCAACACTCTACAATTGGTGGTTAAGTCATCGGAAAGGTCTGACATTCAGCCCTTCCGCCGGCTTCAAACTGCCCGACAACTCCACCCGTTCTGCCGACGGCTCATGGGTTTCACCTGAGCGCCTGGCGGTCGTAACGCCATCGGATCGCAAAAAATTTGGTCGGCTTGTACCCGATTTTTTGGTGGAAATTCGCTCCGAGAGTGACCGCATCAGCGTTTTGAAACGCAAAATGGCAGACGTCTGGATCAAAAACGGGGTTCGACTAGCCTGGCTGATCGACCCGAAAAGCGAGAAGTCATACATTTACCGGGCTGACGGCTCTATGAATGTAATGGAAGGATTCGACCGTATCCTGTCTGGCGAAGAGGTCTGCCCAGGGCTGGAACTGGATTTAAGAATGTTGAGAATCGGTGGATGATCATAATAATTAATACATTTATCCGCGATTTGAATCCCTGAAAACAAAATCGGGATGTTAATCTACTGACACACGCAATAAAATACCCTTTTATGACAAGCAAGAGAAAATCACTAACCTTGCTGGCGGCATTTTTACTCATTGGTGCGATGCTTCCGGCACAGTCCTTCCGTACCCTGCTGAACAGGGCCAACAAAGCTTACGAAATCCATGCCTACAATGTCGCTATAAACGACTATCTGCTTGCCCTCGAAAAACGGCAGGACGATGTCGAATCCCTGAGCAAACTGGCCGACTGCTACCGGCACCTCAACCAGTTTGACGAAGCCAAATCCTACTACGGCAGGGCCACCCGCATCAAAGGGGTCGCCAAAGAAACCGTTTTACAATACGCGCAAATTCTGAAAGGGCTGGGGCTTTACGATGAAGCCAAACAATGGTTCCTGCTGTACGCCAGGGATTATGATCCCGCAACCGGCAATCTTTTTGCCCAAAGTTGCGACTTCGCCAAATCCCAGTCGAATGTCCCTTCTGCTTATACCATTACGAACGAGTACATCAACACGTCTTCTTCCGAATTTGGACCCGCCCTTTTTGGCGGTCAGAGCGTGGTTTTTTCCTCCGCCAGGACGGATATCCAGCGCTCCGGCCAGTTCCAGGGCAAGATCAACAACCAGTTGTATATGGCGACCATCGGCAGCAGAGGGTACCTCGAATCGCCCATCTTCCTGAAGAGCAGCGTTAAAAATGAATTTAATGAGGGCCCGGTTGCCTATACAACTGACGGCCAGACTGTGGCGTATACCAAAAACAACTTCGTGGACGGAACCCGGCAAATTCCCTCCAGCGGGTTGGAACTGAGCATCTACCTGGCCAACATCAGCCCCAGCGGCGATTGGGTGAATGTGCGCCCCTTCCCCTTTAATGGTTCCGATTATTCTACGGGTTATCCCAGTTTTTCACCGGATGGAAATACCTTGTATTTCGCCTCCAACCGGCCCGACGGCTTTGGGGGGTTCGATATCTATGCTTCCTATAAGGTGGGCCAATCCTGGAGCGCTCCGGAAAATCTCGGGCCTGTGATCAACTCCGCAGGCGATGAAATGACGCCGTTCCACGACGGAACCTCCCTGTTTTTTGCCTCCGACTGGCACCAGGGGCTCGGCGGATTCGATATTTTCAGGGCCGAGTCTACCGGCAACCGCTGGACCCGCATCTTCCACCTCGGCAACGGCGTCAATACCCCGAGGGATGATTACGGCTTTGTCTACGACGGTTTCCGGAATATCGGTTACCTGGTTTCCAACCGCCTGGGCGGCCGGGGCGCCGAGGACATTTACCGGCTCAACCGTTCTGCCGAAAACATCGTGCTCCGGGTCACCAACGCCTCCGACGGAAGTCCCATTCCGGCTGCTACCGTCGACTTCAGCGCCTGTGGCGAAAACGCCTATCAGACCGACGCGAACGGCATCTACTCCTTTCAGGCGGTGCAAGGCCTGAACTGCCGCGTGACCGTTCTGAAAGACGGCTACCTCTCTGCGTCATTCGACCTCAACTCGACCGGGTCGAGCCAGCGGGAATTCAGCGTCGCCCTCAGCCGGATCGGCGAATCCTATGCCGGCAAGATCGTCAACTACACGACCAGAACCCCGCTGGAAGGGGTATTGGTGGTGGCCAATAACCGGAATACCGGCGCCGAACTCCAGGCCCGGACCGACCGCAACGGCGATTATTACCTGGCACTGAGCCCTTATTCCTCCTACAACCTCCGTTTTTCCAACCCCGGATACAAAGAACTCAATTTTTCGGTGGACACCGAGAGCGGGCTCGACCGGAGCATCCTGGGCATTATTTCCATGCTGCCGGTCACCGGCGTCCCCGGTGTTCCGGATCCCGATCCGGGAATTCCAACAGCGCCCGGCCAACCCAACCTGCAAACCGGTTTTGCCGTCCAGGTAGCCGCTATCAGCACCCCGGCGCTTGACCAGTTTGCCGACCTGGCCACGCTGGGCAACGTCTATTATGCCGAACAGGCCGGCCGGTACAAGATCAGGGTGGGCGTGTTTTCTACCAGAGAAGAAGCCGAAAATGCCTTGCGCGCGGCCAAGGCAAAGGGCTATCCTACTTCCTTTATCGTGAAAGAAGAAGGCGGCGGCCCTGGGGTGGTCCAGGGACCGGATTCCCCGCCGGCAACTGCCGGCAAAGGCGGGCTGTACAAAGTCCAGTTGGCTGCGTATTCCAACCCTAAAAACTTTGACCCTTCCAAGGTGGCGGGCCTGGGTACGGTAGAAGAACGCAAAAAAGGCAAACTCACGGTGAAATATGTGGGAGGACTGGCTACACTCGCCGATGCACAAAGGGTGCTCTCCGCTGCCAGATCCGCCGGTTTTGATACGGCGTTTATTGTGGTGGAGGAAAATGGGGTTTTGAAGCCGGTGAAATGATTTTAGATGCTGGATGACGGATGCTGGATCACCTGGAAACATTATTTGAAACCCGGTCTCTTAAAGACAAGGAATTATTCGATCAAATCCACGAAAAGGCCGAAATCCTGGGGAAAAAGATCAATAAATTTTTGCAATCCGTCGAACAAAAACACCAAAACCTCAAATGATCCTGAATTCTCTGATTTAGTCCAGTATCGAGCATCGAGTATCAAGCATCGAGCATCGAGCATCCAGTATCAAGCACCCCTCAAAACGGCCCCTGCATAAAATTATCGATCAGCACCGGCAACATCACCGGCTTAAACAACAGGATCGACAACAGCAAAAAGACTACACCGTAAATGGCGCCCCAGAAGTGGGCATTGTGGCCGATGTTGTCGCCGCCTCTTTTATCCATATAGGAGGAGTAGACCAGGTATAAAACACCAAAAACAATAGCCGGGACAGGCGGGAAAATAAACCATTGCCAGGGTGCAAACAAGATATAGGCAAAAACGAGAGCAGAAGTAGCCCCGGATGCGCCCAATGCTGCGTAACCATAGTTTTCCCGGTGTCTGAAAAAAGAAGGGAGTGACGCTGCGACAATGGCGGAAAGATAAAAAAAGAGATAAGCTATATTGCCCAGATTCCCGAAAATATAATCAAACAGCTTCTCTGCGATTTGGCCGAACTGGTACAAAACGAACATATTGATCAGCAAATGGCCCCAATCGGCGTGAATGAAACCCGAACTGAGGAAGCGGTGCCATTCACCCCGGTTTTGAATCGTAGCGGGGTGAAACAGTAATTTCGCTTTCAGGTCGGGATTGTTAAAGGCCTGATAAGAGGCAATCCCTGTTAAAACCACCAAGACGATCGTGATCATTTATTCGTAATTTAAGGACCACAAATGAACGAATTTTCGTCCAATGGCGGAAAAAAATATGCCTGATCGAGGATTTATTTCGCCAAAAGTCTAACCAGGATAAGATGGAGGAACCAAGGAGCTGCGGAATTTTTAACCGCCGGCAGGCCGGTGAAAAATGGGAGACATCAATCGTTTCAATCCATTCAGCAGGACCGTCTCCACCACCCAAATGCTGAAAAGCGACTGCAAAATGAAAACCTTCACCCGCCCCGCATTCCGGTATTTTTTTTGATAATAAACGGCGCTTTCGAGCCAGTATCGTTGCAATTGTACGGCTGATTTCACCCGGCGCGTAGTCCCGCCCAGTTCGTGGTGAAATCCGAGCGACCGAACAAGGTAATTGTTCAATCCCAGTGTACGGATCTTTTGCCCGAGGATGGATTCCTCTCCATAGAGAAACGTGTTTTCGTCCCAGGGTCCAAGCTGGTCAAATACCTCTTTTTTGCCTGTAAAAAAGGAACCATTCAGGCAATCGACCCGGTGGACAGACCGGTCGCCGGCCGGAAAAGAATAACGATTGGTCAGGCGCAGCCCGTCGGCCAGCCAATACAAGGTGCGCAGGGAGGCAAAAAGGTCGTCGCGGTACCGCGGCAATCGCCAGGCCTGGTGTTTTTGATCCTCTTTCCCGCCGACGAACATGCAGGGGGCAACCAGGGCCGGGGCCGGCAGTTGGCGATATGCCGCGACCAGGTTTCGGATCAGTTCCGGGTCGTGGAGGCGAACATCGTTGTTGGAAATAATGATATAGTCGGTCTCCCTGCCTTGCAAATGCCGCAGGCCCGCATTGTTCCCATAGGCATAACCGCCGTTGCGGTCAGTTTGGATCACTCCGACAGCCGGGTCTGCGGCGAAGACTGCCGACAGTTGTTCAAATGCTCCGTTGGGAGAACAATTGTCGACGATCAGCACAAATAACCGGATGCCGGTCTGCCGTTTCAGGTCGGCGGCATAACACACGGTATCCTGCCAGGTGAGGTAGTTGAGGATGAGGACGGTTACGGTAGGTATCAATTTATATGGATCCGGTTTGTGAAGCCAAGCTAATCAATATTTTTAAGAACCTCTATCGGGGTCCCTCGGACCTTCGGCAGGGTTCAATGTTGCGCCTCCGTGTTTTTTAACACAAAGTCACAATTTCCTTTGTGTGCCTTGTGAAGCCTTTGTGTCCTTGTGGTGAGTTGCTGCCTCTAAGCCCCCCTTTAACTATTGTTTCGCGTTTTTGATTATGCATAAAACTTGCAGGAGGGAAATTTCATCAAATTCCATTACAAACTTCACACCAGTCTGCAACCCATATCAAAACAGGCGCCGCCGCCACCAGACCATCCCATAAAGTCCCGCCAGAATAACGCCCTCCACCACCAGGGTCGAGATCATCAACCCGTACAACCCCGCCGACCGGATCAGCGCATAATCCAGAACGGTTTTCAGGAGCATGGCAGCCAGATAAACCGCCGTATAATCCGATTGCCGCTCATAGGCCAGCAGGACCTGGGTGGCAGGAATATTCAACAGGATGATCACCGGCGCCAGCAAATAGATCCGGAAATTGAACAGCAGGTATTCGTCGCTGTACCCGGCAAAAAATTCCAGCAGAAAGTCGCCGGCAAGGGCAATAACGAGGGTGGCGGCCAGCGGGATGGGGAAAAAATACAGATAGACGGTTCGCAGGAATTGCAAGACGGACTGCCGGCTTTCCAGCGTTTTTTTGCACATCACCGGGAAAATGGCCTGGGAAAAGATCACCAGGAGAAAGCGGAGGGGTTGCGCCAGCTTCTGCATGACATTGAAATATCCGGTCAGGCTGTCGGTGGTCAACAGGCCGAGCAGAAGGATGCTGAAGGAGGTGTTGAATTCAGTGGCCAGGTTCGAAAAACAGAGCCTGAAATCGGTCCGCAGAAAGTTTTGCACAGGTTTCCACCCGGGTTTTGCAAGCCTGACCCCAAATCGTTTTCCGGCCCGGTAAATCACCGCCGCGCCGACCAACAACCCCGCCAGCCCTTGAAGCGCCGGAATAAAAACATAATCAGCCGGTTCGCAGACCAAACCCGCCACCAACCCTGCATACAACAGTTTCATAACCAGGTTGGCCCAGGTGATCAACCGGACTTCCTGCACACCAATAAAAAACCAGTCGGCGAACACGATATGTCCCAGCGGCAGGATCAACCCCCAGTAAAAAACGGTTTCTCTGGTCTTCAGGAAGGGAATCAGTTGGACAACAACCACCAGAAATGCTGCAAAAACCAGAAATAAAAATATCCGCGTGAATAAAATATCCGAAAATATCCCGGATAATTCCACCCGGTTTTCCCGGGCAAGGGCGATCCTGCGCACCCCGCTGATGTGGAATCCGTAATCCAGAATGGTCTTTCCGGCGTTCAGAAATACGGTTGCAAATGCCAGCATGCCAAAATGTCCAATGCCCACCCGGGCAGTGATCAGTGGAATGAGCAGGATCAATACCAGTGCGTCGGTCGCTTTGAGCAGGCCCAGGGAGAAAAAATTGGCCAATATCCTGCCCCAGGGGGCCTTTCGGTCCAATAATATGCGGAAATTTTCACTTATCCGCTTTTTCATGGAAGAAGGATTTTATTGGTTCGATTGATACGATTGGGTTCGATTGGTTCGATTAGAACGGCGGCCTTCATATCAACAAATCAACGCATCAACAAATCAACAAATTGATCCGATTGATCCGATTGATCCGATTGAAACGAAACCCATCGCATCCTCGCATCAACGACTTGCCACGCCAAAGGCGTGGAATCAACAAATCAACGACTTGCCACGCCATAGGCGTGGAATCAACCACCTTCCCCTTCCTCCAAAGCCGGTCGCACATACAACCGCAAAAAGAGCCAAAAAGCGCATGTCAGGAATCCGGCCAAAACACCGGCAAGTCCGTATTTGATCAGCGCGCCCGGGGTTAGGCGCGCCCTTGGAAAAACCAGGAAGTTATCGATCGGGATGACATTTTCCGGGAAGGCGAGGTTGGTTTCGATCTCGGCTTTGCGTTTCATCAATTCCCGCGAAAAATTGAGCAGTTCATGGGCGTTTTTTCCTTCCGAACCTTCGATCGTCACCCCCCGGTCTGAAGCGCCGGTTCGGGGGGGGGCCGAATAGAGGTTGGTCAGGACCGAGTCGATGGTCGCCATCTTCCGGTTGATGTATCCGAGTTCTTCCCGCAGCAGTTTCAGTTTCAGCCCCAGGCGGTCGGCGATAAAGGGATTGCTGTTGAAATAATGGGACACGGCCTGTCGCAGGCTGTCTTCCGGAATGGGTTGGCTCAGGTTCACGGTCAGGATCAGGGGTTCCTTGCGCAGGGTATAGTTGTCGGTCAGGGGCCGGCCCCGACTGTCAGTGGCTTTGAAGTGGTTGATCCGGCCGGCCTGCGCCCGGCTGATGCCCAGTAAGGCGGCAACTTTATCCGGCTTCCGGTTTTCCAGAACGGCGTTGAGTTTTTCGATCATATCCCCGTAGATCTTGGGGTGCAGTTCGCCGTAAACCAGGGTGGTGGTCATGACATATTCCTTCGACCGCAGGAAGAGCAACCCCAGGAACAGGATAGCCCCGACCCCCATACAAGGCCAACTCAGCCGCCGGTACGGCACAGCAACGGTCCGGGCAAACGAAAAAGCCCTGAAACCCTGCTTCAACCACCATAAGGCGTGCTGTTGGAGGTCATTCCACGAAAGATCGTCGTTATTTTCTTTTTCAGACGCCATAATTCTTTAAATTGCCGGCGTCAAATATACGGTTAGATTTTGTCGCCGGTTTGCGCACAAGGAACCGGGAGGATAAAATAACCGTTTTTGTCAGGATTCAACATGAAAGACCAGCTTGAACGAACCGGTTTTGACAAGGCATTGACAATTGAAAATTTTTCCGTTGTCGGCTTTTTCTTTTTTAACATCCTGTTCCTTCCCACCGGACTTTTGTACACCACCCTGATGACCCCCTGGTTTTTGTGGTTGCTGCTGCGGCGCAGGCACTGGAAGGGCCTTGCCTGGTATTTTCTGCTGAGCCTGCCCCTTGCCTGGTACCACCTTTCACACGGCGCCGTCGGAGAAACCTACCTGCGATCCTATTTTCTTTTTACCTCGGTGGCCGTCTTTACCCTCTGGGCCTGGCATTATTTCAGGCAGCATGCCCGCAAGCTGGGGGGGTATTTCCGGCAGATCTCCATTTACAATTCCTTTTTCACTTTGTTTGCCCTGGCCTTGTATTTTACAGCGGCGGGCAAAACCATTTTTTGGTCGTTTGAACCCATTCACCCGGCCATACCGGTGGCGCCCAGGCTGAAAATGCTGGTGTACGAGCCCTCTTTTTATGCACTCCAACTGGCGCCGGTGATCCTGTTCTATTTTATCGCCTATTTATTTTCAGAAGGCAACCGATATTTGCTGGGGTTGGTTTTTTTGACCGTTTCCCTGTTGCTGTCCCTTTCTTTTGGTGTGATCGGCGGATTGACAATTGCCCTGACCGCGTTGATCCTGCTGCATTTTTTCCGGCTGATCCGGCGCAAAAAGGTGTTTTATGCCGGTATATACCTGGCCTTGATCCTGGTTGCCGCTGTGGTTGCGCTGTTCTGGCTTTTTCCGCTGAATCCGGTGGCCGACCGGGTGGAAAAGGTATGGTACGGTTTCGACCCGTCGGCCAACGGGCGCACCTGGCAGGCCTTCCTCCTGGCGTGGAAGATCCTGGGAGAGACCAGTTATCTCTTCGGGGCCGGGTTGGGACAGATCAAGGAGATCGGCCATGAGATCATTGTGAATTATTACAATTATGAAGGCGCCTGGGCTGACCTCGTCCGCATCCCCAATGTTATGGCTGAAACCCTCGCCACTTTCGGCCTGGCAGGCGCCCTGACCCGGTTGATCGCCCAGATCGGATTGTTCTTTTACACCCGGGTTTACAGCAATTATTACCGTTTTGCGCTGTTCATTTTTTTGTTCCTTTACCAGTTCACCGGCAGTTATCTCACCAATGTGTACGAATACCTGTTCTGGGTGCTGGTGTTTTTGCCGGTATTCCCGCAATTTGACAAGGCGGTGGTGCATGATCTGGCGCGGCAGTGGAAGGAGTGAATAACGGTGATGCTTGCGGTGGCAGATGTCAGATTCTGGATGCTGGCCACGCCTGTGGCGTGGTGGAAACTGGATGCTGGAGACTGAAGACTGGCGCGACTTACAAAAGCGGAGAAACCAGCCGCGCGGTTTTTTCCATCAACCGTTTATAGACAGGCCGGTTGATCCACTTTTCCGGGTCGATTTTTTCTGCATCTTTCAAGTCCTCATAAAAAACGCGAGTCAGTTCATTCGCGATCTCGTCGTCATAAACGACGGCATTGACCTCAAAATTCAGGTCGAAACTGCGATAGTCCATATTGGCAGTACCCACAATGGCCATACTGTTGTCTGTCACCATTGTTTTGGCGTGTATAAATCCTTTTTTGTACAGGTAAATTTCAACGCCGGCGTGCAAAAGGTCGTCATAATAGGATCGGGCGGCCGCATTCACCATCACCGAATCGGAAATTCCGGGCGCCAGCAATTTAACGGAAACGCCGCTCATGGATGCCACGATCAAAGCGTCCATTAAACTTTCACCCGGGATGAAATAAGGCGTGGTGATCAATATTTCTTTTGTGGCCAGGTTAATCGCCTGCAGCAGTGAAAATAAAATAGTGGGGGTGTCCGAATCGGGGCCGCTTGCAGCAATCTGAACAACCTTGTTGCCGGCGGCAGGAATGGCAGACGGGGAAGGGAAAAAAGCTTCGGCCGGTTGCAGGTCATCGCCGACACAAAAATTCCAGTCGCACATAAAAAGATATTGAAGATAATGTACGCCCGGCCCGTCGATGCGCAGATGGGTATCCCGCCAGAATAATTTGTTTTTATCCGGTGATTGGTTGATATACCGGTCGCTTACATTAATGCCGCCCACAAAACCCGTTTTCCCGTCGATCACGATTATTTTGCGGTGATTGCGGTAATTAAGCCGGTTGGCAAAAAGGATAAAATATACCTTGTAAAAGGGGGACGCCTGTACGCCGGCGGACCTGAGCCGCGGGACCAGTTTTTTCCGGATGGAACGGCTTCCAAAATCGTCGTAAATGAACCGGACGGTAACCCCTTCCTGCGCTTTTTGTATGAGAATATTTTCTATGGTTCGCCCGATCTCGTCATCTTCGTAGATATAATATTCTATGTGAATATGATCTTTGGCGGCAAGTAAAGCCTGGATCACTTCCGGGAATTTATTTTCTCCATTGATCAGCACCTTGATATGATTACCGGTTGCCAGGGGGCTCAGGTTGTCGTTCACCAGTAAAATCGCCAACTCTTTATTTCTTTTAATCCCGTCGCTTCCTTGTTCCAATGTTCGCCTGGAATACCTGGAAATGTCTTCTTTCAGTTTTTTGGCCAGGCCCTCCCCTTCCGTCAATTTCTTGTTGTACAGTTTCCTTTTCCGGTAATTGATGCCAAATAAAAAATAAAAACCGATACCGAGTACAGGAATGAAAACGACCAGTAAAAGGTAGGCCAGGGTTTTGACTGAACTGCGGGTATCATAAATGACACGAATGCAAATAAAAAACAGGAGAATGACATAGAGAATCTCGAAACCAAGCAGCCAACTCATTGCGATTATTTGTATTTTACAACAGCAGAACCGATTAATCCGATGCGTTTACAGGGATAACGTTGAAGTACTTCCCCCGGGCACAGGAAGGATCCGGTTGTAAATTACATCTATTGTGGTTGAAAAGCAAAAATTGGTGAAAAACGCTCCAAGGAATTTGCCGAAAATAACTTCTGCATTCCGTAGCGGATAAAAACCGCCGCCCTGACGAGGAAGTTATTTTCGGCAAGTTCAGTTTGAGCCCACTCAAATGCCCCGGTTTTGCTTACCTCCCAGCGCTCCCACAGTTGGCAAGTCCATTCATTGAAATAGGATAACGAAATACCCGTACAAGCCAGCGCATAATCGGGTTGTATTTGAAGCGCTTTTTCAAAATATTCGCGCGCCTTCCGAAAGGTCCTCAAACGCAAAGATCGTCAGAACGATTGGATGGGTGATGGGCATGGCCGGGCAAAAAAATTTCTACAAAAATAACACAAAACAGGGTAACAACCGGGACGTGTGGTTGATATGAATGAAAATCAGTTCACCAAAACATTCATTCACGATTAAAAACATGATGTATGAAAAACGTACAAATTCCCGGAATCATCGCGCTTGCCCTGACGTTCACCCTGTCGTCCTGTTCCAAGGAAATCGAGGAACCCGTTGTCTCTGTGCCGGTCGACACCCGGTACACGCCGACCATCCCGGACGGCAACCGCATCATTATCCACTTCGGCACCTCCACCATGCGCGGTTGC
>CAZLEF010000076.1:0-33922 GCA_964558465.1 uncultured Lewinella sp. | reverse complement strand
CTCTCACTCTCTCACTCTCTCACTCTCTCACTCTCTCACTCTCTCACTCTCTCACCCTCTCACCAAGTCACCCGCTCACCAGATCACCCATTCCACCTACATAGATACAGTAAAAACCTGTGACAAGCTGCATTAGTTGCAAAAATTTTGCAAAAAACTGCAAAAAACAAGAATTTTGTCTTAAAATTGATTGCTTTTTGCGCTTTTTTGCAATTTTTAAAATTAAAGACCTCGGAGGTCTTTGCATCCAAACGCGAATGCCATGCTGAAAAAAGAAAGACAAGCGCTGATCCTGCGGGAGGTCAATATTCACAATAAGGTTCTCTTGTCGGATCTGAGCCATAAACTGGACGTATCGGAGGATACGGTCCGCCGGGATTTGCAGGAATTGGCCGACGCGCAGAAGATCCTCAAAGTCCGGGGCGGGGCATTGTCCAAATCATACCATGTTTATTCCTATAAGGAACGGGATATCTATGCCTATCAGGAAAAAACCATCATAGCCCGCAAGGCCATCAGCCTGCTGCGGGACGGCATGCTGGTGTTGATCAGCGGGGGGTCGACCAACCTTGAAATTGCACGGATCCTTCCGCCTGAACTCCGGGTCACCTTTGTGACGGTCAGTCTTTCAACGGCCATGCAATTGCTGGAACATCCCAACAGCGAAACCATCTTCATCGGCGGGCAACTGTCTAAATCCGCAAAGATCAGCGTAGGCGGAGATGTGATCGCCCAACTACAGCATTTCCGGCCCGACCTCTGTTTCATCGGCGCCAACGCCATCGACGCCGAACAAGGCATTACGGAAAGCGATTGGGAAGTGGTCGTCGTCAAGCGGGCAATGATCCAGGCTTCCGCGAAAACCGTGTTGCTGAGCATCGCCGAAAAGCTCAATACTGCACAAAAACTCAGGGTTTGCAATCTCGACCGGATTGACCTGCTGATCACGAATCTGGATCCTTCGGATGATATGCTGGCGCCTTACCGGAAGGGGGGAGTGGGCGTGTTGTAACTCTTTTCCCACATCATTAATCATCAATCATGTAATCTTAAATCATCAATAAAAAAATAAGATTGATGATTGATGATTGATGATTGATGATTGATGATGTTTGGGGGGATCGCGAACGGGGTGCAAAAAAAAACAGGCCGCTTCCCGAGGGCAACGGCCTGTTTTTATTCGGATGGATCAGGGGAGCTGAAAAAACACCCGCTGATCCCGTCCGGGTCAATTAAATCTTGGTCAAACGGATGGTATGCGGCGTTTTGGGAACACCACAACCGCCGTCTCTGTCAAATTCAACAATATTGAATTCGATGACCGAATCGTTGTTCAGGTCAAAGTTCGTAACCGGGCCCTGAACGATGGTGATGGCGCCGTTTCCGCAACCCACACCCGTATTGACAGCGGCCATAAAGACCTTGTCGCAGGCAAATTCGAGGGTATAAGTAAACGGGCCAAAGTTGTAGCTGTCCGGCAGATAAGCGGCTTTAAAGGCGCGCTTGGTCTTCGAACCGGCAACGGTTGCCAGGGTAACATTGGCAGGCGCAGCGCCGAAGATCGGGCCGAAACCGCCTACATTGGCTGTCACATATTCCATTTTGTAATTGCCGGCAAACTTGGAATCCTCCAGCGGGCAGGTCGCTTTGGCCGTGATCCTGAACAAGGAATTGAAAGCGCTACCGACCACCGCCGCAGTAGAGTTGGCAAATGAATAAGAAATGCCGTTGGTCAGCTTCAACTCCGTATCGATGACAAAATCATCGCCGGATGCAATGTCGGCGATCGTCAGGCCAAAGAGGGTGAGCAGTTCCGTCAACGGAATGTTTACGGCAATGCTGCGGAAGCCGTTGGCGCTGTCGGAAAAGTCCGATTGGCTGTAGGTTTTATAAACCGTAACCGGTTTGGTTTTGCCGCCGCCGTGGTTATCCTTGAAGGAAACATTGATGATGTATTGATCAACTTGTTTTCCTTTTTCCTGGTCCACAAATTCAACCTCATAGGTTACAGCAGTCGTAGTTGGTTTGGCGAGGTCATATTCCGAGCTCGTAAGTGAAATTTTACGCGGAAAAGCCCCCTTTTCCAGGGTATCAAACACGGCTATAGGGGCGAGGCTCTCATCGGCACAGGATGAAATGAGCAGCAGCCCGAGCGCCAGAGGAATATAAAAGAGTTTTTTCATCTTCAGTTTTTTTTATCAAAAGATCAATTCATTTAGAAGGCTGCCGCCCCCGAAGCGTTTTCGCCGGGCAGCAGCGCCGGGCAGATCAATAAAGCTGCGTAGTACCCGGGTCCCAGAATACCTTCGAAGCTACGCGGTCGGTTTTCTGCTGTACATTCGGATTCCGGTTGGTCAGAATGGACGGATAATAGAACGACCTCGGGAAATTCCGGGAATTATCCAGCATGGGCTGTACGCCTTCCGGTTTGCCCGTCCGGCGGTAAGCGTTGTAGCCTTCGATACCGTTGCCCAAAAGTGCAATATAGTATTCTTTCATGATCACGTTCAGCCTGGCGTCGTCCGTTGTGGCGGCGTCATAAAGCTCCAGCACCTTGGCGATATAAGCGGCCCGGCTTTCGGCATTCGGGAAATAAGCCTGTTCAACCGTCACAGGGCCGGCGGGGCCGACAAAAGCGACAGCGGCCAAATTGGGGATCAATGGTTTGGAGGCGTCGATCACCTTTTTGAAAGATTTTTCAATGGCGCTTTGCAACAAGGCCCTTGGGTCCTCGCCCGTTTGAACGGTCAAAGCGGCTTCGGCCCGCATGAAATCAACATAGGTTGACAACAGGATCGGGTTGATACCCTGGCCTAAAGCGCCTGTGGTGCCCAATTGCTGAACCGTGGTATGGGAGTTGTCGTCAAACTGCCCGCCGCCCGGCCAGATGCCGTAAGCCGTACGGATATCGCCGTCGGGCGGAATACCGGTGCCGTTGCCGTGGTCGCGGCCGTAATACCCGTCTTCCGAGGCAATGCAATAGGGCATGTCCGGATGAATGGCCGTATAATAAGCAGGCGCAGCCGAGCGAACCGGGAAGTCGGACAGTACACAACCCCAGACTTCTTTGGCTTCGTCCGTCAGGTCAAGGTCCTGGCGGTAGAAGTAGAAGCGGATCCGCGGATCTTCCAGGCCTTTTTCGGCTTTCATCAACCACATCAGGTAGTTGGACATGTACGTGCCATCGCTGTTCTCATACCAGTTGTTGTAGAAGGAGTGGCGGGTATTGGGGTTGGTCCGGTTGGTGCCAAATTTGAACTGAAAATCTTCCGCTTCGGTGTCGATCAGGTCGCCGCCGTTGATCAGGTTGGTAATCGCGCCTTTGGCATTGGTATCGGCCAGCCTGGAGGTCACATAGGCCTTCAGTTTCATGGTTTTGGCCAGCGTGATCCACCTGGCAGCATTACCTGCATAGAAGAAATCGTTCAGCGGTTTGGCCGCAGTCGTCCCGTCCATTTGAGCGATCGCTTCATCCAGCAAGGCGATGGCTGCGGCGTACACCTGGGCGCCCGGATCGGTCTTCGGGCTGATGATATCGGTCCCCTGTCCTGCTTCTGAATAGGTAACGTCGCCAAACAGGTCAACAAGGGAAAGCATTACATAAGCCTTCATGATCTTTGCAGAACCGGCGTGAATATCCAGGCCGGCGGCTTCCGCGATGGAAACACAGGCGTCGATATCCGGGAACAAAGTAGAATAGGCGTTCAGCCATAATCCGTCATACCCGCCGGGTCCGCCGGCAGCGTCATAGTTGTCGGCCAGAAGGGCAGTCAACCTGACGTATGAATCCGTTGCGCCGCGTGTGCCTTCAAAGAAATTATTGAAGGACAGTTGGATCTGATTGTAAAGAAAGTTTACGCCCGCCTTTTCCGGAGTAACCTCGTTGGGGTTTTCCTGCAACCCCTCCAGCTTGGTGATGTTCTCACAAGCCGTGAAGCCCAAAACGGCGGCGATTAGAAAAATTTTATGGAACAATTTCATAATTGCAAAATTTTAAGTTAATCCCCCCAATCCGGGGAAATAAAGTCAACACCCATTTTACTTAGAACGTAAAGCTCAAAGTAGCGCCGAACTTTCTGGAAGTCGGGCCGGTGATCAATTCAAAGCCGCGGCCGTTGCCTACGCCCGTACTGGAAACCTCCGGATCATAATTGATGTATTCCGGGAAGTTGGGGGCATTGTAAAACAGGTTTTCACCCGAAATCCGCAGGGACAGGGAGCCGAACGGCGTGTTCTTCAGGATGCGCGCAGGCACGTCGTAAGACAAGCCGACCTCGCGCAAACGGATCACGGTGCCGTCAAAAATAATTCCTTCGTCCGCAAAGAAGTAAGCGTTGAAGAAAAGGTCGCCTGCATAACCCTGAACGTAGCTGGGTGTGCCGTCGGGCTTAACACCCGGAAGGCTGACCGGCGTATAGCGGTCGAAGTCGGTGTCTTTCGTATTGCCCCGGGCGAACATCGTAGCGGTCAGCATGGAATAAATGTCGCCGCCGTCGATATACTGCCAGTGGAAGTTGAATGAAAGGTTCTTGTAAGAAATGGTGTTGATCCAGTTGGCCGTGTAATTCGGGTTCGGGTTGCCAATCACGGAAATATCGCTTTCTGCGATGTATTCGCCGGATGTCTGGTTGACGATGTACTGGCCGGCGTCGTTTTTCTGGAACGCGATACCCATCATAACGCCGTAAGGCTGGCCAGGAACGGCGTAGTTTCCTGCAGAACCAGCGGTCGCGATGGCAAAACGATCGATTCCCTCGGCAATGCTCTCAACGATGTTCCGGTTCCTGGTATAGTTCAGGTTGATATCCCAGGTAAATTTGCCGCGGAACGGCGTCAGGTTCAGGCCCAATTCAATCCCTTTGTTGGACAGCGACGCCACGTTAACCGTCGTATTCGTATAACCGGTAGCCGGGTCAAGCGCCAGGGGGAAGATCAGGTCGGAAGACTGTTTGTCGTACAAGGAAAGGTCGATGCCGATCCGGTTGTTGAGGAAACGGGCTTCGATACCGGCTTCGATCTCTTCGTGCAATTCAGGCTTCAGGTTGGGGTTCCCCAACTGGTCGCTCACGGAGTTGGTGTTCAGCGGAAGGCCTGCACTGTTCAGGAAAACGTTGGTGTTTGTGTTCAGTACGCTTCTCGTCTGATAAGGATCCGGATAACCCGCGGAAGTACCGTAACCAACCCGCAATTTCAGGTAGTTCAGCACGGTGCTGTTTTGCAGGGATGGAATGGCTTCCGTTGGTACAAAAGAAAGGCTGGCGCTCGGGTAAAGCACCGAACGGTTGGCTTTTTCCAGCGTAGACGTCCAGTCGTTCCGGGCCTGCAGGTTCAGGTAAAGGAAATTCCTGAAACCCAGGGTAGCCGTCGCGTAAGCGCCGATCGTATTGGCTTCATTGCGGAAAGTGAAAGCCTGGTGGTCAATGAAGTTTTGCTGGGTAAAGAGGTCGAAGATGAACTGGTTGGAGCTGAAGGACCCCGTATAATCGTTCGTTTCCCTGCGGAGGTTAACCCCCAGCAAGCCGTCAAAGTCAAAGTTTTCGTTGATTTTGAAAGCGGGCATCAGGTTGAATACGTGGTCGGTAATGCGGTTGTAACGAACCGTGGTTGACATAGAACCGTCGGGCTGCTGGGAGCCGCCCCGGTTGATTTCGCGGCGGTTGCGCTGCGCGTACTGGTCGACGCCGATCCGGTAGGTCACATCGAGCCAGGGCGCCAGTTCGTACTGGAGTTGGACGTTGCCGAAGTAACGCTCGATGACTTCTTTGTCGCGGGTATTGTACAACCCCCAGAGCGGGTTCTGGATGGCGGAACCCCGGCGATAATAAACCTGGGAACCGTCGATCGGGCTCTGATACGGCAGGTTGAGCAGGTCGATGCTCCGCGGCGTATACAGCAAGTCGCCGAATACGGAGGGGTTGCCGCCCGAACCGGACCCAAAGCTGAAGGATGCCGGCGGCGCCTGGCGGTCGAGGGAGATAAAGTTCAGGGAGGTCCTGAGGGTCAGGCCGTTGGCCAGTTTGGCCGTACCGCCGATACCCAGGTTGTGTTTGCTGAACTTGTTCTCGGGTGTAAAGCCTTCGTCGGAAAGGTAGCTGTAATTGGCGTTCACGGCTGCGCCGTTGCCGAGTGATTTGTCAACAGACAACGAAGTATTGCTGACCAAACCCGTCTGGAAGAAGTTCTCCAGGCTCTTGTAAGGCTTGTACGGATAACGAGCGCCGATAAATTCGGGGAAGTCATCGTTGTACTGCGGCTGATCATAAGGGTGCTGGATCGTGCCGTCGGCGGCAACGCCGTTGGTGCCCCTGGCGCTGAAGGGCGCGCCCCAGTTGGAGAAGAACCACCCGAAGTCGCCGGAGAAACCGTTGCCGTAAGTATCCTGGTAGGTTGGCAGGTTGGCGATCTGGGTAAAGGAGATGTTCTGGGTTACCCCGATCTCGAATTTTTTGTTGTCGGTAGCGCCGACGTTGCCGTTTTTAGTGGTGATCAGGATCACGCCGTTGCGGCCTGCTTCACCATAGAGAACGGTGGCGCTAAGGCCTTTCAGAATGCTGACCTCGGCGATGTTGTTGGGGTCGAGGTCGAGGAAGCGGCTGGATGCTGTGGCGCCGCCCGCCCCTGCGCCCTGATCAGCGTTGGTGTCTGAGCCGAAGGGCACGCCGTCGACAACAAACAGCGGCTGGTTGGAGCCCGTGATCGAGGAATAACCCCGGATGATGACGTTGGTTCCGGAGCCGGCCAGACCGGAAGTCTGGGTGATGTCCACACCGGTGGCTTTACCACGCAACAAACGCGCTACGTCCGTTTCAGAGCGTTGGGTAATGTCGGCGGCAGCAATGGTAGAAACGCCGTAACCCAGGGCCTTTTTCTCCTTGCGGATACCGAGGCCGGTCACGACGACTTCCGACAACTGAACGCCTTCCTCCATCACGATGTCCACCACATTGGAAACGCCCAATGCGACGTCCTGAGTACTGAAGCCCGTGTAGCTGACTTCAAGGGTGGAGCCACCCGCCGGAACCTCGAGGGTGTATTTACCGTCGATGTCGGTAACGGTTCCGTTGGAAGTGCCTTTGACCAGAATACTGGCCCCAATAAGGGCTTCGCCCTTACTGTCTGTCACTGTTCCGCTGACTGTCCGCTGTGCCATGGCAAAACCAACGGCAAAGAGGACCAGTGAGAACACTAGTGAGAGTCTTTTCATACTAATCCAATTTTTGTTAACGATGATGAAAAACTAGTTCAAAATTAAGGGAATTGGAAAAACCAGCCAAGACCCTTTTTTCTTTTGCTCTTGTTATGGCCGTTCAATTCACTTTAGGGGTATTTAGACCATTGTGTTCCTAAATACACTGATCAATGACGGTTCTTTTCGATGAATGACGGCGGTCAGGAATTTGGATTTGCATTTACTGAACACGGCTTTGCTTTGAAGCATCAAAGTCAAGTCATTTAAAGCAACGGTTCTGTGGGGAATATTCGGGGCGGTTTTCCTTAAAATTGTCGGGTGAGCTAAAAAATGATTTTTCCCCATTGCAATACGCAAAGCTACGGCAAATTGCTGCCTTATTCTTTAAAATTCCGTTAAATTTTTTTTTTACAGTAAGATTCATTTTTATAATATGCTGATTTTCAAATATTTAAAAAAAACAGGTGACAGCCCATGAGATCAAGGTCCGGCATCTTTTGCCACAAGCAAGGCAAAATGCTAAAAGGTAACCAGAAGCCTCGCGGGTGACTCTTAGGAAAAGTTGCGCCCTGACAAAAAATTGTTAAATTGAGCCTCAATTCCTATTGATCAACTTCGAAACAAAACCGGATATTTTGGAAAATTTACATACCCAATCGCTGCGGGGAAAGGTTGCCGTCATCACCGGCGCCAGCCGCGGTATCGGCGCAGCCATTGCAGCCGCCCTGGCCCGGGAAGGCGCCAGGGTGGTGATCAGCAGCCGCAAACAGGAGAACCTCGAAGAGCAAGCCGCCGGCCTTCGGGCAGCCGGCCTGAACGTTTTACCCCTGGCCTGCCATGTCGGCGACCCCGGGCAGTTAAAAACGCTGGTGGATCAAACCATGGCTGAATACGGCAGGCTGGACATTCTGATCAACAACGCGGCGATCAACCCCTCGTTCGGACCGCTGGAAGACGCCGACCCCGGCGCTTTTGATAAAACCATGGCGATCAACGTAAAGGCGCCCTGGGAACTGGCCCGGCTGGCCCTTCCCCACCTTGAAAAGCAGGGCGGTTCGATCATCAACATCAGTTCGGTGGAAGGATTAAAACCGACTTTCGGCCTGGGCATCTACAGTGTCAGCAAGGCTGCCCTGATCATGATGAGCCAGAATATGGCCAAGGAATGGGGGCCGCGCGGGGTGCGGGTAAACGTGATTTGCCCCGGCCTGGTAAAAACCAGATTCAGCGCCGCTTTATGGCAAAACGAGTCGATCCTGCAATCTTATGAAACACACGTGCCGCTGGGCAGAATGGCGCAGCCGGAAGAAATGACCGGCATGGCGGTTTTTCTGGCTTCGGACGCCGCGAGTTATGTCACCGGCGGGGTGTTTATGGTGGATGGGGGGTATATGGTTGGGAATTGAAACGAATAATTCGCCACGCCGCAGCGTGGTCGATTGATTCGAATTTGGGTAATAATCGAATCATTCGAATCAATCGTTCCAATCGAATCAATAACTGAAGAGATCAGCCGCCGAAGTCATCAAAGGCAATATTTTCCTCGGGCACACCCAGTTCGTCCAAAGATTTGAGGACGGAAGCATTCATGGCCGGAGGGCCGCAGAAATAGTATTCAATTTCTTCCGGTTCCGGATGGTTTTTCAGGTATTGCTCAAACAAAACCGGCATGATAAACCCTTTGAACCCTTCGCCTTTGGCGTCCTCCATATTTTCCTTGACTGTCCAGTTGTCTTCGGGCAGCGGATTATCCAGGGCCACGAAGAACTTGAAGTTGGGAAATTCCTTTTCGATCTGACGGAATTCTTCGATGTAGAACAATTCCCGGCGTGTACGGCCGCCGTACCAGAAAGAAACCTTCCTGTCGCGTTCTTTTACCGTCTGGAACAAGTGGAACAAATGGGAACGCAGGGGCGCCATACCGGCCCCGCCTCCGATATAGACCATTTCCTTTTTGGTCGGTTTGATAAAAAACTCACCATAGGGGCCGGAAATGGTGACTTTATCGCCTGGTTTGAGCGAAAAGACGTAACTTGAACAAATACCCGGGTTGACATTCATCCAGGCATTTTTGTTGCGGTCCCAGGGCGGGGTTGCAATCCGGATGTTCAATTTGATGATATTGCCTTCAGCCGGATGGTTGGCCATGGAGTAGGCCCTGAATTGGGGCTCCGGGTTATTCATCTGAAGGTCCCAGAGTTTCCAGTGGTCCCATTCCGACTGGAATTTTTTCGGATCGTCGTGGTATTTCGGATGCGCTGTGATATCAAAATTTTTGAAATCCACCTGGATTTTGGGCACATCGATCTGAATATAACCTCCCGACTGGAATTCAAGCGCTTCACCCGGAGGGAGTTTCACCACAAATTCCTTGATAAAGCTCGCAACGTTGTAATTGGAGATCACCTCGCATTCCCACTTCTTGATGCCGAATACTTCTTCCGGCACGCGAATGTGCATATCCTGGCGGACTTTCACCTGGCAGGCAAGCCGTTTGTGTTCGGCCACTTCCCGGCGGGTCAGGTGATTCAGTTCGGTCGGGAGAACGTCGCCGCCGCCTTCGTCCACATGGCATTCACACATGGCGCAGGTGCCGCCGCCGCCGCATGCGGAAGACAGATAAATGTTTTTTTCGGCCAGGGAGGAGAGCAGCGAACTGCCTGGCTTGACCAGCAACGGGTGTTCTTCATCCCCATTGATCACCAGTTTTACATCCCCCTGTGCGACCAATTTTTTCCGCGCATAAATCAGCATGATGGATAGCGCCAGAATACTGGTCACAAACGCGATAACGGCATTAACAATGATCATCAGAATTATATTTTAAGACCGTCAATTTTTTGATTCCGGATTATTTGATGAACAGGCCCGGGTCAACCCCCATCAGGCTCATAAAAGCGATGCCCATCAATCCGGTGAGAATAAATGCCATACCCAGGCCGCGCAAAGGCGCAGGCACATTGGAATATTTCATCTTTTCCCGGATGGCCGCCATGGCCAGGATCGCGAGGAACCAGCCAAAACCGCCGCCCAGGCCATAAGCGACCGACTGAGAAAAATTGTATTCGCGGGCCACCATAAAAAGAGAGCCGGCCAGGATGGCGCAGTTCACCGTGATCAGGGGCAAAAAGATGCCCAGCGAGTTGTACAGGGACGGTGAGTATTTTTCAACCGCCATTTCCACCAACTGCACCATAGCTGCGATTACGGCAATAAACAGGATAAACCGCAGAAAGGTCAGGTCCATTCCGAACAAGCCATTTTCTCCCAGCAGTTTTTCACTGATCAGCCAGTTGATCGGCATGGTGATGCCCAGTACGAAGATCACCGCAAGGCCGAGGCCAAAGGCTGTTTTGACCGATTTTGAAACGGCGAGGAACGAACACATTCCGAGAAAGTAAGCCAGGATCATATTTTCAATGAAGGCCGACTTGATGAAGATGTTGGCGAATTCAGCCATTTTATAAGAATTTTAGTTGAATCAAGAATTACTGCTGCCACGAAAACACCCCGTACCGGCCGGGTCAGGAAATGTCCACCAGTTTTTTGTTTCTGCTGCGCTGGATCCAGATCAAAATGCCGATGATGAACATTGCTGCCGATGGAACCACCATCAGGTTATTGTTGGTATACCAGCCGAACAGCGTACTTTGGGTCGTATTGATGAAATAGTCGGCAGAGGGCCCGATAATTTTCATTTCGACGGCGCTGCCCGCAAACAGGCTTCCCTTGCCGAATAATTCTCTGAACAAAGCAATAATCACCAGAATAGCGCCGTAACCCAGGCCGTTTCCAATACCATCCAGGAAGGAGCGCCAGGGTTTGTTGGCCATGGCATAGGCTTCGAGGCGCCCCATCACGATACAGTTGGTGATGATCAGGCCGATATATACAGAAAGTTGTTTGTAAATCGGGTAATTGTAAGCCCGCAGCGCCAGTTCGACCATACTCACCAAAAAGGCGATGATGACCAGTTGTGCGATCATCCTGACCTGGTTGGGAATGTATTTGCGGAGCATGGAGGTTGCCAGGTTGGAAAATGCGGTGACCAACGTAACGGCAATCGCCATAACCACTGCCGGGTAAACCAGCGAAGTTACCGCCAAAGCAGAACACACGCCTAAAACCTGAACGGTGATCGGGTTGTTGTCATTGATCGGGTCGGTGAGCAGTTTCCGTTCTTTGGGGCCAAATATCGGCTCCGCCGTTTTTACTTCTTTTACTGCCGTTTCAGCCATTTTATTGAAGTTTTATTTCGTGGTCAATCGGATTATTGTTTGCTTTTGATGCTGTTGAAATAAGGTTCATAGCTCTTGATGCCCCTTTGCAACATCTCGGTTACGCCGTCAGAAGTGATCGTCGCGCCGGTGATGCCGTCTACTTCGTGGTTTTCGTCCTGGGCGCCGCCTTTGCGCACTTTTACAGATACAAACCTATTGCCCTCATATATTTTTTTACCGACAAATTGCGCCGGAAAAACGGGGTTATCCTTTATTTCCGCCCCCAGGCCGGGGGTTTCGCCCTTATGGTCAAAGTTGACGCCTACGATCGTGTTCAGGTCGCTTTCCAGTGCAATATTCCCCCAGATTTCATCCCATAATCCTTTGCCCCTTACAGAGAGGATATAGTACTTTTGTCCATCCTGGTTAAAGATGAACAAGGGCAGCAACCTGTCAGATTCCGGCTTTTTCTTTTCCTTGGCCAGGTCAATATCTTCGGCTCTTGCGCCATCTACCATTTCACCGGCCAGGTTGAGCGTCACCTGTTCGATCTGTTTGTCAAAAATATCCAGGATTTCCTGATCCGTGAAGGCTGAAACTTTTGCATCGCCAAGCGCGCCCTCTACGGCCTGAAGGACTGCCCTTTTATTAAAAATCTCCTCGTTGAGGTCGGCTTGTTTTTTAGTAGCCTGGCGCATGCCCGTCAGGCTGACGGCAACCACACTTGTCAGGATTGTGATAAAAATGATAATATATCTGGTACTCACAGTACTTGGTTTTTATCTTAAAAAAATCAGGATGCGACCGATGCCGTCCTTTTTTTCCGGCGGTTCATGTTGGCGCCCACCACAGTATGGTCGATCAGCGGGCTGAAAGTGTTCATGAACAGAATGGCCAGCATCCAGCCTTCCGGGTATGCAGGGTTCCAGACCCGGATGATCAGGCCGATCATCCCGATCAGAAAGCCGTACACCCATTTGCCCGTATTGGTGGAGGCCGCCGTCACCGGGTCGGTCGCCATAAAAGCCATCGCAAACAGGAAACTGCCCATATAAAAATGATAGTGCCACGGAACGCTCATGTACTTATAAATGCTGTTCATATCCTCGGTCACCACTTCCGGCGCCATGCTGTTCATGGCAAGGCCCATTAGGGCGGCGCCCAGAACCATCGAAACCATAATGCGCCAATCCGCAATCCTGGTAAAGACCAGGAACAGCGCACCGAGAATGATCAGGGGCTTTGAGGTTTCACCGATGGAGCCCGGAATATTGCCCCACCACATTTCACTAGTGGAATAGACGGACAAAACGCTGTCCCAGCCGCCTTTGGCCGCAAGGGCAAGCGGAGTAGCCCCGGTGTAACCATCCACAACAGCAACCCCTCCGTCTCCGAAGGTCGACCAGCCGAACCCTCGGAATATCCAGTCAAAAAAGTGGTGGGCCCAGCCGTATTCAACCGACTGATACCCGACGTCCTTTACTTTTTCAATGCCGGAAATCCAGACATCGTCGCCGGAAATAAAAGTTGGATAGGCAAAAAACACAAAAACCCTGGACAGCAAAGCGATGTTCCAGATGTTCATGCCCGTGCCGCCAAACGCTTCCTTGCCGATGATCACGGCGAAAGCAACCGACAATCCCAACATCCAAAGGGGAATATCCGGCGGCATGATCAGCGGGATCAGGGCGCCCGAAACCAGGAATCCTTCCTCAACACCGTGCCCTCTTTTGGCTGCGTACCAGAATTCGATACCCAGGCCGACAATATGGGTCACAATAAAGATCGGCAGGATCTTGATCAATCCATGGAAGATTTTGAGGTGAAACCCTTCAAAAGCCCCGCTATACATGCCCAACGCATCAAAATGCTGCTGCCCGATATTATAGGTTCCGAATATATAACACAATTGCAGGGCAATCACCACCATGACCATCGTTCTTTTCAGGTCCATCCCATCGCGGATATGAACGCCGCCTTTGGTCACGGTGTTGGGTGTAAAGGCAAAAGTGAAGAACGCATCATACGCCGTGTGCAGAAGCGGTGACTTTTTCTTGTCCGGTTCGATGCGTTTGAAGAAATTTAACAACGATTTTTTCATGGTCTGTTTGCGACATTCGGTTGATTGAATGGGCAACCCCCGCGGTTACCCAAACGCGTTATGATTGTTCTCTCATCATTTCCAGCCCCTGGCGAAGGATCTGCTGCACCGGTTGTTTGGAGGTGCAGACAAACTCGCATAGCGCTACATCTTCCTCGATCAGTTCGTAGATGCCGAGTCCTTCCATCCGTTCAAAATCTCCGTTCAGGATGGCTTTCATCAGGATCTGCGGATAAACGTCCATCGGCAGGACCTGCTCGTACTGGCCGGTAACCACAAACGCCCGTTTTTCGCCGTGCGTATTGGTATTGGCTTTGAACAGGAGGTCGGGAAACATAAAATTCGGGAAAGATTTGGAGACGCTGGGCCGGGGTTCAAGCGGCAGGAGCCAGCCAAACAATTCAAAATAGTCTCCTTCTTCCACAACCGTTACCTGGTCATCGTAAAAATCGAGGAACCCGCCCTTGCCCGATTGTCTTCCGGTGAGGACATCGCCCGAAATGATCCGGACATTTTCGTTCTTGAGGTTGTCTTTCAGCAAGTCCCCCAATTGTACCCCAATATGGGTCCGGACATAACACGGCGCCTTAAGTTCGGCGCCGGTTAAAGCCACAATCCGCTCTGTGTTCAAACGGTTTTCAGTGAACAAGGCGCCGAGGGTGATCACCTCCTGGACACCCAGGGTCCAGACTTTATCTTTGGGGCCAATCGGCCGGATATGGTGAATCTGGACACCGACGTTACCGGCCGGATGTTTGCCGTGGAACCAGTGTTTTTCGGCATTGGCTGCTCCGGTAAAGGCTTGGGACGGTTCGACGGCGCTTTTGGCGTTCAGCCCCAGGTAAACTTTGCCCGAAGTAAGTTTTGCCAGCGCATCGATCCCTTTTTGGAAAGCTGTTTCTTTACCCTTTACGACAAAATTGGCATCGGGCGCCAACGGGGCGGTATCAAATGTGGAAATAAAAATATCCCTTGGGGTCTCGCCCGGGTCGGCAACCACATCAAACGGACGTTGACGGATCAAGGGCCAGGCCCCGCTGCCCATAAGGAATTTCACCAGATCTTCCCGGGTAGTTTTTCCAAGGTCAGGGGCATCCAGTTTGCGGTACTTCTGGTTTTTGTCCGCCAGGATAACCACCTCTGTAATCGCTCTTTTAGCGCCCCTGTTAATGGCAATTACTTCGCCGCTGACCGGCGCGCAGTATAAAATATCCGGCGCTCCCTTGTCATAAAACAACGGATCGCCGGCCTTTACTTCGGCGCCGACTTCCACCATCATTTTAGGGATGGGCAAAATCCCTTTAAAATTGGGCGGTTGTACCGCAAAAGTCTGCCCCGTTTTGCTTTCGTCGATCGTGCAGGGCGCTTCTCCCTGGAGCAAAATATCGTGGCCTTTTTTTAATACGGTTACCGGTGCGTCGCCTGCAAATGAGGGCAGTTTTGGCGCAAATAACTCGGAAAGGCGGGGAAAGATCCCGAAGTTCACCCCTTTCCGTTCGGCGCCTGACTGGCGGGACTCGATCGCCAGCAAATTATCCGCTATCTGAACCAATAGATAAAAGAAAAGTAAAACTGCGACTGCCACCAGGCCATAAATAAATAGATTGCTGCCGCTTTTTCCGGCCTGGCCCATAACGGCGCCGGTGGGAAGGAAGGTCATGGCCAAAAGCCATAAGCTGTTCGCTTTGTTTTTCATTACAGCAGTTACTGTTTTCTTTCTCATTACCTGGCGCAAACCCGGCGGCCGGCGTTTGGCAATGGTTATATTTGAAAGGTTTTAAGCTGTTTCGGAATCGTTCGAAAAAGCGCTGCAAATATAGAAAGCTTCCAGTTGAAAAGAAAAGAGAGTTCAGGAAAGTTAAATGGAAATCATTATTTAGATTTATTCCAAATAAGATCAGAATTTCATCTGTTTTTTCCAGCTAAAATAACCGTAAACCGCCAGCACGGTATAAACCGCCATCTGAAATGCAAACAACCAGGCGCCTCTGCCGGCGTAGAGATAGATATAAAGGCTGTCGGTCAAAATCCAGTATAACCAGTTTTCCAGTTTTTTCCTGACGAGCAGGAAGGTGGCCAGAATGGAAAAAACCGTGGTGAACGCGTCGAGGTAAGTAGCCGCAGCAGGCGTATAGACATCAAAATAATAGCCGAAAAGAAAACTGGCCGGCAAACCCGCCGACCAAAGGACGGCATGTTCTTTCACGGTAACCCGGGTGGTCGGTCTTGTTGTACGGCCTTCTGTTTTTGCGGAACGCCACTGGTAAATGCCGGCAAACCCCATGACCGCGTAAAAAAGCTGCAGGATAGCGTCCAGGTACAGGTCATAATAGAAAAACGAAGCCCAGGCCCATAAACTGCAGCTGATGATGCCCCAGAACCAGCAAACCGGATTTTCTTTTACGGCATAGACCAGGTAAAGAACCGCTGTAGCGACAGCCGACCATTCAACCGGGGTGATTTCGCCAGCCTGATCCAGGAATTGTTCGATCATTGGTCAAAGTACATCCTTAATAACATGCGCAAAGATTCTCTGGAATGGTTGGATACCGGCGGAATTCCGTTCAGGATCCCGATCAGCCGGTCTGCCTGCTGGAGGTTCCAGCGCCTTAGCGAATCCCCATCCGTATTTTTCGCTTCAACAATATTCAACAATTCAACCAGCAAGTCAAAAACCTCGCCTTCGCTCAGTTCGTCATAGGATGCGGAACAGGCTTTGGCCAGCCTGTGGATAGCCTGTGCCGTCCTGGGGCTTTGGTAAAACTGAACATCGGATGAATGCAGGGGACTTCTGGTCCAGAGTTTAAAACTCAGCCTCGTCCGGTAAGCGTTGGGCCAATCTTTGAGGATCGCCTCCAGTCGCAACAATTCATCCCGGATGATCAGTTTTGCTTCCGGGCCGGCCCCGGCGTCCTGCCGGTAATCCAGGATCTCTTCGCCGAGCAACGCCGGTTGCCGCATTTTGGTCCTGGCTATTTCCAGTAAAGCGTTCTGGACGATTTTGGCAAAATACGTGCGCAACAATACCGCGCCGGAGTATTGCTCCTTCATTTTGGCAAGCTTTTTCTCCAGGAGTTGCAAATTGATCTCCTGGACCAGTTCATCCCTCTCCTCCGGCCTGAAAAAACCTCTGGCGACGAACCTGGCTGCCGCCCCGCTGATAATCGATTGATAATGGGTAAGCAGTTTTTCCGGTGCGTTGATCAGCCAATGCCATTCCTGTGCGTTCTGGTCCAAAATCCGGTAATTGTTAATAAAAAATTAAAGAATCCGCGCTGAATCCGGTATACCCGAACCCGGGCATAAATATAGGTGTCGGAAATTGGTTGACCAATTAAGGACCATGTTGAAAATAATTTTCTTTTTTTCGGAAAGTTCGCCAGTCTGCAGTTCGCCAGTCCGCAGTCTCTTGAAACTGGGCAAAGTCGAAGTTCAGTCCGCAGTCCTTTCCAAACAAGCTTTAAAATAAATCACCGCTTAAATTTTAAAGACATGAAAAACCTGATCCTTTTTTGCCTGAGCGTTCTGCTCTTTTCCAGTTGCAGCCGGGAGTACTACAAAACCTCCGGTTATGAGGAATTTGCCGCCGAACATAAGGTCATTGCTTTCCTGCCCGTGGAAACCGTCACCTCCGGACGGATCCCCAAAGGGGTAACCGACGAAATGCTGGTCGAAATAGAAGAAAACGAAAGCCGCGCCTTCCAGATGGAACTGCACAACCAGGTCAGCCGGCGCACCCACCGGTACGAAAACCGGATCAATGTCAGCATACAGCATGCTGCCGAAACCAACTCCAGGCTGGAAAAGGCCGGCATCAGCATCCGGGATTCCTGGAAAATGGCGCCAACCGAGCTGGCTGAGGTCCTGGGTGTAGACGCTGTCGTCCATACCAGCGTCCATAAAGCGCAATACCTGACTGAACTGGAATCCTTCGGCCTGAGCCTGGGCTTCGCTTTCGCGTCTGTTTTTACCGATGGACTGGCGGGTATTTTCCCCGCTGCCAAAACCAGCGATGTGTTTGTTTCCTGCTCGATCCTGGACGGACAGACAGGAGTCTCCATCTGGTCTACCGAACGGACCAGCCCTACCGATTGGAACCGGTCGCACAGCGAGGTGGTCCGGAATATAACGGGGTCGCTGGCCCGGAGGTTTCCGTATCGGGATTGATACGATTGATTCGATTGATACGATTGATTCGATTGATTCGATTGATTCGATTGATTCGATTGATTCGATTGATTCGCCACGCCGCGGCGTGGTCGCATCAACAAATCAACGCATCAACAAATCAACAATTGATTGGATTGAAATACCATTATCTTTGGAGAAAAACAACGGATGATTGCTCAACAACTGCAATATTACGTTCCCGATATCTTCAAACCATTTCCTGAAATGACGGCAGCGGAAAGCACCCGTTTCGGCGGGGTCAGTACGCTGCCTTTTCAGAGCCTCAACCTGGGCCTGTATACCGAAGACGACCCAAACGCGGTGCAGGAAAACCGGAAGATCTTTTTTTCCCGTTTAGGGTTCAGGCCCGAACAGGCAGCCGGCGCAAAACAGGAGCATGGCGACCATATCCTGCAGGTCGGATTGCCCGGCCAATATGAGGGATACGACGCCCTGGTGACCCGGAGTCCAGGGATTCTTTTAACCGTCACCGTGGCGGATTGTGCGCCGGTATTGATCTACGACCCGGTACAAAAGGCCGTCGGGGCAGTGCATGCGGGTTGGCGGGGCACAGTTGCCGGAATAACCGCCAAAACCATTGGCAGGATGGTTTCCTTGTTTAATACCAACCCGGCAGATTGCAGGGCGTTTATCGGTTCCTGTATCGGCGAGTGCTGTTTTGAAGTGGGGGATGAGGTTGCCGAACATTTTGACAAGGCCTTCAAAAGATGGAATACCGCCACCGGGAAATACCATGTGGACATCAAATCCGCCAACCGGGAACAATTGCTCCGGGAAGGTCTCCTGGCCGAAAACATCGAGGTTTCACCCCATTGCACCTTCCAGAACAAAGATTATTTTTCTCATCGCCGGGACCGGGGTCAGACGGGTAGAATGCTGGGGGTGATTGGGTTGGCAGTGTAATTTAGATCAACAACAAGAATTTAAATATTCCCGGAGCGGTATGCTTCGCATCCCGCCGCGACATGAAATTTCTACCACATAAGAAACATAGAGCACAATAGAATGAACATAACATGAGTCATCCCGAATTTTGTAACACGAAAAACACGGACATTTTTTTTATTTGAACCACTACCTGTCCCGCAAGGCGGGAAAAGAGGACAAAAAATTTACAAAGTAAATTTTTTGTCCGACCCTTTTGTTTCCTTTTGTACCTTTCCCCGCCACTGACTCATGTTTCGCTCTATGTTTTCTTATGTTTCTTATGTGGTGGAAAAAAATGCCTCGAATGTTAATCTATATAACTGGAAATTAACTTGGGAATTAAAAAATGTTCACACCCGTTGGACGGGGGATTGGCTGACCGGTCAGGTCAATATTTCAGAACTTTGACCATCTCCACCCCGTTTTGCCTTTCCACCCGCAAGTAATACACTGCCGGAGGCAGGCCGGCCAAACTTAATTCTTCCGTGAAGGTGGCTCCGGGAACGGTGGAAATGTTCCAATTTCTCAGGACACCTCCATTGGGGCCCACCACGGAGACCGGAATATTATTTTCCTTCACCTTGGTGAATTGGATCCGGAAGGCCCCGGAAGTCGGATTTGGAAAAGCCCTGACCGTGGATGCCGGGATTTCAGGCTGGCCGGCCGAAACCGGCTCTGAGATCTGAAAATCCCAGATACCCCGGCCATAAGTGCCGAAACGGACCGTCCGGGTTGCCTCGACGTATTCAACCGACCAATAAGTCTGGGTTGGGGCGCACGCCCCGCTCAGGTCGTACCAGCGGTTTTTAGGCCGGACATAAACATACGGACCGGCCTCTGTGGCTGCAAAAACCAGGCTTTCGTCTTCGTTTGCGGCCAGCTCAAATACGAGGGTTGGGGGCAATCCCTGGGAGACCGGGGTGAAATTCTTCCCGCCGTTCAGCGACCGGTAGACCGGCGAATTGGAATAACCGCTGCCGGCCAGATAAACGATATTCGGGTTGGTCTTCGATACATATATGGCCTGGCCGTACAAATAATGCCCTTCCGGGATGAAATTCAGGGTCTGTTCCCAGGTCTGGCCGCTGTCTTCCGAATAAAAAAAGCGGCCGTTGGTTGTAGCGACATACCACCTGCTGGAATCGGAGGGCGCCGTGGCCAGGCAGGAGACCTCTCCCCCACCCGATTCAAGTTTGAAGTTATAACCGATCTGGGAAGGAATAACCTGGTCGCCGGCAGCTTCCAGGCGGATCAGGTACGAACCCGGCCCGCCGTCGATATTACCGCCGGCCATATACACTGCATTTTCGCCGGCAAACGGACTGGGCATCAGCGGCGGCAGCCAGACCGTCTCATTTTCCGATTGCAGGTCGTAGGAGCCGGTCAGGTATCCGTTTTGGGGATCGGCGTAATGGGTGACCCAACCCCCGGGATAAACCGTCCAGAGGGACGTGCCTCCGTTCGAAAAAACAATATGGGCGTAATCACCGGAAATGACCTGTTCGAACCATTCGGCGCCATCGCTCCCGGTTTCAAATTCAAGGGCCCGCTGGAAACCCTGATCCTGCGAACCGGCGTAAACATAGTTGGGGTCAGTCGGGTCGGTTCGGACGGTATAATATTGGCTGACATTCAGGCCCTCCAGTCCCAGATTGTAAACAGTTGTCATTTCAGTATAGGAAACGTTGAGGCCGCCGTGGTTGCTGATCAATAAAAAAGGAGAACCGTTGGGGGTTTCAAACTCGGCAAAATGCATCATATCGGCGTGCAGTTTGCCGTTGATATCGTCGTAGTATTCCCACCAGTTGTTCACCCTCTGCCATTTCAGCCCTCCGTCCAGGCTGCGGAAACAGTCCACCGCGCCCATGAGCATCAGGTCGGGGTTGGAAGGCGAAATGAACATGCCCACATCCCAGGGGCCTTCGGGCAGATCCCCGAGTTTTTGCCAACTGGCGCCTTCATCGTCCGACCTGTAAACGACGTTCACATCGCCTTCCAGGACATAACAAAGCAGGCGGAGGTCGCCGTTTTCCGGATCCTGCCAGCCCACCAGGTTGGCCCTGGCGCCGTTGAAGTTCAGATCGCTTTCGGGGTTCAGCAGGGCAAATGTGTCCGCTTCAAGGTCCATTTTATAAAAAAGAGCCTTACCGTCATCACTCTGCCTGGCCATGTACACATTCTGCGAGTGATGCGGCTGACAAAGGCTGAACCGGTGGAACTCATGGGTTGAAAAAGTCTCAATGACCTGAAAGCTTTCACCCAGGTCAGCTGATTTATACAATTTCACCGGTTCCCAGTACGAAGGTTTGGCAAAGACATACCAGGCATGGGGGTCCTGGCGGAGCAAAAGCGGCGAATGACAATTTCCCCAGCTATCGGCATGCTGAATGCCGGCGCCGGCGGTCCAGGTTTGCCCATCGTCATCCGAATAATGCGGGATTCGGCCGGCAAGCGCCATCAGCCTGCGCCCGTCATCCGTTGGAACGAATTTCAGCAGTCCGGGATTAAATTGCAGGTCCTGGTTGACGACCTCCCAGGATGAACCGAAAGCATCGCCGTTCCAGAGGGTACCTCCTGCGGAAATGACCCAGATTTTATCGGTTTCCGCATCGTATTCCGTATCAAAAACGCTGCCCGCATTATTCAGGGAGCCCCGTTCCTGCCATTGGCCCTGGATATATCCGTCGGCCAGCACTTCGGTTCCGCCCGTGCAGTTTCCACGACTGCCTTCCAGGCGGGCCCTTATTTTAGCCAGTTGATTTTCGTATTCCAGGCGCCGCCAGTTGACCCCTGGCGCGGATTGATGCATCAATTCCAGCCAAAGCTCTTTTTTATCCCGGTCGAGATCTTCTTCACCGGTTTTGATCATGGTTCCGTTGGTCGGTTCCGGGCGTTTTTCTGAACCGGAGGAGACAAAAAACAGGGCAATGCCTGTAACTGCCAGAATGGAAATAAAGAAATAGCTGGTTTTCATAAATATCGACATTAGGCCTTGACGGCAGCAAAGTTAAAAAAAAGAGATTACGCCCCCTGACAAATGCTTGCCCGGTTAAATATCCGACAAAACAACCTTCAATCGGTATATTTGCCCTGATTCTGCGGAAATGAATTAAATCAGATTTATGGAGATTGGTATTGTTGGATGCGGCGCAATGGGGGCAGGTATCGCCCAGGTGCTGGCCGTTGCAGGTCATTCGGTCCGGATGTACGACAGCCATCCGGAAACCATGAAACGGGCGGCAGGCCAATTGGCAAACACCCTGGAAATGTTATCTGATAAAGGCAAGATCAGCCCGGAGGAAGCCGCCGGTATTTTGACCCGGATCGGGTTTGCCGCGGATCTTTCCGACTTTGGCAGTATGGACCTGGTGATCGAAGCTGTGGTTGAAAACCTGGCGGTCAAATCGGATCTGTTCCGGCAATTGGAGGCCGTTGCCGGGGAAAATTGCCCGTTGGCCACCAACACCTCTTCCCTTTCCGTTGCAGCCATCGCCGCCGCATGCCGGAACCCCGGCCGGGTGTTCGGACTCCATTTTTTTAATCCGGCTCCACTGATGGCGCTGGTAGAGATCATTCCCGCCGTTCAAACGGAAGCAAGCTGGACGGATCTGGCGAAAGAATGGGTAAAAAGCTGGGGAAAGACCCCGGTTGTCGCCAAAAACACGCCGGGTTTCATTGTCAACCGGGTTGCGCGGCCGTTTTACAGCGAGGCACTCCGGATATTGGACGAAGGCCTGGCAGACGTCGCTACGATCGACTGGGCAATGACCCATTTCGGGAATTTTAAAATGGGGCCCTTTGCACTGATGGATTATATCGGCCACGACGTCAACTATGCCGTTACGGAATCCGTTTTCCAGGCCTGTTATTACGAGCCCAGATACAGGCCTTCCCATACCCAAAAAAGTTTGGTGGAGGCCGGATACCTGGGCCGAAAGTCCGGAAGAGGGTTTTTCGATTACCGTCCCGGGGCAATTGCACCCCAACCCGTAAAAGATGAAGGTAGGGGATTTGGCATTTTCCGCCGCATCCTGGTGATGCTGATCAATGAAGCCGCCGATGCCTTGTATTATGGGATTGCTTCACGGGAAGACATCGAGCTGGCGATGATCAAAGGGGTGAACTATCCAAAAGGGTTGCTCGCCTGGGCGGAAGAGATCGGCCCGGAGCAATGTGTTGAACTGATGGATGGATTATACGCCACTTATCGCGAAGACCGGTACAGGTGCAGCCCGATGCTCCGGCGGATCAGTTGACAGTTGGCAGTTGGCAGTCACATTGATTGCAGACTGCCAACTGCCAACTGAAGACTGCAGACTACAGACTTACTTGGCGACCGGTTCAATACTAAACCCGACCGCCAGGTTGGCCCAACTCAGGTTGACCCACCCCGCTTTATCTCCTTTGGCAGTGATTTCAAAGGTCATTTGTTCCACAAAAGAAGGCGACTTACCAGGGGTGGCGGTCACCCGCAAGGCGTCTTCTGCCTGGTTGTAGTTATAGGCGCCCCACTGATTGGGCACCTTGTTGAAAATGAAAGTCCATTCATTTTCGCCGGGAATGGTGAACAGGCTGTATTTGCCGGCCGGCAAATTTTTGCCGTTGATCAGCACGTCGGCGTTCAAATCGATGGTGGTGGCCTCATTGGCGCCTGTACGCCATACCTGGCCGTAGGGGACCAGCGTGCCCCATATTTCACGGCCTTTCACAGCCGGCTGGCTGTAATCGATGGCGATGGTCAATTCTCCAAGCGTTACCGCAGCCTGGGCAGGCGGACTGGGCCGTTTGGATTTTTCCCTTTGCGCATGAAGGCTTGCATGCAAGCCAAAGAACAACACGGATAGGAGGATAAACAATTTAGTTGCTTTCATAATCTTGTGAATTTTATACTTTAAATCGATTTCCAGGAATATTTGTTGTGCAACTTCATACCAGGATGATCATTCTGAAGCAAAATTAACACCATTGACCGGTAGAAAAAACCTTCTTTGCAGGATTATCCCGGCGAATACCTACCGTTTCATAATTCAACCCGGCATTCCGTGCAGTATCAAGCATCAAGCATCCACCACGCCACAGGCGTGGCCAGCATCAAGCCCGCCCAAAAAGGCGGGTAAACATCCCGGTCACCTGATCACCCTCCGTTTCCCTTCTCCAAACAGGTCTTCCTTGTTTCGGGGCCGGTTTTGAGTATTCCAGTTAAAGCCCTTTATCCTGAGTTCATTGTGGTTGACCTTGGTCATCGGGCTCATAGTGGCTTTCGGCTGGGTGATGAATTTGATGCGTTCCACTTCGTTATTGCCGAAATACAGGACCATATCGCTGCAAATCGTTTTATTGACCCCGACATAGGCGTCGCGGTCGTCACGGGCATAATAAACCGATTCTGCATTGCCTTGTACATCCATCACCCGCAGTTCTCCTTTTCCAAAACGGGCATCGATGTATTTACCTTTGATCTGGTTGAAAAATTTTTCGTCGGGAGAATTAATGATAAAGGAATTACTCTGCAGGAAGATCCGGTTTACCTCGTTATCGGCCATTTGGAGGAAAATGGTATCTGCGGAAAACTGGGTGGTATCCGACCAGATCAGCGGGCTGTCGTAAAAACGGAAAAGCGAATCGACGGTACTGTATGTGAGGGAGTCGCACAGGGCCTGGAGGTCGCTTTTATAGATCCTGACATCGTGATAAGCCAGGAGCAGACGGCTGCTGTCGCCCGTCAGGGTGTCGGCACGGTAGGAAACCAGGGTATCGGCAGCCATGAACATGGAGTCGCCTTCCATCAGGGAAATCAGCATAGGGCGGCCCCATTTTTTTCCGCCGCTGGCCTTCAGGTATCCGGTTTCGCGGTTGTAAGCCGCTTCTTCACAAATGATCGTAGTGAGGGCGGAAGTATCCTGCCAGATGACATTCCCTGAGGCGATACCCAAACCGATATCCTCCCGGTAAGCCACCTGATCCGCTTCCAGAATATTCGGCGCCTCGCTGATGCGCGACCGGCCCTTGGTGGAATAGACCTCGTTTTTGCCGTCATACACGATCTCGTCGGCGGTAATATCCTGTCTGGCGTCCCTGAAACGAGCCTGTCCGATCAGGGTGGTTTTATCTTTTTCTTCATTGTACCGGATGATTTCTGCAGTCGCCAGGCGGTCCTTGTCTTCAAAATAAGCGTCGCCGTCGAGGGTGTATTCTTTGAGCCGGCCGTCATAGCGGATGATCCGGGCGGTTGCTTTTTGGGCGCCCTTGTTGTATTGTGCATTTTGGGTAAACTCGGCCAGATTGTTGTGCGTATCGTAAAAACCGGCTTCACAATACACGCGGCTGCTGTCGCCGCTGACAATGGTAGGGCCAAGGAAATGGACAATTTTACTTTCCGTGTCAAATTGGAGGGTATCCGACCGGAGGGTAAAGTCGGGGTCAACGACCAACACGCTGTCCTTAAAAAAAGCGGCTTTCCGGTCCACAAAATAATACCCCTTCCGGCTGGTCAGCTGGGTTTCGCCGTTGGTCAGGGTCGCTCCTTCGCCGTAGGTTGCAATTTTTGTGTTCAGATCATAATTCAACCGGGAAGTGAACAACTTTTGCTGATCACTCAACAGGATGACCTCACCAAAAAGGTCGGCGATCCGGGTCTGGGAATTATAGATCAGGGAATCAGAAAAAACGCTGAGGGAATCGCCGTGCTGGATGAGCACATTGCCCATTGCCACGACCCTGATCCCGTTTTCGATGACAGCCGAGTCGCAGTACATATATACGCTGTCCTGGCTCAATTCAACATGGCCGATCAGTTTCTGAATAACGAATCCGCGTTTCTGGTAATATTCAAAGACATCGGCATGGTCTACATCCACCCGGGTCCTGGCAGTGTCTTGCACCTCGGACCGGGATTGGACCGGTTGAGCGTTGGAAACAGCCGGTAAAACGCACCAGACAGCCAAAAACAAAAGAAGCGGTTGCCAGACAGGGCGGTAAGCCGGGTGGAAAATAGCGTAAACAGACAAAATTCGGTTGTTTTTCAAGTTGCAAGGACTGATTCAGGATGCAAAATAAATAATCAGGCGGCAGTTGCCGTCATCTTTTTGAGATGTTTAACCTTCTGTTAACCCAGATCGGAAGATTGATACGATTGGTTCGATTGATACGATTGGTTCGATTGATACG
Source organism: uncultured Lewinella sp. (assembly GCA_964558465.1). GTDB lineage: Bacteria > Bacteroidota > Bacteroidia > Chitinophagales > Saprospiraceae > JACJYC01. Next base: position 8,127 of record CAZLEF010000076.1, on the reverse strand, counting down.
ATTGATACGATTGATACGATTGATACGATTGATACGATTGATTGGATTGGTTCGATTGATTGGATTGACGTCTTCGCATCAACAAATCAACATATCAACAAATCAACCACGCCTGTGGCGTGGCACGCACTTCCTCCGCGCCTTCTGCGCGGCACGCAATCCCCAATTGATTGGATCAATTGTGTATTTTTTACACTAATTATTTTCCGATATGTAATTTTTCTCTTACCTTGCCCCGCGTTGCCGCAGATCGGATGGAATATGACTGATTTAAACAATTTTTTCAAATCGGCTTTCACGGTGGACAATGTCATCTTCGGCTTTGACGAAGGCGACCTGAAAGTACTGCTCATCCGGCGGGGTGAAGAGCCGTATAAGGATAAATGGGCGCTGCCAGGTTATTTTGTTTATCCGAATGAAGACCTGGATGCCGCCGCAGTGAGGGTTCTGGAGGAACTGACAGGTTTGCGCAATGTGTACCTGGAGCAAGTGAAAACCTTCGGCTCCGTCAACCGCCACCCGTTCGGCAGGGTCATCACGGTTGCTTATTTTTCACTGGTCAAGATCAACGCCTATAATGTTCAGGCGGCTTCCATCGCCAGCGATGCGGAATGGCACTCCATTTCCGATGTAAAAGTGCTGGCATTTGACCATATCGAAATCCTTCAGGCTTGTTTCAACCGCCTGAAATGGCTGATCCGGACCCGGCCCGTCGGTTTTGAATTGCTCCCCCCTAAATTCACGCTCACCGAACTGCAACACCTCTACGAAGCCATCCTGGAAACCCCGCTTGAAAAAAGGAATTTCCGTAAGAAAATCCTTTCCATGAACCTGCTCATCGACCTGGAAGAATCGCAGGAGGGGGTAGCTCACCGACCCGCCAGGTTGTACCAGTTCGACCCGGCCAAATACCGTCAATTCCTGTCGGAAGGTTTTACTTTTGAACTGAAAGAGACCAAAAAACGGGACGCTAAGAAGCGATATCCTGAGGAAGTGGGATGATTTGGTGACTTGGTGACTTGGTGATTTGGGGACTTGGTGACTTGGGGACTTGGTGAACGGGTGATTTGGTGACTTGGTGACTTGGTGAACGGGTGACTTGGGGACTTGGAGACTGGGGGACTGAGCGGAGCCGAAGTCCGGCCGGATGATGTAACAGAGCGCCTTCCTAAATTTAACGATATTAAGCCTGCCCAACCCATTATAATATCCCAAAATATGTTACCTTTGCATAGGCAAATCAAAATCTCCATTGCAGCCCGCCAAAAGTGCGGGAACAAATTTAAGATCGGGTAGCTGCAAGTTTTGCATCGCTGCAACCCGGGTAATCTTTTTCAAGACGGCATTTTTTTTCCTGGGGATCTTTTCCCGGGCAATCAATTTTCATTGCAGATTGTTGCTGCAAACATCTACCTGCGTCTCAAGTTGTGAGTAACCAAAAATTAATGTTTTGTAACCGGTCGTACCATTCGCACTGCATTTTCCGGTCAATCGGGGATGTATTTTGCCGCTTTTGCAAATTCAAACCTGCTGTTGGGGCGTTCCTGGTCCTTTTCCCACCGGCTTTTATGCCATTTTTGACTGCGCAATCGGTTATCCTGCTGGAGAATTGCGATTTTTCCTATATCGATCCCCAGGATCAGGCCACCCATACTACCCCGGGGCATGACACCCTGATTTATACCTCCTATTTTCAGGAACAGGGGTTCAGCCGGGCGTTTTACGTCGACCTGAATGCGTTTGGCGGCCAGCAAGTGGACCGTGCCCGGGTTTGGGCCATCCTGCCCGGTCAATCGCTCAAGGAATTGGGCGCCATCGCATTTGGCAATTGCGTGGATTGCATTTCCGGCTTTGCATTGGTGCACGAAGGGATTTTGCAGGTCACAAATATCGACAACCAGAATACAATGAACATGTGGCTGCAATCTTTCAACCAGCCGCCGTTCGCCTTGCCCGGCAACCTTCAGACCCTGGCCGGAGTGGGGCGGATCAGCGGAATGATCCCGTCCTGCGCAATTGGCTTCAGGGTTGAGTTCATTGTTTTCAGCAATCCGGCCAGCACGACCACCGAGTTTTCCTGCCATATCCTTTGCCCCGAAATCATTGCCGACTGCAGGGTCGCCAAATCGGGCCGGATCGATTGCCGGAAAGACAGCCTCTACCTCGAAGCCAACCTGCCTGCGGATTGTTTCTCCCCGCAGACCAGGGTAACCTGGCGCCATGCCGGTGGATGGGAATCGGAATCCGGTATTGCAAAAAGGGCGCTTTCGGGCGCCCTGGGTTGGTATTACCTCACGGTGGAGGACGAATCATGTTCGATCCTGGATTCTCTGCTGCTGGAATCGCCACCATTTGCCGACGCAGGCCCCGATCTCGATCGTTGTGAAAACGATGCACTTCTTCTCGCCGGCGAGGGTGGAACAGATCATCGATGGACCCTCCCCTCCGGGGCTGCTCAAACCGATTCCGTCCTGCAACTGGGGCCGCTTTCAGCCGCTGATTCAGGTTTATATATCCTTCAGGCGGTCAACCCGGAAGGTTGTACCGACACCGACACTATGCGCCTTGCGGTGCGCACGCCTCCGCTCCCCCAAATTGAATATGAGGCGCCCTGCATCGGCGACACCTTATCCCTCACCGTTGTGAATACCGGCGATTATGAGAATTTTGCATGGACAGATCCGCAAGGCGGAACATTGCCCCAACACCCGGTGATCCCCGGTTTTCAGGCGCCGGATGCGGGGGAATACACCCTCACGGTCACGGATACTTTCGGATGTTTGCGGGTAGAGAAAATTGAGGTGGCTGGAATGGAACCACCCGACCTTGAAGCGGATATCCGGGAGAGCTGCGACAGCGTCCGGGTTCAGCTCATACCGGATTCCTATCAATATATATGGAACACCGGCGTACAAGGTCCGGCACTGGCCTCGGCCACCGGCGGAAGTTTTTCGGTAACGGTTACCGATCCGGCCGGGTGCAGCGCCGTAAAACAGTTTGAACTGCCGGAGCCGGAGGGCCCTGAAGTCTCCATTGCCGTCACCGACCCCGAATGCCCCAACGAACCCGGCATCGTAGAACTTACCCTTGAAAACCCCGACCAGCCCGCCATTTTTTCCATCGACGGCGGGCTGACCTATACCGTCCATTCTACTTTCAAAGACCTGGCGCCCGGCAATTACACCATCACCGTTCAGGACGACCTCGGCTGCATACAGGAATTTCCCGTGCAAATCACCGCGCCGGACACCCTGTACGTCAACCTGCCCCTGGATCAACTGGAGGTGCGGCCGCTGACCCCGGTCAGCCTGACCGCCCAAACCTACGGCCAGATCGTCAGGATGCAATGGCTCCCGGAAGAGATCGACACCGGAAGCCCCGAAACCGGATTCATTGCGACCAATGACCTGGACATCCGCCTCATCATAGAGGACGAAAGGGGCTGCCTGGCTTCCGACGGATTTCCGCTCACCATTGTCCTGGGTGAAATTTATATACCAAACGCTTTTACCCCGGACGGCGACGGGTTGAACGACCGGTTTACCTTTTTCAGCGACGGCGGATCGGGTGAGATGATTACCGGATTAAGAATATTCAACCGCTGGGGCGCGATGGTGTTTGAAGCGAACGACATGGAACTCAATGACGAATCCAGCGGATGGGACGGCGCCGCCGGCGGCAAACTCCTGCCGCAGGGGGTGTACGCCTACCACGGTTACGTCCGTTTTGGCAACGGCGTGGTAAAAGCGTACAAAGGCGATGTCACCCTGTTGCGAAAATAATGTGTCATAAAAAATCAGGATGCAAAGGTTTATTTTCATTTTTTTATTCCTGGCAATAGCCGTCCGGACCATCGCGCAACGATTCGAGTTCGGCGTGGAAACCTATACGGGCGGGGCTTATACCACATTCAGGGGCGACCTTCCGAAAATGGTGGGTTTTACCGAACTGGAAATCAGCAAAGGACAACTGGACACCGCGTTTGCAAGTTTTGATCTGGAAGCCCCTAAATGGTTGAAGGACCTGTATCCCGGCATCCGGATCGAGGTCAAAGGAGACGTTGCCAAACGGCTGAGCAGGCCGGTCAAAACGGTTCGTTTTTATGCCAAAGCCGCCTGGCTGGGCGGCAGTTTTTCCGTCTCCGACCCCCGGTTGACCGAACAGCCCGAATCCAGGAAATTCAAAAACCAGTTCAAAGCCATCCGGCTTTCCCTGGCAGGAGAAGCCGAGGAGTTGACCGTTCATCTGGCCGCCATGGCCGCTGCCGACGCCACGCAGGTCAAGCCGTTTTTCTCCAAAAGATACGATCTGGAAGCCTATATCGATGCGAAACATCTCGTGCTCGGCGACCAGCCGCTGCTGGAGTGGGGCAATAAAAAGGACCATACGCTGGACGCTGAACTGACCGGCGGGATCCGGTTCACGGCCGACCCCTCACCCATTCTCGATCTGGGCAGCGTATTGTTTGTGCGGGAAAAGCTGGACAGCCTGATGGAAGGCGGCATCCTCCGGCCGGTAGAAGACCTGACGGATAAAATTGCCGAAGCGCTGCAGAATGTCGTTTTCGGCCGGTTCAAAGACCCCCGCGTCGTACCTTCCCTCGGGTGGTTTGTCCGGCCCACTTTGCACGCCCGTTTCAGCGGCCGGTTTTCGGTTGCGGCAGGGGGCGAATTGAGCCTTCAGCAGCATACTTCGATCAAAGGCACCAGCCCCATGTTCTCAGCTTACGGATTCGTCGGTTTAAAAATTGATTTTATCAAACAGCAACGCTAATTTTTAAAAACTATGCATATGATCCGGAAATCATTACACCTGTTGATCCTTTTGTTTGTGGTGGGGCTGCCGGCACAGGTAACAGCCCAGCAAGGGTACAAAAAACACCGGTATCTTGCCATACTCGACGATGCCCAATTGGGGGTCGGGTTGCGCACCACCTCCGTATTTGCACTCGACGACCGCGCACCCCTGTCGGCCAATCCGCATTATAAAGCCATGTGGAACCTGATCCAGTTGGGCGCAAAACTGGAATCTATGTTACACGGTGTGCAAGAGCCGCTGAGCGACCTGAGCCTCGATCAGGAATTCGGGCGCAACGGGTACAACCGAACGATCCTCACTTTTTTTGCCTGGTATGGCTGGGGAGAATCGACGGATACCAAGATCCAGCGGCATTTCCTGGAATTCATGATCAGCGGGGGGTATTTCAAACAGACCAACAAAGGGACCAACCTCCACCTGGCTTACCGTTTCAACCTGCTTAAAACCAACTACGGCGCCGGCGGAAACAGCTTGCAAAAAACCTTTGATTACGAGATCTATGCAGGCGCCCGGGCCGGTTTCGACTGGAGTTTCAGGAAATCTGAACAGGACGCAGGGTTTTTCAATTATATCAACAGCGAGATCGAACGCATCGCTTTTGAAAATGAATTTACCGCCTCGGAACTGATCATGCTGGAAGACCTGGTGGAAACCAGCAAGGTCCTGCTGCCCGAGGACGTCGGCGGAAGGGCGTTTTTTATCGGTCCCACGGTCGGGGCCCGCCTTTCAACCCAGTTGCTCAAAAATTTCCGGGTTTTTGCCGATTTGTCGGGTTTTTACGATGTCATGGACCTGGCATCGACCCGGCCGGGTGAAGAAAACCGCAGGAGCCAGCACCAGATCAACCTTTCCGTGGGTGCAACCCTGATGATCGGGTCGGAGGGAGAAATGAACGTGAAGAGTTTTTATTGAGGGATCTCTTCCTGCCGGAGTACCCTGTACAAGGCAGTGTCCCGGAAATGGAAATACGGGCTTTCCCCGAACCATTCGTACGGCATGGCGGCAAAGGGCTGAAAAAAAGCCTTCTTCTGCGGAAGGAATTGTTCCATCGGCACATTCGGGTCGTAGATGATGACCGTACGGGTGGAATCAGGCGACTGAAGGGCCGACAAAACCAAGGTTTCGAAAGAGGAACCCCAACTGAGTTGAAGCGTTCCCATGGGAACATGTTGCTGGTCTGCCGCAAACTTGGTTTCCGGATATTTCCAGGTATGCCGGAGCAGGGTCTGATACCAGTCGATGCGTTTGCTGTATTCCGGGTGAATGGCGTAAATATGCACCAGGCGGATCAGCAATAAAGCCCAGAGCGCGGGCCAGAACCAGCGTTTGTTCTGCCATCGGGGGGCAAGGTCGTACAAAAACGGGATCAGGACAAACAGGCCCAGCACCTGGTAAAAGCTCTCTGTGTGGAAACGCACCCCACCCCAGTCAAACGTCCCGTTGATCAGAACAATATAACCCAGCGAAAACATAAAAATGAGGCCCGCCTTCCAGAATATCCGGTTGCGGATATAAAATGCCATCAGTGCGCCAAAAAGCAATACAAAAGCATAAAAATCGGTAAATAGGTATCCCCCGAACAGCCGCGTACTGCGCCAGGAAAAAAAGCCGGGAATTTTATCCCATAAACCCGCAGACTGCTGAAATGCGCCGGCGTCGTATTGGCCGGTCGGAATTACCAGGTGTTTGATCGCCAGGAATACGAGTCCGCTCAGACAAAATGCCCAAAAAGCGCCCTGGCGGTTATAAACCTTGTGGCCCAAAAAAAACAGGGATAAAAAGACATACGGAATAAAAGTAAGCGGGTGAAAAAAGACCACCACGCCCATCAACGGCGCCAGGAATGCCAACCACAGCCAGGGTAACTGCTCCCTTGCCGTAGCCAGCCCAAAAACAAAGATCAACAGAACACAACCCTGGAGCAGTTCCGACTGGACCCAATAGAAGGTATGGTTGGTCAGAAGCAACGCAAAAAGCGCCAATGCAAGCGCCATAACCCGCCCCTTCGCCCCCCAGGCCAGGATGGCAAACAACACCAGCGGGAATACCACAAAAGAGAGGGAATACCACAACAATACCTGGTGAAGCGAAAGCCCCGCCTTGACGGCCATCAGCGGAAAGACCTGCGTTGCGGCCGCCCCGAACCGGTTGACCTGGATCGCAAAGGATTTGCGCATGATGATCTCAAAAACCTGGAAAGCCGTATCCGGCATGATGATGCGTTCAAGGTAAAAGAACGCAGCCATTACAGCCATTACGGCCAAAACGACCAGGCCTGTCAGCCAGGCTTTTTTCCCATTTAATGGTTCCAATCCTCCCGTCGCAAATGACATGTTTTCTGTTTTTTAACGCCCCGCCCAGGTCCTAAAGGGCAGGTAAACCTAAAAGGCGGCCAGGCCAGCGGCGCATATACGTAATACATAAATCTGTTCTGGCTTAAAAACATGAAATATTATCACCTTGGTAAGTTTCATGTGTTTTGTGGGGTTAATACACCGGGAATTTCATCTCTCAACGGGACAGGATTGCTTCGCATCCTGCCAGAATATGGATATTTTCACCACGACTTGTCCCGCAAGGCGGGATAAGACACATAGAAAACATAAGTTTCAGTCATTCCGGTTCGCCGTTGGCGAACCGGAATGACCCTATGTGATCTTATGTATCTTATGTGGTGAAAAAAAATAACTTTATTTGTTAATCATTTGTATTTGGAATCGAGGACCACCAGTTGGTCCAGCACCTTGGTATAGATGGTGTTCAGGCGTTCGGGATCTTCCCTGAGTACCAGCATGGTCTCGTCAAAAACCTCCCGCTGAACGCCGTGCGCATCCAGCACGGATTGGTAAAGCCGTTTGCCCAGCGTATCCCGGTCGGCCATATTCACGATTTCCATCTGCCCTTCCGCCAGGTGGATCTCAACCAGGATCTCCACCAGTTTGGTTTCTTCAATACCCAACGGTTGCGCTTTGGGCTTGCAACCGGCAAAAACAACCGATCCGGCAATCAGCCATGCCAATACCCTGCCCCAATTATCCGATTTAACATTCTTGAATTTCATTTCTTTATATTGGAGGATCTAATTAAACGAGGATGCGAGGATGCGCGTGCCACGCAGCTGGCGTTGAGGAACTGAGGAATCGAGGAAGTGCGTGCCACGCCACAGGCGTGGAGGAATCCAAACCCCCAACTGAGGATGCGAAGCGCAACGTTCCGCCTACTGCTCGTGCTCTCGGATAAATCCCCCCCCCTCTCACCTCTCTCACCCGGGGGCGGCTCCCAAAACCCCGGCCCCGGGGCAGGCGGCGC
>CAZLEF010000075.1:0-33924 GCA_964558465.1 uncultured Lewinella sp. | reverse complement strand
GGCCTACAATCGTCACTACGCTCGTGCCCGTGCTCCAGTGGATGGATACGCCGTACAGGCCGAATGGAGTGGTTTGGATGGAAACCTGCGTTTTTGGATTGATCGTCGACGGCGTCGTGGTAGCCGATGCCGTGAAGCTGTCGTCGGCCAAAAGCTGGCCGTCGCAGTTATCCGTACCGTATACATAGTATTTTTCCTGGTGGCCGCATTCCCCTTCCGGTACCGTGATGGTGCCTTTGTTCAGGCTGTTGTCCACCGCCGTTTCGTCGTCCGTATCCGCAACCAGGTTACCGAACCAGTCCTGCAGGTAGATCACCGGATCGGTGAAGTCTACGCCATCCTGTACGGTGACCGTGATCTGCATCGGGTTGACGCCCGGCATGAAGTTGCAGTTCGGGTCGGTTTGCGTTACCGTTACGGTGTACTGGCCGGCGCCCGCGTTGCCGAAGAAGAAGTCCCCTTCGCCAAAGCCGATATAGGTGACTACGGTGGTAGGTGGCGGCGTGGAGCCCAGAGGGCCGGAGCCAGCTACCGGAACAGCGTTCACCGTGTACGTGCCCTCGCAACTGCCGTCTTCCACCGTGATGGTGAAGTCGCCGTCAGCCTCATAACCCGGGCTCACAAACGGACAGGAAGGACGGTTGACGTCCTCGATCCACTTGGTGAACGGAGTAGCAAAGGTTTTGAAAGATACGCAGAGGTAGTCGGTTACTGCGTTGAGATCGCCGCCGCCCTGGTCGTCGCAGAATTCGCGAACGCACACGCGGTAGATCGAGCTGGGCACCAGACCCGTGAAGGTGTAGGTCTTGGGCGCTGCGCCGTTGGCCTGGTAGTGGTCCAGCACAAAGGCCCACGGGCCGTCGAAGCCGGAGTTGTCCACTTCCGCATCCAGGCGTAGCCGGTAGGCGTGGTCGGGGTCGTTGTTAGACGATACCCAGTTGATCGTAACCGCGTCGTCCGTGATGTTCGTCGCCGTTACGGAAGATAAAGGATCGCACTGCGCGTTGGCGCTCTGCAATCCTCCCCATAGGATGGCTGCAAGCATCAGGCCGAATGCTTTTGCCCATCCCGGGTAAACGAAAGTAAAATTCGTTTTTCCCATAAGATTACAATTTGTTAAAATGATTATGAAATATTCCAAAATAAACCGCCTGCAGAGGGCCGGAGCCGATGCAAGCAGAACAAAACGGCTCAATGACTAAAGTCATCGCCGTTGAAATTCAGGTCGTCGTATAAATAGCGGCCGGAAAACCGGCCAAAAATAAAAATCTGATTGGGATGTTGATCCGGATTTCAAAAACCCTGTTCACGCCTTTGCGTGAGGCTTTTTTCAGGTCGTCGAGGTCAAAATAGAACGCCGGGGTGCATACGGGGATGATCGTTTTGGATTTTCAGAGCAGCGCAGCCTTCTGACAGTAAGGATGAATTACAATAAAATACGGTATTGAAGCAATGAATGACGGGCATGGAATTATAACATGCATATGTTTGCCCGGGCAAATGTAAACCATTCTGGAAAAAATGGCAATTTTTTTTCATTTTTTTTCATTTTTAATTGCAATTTCTCCGGATCTTTTTGCTCAAAACAAAAATGTCCGGTAGTGTGCGCTCCGCTATGCGCCAGATCTTGTCTGTGCCCCCTGCAATTTTTTTTCTATCCGGGGCGTTACTTATTGGCGGTTTTTGCATTAGGATCTTTGATCAGGAATAACGGCAGTTTACCAGCATCACCTTTCATCTTTTGACCCTTGCCCGCTCCCGTCCGGAAGAATGGGGTTGCGAGCGTGCTACTGGATACTTTTTTCAATGTGGAAGACCTGGAGACCAGGGGATGGGGAGAGGGGGAGAAACGCAATGCCTTCACCCCCTCTCCTTGTCTCTCAGTCTCCCCGTCTTTAACCAAAAAGGCAAAATGTCCAGCAGTATGGAATGGAAGTTACTTTTTGCCATACAACCGTCTAAAATTCAAGAACGTAAGTTCGAAAAACAAGAATGCCATGAAACAGTTAATATTTATTCTGATGCTTGCCCCGCTCACCCCTGCCTTGAACCAAAGCCTGGCCGGTATCAGCAAAGCCATCAGCGACGGGAACGCCGAAACGCTCGGCCAGTATTTCGACGAATCCGTCGAGGTATCTGTCCTGGAGAAGGAAGATGTGTATACCAAAACTAATGCAGTAAAGGTCGTCAAGGATTTTTTCGCCAAATATAAACCCAAAGCCTTCAGCCAGGTCCACCAGGGCGCTTCCAAGGCCAACGCGCAATACGCAATCGGCAACCTGAGTACCGACAACGGGGCCTTCCGGGTATACCTGTACCTGCAGACTTCCGGGTCGGACGCGAAGATCCAGGAGATCCGGTTTGATCGGGAATAGTTGATAGTCGTAAGTTGATAGTCGTAAGTTGATAGTCGTAAGTCGTAAGTTGCACTCAAGCTGACTTACAACTTACGACTAACGACTAACGACTAACGACTAACGACTAACGACTAACGACTAACGACTAACTTCAAAAGCGCCCAATCCAAAAAGTGCAAAATCATATTTGACAGGGTCCTCCGGGTCAAACTGCCGCAGGTTTCGGGTCAATTCCAGGACCGTCTGCCAGTCGGTCTGTTTGCGGGTGATCAGCCCATATTTCCTGGCCACCCGGCCCACATGTACATCCAGCGGGATCAGCAATTGAGCGGGGCGGATGGTTTTCCAGAGGCCGAAATCCACGCCGCTGTCGTCGCTGCGCACCATCCATCGCAAAAACAGATTGAGCCGTTTGCAGGCAGACCCTCTGTCGGGGGTGGCAATATGTTTTTGGGTCCTTGCCGGTGCAAAAGGAAGCGAGAAAAAAAGGCGGTGGAAACCGCTGAGTGCATCGCCTGCATGCCCGGCGCCTATGGGCAAAAACCGGGCAAAAGCATCCTCCAATGATCGGTTTTCGCGGTAAAACATTTGAAAAAATTCGAGAAAATACAGCGTATCCGTATATTGGAATGTGCGGTGCCTGAACCGTTCAAACCGCGCCCGGTCCTTTTCCTGGTGTCCAAGGATAAACGCATAGGGCGCTCCATCCATCAGATTGATGAGTTCGTTTGCTTTTTTCAGTATGGTCGCCCGCTGCCCCCAGGCGAGCATGGCCGTCCAGAATGCAGTGATCTCAATGTCTTGCAGCCGGCTGAACCGGTGCGGGATGCTGATCGGATCGGGCGGAATAAAGGACGGTTGGTTGAACCGTTCGACGTTTTGATCGAGAAATCGTTTGAGATTGGGGAGCATGGAAATTGGTTCGATTGGTTCGATTGGTTCGATTGGTTCGATTGGTTCGATTGGTTCGATTGGAACGGCAGCCCTCAAATCAACAAATCAACGCATCAACAAATCAACAAACATTAGGGCCGTTTATACATATCAAACCGGGCCAGCCCCCATCGTTGCAGGAGGTGGTTGAAGGAAACCCGCAAGACCCCCAATCCGTATTTCATGCTCCGGGAAAAGTTGATGGAAGACGCTTCCTCGAAATATTTGGTCGGGCAGGTGAGTTCGGCGATCTGGAAGCCTCCGTAAATGATCTGCGAAAGCATTTCATTATCAAATACAAAATCGTCGGAATTGGTGTTATAGTTGATGTTTTCCAATACTTTCCGGCTAAAAGCCCGGTACCCGGTATGGTATTCCGACAATTTGTAGTTGACCAACAGGTTTTGGGTAAAGGTCAGAAAACGGTTGGCTACGTATTTATATAAAGGCATACCGCCATTCAATGCCCCCTTGCCCAAAATGCGGGAACCCAACACGACGGGGTACAGATCTTCACCTATGATATTGACCATCGCCGGAATGAGCTTGGGGGTATACTGATAGTCGGGATGCAACATGATCACGATATCGCCGCCCAATTCCAATGCCTTGTTGTACAGCGATTTCTGATTGCCGCCATATCCTTTGTTTACCGGATGGACGATGACGTGGCGAATGCCGATGGCGCGTGCCAGTTCGGAGGTGTTGTCTTTGCTGGCATCGTCGCAAAGGATCACTTCGTCAACAATATCCAGGGGGATCTCCCGGTAAGTTTGTTCAAGCGTGAGCGCTGCGTTGTAAGCGGGCAATACAACAATGACTTTTTTTCCTTTGTACATCGGTACTTTGGTTGCTTGGGCGCAAAGATAAAAATAGCGGTGGATTTGTGACTTGGAGACTTGGAGATTGGGGGACTTGGAGATTGGGAGATTGGGAGACTCGAGACTGGGGGACTTGGAGATTGGGGGATTTGGAGATTGGGGGATTTGAGATAAAATTATTTGTTTTATTTGTTGAAATTTTATTAAATTTGCCAAAATTCCATCGGGTGAAAGAAGAGCCGGACAACTACCTTAAAGGCAGGGGGGCGCAGATCAATCCTGCCAACCCTTACCATCAACTGCGATATGATGAGATACCGGATCCGGAAAAGGAATTCCGGACCGAATACATTGAGGTGTACCCCAAAACCATTTTGAATAAAGTGACAAGCCCTGATATTCCTGGAGATTACAGCCTGAACCCCTATCAGGGCTGCGAACATGGATGCGTTTATTGTTACGCCAGGAATACGCACCCTTACTGGGGTTACAGCTCTGGCTTGGATTTCGAACAAAAAGTTTTAATCAAAAAAGGAGCGGCTGAATTGCTGGAAGCGGCCATCTGCAAAAAAAGCTGGAAAGCAACGCCGATCATGCTGGCCGGAAACACGGATATCTACCAACCGGCGGAACGGCAATTCGGCCTGACCAGGGCCATTCTCGAGGTACTCTGGCGCTACAAACACCCGGCGGGCCTGATCACCAAGAACAGCCTGATCCTGCGCGATCTGGACCTTCTTCAACCGATGGCTGAACAACGGCTGGTACAGGTCAGCATCAGCCTGACCACGTTGGATGAAGATCTGCGCCGCATGCTGGAACCCCGCACTGCAACCGTTGCCCAGCGGCTGAAAGCCATCGAAACGCTGTCAGCTTCCGGCATACCGGTCAACGCTATGTTGTCGCCGGTCATTCCGGGCCTGACCGACCATGAAATCCTGCCCATGGCCAAAGCCGTTGCCGAAAGGGGCGCCATCTCCATGGGGCATTCGGTGGTGCGCCTCAACGGGGATGTAGCGGTCATTTTTGAAGACTGGATCCGTAAAAACCTGCCCGACCGTGCCGACCGGGTCCTCAACCGCATCCGCGACTGCCACGGCGGCGAGCTGAACGACAGCAGGTTCGGCCTCCGCATGCGCGGCGAAGGGGAGATCGCCGAAATGATCCACAAGCAGGCCAAACTGGCCAAAAAACAATATTTTGCAGGTAAAGAATGGCCCCCGTTTAACCTGGAGTTGCATGAGCAGGCGAAGAATCCGCAGATGAGGTTGTTTTGAGGGGTTGTTGATTTGTTGATTTGTTGATTTGAAACGGCGGTCCTCAAATCAACACATCAACAACTTACCATGCAGCGGCCGATGTCCTGCCCATTTGCGCCCAAGCAAAACGGCCCGGAACTTCGACTCCGCTCAGTTCCCGCAGGTGACAGAACGTTGGCGGTACAAAGGGAACTTCGACTCCGCTCAGTTCCTGCAGGCCGAAAGACTGAAAGACTGTGGACTGCAGGACTGCCCCCCGTTTCCCCCCCTCCAAATCCCGTTTACACCATTCTCCTGGCGCAAGCCCCTGGCCTGCCCTACCTTTGGGTGATCAACCAAAATTCTGAAAATGAAACGGTTCAGCATCCTCCTGGCATCGAGGATTTTATCCTGTTTTTTGACCGCTCAACCATTGGTTTTGCCGTAGATCGACCAGCAGCCGCTGATCGACGGACAACCCGACGAACCGGTCTGGGAGCAAGCCGCCCTTTTCAGCGTTTTTACAACCAGCCAGCCGGATTATGGCCTTCAACCCTCTGAAACAACAGAGTTGCGGCAGGCTTACGATGACAAGGCCATTTACGTCGCTTTCCGGTGTTTTGACCGGTCGCCCGATCAGATTCCACGACCGGATATTCTGAGGTGAACAATCTGTCGGGAATGCTGTTAGGCTTGCGGTTGAATATGAATACATGAAAGGAAAAAACTATATGGTGATCGGGGGAAGTTCCGGGATCGGGCTGAGCCTGGTAAAAATGTTATCTGCGGCAGGCGCGACAGTCCGGGTGGTTTCCCGAACCGAAGGGGATTTGACGGGTCTGCCGGGCGTAACCCACTATCCCCTGGACGTGGTAAAGGACGAAATCCCCGGAAATATTTTTCCTGAACAGCTCGACGGCCTGGCGTATTGCCCGGGCAGCATTACCCTCAAGCCCTTCAAATCACTGAAGCCGGACCAATTCCTGGCAGATTTTGAATTGAATGTGCTCGGCGCAGTAAAGGTGATTCAGGGCGCCATGAATGCCCTGAAATCGGCCGGGCAGGCAAGCATTGTGCTGTTCAGTACCGTTGCCGCAGGCCAGGGTATGAACTTCCATGCTTCGGTCGCAACCGCCAAAGCGGCAGTTGAAGGTCTGACGCGTTCGCTTGCAGCCGAGCTGGCGCCGGCCATCCGGGTCAATTGCATTGCGCCATCCCTGACGGATACCCCGCTTGCCGCAAGGTTGTTGAACACGCCGGAAAAGAAAGAGGCGTCCGCTCAGCGCCATCCTTTGAAGCGCGCAGGAGAACCCAGGCAAATTGCAGCCATGGCCCGTTTTTTGATGACCGATGAAAGTGCCTGGACCACCGGTCAGGTGATCGGTGTCGACGGGGGGCTGTCGACCCTCCGGCCCTGACGCTTCCGGGCTGCAAGTCGCGGCGTCTTTTTGATCGGCAGGCCATAAAACAAAGCCGGCCTCCCATACGTTTTATAGGCTTCAAAGGAGCGTTTTACAGGCAAAATCCGTTATATTTGCACTTGCAACTCCTCTCAAAATCGTTTCCGGAAAATCCGGGTGCGTCTTGCAAAAAATCAGGCGGCCAGATTGAGCTCAACGTAAGGCAATTATGAAGCGACAACTCAGCATGCAAACGCTGGTCTTAACAGCGTTGATCTTTTCTTCTTTTCAAATGAACGGGCAAAATTGCAACCTCAGTGTAAGCGCAGGGCCGGACATTGTGCTGTGCGCACCGGGTCAGGTCAATCTCAATGCATCGGTTGGCGGCAATTTTCTTTCACTGGGCTGGACGCCTGCCACCGGCATTGCCAACCCCGCCGCGGCCAACACAACGGCTACGGTCAGTCAGACCACCGTCTTTTCACTGGCAGTCCGGAGCATTTCTCCGGTCAACCTGATCGTCAACGGCAATTTCAATCAGGGTGATACCGGCTTTGACAGTGATTACGTTTACGGGACGGGCGGCGGGGCAGGCCTGTTGAGCAATGAGGGGCAATACGCCATTGCCGGCAATGCAGGCACGACCCACAATCAGTTTGCCAACTGCAATGATCACACCGGAGGCGGCAACATGATGGTGGTCAACGCTTCGGGTGTCACCAACAATGTATGGTGCCAGACGGTCACGGTGAATGCCAATACCGATTACGATTTCAGCGCCTGGGTAACTTCCGTAACCTCCCAGAACCCTGCCAGGCTGCAGTTCTCCGTCAACGGCAGCCTTTTAGGCAATGTGTTTCAGGCTGCTTCCAATACATGCAACTGGCAGCAATTCAATGCGCAATGGGCCTCGGGCGCCAGCGCCAGCGCCGAGATCTGCATCGTTAACGTCAACCAGACGCCTGCAGGCAACGATTTTGCCATCGACGATATCAGTTTCCGGGAGATTTGCCTGTTTTCTGACGAGGTCACGGTAACCGTTGCCGACCTCGATGCCGGCCTTAATATTCCTGCCGGGATCTGCGGCAGTTCGCCGGCTGTGAACCTCCAGGAATGGCTTGGAACCGGCGCTACGCCCGGCGGCGTATGGACCCTGAACGGAAATCCGGTTTCCGTTTTCAACCCGGCCTCTGTGCCGGTTGGCAATCACGTACTCAGGTATACCCTTACCCTCGGCAATTGCACCGTTTTTGAGGAGGCTACCCTTGCTGTCGCCCAACCGCCCAATACCGGAACAGCCTCCAACCAGGGGGCGGCGGCATGCCAGGGAGCAGACCAGACCGCATCGCTTTTCTCCCTGTTGCAAGGCGCCGACGCCGGCGGAACCTGGGTTGAAACCAGCCAGGTCCCTTCCACAAACGGGGCGTTCAACGCCGCAGCAGGAACATTCCGCACGCTCGGCCAGCTTCCGGGCGAATATACATTTGAATACCGGCTCAGCGGCGGAGGGGTTTGCCCGGATGCCGCAACCGGGGTAACTTTTGTGATCCGTCCGACGCCGGTTGCCAATGCCGGCCCCGATCAAATCCTGGATTGCACGGTGACCAGCGTGGAGTTGGGCGGACAAGGCGCCCAGGGCATACAATACAGCTGGTCGCTGGTTGGAGCCGGCCCTATAACAGGCGCCAACGGCCCGCTGCTGACGATAGACGAGGCAGGGGTTTACCGACTGGATGCGGCCGATGCATCGGGCAATTGCACCGCTTTTGACGAAGTGATCGTAGAAAGCCGGATCACAACCATCGCCGGCGAAACCTCCCTCAAACCGATCACCTGCAACGGCGCCAATGACGGCGGGATTGCCGTAACGGCTGCCACAGGCGGAGACGAGCCCTATCTTTATGCCTTAGGCGACAATCCATTCCAGGCCAATCCGCAATTTAACGGGTTGGCTGCCGGTGTTTATACCGTCCGGATCATGGACGCAAACGGTTGTGAGACCGCCATTGAAGTCAACCTGCCTGCCCCCCAATCCCTGGAAATTGTTCTGGAGGCCGCTATTACGGGAGATCCGCCCGTGATCAGCATCGGCGACAGTACGGAGATCCGGGTTTTGCTCAATAAACCTGCGGAAGAGGTCACAGGCCTGGTCTGGACCCCGGCATTGCCGGATTGCGCCAATTGCCTTGCGGTGACGGTATCTCCGTTGGAGACCACGGTTTACCAGGTCAGGGCAACCGACCAGAACGGATGCGCGGCCAGTGATGAGATCATCATACAGGTCAGAAAGACCTATCATATCTTTACGCCAAACGCGTTTTCCCCTAATGACGACGGGAATAATGATATCTTCTACATCCATTCCGGCAATGAAATTACAGGCGTAAGATCTTTCCGGGTGATGGACCGCTGGGGTAACCTTGTTTTCCAGGATCAGAATTTTCTGCCGAATGACCCGGCGCATGGTTGGACCGGATCCTTTAACAACCGCCCTCAAAATGCGGCCGTGTATGTATTTGTTGCCGAATTGGAAACGGCCTCCGGGGAGATTGTGGTGGAGAAAGGAGAAGTGGTGCTGGTGCGTTGAATCAGTTGGCTGTTCGACAGTTGGCAGGCTTGTCCGACCCATACGGGCGGACAAGCCTGCCAACTGTCGAACTGAATTTATTCTTCCACCAAGACAGGCGCCTTGACGGGTACGATCCACCCCCTGTGATCCTGGATAATGCCGGATCTCAGACCTTCTATTTCGGATTTGATCAAAGCCCCGATTTTGCGGGTTTCGACAGGCGGCAAGGTCAGAATATCATTATTGTATGCAATTTCGGCAACATGAGAGACCACTGCGGCCGTACCCGCGCCGAAGGCTTCCTGCAATTTGCCGGCTTTGTGAGCGGCAACCAACTCATCGATGGATACCGGGCGTTCTTCCACCGGGATCCCTTTATCACGCAGGATATGGAAGATGCTGTCGCGGGTAATTCCTTTAAGGATGGCGCCGTCGGTTGCAGGGGTGACCGCCACGCCGTCGATCACGAAGAAGATATTCATGGTACCGACTTCCTGGACGTATTTAAATTCATAGCCGTCCATCCACATCACTTGGTCAAATCCCCGGGATTGCGCTATCTTAGCGGGCAGGAGGGAGCCTGCATAATTTCCGGCAGCTTTGGCTTCGCCGGTCCCCCCGGGAATAGCCCGAACATATTCCTGTTCGACCCAAAGGCGGACGGGTTTGGCGTAATAGGGGCCAACCGGGCCGGTAAAAATGATGAATTTATAAGATTCACTGGGTTTTACGCCGATAAATTCGTCGGTTGCAAACATAAACGGCCGGATATACAAGGCACTTTCAGGGTTGGAAGGGATCCAGGCCTGGTCAATGTCGACCAAAGTGTGCAAAGCCTCCATGAACAGCGATTCCGGCACGTTCGGCATGCACATCCGGGTGGCTGAAAGATTGAGCCGTTTGGCATGCATTTCCGGCCGGAAGAACAAGGGCTGGCCTTCCACACTTTTAGAGGCTTTCATGCCTTCAAAAATGGATTGACCGTAATGCAATGCCATCGTAGCCGGGTGGGTGGAAAATGGGCCAAAAGGCACAACCCTGGGATTTTTCCAGGCTCCACCGGAATATTCGGCAACAAACATATGGTCGGAAAAAACCTTTCCGAAAGGAAGGTCGTTGAAATCGACTGAATCCAATTTGGAATGCCGGGTGCGTTCGACGCGGATCGTATGGTTCATTTGTATTTTTTCGACAATAATACGGGAAAATTTTATTTTCCGCAAGTGCTGATTTGCATTTGTATACAAAGCAATTGTTTGATTTTAAAATCAAAATTTTGAGAAAATTTTTAACGAGCATTCCTTTATTCGGCGTTTCCGGATATTCCACCCATTTTGAACGGGTTAAAGGCCAGGGCGGCAAAAATCTGTTGGTTGTGTATGTGCCTGGAAAAGAACCGGATGCGAACAAAGATTACCTGGCAAAAATCCTCCATGCAGTGGGTATCCGACTGGAGGAAGATGCCTTTTACCTTGCAGCAAAACCGGATGAAAACCTCAACTGGGCGGGGATAAAAAAACAGTTTCCCATAAAATATTGCCTGCTGTTCGGGATTGATCCGGCAAAAGCAGGTATCCGGTTGGTCCTCGGCAGCTACCGCCCAAAAATATACCAGGGGATCGGTTACCTTTGCGCAGAAAGCCTGGAAAAGATCCGACTGGAACGGGAAGCGGGCGACAACCGGGCTGCAGGAATACTCTGGAAAGCCCTCCTGGAATTGTTTCCAAAAGCCTGATAAACCTGTCTCCAAACCATGAAAACCATTGTTTTTGCAACAGCCAACCCCAACAAGGTCCGGGAAGTCAATCAGAAACTGGAAGGCGAATTCCGGGTTTTAAGCCTTCCGGACATCGGGTGTTTGGAAGATATCGCAGAAACCGGCCAAACCCTTGAAGAAAATGCTTTGATCAAGGCCCGTTATGTCAAACAACATTACGGCTATGACTGCTTCTCGGAAGATACCGGCCTTGAGATCAACGCGCTGCAGGGCGAACCCGGAGTTTATACCGCCCACTATGCAGGGCCCCAGTGCAGTGCAGAAGACAATATCAATCTGGTGTTGCAGAAATTAGCCGGAGTTTCCGATCGATCAGCAAGATTCCGCACCATCATCGCCCTCATCGCAGGCGGGCGGGAATATTTGTTTGAAGGCATCATCAATGGCAATATTGCGACCGCCAAAACCGGCTCCGGGGGTTTTGGATATGATCCGGTTTTTATTCCTGAAGGTCATTTCACCACCTTCGCAGAAATGGATCCATCGGTCAAAAATGCCATTAGCCACCGGGGTCGGGCAGTTGCTCAATTGCGACAATTCCTCAAGGTATGACGGCGCCCGGCTGCGCTGAGGCTTCGGTGGACGGTGGACGATAGACGGCTCACGGCTCACGGAAGACGGCGGACGATAGACGGTGGACGGCTCACGGTGGACGGTGGACGGTGGACTGCAGACTGCAGACTGTGGACTGAGAACTGTGGACTGCAGACTGAGAACTGTGGACAGATGACGTTTACCCGCTTTTAAGGGCAGGGTGGGCAGCATGGAGAGGGCTTTCTTCCAGCATAATTATATCAATTCATTCGTTATGAATAACCGGATTTTACTGCTTGCATTTCTCCTGTTGTTAAGCGTTTATTTCATTGTACAAACCTGCGGCGGGAAACGACGCGGCAGCTTTGACGCCAACCTGATCGAACTGGATACTTCCAGGATCAGTTCTATCATGATTCAACCCAGGGAGCCCGAAAGCCCGGAAATTTTGTTGAAAAGGGAGGAAACCGGTTGGATTGTTTCCAACAGCGCCTTGAACACCAGGGCCACGCCGGCATCCGTGACCGGTCTGTTGACCAGCATCCAATTGATCAGAACGCAGCGGGTTGCTGCAAAAAGCCCGGATAAATGGCGCGACTTTGAAGTCGAGGACGGTATGGGAACCCGGATCAGGGTTTTTGAGGGGGATCAAAAAAAAGCCGATTTTATGGTCGGCCGTTTCAGTTTCAATCCGCAAACACAGAGCGGCGTTTCTTATATCCGGCTTGAAGGCTCGGATGAGGTCTACGCTATTGAAGGATTCCAGTTGCTTTCCATCGGGCAAGGTTTGGATGCCTACCGCGACAAGACGCTGCTTCGGTTGAACAGCGATATGCAGGTGGAGGAATTGTCCTTTGAATATCCGGACAGTGCCTTTGCCATACGCCGCGGAGAAAAAGGCTGGTTGCTGAACGGGGCTATGGCACTGGACTCTGCCCGTGTGGAGGATTATATCAACTTCCTGCGGAATGTCAGTGGTTCCACCTTTGCAGACGATTTTGACGAAACAACCGCTGCAAGCCTTCCCCGGCAGACCATCCGTCTGAAAGGCCCGAATATCGATCCGCCTTTTGTTATCCAGGTTTACCGGGATACCACGCGGGAGCGGCCATTTGTCATTCATTCCAGTCAAAACCCTTCTGCCTGGTTCGATAGCGATTCAACCGGCGTTTACCTGCGCCTGGTGAAGGTATTGCCGGATGATTTTATCGAGCAAGGGCAGTAGGCCGTTTATTCCTGATCTGTTCAATTTTTTCATCCTGAAAGGACCGGCGCTTGAATCGAACAGTTTTAAGGGAATGTTAAATCGTATGCGGAAGTAGTGCAGCCGTCGAAAAATTCTTTGAACCGATCCGTCCGGGGTGTATTATTGCCTTAATTTTATCTTTTTTTTTCAAAACATTTTTTTCATTCCGTAACCAGCAACGCCTATGAACCGGAGGGATTTTCTGCATATAATGCGTACGAATACTTCTCCCGGGCGCTCCGGGTATCAAACCACCCTGGCGCCTGTTGCAATCCTTGGAGGAGGCCTGGAACCCTATCAGGGTCCCTGGGGCGTACCCCAGGTCGCTCATCTTTTGCGTCGCACCATGTTTGGCGCGAAATGGGCCGATGTACAGTTTTTCCTGGATACCGGCCTGGATACCGCAGTTGAAATTTTGCTGGCCGAAGGCGAGGCCCCGCCGCTACCGGTCAATGATTATAATAACGACGAGTTCACCGACCCAAATATAGCTTACGGCGACACCTGGGTAAATGCTTTCTATGATCTCGCGGCAGAGGGATACAGGATTTACTCCCTCAAGTCCTGGTGGTTTGGCAATCTGGTCGACCAGGAAAGAAATATTATGGAAAAACTGATCCTGTTCTGGCACAACCATATCCCTGTGCAATTTTCGGAGGTCTTTTACGGCCGCTGGAATTACGGTTACCTAACGACCATCCGGCAAAACGCACTGGGCAATTTCCGGACGCTGATCAAGGCCCTTACGCTGGACCCCGCTATGTTGCTATATCTCAACGGATTATACAATTCAGCCGGTGCGCCCGACGAAAACTATGCCCGCGAGTTGCAGGAATTGTTTTGTATCGGAAAAGGGCCGGACAGCCAGTACACGGAGGCGGACGTCCAGGCGGCTGCCAGGGTGTTGACCGGGTGGCGGGTCAATATACTGACCAATGAAATCTTCTTCCAGCCCCTCGACCACGATGCCGGGGATAAACAGTTTTCTGCCTTCTACGGCAACCGCCTCATACAAGGCCAGCCCGGAGTTCAGGGCGCCCAGGAACTGGATGAACTGCTGGATATGATCCTTTCCAATGACGAGTGCGCCCTTTTTCTGTGCAGGAAGCTCTATCGCTTTTTTGTCTTCCATGAAATAGACGCCTTGACGGAGGAAATGGTGATCGGGCCGCTTGCGCAGATCATGCGCGACAACAATTACGAGATCCGGCCGGTACTGGCCGCGCTTTTCAAAAGCCAGCATTTTTTTGATGCTTTTCAGATCGGGGCCCAGTTGAAATCGCCAATGGACTATCTCGCAGGCTTGTACCGCGAGTTCAATACTGCCATCCCCGACCGGACCATGATCACCGACCGGTACCAGCATAACGGAGCGCTGGTATATATCGGCGCACTGTTTTTGCAGGATCTGGGCGATCCACCCAATGTTTCGGGCTGGCCTGCCTACTACCAGATCCCCATTTTTGACAAAGACTGGATAACCACGGATACATTGCCCCGACGCGCACAATTTTCCGACTGGATATTATGGGCCGGCGTTTCTACCGATAATTTCCTGGCTCAGCTGAATATTCTGGATACGGTAGCTCAATTGCCAAACCCCGCCGACCCCAATGCCCTGATCAACGACATCCTGCAATGGAAATACGGTATTGAGCTGCCTTTGCAATTCAAATTTCAATTGAAGGCCATTTTGCTTTCCGGGCAGGTCAGTGATTACTACTGGACGGACGCCTGGGTGGCTTATGCCAACGACCCGGCCAATGAAATGAAACGTCAGACCGTACTCAAACGGCTGTTGCCTTTCTTTTACACCATTATTCACCAGGAAGAGTACCAACTCGGCTAAAAAATCTGTTATGAACCGGAAAGAATTCCTTCGATATACCACCGCAGGCGTTGTCATTCCCAACCTGTTCAACGGCTTTGGCATCAATGCTTCGGCTGCTTCACCCTGGATGCGCCTGCTGAACAATCCGACCATTGAAACCGATCATGTGCTGGTGCTCATTCGCCTGGACGGCGGCAATGACGGATTGAATACCGTTATCCCGCTTGATCAATACGATAAACTGACGACCGTAAGGCCCAAAGTGATTTTGCCCGAAAACCAGGTATTGAGCCTGGCCGGAACCGATGCAACCGGCTTTCACCCGGCGCTGGGCGGCATGCGCGACCTCTTCAACGAAGGCAAACTAAAGGTCATTCAATCTGTGGGGTACCCCAATCCGAACTATTCGCATTTTCGTTCGACCGATATCTGGATGACCGGCGCCGATTCGGAACAAATCCTGAATTCCGGTTGGATGGGCCGTTATCTGAACTATGAATATCCGAATTTTCCGAATGGTTTTCCGAATGAAACCATGCCCGACCCATTGTCTATCGAGATCGGCGCTTCTCTTTCGCTGACCTTCCAGGGGCCTTCTTTTGCTATGGGCATGTCGGTTGCCGACCCGACGCAGTTTTACCAATTGATCAACGGTGTACCCTCACCCGCCCCTGCAACGCCTGCCGGTGACCTGCTCACGTATGTGCGCACGGTAAAAAGGCAAAGCAACCTGTACGGCCAGGTCGTGGTGGATGCTTTTGAAAATGCGAACAACCTGGGAGTTTATCCCGACGATAACAAACTGGCGGAACAGTTAAAAATTGTAGCCAGGTTAATCGCCGGGGGGCTGAAAACAAGGGTCTACCTCGTTTCTATCGGCGGTTTCGACACCCATGACGCCCAGGTGGTTCCCGAAGACAAAACCACAGGAGAACACGCGGAATTGCTCGGACAGCTTTCCACTGCCGTTTCCGCTTTTATGCAGGACCTTCAACTTCTGGGCCTTGGCGACCGGGTGACGGGCATGACCTTCTCCGAATTCGGCCGCCGGATCATTTCCAACCTGAGCAACGGCACCGACCATGGCGCGGCGGCGCCCATGTTTGTATTCGGCAATCTGGTAGAAGGCGGTATCCTGGGCGAAAATCCATTCATACCGGCCAATGCAGATGGAAACGACAATCTGCCCATGCAGTTCGATTTCAGGTCCGTTTATGCCACCATGCTCAAGGACTGGTTTTGTGTGCCGGGTCAGGACATCGAAAACATCCTGTTCCAGGATTTTCAGGCCCTCCCGATCTTCCAGTCGCCGGATTGCATACCGGTCAGCACACACGAACAGAACCAGCAGGCCGGCATCTCTTTGCTCGACTTATGGCCCAACCCGTTTACGGAATCCCTTTCCATCCGTTTCAACAGTGGTGGAGGCCGGACCCTGGTCCAGGTGTTCAACGGCGCCGGTCAGTTGGTGGGAACGCCTGCAAACCGGAATTTCCCAAGCGGCGACCAACGGCTGGATTGGGAACCGGGTGATCTGCCGGCCGGGCATTATTATGTGCGGATACAGCAGGGGAGTTATCAGCAGGTCAAGATGGCGATAAAAGTCAGGTAAATTTTTACAAACATTTTATTTGTTTTATTTATTTTAAAATAAAATTGTATTAAATTGGATTTGTACTTATATTTGCAGAGATAAACGCTCTGCTGATGAAACGAAATGATGCGCTCTGGAAGGGCATTCTCGAGGATTTGTTCGAGGATTTCCTTCGTTTTTTCTATCCGGAAGCGGTTTCCTTATTTGATTTAGAGGCCGGCTTTGATTTCCTGGACAAAGAACTGGAAGTTCTTTTTCCTGGGAATGACCAGGAGAATCCCCGTTATGTTGACAAGCTCGTTCGGGTTTATGCAAAGAATGGGATGGATAATTGGATCCTGATCCATATTGAAGTCCAGGGAAATCGGGATAAACGCTTTGAAGAACGGATGTTCACCTACTTTTACAGGATTTTTGAACGACATCACCGGCCCGTGGCTGCCATTGCTATATTATCAGATCTTTCAAAGAAATACCACCCCAAATCCTTTGAGTGGAGTTTTCTGGGAACGGAAATGCGGTACTCATTTAAAACATACAAAATTCTTGGACAAGATGAAGAAAAATTAAGGGATAGTCTTAATCCTTTTGCCATAGTAATTCTGACTGTTTTACTGGCCTTGAAAAAAAGTCAATTCCATTCCGACCAGATTTTGGGTCTTAAATTTGAACTGGCAAAGCACCTGATAAAAAAGCAGATCCCCAAAACAAAAATCCAGGCTTTGATGAACTTTCTGCGTTTTTACGTGCGTTTTAAGGAAAAAGAAAAAGATCTTATATTTGAGGAGAAATTGAATCAGTTAACCGGCAAAACTTATCCTATGGGTATCGAACAGATTTTAAGAGAACAGGCCATATCTGAGGGGCTCAAAAAGGGGTTAAAAAAAGGTATAAAGCAAGGTATAAAGCAAGGCATCGAGCAAGGCATCGAGCAAGGCATCGAGAAGGGCATCGAGAAGGGCATCGAGAAGGGCATCGAGAAGGGAAAAGAACAAACTTTAACTGAAATCATTCTCAATGCACACAAAAAAGGTTTACCGATAACCTTAATCGCCGAATTGGTCAATTTATCCGAAGAGGAAATTAAACAGATCCTCAACCTGGAAAAGCAAAGTAGGTAATTCGTGTTCCGTTAAAACGACCACCGAACATATTTGATCGCCTTTCCCTCAGCCAGGTGCATGTTTTCATAATACGTCTTCAATTCCAGTTCCGGCAGCGGCAACGGTTTGGCGTAGATATCGTCGTCGGAATATAACAATTCCGTTTCGGGCAGGGAACGCAGCGTACTCAGGGTAAAATCATAGAAGTCGGGGGCGTCTGTTTTGAGGTGGACGAGTCCCCCGGGTTTCATGATTTTTTTGAATTCAGAAAGGAATCTGGGGGAAGTCAGCCGCCGGTTTATTTTACCGGCTTCCGGAAAAGGGTCTGGAAAAGTAATCCAGATCTCCGACACTTCACCCGGCTCAAAAAAAAGCGCGATCTGTTCTATCCGCGTCCGCAAAAAAGCTACATTTCCCAAACTTTCTTCCATGGCCGTACGAGCCCCCCGCCAGATGCGGGCCCCTTTGATATCGACCCCGACAAAATTTCGTTCCGGGTACATCCGCGCCATTCCAAGGGTATATTCACCGCGTCCGCAAGCAAGTTCCAGGGTGATGGGGTTCTGGTTGCCAAAGTGGCGGCTGTTCCAGTCCCCCTTCAGATCAACCGGTTTGCCGCCGACCGTCAATCCGGGGTTCTTGACATCCGCGTTTTCGTAAACATTATGCAGCGCCGACAATTCAGCAAATTTCTGCAACTTATTTTTCTTTCCCATACAATACCATCATCGATTTAGAAGCCGCGTTCCGGATTCGGCCAACGGGCTGACCAAATAGAGAAAATGCCTCCATATTTTAAAATTTTGCCGTAAATTTAGGAATTGGAAAAACAAGGCAACATGAAATTCAGATTTTGCATAGCTATTATTTTATTTAGCCCCTTGCTGGCCTTCGGTCAAAAAATTACCGTTTCGGAAGATATCCCTCTGCGGAGCGAGGTGGCTTATGAACTGATCGGCGAGTTAAAAGGCCGGACTTTGTTGTTTCGGAACCGGACCACGGAATTCGAGGTGCAGGCATTTGACGAACAGATGCAATTGGCCTGGAGCAAAGAATTAGTACTCGATCACAGGGCTTCCAAAACCCTGGGCATCATCTCTTCCAAAGAAGAATTTACCCTGTTTTATTATTACCGCTCAAAGGGAAATACCATTTTGAAGGCCGACAAATTCGATCCTGCCGCCAATATGCGGGACTCAGCCACCGTCTACAATTTCGGTTATTTGTTCTTCACACCTGACTTTGAGATCGTCCGTTCCGAGGATTATTCGAAAGTACTGATTTATTATATTGAAAAACAGTCCGTTGTAAGGGCCTTGGCGTTTGATATCGCCGGGATGAAATTGTTGTGGGAAAGAAGCTTTTCTCCGGACGATTTTTATTATCTGGATGATTTTTCACAGGTTTCCGTGGATAACGCCGGCAATATGTACCTGATCCTGGAAAAAAACAACTTCAAGAACAGAAGAAAACAACATTACCACGAAGTCTTTGAATTCCGCGCATCAACCGGGGAGTTCCAGCGCTTCCAGATCCCGTTTCAGGGCAGGCTGACCTATGATGCCCATTTCACCTACGACAATCTCAACCAATGCCTGGTGGCCACTGGTTTTTATGCGGATAAAGATGTTCACCGCGCCAACGGTTATTTTTACCTCAGGGTTGATCCCCGCCGGCCGGATGCCGGAGTATTGCAGTTTGTACCTTTCGAGGAAGAATTCCTGACCAGCCTGGCCGATAAAAAAAGTGAACGCAAGGATTGGCTCAATGAAGTTACCGTCCGGGAAACCATTTTGAGACGGGACGGAGGCGCCTTGCTGGTTGCCGAACGCAATCATGTGTTTGAGCGCAGGAGCGGCGTCAACCGCACCTATTTCAACGGGGTGCCGAGCAATATGGTCGACTATTTTTTTGACGAACTGCTCATTTTTTCCGTACACCCCGACGGGGTGGTCCACTGGAAGAATGTACTGCACAAGAAACAATACTCACAAGATGACGGCGGCGTCTATTCTTCCTATTTCCTGTTCAAAACGTCCCGTAATCTTCGATTTTTGTTCAACGATGAAATCCGGTTTGAAAATACGATCAGTGAATATGTGCTCGATGGGACCGGAGATTTTGACCGGAACAGTATCCTCAGCACCACGAACCTGGACCTAAGGCTCCGGTTCCGGGATGCCGTCCAGGTCGCCGCCAATTCCCTGATTGTACCGAGCGAACGCCGGAACCGGCTCAAGTTGGTAAAAATGGAATTTTAGGCGGCGGGGAATATAACGCTCATGCTACCGGGTATTTTTGAAAGACGGAAAGACTGGGAGACTGGGAGACTGGGAGACTGGGAGACTCCAAAAAGGTAAAATGTCCAGCGTTATGTATAACGTTACAAGTAAGGCGTCGGCGCCCGGAAAACCTTCTCCATCAGTTTATTATACACGGGGCTTTCGCTGAGTATCTCCGGGTTGCCTAAAATGACGAGATGTTCGCGGGCCCGGGTTAGCGCCACATTCAGTTTCCGGTCCACCCCCTCGTCATTCCGGGCGCTGAGGGTCGCCATTTGGGAGGCATGATTGGTACAAAGGGAGATCAGGATCACATTTCTGGCGCCCCCCTGATACCGCTCCACTGTATCGATGGTCAGATCATCGGGATTCAGTTCCAGTTGGACCAAAGCCTGCCGGATCGTGGCAATCTGTGCCCTGTATGGGGTAATAATGCCAATATTGGGTTCTTTGCCCTGTTGAAGGTAGAACTGCCGGAAGTCCCACACCAACCGGGCAATAACCGCTGCTTCCTTTGCATTGGTTTTCAGGTTGGCGCTGCCCGGATCGACGGGGGTTGGCAGGAATAGAACCCGCTGGGTGGCCATCGCATCGAGCATTATTGATCCGACGGCATGGCCGCCGGCAGGAAGCGGGGCGAGTTGCCGGATCCTGCCGGGGGCGTCCTCCGGTAAAATATCCAGTTTGCCCTGATAAAAATGCTCGTTGGGAAAAGCCATGATATCGGCGTGCATCCGGCCTTGTTTGCTCAGTTGGCCGTATGCCCAATCCCAACCCTGAGCCTGGCATTGCAAATAAAGCCGCTCGAAGAGGGAATTGCGCAGATCCGTGAATCCGGCTTCCCGCAGGGCTGTGTCTTTTACGGCAGAATGGGCTTGGGGTTGCGCCACCACGGCGGGCAACTGGCGATGATCGCCGATCAGAATGAATCTTCCGATTTGGGCCAACAAACTGATCAGCATCGGCTCGAGGGCTTGTGAAGCCTCGTCGACCAAAACCCTGTCAAATTTTTTTAATTGCAATAATTCCGGTTTGCCTGCAACCGAAGCGACTGTTCCAACGATAATGCGGTGGTTGTCAAAAACGGCCCTTAATTCCTTCCGGCTGGATAATGGTTCGATCTTGGATTGCAATAATTGTCCGTGGAACCGGGCATCCGAAGCATACCTTGACCCGATCCGGAGGTATTGATTTTTCACCTGCCCGCCAATATTTTCGAGGGCTTCACAAATTTCATCCACAGCCCGGTTGGTATAGGCCAGCAGCAACAGGTTTTCGCTGGTTGCGTCCAATAAATAGGCAACCATCCGCTTCAGGACCACACTGGTTTTGCCGGTTCCCGGAGGGCCCCACAACAAAAAATAGTCCTCTGCCGCAAGGGCGCAGGCCATCAAACCGGCCTGTTCAGGTGTGGCTTCCGGAAGCGGCCCTAATTTCAAGGGGCTGTTTTTTGCAGGAGGCCGCTGGCCGAGCAGGAGCGTTTTACGGGGCCGGGGCGCGCGGGCAAACTCAAAAAGATTGCGATACATACCGGTGAAGCCGCTTTCCAGCAAATCATGTTCAAGATTCCACACTGCGTTCCGTAAAAAAACAGCCTGATTAAATTGACGCGACCTCAACCGGACCGCTACGCTCCACCCATCCATTGCAACAATCGTACACTTGAAAATCTGGTTGTTCAGAACGGGCTGCTCTCCGCCTGATTGCGGATACAGAACAGCAATATCCCCCACCCTGAAATTGGCAAGCGGGTTGGTCTTTTCTGTTTTTGCAAATACAATCAGGGGTTCTTCAGAAGAAGAACGGTTATCCGAAATGACCAACCCGGATAAAATTTCGAAAGCGGCATCCTTTTCCTCCTGGGTGTTGAGCCAAAGGGCGGCCAGTCCATTTACGGATTCCAGGCCGGATACGCCGGTTTTGGCCAATTGCTGCTCGCGGGCGATGAATCCGGCAAACGCGATGAAATAACGCCGCGCCAGCGGTTCCAAACCATGGTAGGTTTCCTGAAAAAAAGCCAGATCCCGAAGGCCAAATCCCTTTCTCGACGGGAAATTTTCAGGGCGCAGACGGCCGAACAAGCGGTCACCCTGTTCACCAAGGTCTTCCGTTCCCAGGCCCAATTGAGCCAGCAGCCTGTCGATTGCGATCATCTGGTTGCGGATCTGCAGGGCCTCCCATTGCTGGGCTTTCACGGGCGGCGCATAACGAAGTTGCCGTTCTTCGGCCCCGGAATAGAGAATATAACACACGATTTCGATATCCCTGCCAAAAGCGGAACGGATCAAAAGGTCGTACAGCAAAGTCTGAACAAAGTGGTTGCTGCTCAGTCCGTAAATATTAGGCATAAATGCTTTTCCGCTTTTCAATTCGATAATGGCGCCGCGAGCGGGGGTTTCATCCGTTATCAGGTGTAAAACGTCAAGGCGGCCTTGCAAACCGTACATCTCGGAATAGAATGAAGGTTCGAGATTGCATCGGGCGGGCACAATACCTTCTTTTTCCAGCCCTCCAGCCACCAATTGCCTGAGGTGGATGAAATGCGCCTGGGCTTCCTCTGATAACTTCCTGATCTCCTGATCGCCCAACAAACTGAAAGCCAGCGGATGCAGTTTGAATATCTTGCCCAGAAGATCCCGATAGGCGGCTGCAGGATTGGTCATCAACTCGTCGAGAAAAAAATTGGCAATATTTCCCAGCAGCAAGGCCGGCGTCTGCTCCATCGGCAGGAACCGGCCTAACAAATACTGCCAGGGATCCGCTTCATTGGCCCTGAAACATTCGGCGACCGCCGAAACTTCC
This sequence comes from uncultured Lewinella sp., assembly GCA_964558465.1. Classification (GTDB taxonomy): domain Bacteria; phylum Bacteroidota; class Bacteroidia; order Chitinophagales; family Saprospiraceae; genus JACJYC01. The sequence continues at coordinate 11,437 of CAZLEF010000075.1, read as the reverse complement.
ACCAGATAGTCGGGTTCCAGCACAAAGGCACGGGGCCGGTATACGCCATCCTTTCCCACTTCCACTTCCAGCAGGTTGATCACACAGGGAAATCCGGTCACTTTCCGGATGGCCTGGATCGAAGGCGTAAACAATTCATTCCGGTCGGCGACATTGTACTGCACTTTTCGAACCTCTTCAGGAGCGTTTTCCTGGCGGACCAGCAGATATTCCTCTGCCCGGTTTTCTTCCAACACCAAAACCCTGACAACTGGGAGAAACCGCTCTACTGCCGCAGGCCGGTAGGAAACGGGCCAGTTTTCCGGCATTTCCGATAGCAAATCAAGGGGTATGGGAGCCTCCAGAATGGATTCAACGGCAAGCCCGAAAGCCTTGAGCCCGGTTTGGAAAACCTGTGCGGCCTCTGCCGGTTGAACACCAGGCGCCTTTCGCCGGAAATAGTGCAGGAAGAACTGGAGCGATTTTTCGAGCCGGAAGGAATGACAGGCATAAGTCAGACGTGCAAAAAAAGTAGAGAAGTAAAATTGCTCCTTTCGGGTAACTTCAACAATCAGCCGCTGCAACAATTGGTAAAGCGCTTCTGTTTTACCAGTCTCATCCAGCGCGTTATTACCGGCAATCCGTTTAATTTCCCGGTAAAAAAGTTCTGCCAAAGCTTCCTTGTTCATCGAAAGGCAATCTGTAACGAGCAATAAAAAGCAGCCCTGTATCCTGAGCAGGAACAGGGCCCCAAAAAACGCGCTCTCTCTGATGTAAAGATAAAAATGTCCTGTATGCCTGTAAACGGGGTTAAGTATGGCGCAACCTCAAAATCGAACGGGTTGCATGCCGTTGCAGGAAATTTTTATTTCACCAAAGCAAAGAAACGGAAAATTATGTTTAGGGACTATTCTAAAGACTATTTTTTTTCTACATAGGCAAATATACATGATATTTCCCGAATTGTGAACGGGTTGTTTTAATTTTCTGCATCCTGAGGACAAGATTTTTCCCAAAGCGTTCAGAAACCTCAACGCACGATCAGGCCTGAAAGCTTGCGGATCAATGATTTGCGGTGTTTCAACAATTTGGCCCGGATCAGGGGCGGTGTGCGCCGGTATGCGGCTGCCTGTTGCCAGCGCGTCACCCAGGAGCCATAAAGTGCATAAAAATACCCGGAGGCCCCAAAAACAGCTGCTCCGGCAACACCCCAAATTCCGCATGAAAGGCCGCCTGCAAGCAGGAGCAAGGGGATCCATAACAAATAGGCAACCAGGGCGACCACGATCCTCACGGGTTCAAAAAATTCGATGAACCGGATCTTGCGGTCGGCCACCCATCTGGCCAGACGCAAAGGCGGCCAGGAAGACAAAAGGCCTGACAAAAAAAGCGGGGCCCCCGCCAACAGGCCCAACCCAAGTAAATAGAAGGTATAGGGTGAATGCCGGCGAAGCCCCTTGTCGGTTAAGCCGTACCAGGACAGTTCCTGGAAATAGGCCTGAACCGGATGCTCCAGCGCGGTCTTTTCTTCCGCCGGCAGTCCGTTCACCCAGTCGGCAATCCCTTTTTCGGTTTCGAAACGGTTTATTTTTTTTCGTTTTACGACGGGCAGGTTGGGTGCGTCCAATTCCGTCCGGCAAAGCACTAATAAATATTCAACGAGGGTATGGTCCTCCTCTTTTCCGATGGATATCACATTCTTTAACAACTGCCCGCTCAAATCCTCTGTCAATACGGAGATCGCTTTGCTGGTATTCTCCTTGTAGGTTTCCAGATAAGATCGGACCTTGATCGGCTCGCCAAAATTGATCATGACCTCCGACCCCGGGTGGTTGGGATAGGTGTAATTCACACCGACCGGTACAATGTAGAGTTCAGGAAGGTCGGGGAATTTTTCAAAAACGCCGAAAGCGATCCTGGCGGTTCCTTTTTTCAGGGGTTGCAGTTGTTTTTTCTGCTGAGTGGAGCCTTCGGCAAGGATCATCAGCGTTTTGTTGGCTGCGAGCGCTTCCGAACAATAGTCGAAGGACTCGAAGTTGTTTTTTATCTTCTCATAACCGCCGTCTTTCATCCGGTATACCGGGATCATATTGAAGTCCTGCAGGATCCCTGCATAAAAGCGTTTTTTGAAAATATCTCCCCTGACCAGAAAATAAAGCGGCCTGTCGAGGAAACAAGCAAGGATGCAAGGCTCGATAAAGGCAGTGGGGTGGTTGGCGGCCAGGATCACAGGCGCCCCTTTCGGGATGCGGTCGGCATGCGACAGGTAAATATTCCTGTAATTGATCTTTAGCGCCAGGGTGGCTACCGGCCTGGTTAAAGCATACAGCATGAACAGTTTTTTTTGAATGCGCGCTAATGTAATGCGATTTCGCGGTAATCGTTTTGATCAGGTCAGCAATATTTCTTTCATGAGGGCTTCGTCGTCGTTGAAAGTTTTGAAATATTTCAACCGGAAGCCCCCCTGGCGGTTGAGGAGGATTTGCGCCATTTTATCGATCGCAATCATGGACAACACGGTTTGGATATAGGCCTCGATCATGTCGTCCACCCCGATGCCTAATTTGTTGAAATCTCTGCGGTCCATGAGAATAAGTCGGTTCGTGTCGCTATCCCAGGTTCCGTCCGGTTTTTTGATGGAGAGATTGGTGCCGAGCATATCCCAGGAATCCGTCCCTGCGTCGATACTGTCTCTCAGCGGCGTCATTGCGCGGCGGGCATAGGTACAAAGGGGGCGGATACCCTTTTCGGTAGAACTGACCATCATCCGCAGGTCGGCGACAAAGGTTTCGCCTTTGCTGTTGGGAATATTGCCGACATGGTATAACTTTCCTTTCGAACTGGTGGAACTCCAGTTATAATTTCCGATCAGGCTTTGAACGATGAACCGGTCATACAGATGTTCCGATTGCATGAAACGTTTCAGTTCCTGGTCGTTCACAATCGTAAAAACACCCTGCCCCGCATTGCTGTAGGGCGCTTTTACGACCGCCTGACCGCCCATTTTTTTCACCCATCCGGGTACCTCGGCAAGGGTTACATCGCGGATGGTTTCGGGCATATTGACCCTGAGTCCCGACGCTTCCAGTTCGGCATTAAACAGGTCGTACGCTTTAGCTGCGATCAGCTTATTGCGTCCGCCTGCCAGACAGGCCAAAATTGGGTTGAAGATGCTGGTTTTGGATTGAACGGGCAGCCGGTTCCAGGGTCGCTGGGTAAGGTAGCGGAAGGCCGCCCTTACCGGATGCCACTGTTCTTCAGCATCCCTGACCATCAGCACACCGTCCTGAAACCGGACGGCAGGATCCGGATCATTCTGATAAAAAGATACATACCAGACCTCTTCCTGGAAGACGTCGGCAATAACAGCAGCGTAGCCGGAGGCTTCCATCGGGTTTTTGTCATAAATGACCGCAAGGTCGCCCTTCAGGCCGGTCCGCCTTTGTTCGATATAAGGTTTGAACGTGCGCTCAATGAGCCAGCGGTAGCCGCCTTGCTCCTGGTGGTCGTCGGTAAGGGGCATGGATTTTTGACCGGAAGGACAGGAGTTGTTTTCAATGACCACCATCTGGCGTTTGCCGGTTGCTGAGGTGACGTTGAGGAGGTCGGCGCCGGCCCATAAAAAATATTTGCAACGGTAATTGAGCCAATGCCGGAGCGCTTCGCGCTGAACGGTCGGATGCAGGTGACAATAACGGGTGATTACCCGCTCCTGCTCGAGGTTTAAAAAAAAATTCACCATTGGGTGAATGGTCGCGTTGAGGGCTTTGGGATACCAATGCTGATGGGCTTCAAAATCCCCCGGTTTGATCGTTCGGGCAATGGTTTTGGGTGTAAATGCAGCTTCCGGCATAAAAGGATTGAACATTTTTTCAAATTTAACATTTTAAAAACAAGAAAGGGTGCTTTACCCTGCAAAATTGTCTTCAAAACACTTGATATTCATATTAATTCATGTTAATTTTGTTGACAGATTGAACGATACGAAGAATCGTATTAATTTTCCCATGAACAGGACACAATAGCAACTTGATTTTTATCGTTCGCTTGCTGTTCGATCTATCAAAAAGCTGTTGTTAGTCCCAAAAAAAATTTTTTACCATGGCTATCCTGAGAGGCAGTAACCGGCGACGCATGTACGAAGAAGGGCCGGTGGAATTTTGCGGCGAAGAAATGAAACCTTTCGTTGCGCTCGATGAATCCCGTTTGTTTGGCACAAGTTTCCATTTGGACCAGAACATGAACGGCATCCACGTTTCCAACCCCGTCAAAATGGACGGCAAAGTTGCGGATAAGCGTAAAAGAAGGTGGTGGTTTCGCGTGAGTCGCTTTATCCACTCTCTGTTCTAAGATCTGCGCTTCGTTTCTTGTTGAATCGCTAAAAACAAAAAAAATTGGCCCGTTATAAGTCATTATAACGTACCAATTTTTTTTTGCTTTTCCACCTGTGCAAGGTGTATTATTTTGCCTTTTCCATTAATTTTGCACCATTATTTCCATGACTTGACTGATGGCAGAACAAGCATTGAAATCTTTAGTCCAACTTTTTTGGTTTATTCACCAATTTTTATTGACTTTTGCGCGGCATTTACGTTTAGTTTTGCATTGCGTTTCATTAACCTTATAAGCCTATAAGATATGGCAAACGGTACAGGCAGGTATGCTGACGAAGATTTGAACGAGTTCAAAGTCATTGTCGAAACCAAGCTGCAGCACGCCAATGAGCAGTTACAATCCCTTCAGGACCAAATCCTCGAGATCACCGAGAACGCAGGAGATGAACATGGCGGCGATTGGATGGACGACAGCAGCATCAACAACGACATTGAAATGCTCAACACCATGGCCATCCGCCAGCGCAAGTATATCAAAGACCTTGAAAATGCGCTGATCCGAATCAAAAATAAAACCTACGGCATTTGTGTCGTCACCGGCGACCTGATCGAAAAGCGGAGGCTACTCGCCGTCCCTACAACGACCAAGAGCGTGATCGCCAAAAATGAAGAGCAAAAAAAGGCCGAAGAAAAAACGACTACCGCTCCGATCTCCAAAACCACTCCATACATCAAAAAAGCAGAAGAACCTTCCACACCCAAGATCATCACCAAAGTCATTAAAAAATCCGGGGGCTCCAAGCCTGTTCCCGTCAGAAAAGATGATGACGATGATGATTTTGACCTGGCAGGATTTGAACTGGCCCCCAATCTGGAGATCAAACTTGAAAAATCAGGCATCCCGGAAGACGACCTCGAATTTGACGGACTGGCGGATGATGCGGATCTGGATGTGGATATCGACGATCTGGACGACGGCGGAGACGACGAGGAAGAGGATATGGAGGTCGATCTCGATTCAATGGACGAAGAACCGGTTGATGAAGATACCGAGGATTATTGAGACTGCCCACTTAACAGGCTAAACCACCGAAAATTCGGCCCAAAGAGGGTAATGGTCCGACATATGCCAGGAAAGATCCTTTTTGGTCAGGTTTTTATTTTTCAGGGCCTTGCCCACAAAATCGTAGTTTCCGCCTTGCAAATATCTTAACGACAGCTGTGGGATCCCCTTCGCGCCGTTGAACCAGGCGATATGATCATAGAACTTGGTTTCGTCAAAAATGGACCTGGTTACCTGTTCCAGGTCATTGGGAATGAAAAGACCTTCCGAGAGAAAGGTTTGCGACAGCAGGTCGCCGCGTTCCTCGATATTGAAGTCCCCCATAGCAATGAAATTCTGCTCATAATCGTTCATCCTCCGGGCCCAATCTGCCATCCAACGGGCGATGGCCTTCAGTTCGGGCAACCGTTCTTTTTCTTTTTTTCCAAAAAGGATATGCAGGGTAACCAGCACAAAAGTATGGTTGCAGGACCGGAAACCAACGGCATAAGGGGTACGCGCAAATTGTTTGATCAGGGCATTTTCGTCAATTTCAGCAGTCCATTCGGAGGGCACCACCAATTCGCAGGCCAGGCCGGATAATTTCACCCGGCGGGTATCGAACAGAAATGCCATCCGTTCGTCGTTTCCGGCGGCGCCCCGGGTAACATCCGTCAGGATCATCGACCAGTTTTCGCCAAGCTTTTTAAGGGTGTCGCGCAAGGACCGCAGGTTGGATTTGGCTTCCTGAATGGCAATGACATCAAATCTTGAAATGATCTCCGAAATAGCCAATACGGAAGCCAGGTCGCGGCGCGGGCTTTGTCCGGGCGTGGAATGCCATTCCCGCGTCAGGTCGCCGAACGCCCGGATGTTCCAGGTAGCGATCAGGAGGTTCCGGTCCAGCCGTTTGGGCGGGATCGAGATGTCCAGGTCGGCAATCAGTTCCTTCATTTCTTCCTGCACAAAATCGGGCGGGGTGTCTAAAATGCTGAGTTCCATTTCTTGATGGTTGAATTAAAAATTATGAACTATTCCATGATCTTCAAACAGCCGGTAATGGCCTCTTTTGTGATAACAATCCCTGCAGTTCGTTAAAATCCGTCCGAATATTAGGAAAAAAATCTGATATGCGGCCCATCGTTTACCCGAAAGGATATTTTTTAAAGCTTTCCCCCGACCATGAGCCAGGAAATCCAGGGCCCGGTGAATGGGAAGGCAATTCAAAGAAATTTCTCAGCAAGGGCCATTTTCCGGTATTCCGGTTAGGGTCCGGGCAACCTTTCTGACAGGACCGGGAAGGATTTAACCATCAAAATTGAAGGAATTCCAATAGCCTTTCTAACTTTGCAAAAGCTAAAGAGAGGATATTATGAGAACCATTAAATGGATGATCTGCGCCACAGCCTGTTTATTTTTGGCAGCCTGCGAGAAGGTGGATCTGAATTATCAGGAAAACGCACAGAACCCGGAGTTTTACCACCGCTCCGTCAAACAACTCACCGACGTCATTGTCCACGATATTTTTTCTCCACCGGTTGCCAGCCGGATCTATTCCTACGCTGCCATCGCCGGATATGAGGCCATGGCGCCCGGCAGCCCGGAATACCAATCGCTGGCCGGCCAATTACGCGACCTGACGGAGGCGCCCCAACCTGAAGCCGGACAGGAATATTGTTTCCCGCTGGCGTCGGTTACCGCCTACCTGACCGTCGGCAAATCCCTGATTTTTTCGGAGGAGAAGATGGAGGAGTTCCGAAATGTGATTATGTCGGAATTTGAAGCCCTGAACATGCCCAAAGCGGTATTCGAACGGTCGGTAGCTTATGGTGAGGCCGTTGCGAAACATATCCAGGCATGGTCAAAAAGCGACAATTACGCGCAGACACGCACTTTCCCCAAATATTCTATCAGCGAAGACCCTGCGCGGTGGCAACCCACCCCTCCGGATTATATGGACGCCATCGAGCCGCACTGGAACAAGATCCGGCCGCTGGTGCTTGATTCGGCCCGGCAATTTGCCCCACCGCCTCCAACCCCATTCAGCATCGACAAAAACAGCCGGTTTTACAAGGAAACTTTGGAAGTGTACGAAGCGCTGAATGCAGCCGACAAAGAGGAGCGATTGAATATTGCCAGATTCTGGGATTGCAACCCTTATGTTTCCCACCACACCGGCCACGTGATGTTCGCCACCAAAAAGATCACCCCGGGCGGCCACTGGATCGGTATCACGGCGATCGCCTGCCGGAAAGCCCAGGCCGATTTCATGAAGTCTGTTGAGGCCTACGCAGTCACCTCCATCGGGTTAGCGGAAGGATTCAAAAGCTGCTGGGACGAAAAATACCGGAGCAACCTGATCCGCCCCGAGACGGTGATCAACCGCTACATCGACGAAGAATGGCTGCCTGCCTTGCAAACGCCGCCTTTCCCGGAATACACCAGCGGCCATAGTGTCATCTCCAGGGCTGCCGCTACCGTGTTGACCTCCTTGTTTGGCGACAACTTCGCCTATACCGACAATGTGGAAGAAGAATACGGCCTCCCGGCCCGTTCGTTCAATTCTTTTTTTGAAGCCAGCGAAGAAGCTGCAATCAGCCGCATGTACGGCGGCATCCATTACCGGCCGGCCATCGACAACGGCGTAGCGCAAGGCGGGAAAGTAGGGCAGTGGGTGGTGGAACGGGTGCGGACGAAGGCGGCTTTGGGGGAGAAATAAATAGCGTTAGCCAGTCTTTCAATTGACAATCCCCGCCCGCCTGAGTTATGGCTTAAAGCGTGCTGGAGGAGGTTGGCAGTCTTTGGTCTTTGCTGTGCTTCCAAACAACCGGATATTGATAGAATATCGATTTCTGAACCTAAACGGCCTTCCTTTGTACCGCCGACGTCTCGTCGGTGGACTACAATGCCGGTATTCCGCGTGGCTATGCCTGAAATTATCCACGCAAGGCATTGATTACTAATGAGATAAATTTGCACCAATAGAAAACGAACCTCCCCACCTTAACGGCTCAAAGACTGCCAACTGTAGCCTATAGATAACGGCATACGGCCCGACCGACGAGACGTCGGCGATACAAAGAGGAACATTCCGAAGATCGACCCGAAATTCCAAGTGAACAATCCTCCAATAAAAAATTTCCTTTCTGGTTTGGCGGTTTAAAAAAATGTTCTATTTTTGTAAGTGATTACTCACTTTTATGACCAAAAAAGAAAAAATCCTGCAGACCGCCCTTCGTTTATTCGGCGAACAAGGGTACGACCGGACGTCGACCAGCCTGATCGCGCGGGAGGCGGGCGTATCGGAAGGCCTGATCTTCCGGCATTTCGGCAGCAAATCGGGTTTACTGGAGGCGATAATGGACGAAGGGCTGAACCAGATCGCCGAAACGATGGAAGGTTACCGGACGATCGACGACCCGCGTCAGGCCATTGTAGAGCATATCAAACGGTCGTTTGTCCTGATCCGGGAGCAGGAAGCCTTCTGGCGGCTGGCCCAGATGGTGCGGTTTCAGGCTGAAGTGCGGATCCATGCGTCAGAAAAGATAACAGCGATCAACGGGTTCATCGTCCGGCAACTTGCTGAACATTTCAAAAAACTGAAGGCGCCGGAGCCGGAACAGGAGGCGCTTGCCTTATTTGCACTTATCGACGGCATTTGCATTCACTGGTTGCAAAACCCGTCGGTCTACCCGCTGGAAGCCATCAAAAATCACCTCATCAAAAAGTATCTGCATGCAATCTACGAACACTGACTGGGTCAACCGCGAACTCTTCCCTTTCGAATCGCGGTACATGGAAATCGAAGATCACCGGATTCACTACATCGACGAGGGCCGGGGGCCGGTCATCCTGTTTTGCCACGGGACGCCGGAATGGTCGTTCGGGTGGCGGGACCTGATCAGGGAATTGCGCCGGGATTTCCGCTGCATTGCCCCGGATTACCTCGGCATGGGCCTTTCCGACAAACCGCAAAACGCCGACTTCACCTGCCAGGGGCACGCCCGGAGATTGCGGCGCCTGGTGGAAAAACTCCAATTGGGGGAAATTCACCTTGTGGCCAACGATTTCGGCCTGTCCATCGGGCTGAGTTACGCCATTCAATTTCCGGAAAAAGTAAAACGCATCAGCATTTTCAACGGTTGGATGTGGCCTTTGAACGAGGATAAACATTATTCTTCAGCCGGCCGGGTATTTAAAACCTGGTTCGGCAAAGCCTTGTACTATTATTTCAATTTTCCGGTGAACGTCATCATGCCGATGGCCTTCGGCGACAAAAAGAAACTCACCCGCGAAGTCAAACGCCATTACAGGCAAGCCTTGCCCAACGCAGCATCCAGAAGGGCCACTTATACCTTTGCGCAGGAAGTGCTCAATGCCGGCCCCTGGTGGCAATCCCTCTGGAACCAGCGGGAAAAGATCGCATCCAAACCTTTCCTCATTTTTTGGGGTATGAAAGACCGGTTTGTACCGCCCTACGAACTGAAAAAATGGGAAAAAGCCGTTCCCGGGGCAAAAGTGATCCGCTGCGCCGACGCCGGGCATTTTGTACAGGAGGAGGCGGCGGAACTGATGGCGGGGGAATTGAGAAGATTTTTTGATTGATCCGATTGGTTCGATTGATCCGATTGGTCCGATTGGTTCGATTGGTTCGATTGGAACGCCACGCCTCGGCGTGGTCGAATCAACACATCAACACATCAACACATCAACAAATTGATTGTCCATAGGACTCTCCATAGGAGTTCCATGAACCTTTGGAGGATTGAATGGATTAAGGGCAACTTTTTCATTCGTGAATTGTTCATTTTTCGGTAACAAAAAAGCCCGATGCTAAAAGTCCGCAACCTGAGCAAAACTTACGAAAGCGCCGATCATTCCCTGACTGTTCTGGAAAACATCAGTTTTGAAGTAGCGCCCGGAGAGACCCTGTCGATTGTCGGCCCGAGCGGGAGCGGCAAGTCCACTTTGCTGGGCCTTTGCGCCGGCCTGGACCGCGCCACCACAGGCAGTGTGATCCTCAACGGCATACAACTGGACAACCTGAACGAGGACGGGCGGGCTGCCGTGCGCAACGAATATGTCGGGTTTGTTTTTCAGAACTTCCAGTTATTGCCCACGCTGACCGCCCTGGAAAACATCATGGTCCCGCTGGAACTGCGCGGCGACCGGAGCGCCGAAAAAACCTCGCTGGCGCTGCTCGAACGCATCGGCCTCGGCGAGCGCAGGAACCACTACCCTACCCAGCTTTCCGGCGGCGAACAACAACGCATCGCCCTCGCCCGCGCATTTGCCAACCGGCCCAAAATCCTGTTCGCCGACGAACCCACCGGCAACCTGGACGGCGACAACAGCCGCATGGTCGAACAACTCCTTTTTGAACTCAACCATGAATCCGGCGCCACCCTGATCCTGGTGACCCACAATATGGAACTGGCGGCCAAAACCTCCCGCATTCTTCAGTTAAGGGACGGGAAGGCGGTGAACGATTAAAACAAAATGGTATTGAGACAAAAAAAACCCACTGGTTTTGACCAATGGGTTTAAAAAACCTGAGCGGGCAATGGGACTCGAACCCACGGCCCTCAGCTTGGGAAGCTGATGCTCTACCAACTGAGCTATGCCCGCTTGTTTGGGCTGATGCGATATCCCGCTCACTGAACGGGAAGTTACGCCGGCCAACAGGATTACAAAATTAAGGGTATTTTTGCAACTTGCAAGGTTTTTTTGCGGTGCAACTCAATTTCAACCCGGGATCGAAATTCGGATAAATGGAATCGCCGAACAATTGTTGTGGTCGCCCGAACTTGGTATCAAAGCGGCGCGTGGAGAAGAAATTGAAGATGCCGATGATTGGGAAAAGAAGTTGGATTTAATGCAGAAGCGCCTGGATAAGAATGAACCGGATGTTGTGGAAAAGAACAATGAAGTCGTCTATCTGCGTTATCAGGATAGTTTTGTTCCGTTAACGGATTTATTGAAAATCAAGCTGAAAAAATTCGATGTATTTTATGGAAAATCAAGCCATAAAAGAACCATTAGAACAAATGCCAAATTACTCGGCCTAGGAAGGCCCTTTGAT
>CAZLEF010000074.1:27929-34076 GCA_964558465.1 uncultured Lewinella sp. | reverse complement strand
TGTCAATGAACTATAACGCTGAAATCGTAAAATTATTTAGTGCCGGAGGCACTAGACCATGCCCGCCTTCGCCACCAACTTCCCACGCCATGCGTGGCCCGGTGACCGGAGAAGGCTGCGGCGGGTAAAAAGCCATGAAACCATGAAACCATGAAACCATGCCCTCCTTCGCCTTAGGGCTCCGGCGGGTAAAAAACCATCAAGCCTCCGCCAGCTGCTGTTCGGCCACCTCCCGTTCGATCTCCTGAATATCGATTTCTTTATTTTTTCCTTTTGAACTGGAGAAATAGGAATAAATGCCTGGAATGACGAACAACGTCAGAAAAGTAGAGAAGATGAGGCCGCCGATCACGGCAATGCCCATCGATATCCGGCTTTCCGAGCCGGCGCCCAGCGCCAGAGCAATGGGCAAAGTGCCCAGGATGGTAGAAAAACTCGTCATCAGGATGGGCCGGAAACGCGAAACGGCAGCGTCCTGGATGGCGTCCAGTTTGCTGAGGCCCTGGTCTTTGCGCTGGTTGGCAAACTCGACGATCAGGATCCCGTTTTTGGCCACCAGGCCGATCAGCATGATGATGCCGATCTGGCTGAAGATGTTCAACGACTGCCCGAAATAATTGAGGCTGATCACCGCGCCTGCCAGGGCCAGCGGAACCGTGAACATGATGATAAACGGATCCACAAAACTTTCGAACTGTGCGGCCAACACCAGGTAGATCAGGATCAGCGCCAGGGCAAAAGCAAACGCAAGGCTGGAGGAGCTTTCCTGGAAATCCCGGGATTCGCCCGACAGGGAGGTCAGGTAGGTGTCGTCCAGTAATCTGGCTTTTATATTTTCCATTGCCTCGATGCCTTCGCCGAGTGTTTTGCCCTTGGCCAGGCCGGCCGAAACCGTAGCCGAAATAAAGCGGTTGAAGCGATAGATCGTGGGCGGGGTGGTTTGTTCCTGCAGTTTGACGACGTTGTCCAACTGGATCATTTGTCCGGTGCGGTTCCGCACATACAGCGTGCGCAAATCGAGCGGGTCGTTCCGGTCCTGGCGTTGTACCTGGCCAATCACCTGGTATTGTTTGCCGTTCATAATGAAATAACCGAACCGCTGGCCGCTCAATCCCAATTGGAGGGTACGGGCAATATCCAGTACCGATACGCCCAGATCCTGGGCTTTTTGGCGGTCGATCTCGATCTGGATCTCCGGCTTGTTGAATTTCAGGTCCACATCCACGATATTGAAGGTGGGGTCCTTTCTCGCTTCGTCCAGGAATTGAGGCAATACTTCTCTTAATTTATCAAAATTCGGCGCCTGGATCACAAACTGTACAGGAAGTCCGCGCCGCCCGCCGCCGATGCTGGGCTGGTGACTGACGAAGGTGCGGGCGCCGGTCATTTTACCCAGTTCGGGCATAATATTGTCGAGAATATCCTGCTGCGAACGCTCTCTTTCCTCGGGGTTTTTCAGGATAATGATCAACATGCCGGTATTGACCGTTGAGGAAGCTCCGAATCCAGGAGAGGTGATGGTAATAATACCTTCCGCTTCAGGTACTTTTTTCTGAGTGACGGCCAGAAGATCGTCCATATAAGCCTGCATGTATTCAAAAGTCGAACCTTCAGGAGCGGTGGCGTTGCCCCTCAACCTGCTCCGGTCTTCCAGGGGGGTCAGTTCGGACGGCAGTTTTTTGCCAAATTGGTAAATCATTAACCCTGTGGCGATCATCAGGATAAAAGACAGCCAGCGCACCTTCATAAAGCCCCCCAGCAACCGGCGGTATCCTCCGATCATGCCATCAAAAAAAGGTTCGGTAACCCGGTAAAACCAGGGTTCCCTGGCCCGTTTTTTGAGGATCTTTGCCGACAGCATGGGCGTGAGGGTGAGTGCGACAAAAGCGGAGATCAATACCGCTCCTGCAATCACAATCCCGAATTCCCGGAAAAGCCGGCCGGTGATGCCCTGCAGGAAAATGACGGGCATAAAAACGGCAGCCAGGGCTACCGTTGTGGCGATTATGGCAAAAAAGATCTCTTTGGAACCCAAAACTGCGGCATGCAGGGGGTTCATTCCGGCTTCTATTTTGGTATAAATATTTTCGAGCACTACGATGGCGTCGTCTACCACAATGCCAATGGCCAGGACGATGCCCAGCAAAGTGAGTACGTTGATGGTGAAATTGGCGGCATACATGATAAAAAACGCCCCGATCAGCGAAATGGGGATAACCACTACCGGGATGACGGTCGTCCGCCAGTCGCGCAGAAAAAGGAAAATGATCAGCACTACGAGTCCAAAAGCCAGATAAATGGTTTCCTGCACTTCAAAAATGGAGGCACGGATATAAGTGGTATTATCAAAACCGATGTCCACCTTTATGTCGGTCGGAAGGTCTTTTTTGATCAGTTCGAGGCGGCGGTAGAGTTCGTCGGCAATATCGATATGGTTGGAACCGGGTTGCGGAATAATAGCGTTGCCCACCATGGGTATGCCGTCGCGTTTGAAGCTGGTCCGGAGGTTTTCAGGCCCCAATTCGGCAATGCCCAGGTCGCGGAATCGAACCAGGCGGCCGGGTTCCGATTTGATGATCAGGTTATTAAACTCTTCCGGCGTATTCAGGCGGCCCTGGGTACGCACGGTCAGTTCGGTGGAAGCGCCTTCCACACTGCCGGACGGCAACTCGATATTTTCCCTTTGAAGCGCGTTTTGTACATCGAGCGGCGTCAATTGGTAAGCAGCCAGTTTGGAAGGGTCGATCCAAAGCCGCATGGAATAGGTTTTGGCGCCCCATATCTGGATGGAGCTGACCCCGTCGATGGTTTGCAAACGTTCTTTGAAGACGTTGTTGGCAATCTCCGTCAATTCCATCAGCGATCGCTGTTTGCTCTGTATATTGAGGAAGATAATAGGTTGGGAATCGGCGTCTGCTTTGGAAACGACGGGCCGTTCGGCGTCGGGCGGCAGCAGCCGTACGGCCTGAGAGACTTTATCGCGCACGTCATTTGCGGCCGTTTCCAGGTCCACCGACAGGTTGAATTCAACCGTGACATTGCTTGCCCCGTCCCGGCTTACCGAAGTGACCGCCCGGATGCCCGATATCCCGTTCACGGCTTCCTCGATCGGTTCCGTGATCTGGGACTCGACGATCTCTGCGTTGGCGCCTACATAAACGGTGGAAACCGTGATGATCGGGTTGTCGACGCTGGGGTATTCCCTCACCCCCAGGTAACTCATGCCGATCACGCCAAAAAGGATGATGACGATAGACATCACCATTGCCAGGACGGGTCGTTGTATGCTGATGGACGAAAGACTCATGTGCGTATAATTGAATGACCTGAAATCAAATTTAAAACCGGGTCTAAATCCGGTGTTTGAAGTTTGCAACTTCAAACTTCGCTTTGCCCGATGGATCCTGTCAAATAAATTTGGCGGATACGGGCGTCAGGGCTCCACCTGCAGCTCCGAAATCACCACGGGCGCGCCCTGCCGGATCTGCAGAACCCCGGTTGTGATCAGGGTATCGCCGGGAGAGAGGCCTCCGAGTACCTGGATATAAGTATCTTTTCGAATCCCGGTTTCGACTTCGACCGCTTCGGCTTTTCCGCCGTGGTAAACAAAAACCTTTTTGCTTCCCAGTTCGGGTACGATGGCTTCGGTCGGTATCATGATCGCCCGGTCGAAGGACTGCAGGTTGACCATGACGCTGGCAAACGCGCCCGGCAGGATCCTGCCGCCCGGATTGGTGGCGGAAGCCTTGAGTTTAAGGGTGCGGGTACCAGGATCGATATTGGGTTCTTTGGCCACAATGGTCGCCCTGAAATCGTCTGCCAGGCCGTCGATCCTGAAATTGATGGCGCTGCCTGTCTTGAGGACATTGCCATATTTTTCGGGAACGGAAAATTCAATATCGATGGGGTTGACGCTCACCAGGTTCACGATCGGCGTACCCGGCGACAGGTAACTGCCTTCGCTGACCTGCCGCAGGCCCAGTTGGCCTGCAAAGGGCGCTTTGATGGTCCGTTTGCTGAGTTGAACATTAATGATCTCCAGTTCAGCTACCACCTGCTCTGCTTCCGCCTTGGCGATTTCGTATTCCTGCAGACTGACGCCTTCGCGGTCATACAGGTTTTTGAGGCGGGCCGCGATTTTTTCGGTCAATTCCCTGCGCACTGCCAGGCGGTCTTTCTGAGCCTGTAATTCTTCGGCGTCCAGTTGGACGAGAGCGGCGCCTTTTTGAACCATGCTGCCTTCTTTAAAAAGGATCCGGGTGATCTTCCCCGGCACTTCACTTGAAACGATGACTTCTTCGGATGGCGCGGTCGATCCGTTAACATTGATCACATCCAGGAGTTCTTCCGGGGAAATGACCATTGCGGTCACCGGGATGGGGCCTTCGCCCATCGGCCCCCCAGCTGCCGGTTGCGGAGCTTGATTTGCACCCGCGCCGCCTGATTCCGGTTTTTTGGAAAAAGGTTTGGCCTGGTAAACATAAAAAGCTCCTGCAAAAATGACCAGGGCCAGCAGGATCGACAACAAACGGACGTTTTTTTTCTTCATTAGAGCAGCTTTTGGATTGAAAGGCGACTTTTACCTGTATTTCGCAGGCAATTTGAGTATTAAACGTCAAAGATAAAAGGGATTGCAGATTTTATTATACGGGATTTCCGCAAATAAAAACGATTGAAAAGGGATTTGGATCAAAAAGCTGCCAAATTTGTTTAGAATGCATCCCCGCATCCCCCACCAGGCATGCCTGTTACGGACGAAACGACCATCCACCACGCCACAGGCGTGGCCAGTATCCAGATCAGGGCTGTATCACCACCAAACGCCGGGTTGTAATAATTTTGCCTTTTTGATCAACCAGTTGGTAGAGATAAGTTCCTTTGCTGAAGCGGGAGATATCGACTTTTTCACTGTGTTCGCCCCAAATGTTGCAGGTTTTGTTCCAGACCGGCGCTCCAAGCACATTGTAAATAGTGAGTTGATAGGGGCCGGGGGGCAGGTTGGTAAAAGCGAACCGGACATTGATCACGGCCGGATTCGGGTAGGCCGTTACGCCGGGGTTCACCTGGCCCTGGTCTTCAATTTTATTGATGAGGAAATTGGATTTATATTCTACGCTTGCGGGCGCGGAATTGCCGGCGTTCATCGTGATCACGGCGATGGGTTCTTTGGCTTCGTCGCTCAGGAATAAGTACTGATTGAGGATTGTTTCCCCGAAGACATCGTCGAACCCGTCGAGAAACTGAAGGACAATATCGGTGATATCCTGCCAGCCGAAGAAGCTGAGTTTGGCGTCGATCCGTACGTTTTGCACCTGCACCCGCTTGATCCTCAGAACATCATAAATGCCGCCGGGAATGGTTGCCGTACCCCAGGCGTCCACCACGTCGGACCGGTGGATGTTCAGCCGGAGGCGGAATGAATCCGGGGTAATGGGCAGGGAATCCAAAATGAAACTGGGCAGATCTTCGGATGCGAAGGAAAAATTTACATTGGTCTGTTCATCAAAAGCATCCTGGAAATCCGTGGGCGCCCTGCGGTCCGTAAGCGCCGGATGAAGACGAGTATTCAGGTTGAGCCCAAGGTTGACGATATCCTGGCCGGCCAGGCCGATGAGTTGGATCTCGTTCTCGCCGTATTTGTAGTAGCCTTCTCCGAGGTTGCCGAAACCCATGACAGCGTCCGCATCGGGAAACTGTTCGAAAGCCTGGCCCTGCGAAGCAGGTTTGACGATATTCTGCAGCGTAACCGGGGCTTGCAAGGTGGTAAAATCCCAGTTTTGCGAACCGCCTGCGCTGCCGGTATTGATCCCGGAAGGCAGATTGTCGATGGCGGTAAAAAGCGTGTCCCCAACCACAGGAAAGGAAGCGTTGGTGAGGGTGATCTGGCTGCCGGCAAAAAAGGTCAGCAAACAAAAAAAGGTCGTCGAGAGTAAATAACGTTTCATTTTGGGATCTTTTACCCGGCCTGTTCTTTATGGCCATGTGTGACAGGGATGACGGATTCAGACGTTGCTCAAAGATAATGCTTTTCCCGCGTAAAAGATACAAATGTGATTTATTTATATAAGTTCTTTTAGGGAACGGTTGTTTTTTTAGTCCGCAGTCCACAGTTCGACAATCTCCCGTCCCCCTGTCTCCCCATCTCTA
>CAZLEF010000074.1:0-27829 GCA_964558465.1 uncultured Lewinella sp. | reverse complement strand
AGTCTCCCCATCTCCAAGTCTCCCCATCTCCAAGTCTCCCCATCTCCAAGTCTCCCCATCTCCAAGTCTCCAAGTCCCCGATTCCCCCCTTCAGCCCCTCATTCTTCCCGTTCGGGAACATAGATTTTCCCCGGCCCTGATCCTGCGCTTTATTTGCAAACATAAAACGCAAGGTAATGAGAACACGCAACCATCGAAGAACTGCTTTAATCACTTTTGTAGCCTGCCTGGCTTTCGCTTCCCGGCTGACGGCGCAAAACGACCCCATTGTTACCGCTCAGCCGCTCCTGCAATCCAGGTTATTCGGGCAGGCGGCCGACATCTACACCCAATGGCTCAACACCCACCCGGAAGATTACCGGGTCTGGCGGGCGCTGGGCTATGCCCAATCCTGGAAAGGCGACCATAAGGAGGCCGCTGCATCCTTCGAAAAAGCCCTTCAGGGCAACCCTGAAGATCTGGACGCGCGCCTGGGCCTCGGCTATGCTTGTGCATGGGGGAAAGAATATAAAAAAGCTCAAAATGCCTTCGAAGCGGCCCTGCGTCAGTCGCCCGGGCATGAAGAAGCCACCAAAGGCCTGGCGTACAACTCGTTATGGTCGGGCAACAGCGTATTGGCCGTGCGTCAGTTTTACAGCCTGACCTACCGTTTCCCCGAAAAATACGAATATCATCTGGCGCTCGGCCATGCGTTCAGGGAATCCGGCCAGGGCGGCAAGGCTACCAAAGCTTACCAAAAAGCAAAAACATTGGCGCCGGATCAGACTGAGCCTGCCAGGCAACTGGAATTGTTGCGTCAGCACGGAAGCCCGGTAGAAGTGGATATCTGGGGCGGAGTTTCCAAAGTCGGCGACCTGCGATCCGAAGGGCTCCGCCTGGTGCAGGTAGCCGGCCAGGTAACCGATCAACTGCGGCTTTTCGCCAAATTCGACCATTCTTTATCGGTGGATAACCTCGATCTGCTGCGGAGGGATATCCGGGGCAATGTCTACAGTCTTGGGGGGTATTACAACTGGACTCCAGAAACCGGAACGACGTTTGAAGCCGGGTTGCGCCAATTTGACAATCAAAGCGCCCAGTACACCTTTCGCGTCGAACAGGTTTATTTTCTGGGAAACAGCACCCATATCAAGGGCGGTCTGATGACGGGTTTTACCAAAAACCTGCCGACCGAACTGGTGTTGTTCGGCGGCGGTCAAATACCGGTCACCTCCCGGTTTTCGCTTGAACCCACCTACTTCTTTACCCGCCTGAACAGCCTTACCCACGACCACCGGGTGGTATTAAACGGCAAACTGCAATTGGGTAAAGGCTACGAGTTGAACGCCGGCGGCATCGTCGGATGGGCGCAACTCCAGGGCGAACAGAACATGCGGCGCTTGTCGGGCGGGTATGTGTTCGCCGTGGCGCCTGTGAGCAGGCCTTTGTGGCTGATGGCTTCCTACCGCTACGAAAAAGGATTTTTTGACAACCTGAGCGCGATCAGCCTGGGTATCCGGCTGAGGATTGACTAGATATTAGATACTGGATCCTAGATACTAGCATCCAGCATCTAACATCCACCACGCCACAGGCGTGGCCAGAATCAATTTTGTTTAGTCCCTCACAATTGGCTGCCGGAGATCAACGGCCGGCAGCCCTTAAAAAAAAGAAAATGGTACATATTAAACACAAAGGAAACTTGTTTCCCAGCGCTTTCCTCGATACTCCCTGGCCGCCGGTTGCCACACAAACGACCGGAACCGAACCCGTTGCCGACACTTTTGTACCCCAGCGGCGCAAACCCATGCCCTGGCTTTACGTTACGGTGTTTGGTCTTTGGATAGCCGCGCTGATCTGGTTTCAGCCCCGTTTGTGGTCGTTGCTGGACATGGGGTACAGTTGGGGGAGTACGGCTGCGCTGGCGGTGTTTATCCTTTTCATTGATATGGCCTGGTTGTATGGCCTTTATAACCTCGCCGTTGTTTTGTTTGCCTGGGGGTACAAACTCAAACCGGGCAACAGCGGCAAAACCGGAAACATCCGCCTGAAACCCGGCCAGGCGCCTCCGGCGGTTGCCTTGCTGTACACCACCTGCAACGATTTTGTGGAGGAAAGCGTCCTTTCCTGCGTCCGGCAGGATTATTCCAATTACACGGTTTATATCCTGGACGACAGCAGCGACCCGGCTTATCAATTGCGGGTTGACCGTTTTGCCAACCGTTTTCCCGGCAAGGTAAAGGTAGTCAGAAGGCCCGAACGCCGCGCTTTCAAAGCCGGGAACATGAACTTCGGCCTTGGCCATGTAGCGACAGAAGAGCCTTATTTTGCCATTGCGGACGCCGATGAGATCCTGCCGCCTGATTTCCTCACCAAACTGGTACCCGTGATGGAGGCTGACCCGATGTGCGGATTTGTACAGGCCAATCACCGCGCCAATCCAGATGCAGACAGCCCGTTGGCCAGGGACCTCGGCATCGGCATTGACCTGCACTGGAAATGGTACCAACCACTGCGCAATGATTATGGTTTCGTTATGTTCCTGGGCCACGGCGCGCTGTTGCGCCGCAAATGTTGGGAGGAGATCGGCGGCTTCCCCGAGATCGTCAGCGAAGATCTGGGGTATGCCATTCATATCCGGGAATTGGGTTACCGCGGCCGGTTTATAGAAGACGTCATTTGTTACGAAGACTTTCCGGAAACCGTTCGCGCTTTCCGCGTCCGGCATATGAAATGGACCCGCGGCACCTGCGAATTTCTGGCCAAAAAAATGAACTGGCTGATCCGCGCCAAAAACATCACCTGGCCTGAAAAACTGGACATCCTGTTCCCGACCCTCAACTTGCCCCTCACGATCCTGTACTTCCTGTTCATGGTGGACGCCAACCTGCTTTTGCCTTATTTTTTCGGTGAAAGCCAAATCGTTACCTGGGTTTGGGGCCAAACCGAATTCACCCTGCCGGTATTTAACCTTGGAACGGGTTTTGAACGGATCTATTCGCTTGATTTTTTCCTGATCACCATGATCACGTTTTTTGCGCCTGTGCTGTGTTTTATTGTTGGCCTGGCGCACCGGCCGCTGCGAATGTTCAAATTTTTGAGCCACAGCACGGCAGCGTACGCCGCTTTAGGGCCGTTATCTGCAATAGGGGTATTGACCTATATGATTTCCGGCAAGGCCATTTTCCTGGTCACCGGCGATACCAACCAGTCGGGTCAGGGAACAGGCCATGCGGTTTCCGGCTGGAAAAGCAAGTTGCACGAATCCTGGACCCGTTTCATCCAGCGCAGCCACCCGGACTCCTGGCCGGTTCAGGGATTTGAGATCATGAGCGCCATTATTTTTGGCATTGTCAGCGTATTTATGTTTCAGTTCTCCTTTTTCGGGCTTTGCCTGGCGTTCCTGCTGCTGCCGGTCATGCACCACCTGGGATGGACCCACCGCCTGGTGCGCGCAGCGGTCTACCTGCCGTTTTTGCTGATCATTTCAGGCATTCTCATGGCCGGCCTGAGCCTGTTCGGCATGCAGACCGTGTTCTTTGGTTACGGCTTTCATTTTTAATCCTATATTAAATTTGGAATCGGGGCCGGGTTGTTAATCCGGCCCTTTTACTCCCAACCCCTTGATTGCCTGGCGCAACCTCGAAATGCGCACTTCGCCAAAATCCTGAATTGTCAATTGGAACCGTATTCTTTAACAAACCGGACCTGGAGGCGCTCCAAAACCCGGAAAAAAAGCCCGATATCATGAAAAAAGCATTACCAATTCCGACAATTGCAATTTTATTGTTGCTGGCTTCAGGCCCTCTGCTGTATGCACAGGCGTACAAACCCACCCGGATATTCAAACACGGACAAACCGACGCCTGGTTCGGTATCGGTTTATTGCCGACCTATGCCAAGGACGGCGCCCGGATGGTGGTTCCGCCGGTCAGCGCGGGCCTGGACTGGATGGTGAGCGACCAGTTCAGCCTGGGAGGAGGGGTTGGGTATTCTAACTATGAAATGGAAAAATTACTTTCTGGCGTAAAAGAAATGCGCCATTACGGCAATCAAACCTTCCAGTTAATGGGTCGGGCCGCGGCGCATTTCACCCGGACCGATAACCTGGACATCTATGGCGGATTCCAGTTTGGCGCGCAGTTGGTGAAGGTGAAATCTTTGGACGGACCTTTCGGCCCCATCGAAAAATTGTATGGGATCAGGCCCCAAAAAACGCGTTTTCTCTATGGAGCTTATCTCGGGGTCCGGTTTGCGATCAGCCCTAAAACCAGTCTGTTTGGTGAAGTGGGAACCGGGATATCGATTGCGGTGATCGGGGTGGAGTGGAGGATGGACGGCTTACGGTAGATGGTGGACGGCTTACAGCTTGCCGCGCCACAGGCGCGGGTGGACGGTAGACGGCCTATGGCTTACGGTGGACGGCAGACGGCTTACGGTGGCTGGTTAGGCGCCTGAGCGGAGTCGAAGGAGCCGGGCATTTCCGGAGAATTTCCTAGATTTAGGCCTTCACATCGGGAAATATCAGATGAACATGGAAACAAACGATGTTATTCTGCAATTAAAAGAAAGGGTATCCAAAGGATTGAATTTTGGGATCGAAGCCGTCGAAGAAGTGATTGATCCATCCTCGGCGGGATACAACGACTTTGTATTGCTGAAAAGTAAATACAATGATCTGATGTACCTCTCTTCGATCAATACGATGCCCTACGAACAAATAGAGATCGGGCTGGATCGTCTGCGGACCAACCTCCTGGGCCTTATCAACAACCTGGGAAGCAGCGGCTTGAAAAAACAGCAGGTGGAAGCGGATATGAAAGTTCAGGCCCTGCCCACCCGGCGGACCAACTTTTTTAAACTGCTGGATATCCATTTTCAAAACCTGGAAGAGATCGCATATACCGAAGTATCCGGAAATGAAGAGACCCGGCGGACCGGCCGGGAGGGCGTCTACTATATTCACCAGATGAACAAACGAAGGCTGAAAAATCAGACAGCGGCCGATCCTGCCGGAGACCTGGTAATGGTAAACGACTACTTCAAAAACCTTTTCACCACCGATACCGGTATCCTGGAGGTTTATTTCAAAAATATCCGGCATATTCTGGCCTACATCCAGGAAAGCGAGATTGAAAGGGCATTTTTTCTCGACACGGCCAAATCCCTTTTTTCAAGGTTCGAAATGGGGATGATTTTTTATTACGCCCTTTGCGGCATCGATCCGGAATTCAAGGCGTTGGTCAAAAAAAGCAACCTGATCGATTCTTCTCTTAAACCGGTGTTGATCCGGCCCGAGCATTTTGATTTTTGGTGACCCCCGTCCGCCGAAGCTTTAGCGCAGGCGGGCTCTAAACAAGAACTCCACCCCCAGCCCGCTGCACAGCATCCGTTCTTTTTTGTTTTGCAGGAGTTGCTGCGGCCAGTCCACGAAGCCGCCGTCGGCAATTTCAATCCCTCTTTCCTGTCCGGGTAGTTGGATCACGATCTTGAACTGGACGCCCTGATAATACTGGTTTTCACCCGGAGACGGATCGGAAACCACTTCCAGGCCGGGGAAGGATTCCTGGAGGTGATGGTGGAGGCGTTCCAATACGGGGGTTGCACCGTAGCCATCCCGCTGTTGCAATTTGATGCGTGCGACCGGTATGCCTGAACTGCGGTCGAGGGCGGCGGCCCAGGCGCCGATCTGTTCGGTCAGGCTTTTTTTTTCGAACTGCAGGTTACCCGTATCCATACCTGAAGTGACCAGGCAGCCGATTTTGAAATGGGCGTTAAAACCCGGAATGGGCGGCGGCGGCTGGGCCCGTAGATGTCGTTCGACGGCTGAAAACCGGACGATATCCCCGGTTGCACGGCCGCTTTTTTTCAGGTGGCAGATGTGCAGGGCGATCGAGTTGGTGGCGTCGGCCAGGACTTCGGTACCCCGGAGGGCGGAAACCACCTTTTTCTGGTCGACGGCGCCGATGACCGAACAGGCGCCGAGCGGGGCGACGGGGGATAATTCGAGGGGCGGGAACTGATGTTCGGAGAAGGTTTTGAGAAAAACCAATTCGAATTCCCGCAGCAGGATGGGGTCGAGGTCGAAGGGTTTGACGAGGCGGTTCAAGTCGTATTGCCGCATCAAATCTGCAGGCGATTTATGTTGGGTTTTAAGGTCGAACAGGGCCAGAAACAGGGTGTTCAATTCCGAGGAGGAAAGGCGGCTGGAAAGGAAGTCCAGGAGGTCGGTCCGGCCGGTTTTTTCCAGGATTTTTTGGACGATGGCGGTCATGATCGGATGTTTTGAAATATTTCGGCTGAAGTGAGAGCGGTTAGGTCTGCCGCATTTGTTAAATAACCCAGGGGTGGAAAATTTGGTTCCGGTTAATAAGCGTGGCATTTGATTTTTCGATCAGGTGGTCGGGGTTTCAATCACAACTATAACCTGTCACTCATAAAATGACACTACCAAAATTTTAAGGAAGAGCCGGAAACTTCACCACAGCCATTAAATGCAGCAAAAGCCGCCAGTTTCTCCCGAAATGCAGGCAAAAAATCTTTGGGCTGGATGCCAGGCGCCCAAACCAGGTTTTGCACCAACAGCTCGCCCTTTTTCCGTTCGGCTTTCAGGTCGATCTGCCCGACAAACCGGTCGCCCCACAACATCGGGAGGCAAAAATAGCCGTTGACGCGTTTGGCGGCGGGCACATAACATTCCAGGGTATAGGAAAAACCGAAGAGTTCCTCCGTTCTTTTGCGTTGGATGATCAGGTTGTCGAACGGCGAGAGGATATGGAATAATGGCGGGTGAGGTTGTTTGCGATCCAGAAATTTTTCCAAAGGTTCTGGCATGGCGTAATAGAGTTCCTTATCAAGGCCTTCGATAGCGACCCGGATCAATTCGCCCGAGCGGATTTTTTGATGCAGGGTCTCCCGCAATTTTTTCCGGTTGATTTTCAGGAGGTATCCGATCTCCCGTTCTTTCATCAGGCCGTGGGCGGCGAGGTCCCTTTGGATGAGGTGATTGAAGTATTCCGTTTCGGAGGGCAGGGAGGTATCAACCGTTTGAGGGAGTACCCGTTCGGTCAGGTCAAACACCTTTTGGAATCCCCGGCGGTAGGTAGTCATGAGGCGGCCTGCCATGAATAACTCCCGGGCTGCCCGGTTGACGGGGTGAATGGTCCACATTTCCCGGGGATGCAATTCCGGGTCTTTTTCAAGATCCCTGGACATGAGGGGGCCCTCGGCGCGGATACGGTCCAGTACATGCTGCATCAGTTCCGGATTTTTTTCGTAGCCCCAGAACAGGTCGCCGCCTGCAATTTCAGCTTTCCGGACGAGGCTGTACCGGTAATTGCGGATGGGCAGGTAAGCAGCGGCGTGTGCCCAGTATTCGAATACTTTGCGTTCCTGTTCCTCCAGGGTTTTCAGGTAATCCGGCCGGTAATCCGGCAGGCGGGTCCAGAATACATGGTGGTGAGCCCGTTCGACGACGGAAATGGTATCGATCTGTACGTAGCCAAGTTTTTCGATGATGCGGTGGGCGCCTCCGGGGCCTGAAGGCAGGTCGTGGCCGGCCAGGAGTTGTTCGTGGAGGATGAAGGCTCGGGCGGTGGGGAGGGTGATTTTTTGCATGGTCCTTAAAAATAAGTGTACGTCTTTTCAATATAAAGCTTTGTGTTAATTTTGCTCCATCGCAGGCAAAGGAAAACTATGGACTTCATGGTTTATTTTTGCGCTGTAAACTTACACCGTCGATCAGTCAATGCAAAATAGGCATATCCGCAGATCAAACGGCGCGGAAAGGCATTGATTAATTCCCTGCAGAAATGTACGAACCAAAAATTCCGGATCGCAGGATCGTCCTCGTCACAGGCGGCAGCGGCGGCATCGGTTCCGCCATTTGTAACGCTCTGGCGCAGCAAAGCGCCGTAGTGATCGACGCCTCCATCGACAGTCCTGGAAAAGAACCAGAAAAGGCGCCGGTTGCCGGGCAAATTTATCACAAACCGACGGACGTAACCGACCCCGGCAGCGTAAGATCCCTGTTTGAGTGGATGGATCTCCGGTTTGGCGGCATCGACATCCTGATCAATAATGCCGGCGTTTTCCTGTTCAAGCCGGTTGCCGAGATCATATTTGAGGAATGGCGCCGGACGATGAACGTGAACCTCGACGGTCCGTTTTTGTGCATCCGCGAAAGCCTGCAACGAATGATTCCTCAAAAACAAGGGCAGATCATCAATATCGGGTCGGTATCCGGCCGGACGCCATTGCCCAACAATGCCGCCTACGGGGCTTCCAAGGCGGCGATCGGCATGCTGACCCGGATCATCAACGAGGAATACGCCGGCCAGAACATCAAAGCTTCCCTGCTGACCCTGGGCGCCGTATCAACCGGGATCTGGGATCAATCGCCCGGGGTCGATACCCGGGAAATGATCACCCCCGGACAGGTGGCTGCGGCAGTCTGTTTCATTATCGAACAAAATTTGGTGAGCCGCCTGGAGGAACTAACTTTGATGCCGAACTTCCGGTTTATTGACGGGTTATTGTGAGGAATCGAGGAAGTGCGTGCCGCGCAGAAGGCGCGGAGGAATTTTTAACCGCCAGCAGGTTTACTTGCCCCTTAGGATCGCTGAAAAAATAACTGTCAGATTTGAGGCGCCGGTGATATCGGTTTTAGGGAAGTGCATAACTCAAATTAGGTGTATTCATTAAGGATGACCCTGTTAGTGATCTTATGTTTACGGCGGGTAGGTTTATCCATTTTGGCGTTGTTTTAAATCTTTTGTTACTTTTTGGCATTGCCCCAAAAAGTAACCAAAAAACGCTAGCCCGGTAAACTCACTCCGTTCGAACAGTACCGGACGGCCTCCCGCGCCGTCTCCGTTAAAAACATTGAGGTGAAAATCAGCCGAGTGCGCGTTCTTCCTGATTTTACATAGTGTTTGATTTTTCGTTTCACCTCATTCTTTTTATATCCTAATAGGAACTATATCCCCATTACCTGAAATCTTGAAACCTGACAGTTATTTCCGCGACCATCCTTAGGGCATGGGCGGTGAGGAATTGTCCGAAGAACCCCTTTTGGGAGGAATTGAGGAACTGAGGAAGGACACCCCCCCCAAACCCCCAAACCCCCCCCAACCCCCCCCAAACCACCCCCACACCCCAAACCACCCCAAACCATCCCAAACCACCCAAACCACCCCAAACCATCCAAACCATCCAAACCATCCCAAACCATCCCAAACCATCCCAAACCACCCAAACCACCCAAACCATCCAAACTCCTATGCACCAAACCGCCATCATCACAGGCGCCAGCCAGGGTATCGGCGCCGCCATTGCAGTTGCGTTGGCCGGCCAGGGGGTTCACACTCTTTTATTGGCCAGAGACCTTAAAAAATTAAACAAGGTAGCGACGGAAATCCGGGAAAAAAACGGAACTTGCACCTGCTTACCGTGCGATATCACAAAAAGCCGTGCAATTAACGACGTATTCCTTCAATTGGCGCAAAGCGGCCTGCCCACACCTTCTATTCTGATCAACAACGCGGGTTACGGGGGGCCTTTTCACCGGACCGACGAGGTGTCGGAAGAAGAGTGGGATCTGATCTTTGCCACCAATGTGAAAGCCGCCTTTTTGTTCGCGCAAAAATTGTTGCCCCACATGAAGGAAAACCAATTCGGCAGGATCATTAATATCGCATCCGTGTACGGGGTAACCGGCGGCGCCCGTTCATCAACCTATGCGGCCAGCAAACATGCGTTGGTGGGGTATACCAGATCCCTGGCAGTAGAATGGGGCGCCTGGGGCATCACCTGCAACCTGATTTCGCCAGGATATGTGGAAACCGGTATGGGGGCCGCTGCAAACGAAGCCCATTATGACGGCATTCTCCAACGCATCCCGGCGAAAAGACAAGGTTCACCCGGCGAAATAGCTCAAACGGTCCTTTTTTTGATCCAACCCGGAAGCGGGTACATCAACGGGGCCAATATTGTCGTTGACGGGGGGTTGACGGCGGGGTTTTATTTTAATTGATACGATTGATACGATTGATACGATTGATACGATTGATACGATTGATACGATTTTGCTGATTAACCCCAAACTGAGGAACCGAGGAACTGAGGAACCGAGGAATCGAGGAATCGAGGAACCCCAAACAACCCCAAACTGAGGATCTGAGGAACCGAGGAATCGAGGAACCATCCAAACAACCCCAAACAACCCCAAACAACCCCAAACTGAGGAACCGAGGAACTGAGGAACCGAGGAATCGAGGAACCCCCAACAACCCCAAACAACTCCAAACTGAGGAACCGAGGAACTGAGGAATCGAGGAATCGATGAATCGAGGAACCCCAAACAACCCCAAACTGAGGAACCGAGGAACCGAGGAACCGAGGAACTGAGGAATCGAGGAACCCCAAACAACCCAAACAACCCAAACAACCCTTTTCCAGTCAAAATCCGAATACTAACAATATTAAAATCACTATTTTATGGACTTTTCCAAAAGCATTGAGGACCTGATGAACAGTCTGCTGCTGTGGTCCCCTAAACTCGTTTCCGGGATTCTGGTCCTGATCATCGGTTTCTGGATCGCATCCGGACTCTCCAAAATTGCCGGCAAAGCGATGAGTCGTTCCGGCCTCGACAAGGACGTGGTGCCCTTTCTCCAGTCTTTGCTTTCCGTTATATTGAAAGTTTTGGTGGTTTTGACGGTGGCCGGGATTGTCGGCATTGAAATTACCGCCTTTGCAGCCCTGATCGCCGGCGCGGGTCTGGCCATTGGCGCGGCCTTTTCGGGTACGCTGGGCCACTTCGCCTCCGGGATCATGATCCTGATCTTCAAACCCTATAAGGTGGCCGACCTGGTCGATATACAAGGGCAGTTGGGGCACGTCCGGGAGATCCAGGTCTTTAATACCATCCTGGAAACCCTGGATGGCAAAAAAGTAATCATTCCCAACGGGATCGCCACCAGCGGCATTATGACCAACCTCACCACGCACGGCAAGTTGAGGGTAGATCTGAACGTGGCCATGCCTTATGAAGAGGATTTTGACAAAGTGAAAAACATCATCAAAACCGCCCTCGGCAAAACGCCCGATCTGCTGAAGGATGAACCTACCATCGAGATTGAAAAATTCGGCGACAACAATCTGGTGCTCGCGGTAAGACCCTACGCCACTCCCGAGAAATACTGGGACGTATACTTCAACGCCTACCGCAATATCAATAAAGCCTTCGTTGAAGCCGGAATCGTAGTGGCTTATCCGCATACCAAGATTGAAATATTGAAGTAGCGATTGTCAAGGAAGCCATTTATTACGGTGCGCTGTGCCTGAACCGTTTATCAGTCGTTTCAGTGGGCAGGTAAGGTGATCTCACCCCCCTTAAGGCCCTTTAATGGTCATTTACTGTCAGAGTCGCAACATCCGTTGGCACAGCGCACCGTAATAATTCCCGCTAAACAAAATTGCTGGATATGCGCAGAAAAAAATCTTTATCGGGCGCGGCGGATTTGATCTGATTTTTTCGCAACTTTGCGATACCCTTCCAACTTCTTGGTACAAACTTGTATTTGGTCCCCTTCGTTTAGCGGTTGCGGTTCATTTTAATTATTAATATACTATGAGGAAATTATTACAGTACCCAAACCAACCGGGTAACATGAGAGCCGTTTTGACCGGTGTTTTATGTTCCCTTATTATTTCCGGCTTCTCCCAAACCACCTATACCTGGGATGAGCCAGGGGGAGGCGACTGGATCGTTTCAAGCAACTGGACCCCTACCCGTTCCGTGCCCCTGGCCAATGATATCCTGGTCTTCAACAACGGCGGAACCCTGACCATCACCAATGTGCCGACCCAAATCATCGGCAGGTTGATCGTGTCCGGGAATACGGATGTTACCCTGGCGACGACAGGTATCGGGCAGCGTATACTCAGGATCTCAAACGCCGGTACCGCCCTGGATGTGCAAAGCGGCAGTTCCCTTACCCTGACCGGAAATGCCGGAACCGGCGTCAGGTCGCTGACCCTCGCTTTTTTGGGCGTGGGAAATGTCGTTTCCATTGCGGGGGCTTTAAATGTGAATACGGAAGGGCCCAACGACGGAGGGATCTACAACGCCACCAACAGCGTGACCACGGTCACCGGCACGGTGACCCACAACGGCGGGTCGTTCAATTCGAGCGCGTTAAACCTTTCTTTTGCCTCAGGAGGGAATTATATCCATGCCGTCGACGGCAGTTCGGTCCCGACAGCCGACTGGGACCCCAATTCCAACATCACGATTACCGGCATGAACGCCGTCTATCCGGGCAGTATGCTTCAGACTTTTGGAAATGTTACCTTCAGCAGCGCGCTTACCGCCAACGTAACCATGTCCGGCGATCTGACCTGTGCCGGCAACCTGACGTATTCAAATGTCAATACGGGCAATTTCCTCCGCCTGTCCAGAACCGGGGTAGACCGGTCGATCTTCGTAGGCGGCGATTTCACCCAAACCTCCGGGAATTTTGTGGTCGTAGACGGTAACGGCAGCGGAACAATGAATGTAGCCGGCGATTTCAACATGACCGGCGGATCTTTTATCCTCAAAGACGACAACGGCGCCGCCGAACTCAATGTCGCCGGCGACTTCAATAAAAGCGGCGGCGCTTTCATCCAGCGCACCAGCGGCGGTTCCACTGCCGTGGTCAATGTCAGTGGAAATTTTAACCATTCCTCGGGTATATATTCGCTTTCAAACCAGGATGAGGCCGAAGGCGACCTGAGCCTGGCCGGCCATTTTTCCCTGACCGGCGGTACGCTCACGGAAAACGGGGAAGGCGATTCGGCCGGGAATATTTTTTTTAACGGTCCCGGTACGCCCCAGGTTTACACGCCTGGCGGCACCCTTTCCCAGAACATCAATTTTACGGTCAATTCCGGCGCCGTACTGGAACTGGGCGCGATTGACCTGATCGGTTCAGCTGGTGATTTTACCCTGGACGGCACACTGCAAATGGACATCAACGGCACGATCCCCCTAAATTATGGACAGGTCAGCGTGGGGGGCAGCGTGATGGTCAACGGCACGATCCAACCCACCTTTTCTTTTACGCCGGCCATCAACGACAACTTCTCCCTGTTCACCTTTGCCGGGGCTCACAGCGGCGCCCCGACGGTGTCGATCATCCCGAATTTATTTTCCGCGAGTTATGCCCTCGGGGTGCTCACAATCACCGGGCTTTTGCCCATCGAACTGTTTGATTTTCAGGGCAAGGCCTTGGATCAAGAGATTGTGCTGACCTGGACGACCTTGTCGGAAATCAACAACGACTATATGGCCGTCGAACGCAGCGGAGACGGTAAAACCTTTACTGAGATCGGCCGCATCGCCGGCGCCCGGACGACTTACGAGAAACATACCTATTCCCTGACGGACAAAAAGCCGCTGAACGGCATGAACTACTACCGGCTCCGGCAGGTGGATTTTGACGGGGTGGCGAGGCTGCACCAGGTAATCGGCATCCGGTTCGGGGAAGAAAACCAGGGCATGGTCCTTTCCCCTAATCCCGCTACTGACCGGCTGACCGTCGAGTGGTCGTTTTCCGGCAGCCAGTCCGTTGTCCTCCGTATATTTGACCTGAACGGCCGGCAACTGGCCGCCTACACGGTCCCCGCCGGATCGGCCATACCTGAACTACCGTTGTACGACCTGCCCGCCGGCACGTATATACTCCGGGCAAGCCAGGGACAGGAGGTTGGGGTGATGAAGTTTGTGAAGCGGTAATGAATTTAATTTACAGTGTGTTCATTCTTTTCAGGAGATCGTTTGGTATGATGTAAGTTGTTGATGGACAATTCGTTGAAAATTTATAGTCAGGAGGCAACCCAAAGTTGCCGCCTGACATAAAACGACATTATTCGTTTAATAGATAAACAATAAACGAATAAACAGATCAACCGGGTGAACGCCAAAATTTTTATGTGGGCGTACACATCGGATCAGATAATTCTTTGTATCTTTGCCTGCCCTTCAGCTATGAGATAACCTGGCTATCACATCATTGGCTTTCCCAATAATCGCCTGCATTTTACCGGTTTGAGTAAAAGGAATTGTCTTTTATATATATTTATTTTTCATGTTTAAATATTGAACGCCATGAACAACTATTTACGCTTGAAAGGACAATGGTCGAATCTGATCGGATATAAATCCATTTGCCTTGAGGTCATGCTGGTTGTGCTGATGCCAGCCTTGACGGCACAAACCACTTATACCTGGAATCAGGCTGGAAGCGGCGCTTGGACTACATCCACCAACTGGACGCCAACCCGGTCTTCTCCCGCAACAAACGACATCCTGGTGATCAGCAACGGCGGTACAAAAACCATTTCCAGCGTGCCTACACAAACTATCGGCAGGCTGACAATATCGGGGAGTACCAATGTTACTTTATCCGGCCCCGGCATGACTCAAACATTAACCATCGGCAACGGAACCGGAGATGATCTGGTTGTTGCAAACGGCTCCTCGCTGACAATCAGTTCAACTCTGGAAAATATTGCACTCGCAGCGTCTTCGACTGCCGATATCAGCGGTACCTATACAAACGATTCCGACTTCGAATTAGGCGCTGCAAACGTTGTTGCGACGGTAACCGGTACGTTTATTAATCAAGATGCCATTAACGGCGCGACAACTTCCAAACTTGTATTTGCCAGCGGCAGTACCTACGAACATGATCAGGACGGCGGTACGACACCCACTGCTACCTGGGATGTCGCTTCCAATTGCACCATTACGGGTATCACCGGCAACTACCCCAGTGGTATGAGCCAAACATTTGGGAACGTTACTTTTGAAAATAACCTTTCCGGTAACGTCACCATGAACTCCAGCCTGACCTGCGCCGGAAACCTGACCATTTCAAATGTAAATGACGGCGAGGATCTTCGGCTTACGAATTCTAGTACGGACAGAACGATCTCTGTGGGTGGAAATTTTATCCTGACCTCCGGGAATTTTGTGGTTGTAAGCGACGACGGAGATGGAACCCTCGACGTTTCCGGGAATTTCAGTATAAGTGGCGGGCTTTTCGTCTTGAAAGAAGATAATGGGGCGGCGGCCTTGAATGTAACCGGTGATTTTACCAAAACCGGGGGGATCTTTACCCAGCGTTCAAGTGGATCCTCTACCGCCACTGTAACCATCGGCGGCGATTTCAACCATTCTTCCGGCAATTACAATATTTCCTCCCAAAACGATGCCGCGGGTACCCTGAATATAGCGGGTGATTTCTCCCATACAGGAGGCACGCTCCAGGAAACCGGTTCCGGATCCTCCGCCGGGAATATCTTTTTTAACGGCTCCGGGACGCCCCAAGTGTATACAGGCCCGGGTGCATTTTCAGGCACCATCAACTTCACGGTCAACAATGGCGCGATTCTGGATTTGGGCGGTTCCGACCTGGGTTCCCCGGGCGGTAGTTTCACTTTGAACAGCACTGGTACCCTCCAGATGGACATCGACGGCACATCCTCTGCTCAATACGGACAGATTTCCGTAGGCGGCAACGCCACCGTGAACGGCATCATCGAACCCACTTTTTCTTTTACACCGGCACTGATCGACGCCTTTTTGATAATAACCTTTTCCGGAACCCATTCCGGCACGCCCACCCTGGACATCAAACCCCCATCCGTATCGCACACCTATTCCCTCGGTGTCTTATCCAGCGTCGTCCTCCCCATCCAACTCCTCCACTTCCAGGGCAAAAAGCGGGAAAAAACCATCGAGCTGACCTGGTCGACCCAGTCGGAGGTCAACAATGACTACATGGCCGTAGAGCGCAGCGGCGACGGCAAGACCTTTGCCGAGATCGGCCGCATCACCGGCGCCCGCACAACCTACGAAAAACAGACCTATACCCTGGTTGACGAAAAACCCCTGCACGGCATGAACTACTACCGGCTCCGGCAGGTGGATTTCGACGGCGCAGCCACCCTGCATAAGGTGATCGGCATCCGGTTCGGGGAGAAAGGCACGGGCCTGGGTCTCCTCCTGTCGCCCAACCCCGCCACCGACCGCCTGGTCGCGGAATGGTCGCTCTCCGGTGATCAGCCCACCGACCTGCGCATATTTGACCTCAACGGCCGGCAATTGGCCGCCTATACAGCCCCGGCCGGATCGTTGACCCGGGAACTGCCATTGTACGACCTGCCCGCCGGGACCTATATCCTCCGGGCAAACCAGGGGCAGGAGGTGGAGATGATGAAGTTTGTGAAACGGTAATGAAAATTGGTGTCCGCCTATGCTGAAGCTTCGTCGGACGGTGGACGGCAGATAGTGGACGATAGACGGTGGACGGTGGACGGCAGATGGTGGACGATAGACGGTGGACAATAGACGATAGACGGTGGACGGTGGACGCCGCCTGGTCGAATGTTGCTTAAAACCCCGTTAGGGGCGAAATGGCTCTAGCCCCATTAGGGGCGAAATATCTGTAGCCCCGTCAGGGGCGGGTAGAAGCAGGTGCAGCGCACCGTAATAAAATTCATGCGGACGAAAACCTCCATATTTGTGGGAGAATAGGGTCTCAGACGATCTCAATTCCTTAACTTTACCTGCAAATGAAACAGGATGCAGGTCGACACCGGCGTACTGAAACAATTCCTATTCCTTTTATCGGTCCTTGCCGTTGCGCTGGCGGCCCTGACGGTTTATATGCTGATCCGGCTGAAAAGATCGGAAAAAAAGAAACAAGAAATTGAATCCAGGTTTGAAGAACTGGAAAAAAAGGTGAATCCCATCCGCCTTGAATCCCTGGAATCCAGGCTCAATCCGCACCTGTTTAAAAATATCCTGAATTCCATTCAATCCCATGCCTACCAGACTTATTTTGCGCTCGACAAACTGGCGGATGTACTGGATTATATTTTATTATAAAAACAACTTCAAGCTGGAAAAATTCACGGAAGGAGATGTTTATATTACCCATTTAAAAATCGATTTGCTTGAACACAAAGCTCAGATGTTTGCTGCTCGATGACGAATTGCCGGGGCTTGCTTATTTAAAAATGCTCTGTGAACAACTGCCCGAACTGGAAGTGGTAAAGGCGTTTAACCATCCGGACGTGTTTTTGAAGGAGATCCCGACTATGGACTTTGACCTGTGCATTCTGGACATTGAAATGCCAGGAATGAACGGTTTGCAACTGGCCAATCTGCTCAATGAAAAGCCGGTGATTTTTGTAACCGCTTATTCCGGATACGCAGCGGAAGCTTTTGACCTGAACGCCGTGGATTATGTCCGAAAGCCCGTAAAAAAGGACCGCCTGCAACTGGCCGTGCAAAAAGCGGTCAAAAGGATACATGAAAATAAAACCGAAAATAAATTCATCCAGCTCAATACCGAAAAAGGGAGAATCCTGTTGTTTTTTGACCAGCTATCCTATATAAAGGTGTCGGATATGGACAGCCGGGATAAATATGCATATTTGCAGGATGGAAATATTATACTTTTAAAAAATATTACTTTTAAACGGCTGCTTGAATTGCTGCCGACCAACCAATTTTGCCGGATTAATAAAAAAGAATTGATCGCGCTGAAAAAGGTGCAGTTTTTTTCACATAACGAAATCATCACCCATATTATACTGCCGTCCGGGCAACCACTTTCACTGGGTTTAAGCGAACCTTACAGAAATGACTTCATTAAAAAGATAAAACCTTAGCCGGAACCACACAGCCTGCCGCTGCCCCGGTTTCAATCCATTTTTTTCCCAGTTTGTTACAAAATACCCACACCAGATTCCAATCCATGATATTAAGCCGGGTGTTTTTGCAATATTTGTAAGGAAAATACCCTCCAAAATGCAGTGATATGAAAAAGTGGCGGAATACTGTTTTTTATGTTGGAACAATCAGCCTTTGTACCGGAATCATTTATTGGATTGTTCCCAAGGGGGAATTCCTTCAGGCTGGGAGGGAAATTTTTGTTCCGGATACGGAGGAGGATCAATGGTCTGCATTTATTGAGTCGATGACGCACAACCTTGGTCATCCGCTCGCCATTTTACTGACCCAGATCGTCACCATCATTTTAGCGGCAAAGATCTGCGCCTGGATCTGCAAAAAGATCGGACAGCCGACGGTGATCGGCGAGATCGCGGCGGGGATTATTCTGGGGCCTTCCCTGCTGGGCACGTATTTTCCAGGATTTTCAGCTACCCTTTTTCCCGAACAATCTTTGGGCAACCTTCAGTTCCTCAGCCAGATCGGGCTGATCCTGTTCATGTTTGTCATCGGCATGGAACTCGACCTGAAAGCGCTGCGGAACAAAGCGCAGGACGCCGTGGTCATCAGCCATGCCAGCATCGTCATTCCGTTCACATTGGGAATGGGCCTTGCGTATTTCACCTATTCGTCATTCGCACCGCCGGGCGTTCAATTTTTATCCTTCGGTTTGTTTTTGGGCATCGCCATGAGTATAACGGCGTTTCCGGTGCTGGCGAGGATTGTCCAGGAAAGGGGCATCCACAAAACACGTTTGGGTACGCTGGTCATTACGTGCGCCGCCGCGGATGATATCACGGCCTGGTGTTTGCTTGCGGCGGTCATCGCGATCGTAAAAGCGGGCTCTTTTGTCAGTTCCATTTACGTGATCCTGCTGGCTGTGGGTTATGTTGTGTTGATGTTGAAGGTTGTAAAGCCATTTTTAAAAAGGGTAGGCGACCTGCATATTTCCCGTGAAAACCTGAGCAAACCGGTCGTTGCCATTTTCTTTTTAACGCTGCTCATTTCTTCTTATGCCACTGAAGTGATCGGCATTCATGCGCTGTTCGGTGCATTTATGGCAGGCGTGATCATGCCCGGAAACAATAAATTCAGGAATATCTTTATTGAAAAGGTAGAGGATATTTCCCTTGTTCTGTTGCTTCCGCTGTTTTTTGTGTTCACGGGGCTCCGGACGCAAATCGGATTATTAAATGACCCCGAACTCTGGAAAACCTGCGGATGGATCATTCTGGTGGCTGTGGCGGGCAAATTCCTGGGCAGCGCCCTGGCGGCGAGGTTTGTCGGCCAGAACTGGAAGGATAGCCTGATCATCGGCGCCCTGATGAATACCCGGGGTTTGATGGAACTGGTGGTGCTGAACATTGGCTACGATCTGGGCGTGTTAACCCCTGAAATTTTTGCCATGATGGTGATCATGGCGCTGGTGACAACCTTTATGACCAGTCCGGCTTTGGATTTAATTGAAAGGTTGTTTAAAAATAAAGAAAATATAGCCCTTCGGCAAATTAGCCGGATCAGCAAATACAAAATATTGATTTCGTTCGGGAATCCCGATAGCGGAAAATCGCTGCTCAGGCTTGCCGACAGCATGGTGAAAAAATTGAACAGCAATGCGGTCATCACGGCCATGCATCTTTCGCCAAGCAGTGATTTGCACCATTTTAATATGGACGAATACGAAAAAGAAAGTTTTGCCCCGGTCATCGCAGAGTCTCAACACCTCAACCGGAAGGTTACCACCCTTTTCAAGGCTTCGAATGACCTGGAATCGGATATTGCCGAAGTTGCCAACCAGGGGGAATATGACCTGTTGCTGATCGGC
Organism: uncultured Lewinella sp.; assembly: GCA_964558465.1. Taxonomy (GTDB): domain Bacteria; phylum Bacteroidota; class Bacteroidia; order Chitinophagales; family Saprospiraceae; genus JACJYC01. The sequence goes on along the minus strand of CAZLEF010000074.1, from coordinate 8,237 downwards.
ATCGGGCAGTCGATTTTTGAAGGCAGTTTATTGGGCAAGGTGCTGGGTTTCACCACCAGGATCATCAACCCCGACCGCATTCTGAATAAAGTCACCGGGAAGGAAAAATTATTTGAAATTTCTCCGTTTGACGAGCGGACCGACCTGATCTTGTCCAAATGTGAAATTCCGGCCGGGATTTTTATCGATAAAAATTATACAAAATCCGATCAGGTATTTGTTCCTGTTTTTGACGCAAAAGATACTTTTCTGATCCACTACGTTCAAAAACTGATCCATCATTCGGGCGCCCAGGTTACCTTGCTGGACCTGGCCGGGCAAATAAAAAACAACCCGGAGATCCGGGAAGCCATCCGGGCCATCGAACAAATCGCCCCCAACCATATCAGCCTGATGGGAGAGAAAAAAATTGAAAAGGAATTCCTGCATCGGAAAGACCTGATGCTGGTCAGCCTTGAAAGTTGGAAAAAACTCGTCGAATCACAAAGCATTTGGTTGAACCATACCCCTTCGACGCTTATATTGCGGTCCTGATGGTTTAAAACACCGATATGGCAGCGTTACCCCCCGTCATCCGGCCTGAAACGTCGGGCGACATTCCCCAAATCCGGGAAATCCTGAAAAGCGCCTTCGGCCAGGATGCCGAAAGCCGACTGGTGGATTTGCTCCGGCAGAGCCCCCATTTTATCCCCGAATTGTCGCTGGTCGCCGAAGCCGACGGCCGGGTCATCGGGCATATCCTCTTTTCCAGGATCAAAATTGTGGATGACAACTGGCATCCATCCGACAGCCTCGCCCTTGCGCCCATGGCGGTAGAACCCGGATTTCAGCGGCAGGGGGTCGGGGGGCTCCTGATCCGGGCAGGGCTGGAAAAGGCCCGGCAATTGGGCTATCGGTCCGTCGTTGTGCTGGGCCATTCGGAATATTACCCCAGGTTCGGGTTTTCCAGGGCCGACCGGTGGGGCATCAAAACCGCCTTTCCCGTCCCACCCGAAAATCTTATGGCCATCGAACTGGTGGAAAACGGACTGGAAGGCGTTTCCGGAATGGTCAATTATCCGGAGGAGTTTTTGATGGTTTGAGATAAACCAAAAAGGTGGGTAAACGTCCAGTTGCACCCCGCCCACCTTTAACCTTTATCCTTTCTACTTTAACCTTCTAATAAACCCATATCCTCAACCCCGCAACCCCCCAATAAACCAGATAACCCGAGATCAGCAAACAGCCCAGGCTCGAAAGGGTAAAAAACACCCGCGCCCATTTATTGACCGGCTTTCCGAAGGATTTGAAGTTGTAATAAACCGCGAACAACGAGAAAATAGGAACGAGCAGGCTGAAAACGAACATGCCCACCGACCAGACAGAAGCCTTGCCCAGGTTCATCAGCACATCCCCCTGTGTCTGGGCCAGCGTGATGAACAGGACAAAACCGACCCAGGACAAACCCGCCAGCAGGGGGTAAATGCGGGCCCGTTTGTAGGCGATCCGGTTTTTACCAAAAATCGAAATGGGAATCCATACGAGCGCAGCGATAATGGCAAAAAGCACCATCACCTGGCTGAAAACGGCCAGGCCGAGGGACAGCCAAACCGCCGCCGGGGTGGTTTTGTAATAATTCCCGCCGTTGGCCGCTTCCTGCAGGATCGTACGGCCGTCGTCGTCTTTCAACAGCGCCAGTTTCACGCCGCCGCCTTTTTTCGAATAATATTGCAGCACATCGGGTTTTTCGACGTTCAGCGGTTCCTCCTCGCCGAATAAGGGCTTGTAAAACAGCAGCCCGTCTTTTTCTTTGATCTGCAACACGCCGGGCAGCCATTCCATGAAACGGATTACTTCGTTGCGGCTGGTAGCGGACCGGTAATATCCGGTAAATTCCGGGTTATATTCGCCGGGTTGGTGTTCCGGCATTTTCCATTGATTGTCCGGGTCGGTGATGAACTGGGTGAGGGCGTCGTTGAGCTGGCCGAAGCCGTCGCCGCTTTTGTTGATCAGCAGGATATAACCGATGCCTTTTTCCGGGGCGTAACGCAGCATAGCCAGGAACCCGCTCATGCCGCCGGAATGGCCGCAGATTTTAACCCCGCGGAAGGTGCTGTTGGCAATATGCAAGCCGTAACCTTCCGTGATCCCTGCCTTGGCTGCCAGGGTGCTTTGCGGGTGTTCGATGCGGTCGATGGAGGCGGGTTTCAGCAGGGCAACCGTGTCTTTCCTGCCCCGGTTGAGGAAAAAGCGGAGGTAGGCCGCCATTTCGGTTGCATTGGAATTGATGGCGCCTGCCGACCTGCCGGTGATATGCCAGTAGGGGGCTTCCTCGTTGTCCTCTCCCAGGTATCCTTTGGAAAGTTTGCTTTTGACATAATCCGTTGGCAACAGACTGCTGTTGGTCATGCCCAGCGGGCCGAAGATGCGTTCACCGATAAAATCCTCGATTTTTTTGCCCGTCTTTTTTTCGATGCAAAAGGCGGCCATTTGAGGGCCTGAATTGCAGTACGACATATGCGTACCCGGTTTCCACCTGGATATTTTGGAATGCGGGTGGAACGTCAGTCCTTGCAGGGTCGACCAGCCTTCTCCCTGTGTGGCGTATTCCAACAGGTGCATGTCGTCGAAACCCGCGGTATGTTCGAGGAGGTGGACGAAGCGCACGGGGTGGGTACTTTCCCAGGAATTGGTAAAAGGGAGTTCGGGCGCCAGGTCCTCCACTTTATCTTCAAGGCTGATCCTGCCTTCTTCTGCCAGCATCATAGCCGACACCGCCACAAAGCTTTTGGTAATGGAGCCGATCCGGAACAGGGTTTCATCCGACACCGGTTGTTTTCCGGCGAGGTCGGCGTATCCGAAATTCTGTTGCCAAAGGATGCTGTCCTTGCTCACAATGACGGCCTGGGCGCCGGGGATATTGTATTGATGAAGGATGGAATCCAGTTGCCGGGTCAGATTGTCGTAGGACTGGCTGCGGAGGGTTGCGGCGATTAACAGGACGAGGAGGGTAAGGGTGTTTTTCATGGTGACGGTAAGCGGTTTGGATGAATTGTCAAATGTAAGGAAATTGGTAGAAAATCAAATTTTTGGATTCCCGAAGGTGGGAAAAGATTAGTGGCAGGAAAGGATGGTATGGGCGTATGTTTAAGATGCCGGTCCTAGCGGACCGATAAAGAGATTGGTCCTGTTATGTTACAAAGATGCCGGTCCTAGCGGACCGATAAGGCGCCACATCTGTACAAAAAACAGCCCCGCAGTCTACCAGGACCACTCTCTTTAATAAAGAACATTTTGTTGGCAAGTTTTTTCGCCTCGCCCTGTGGTCCACTAGGACCACCCTCTTTGTAGCCCCAAAGGTCAAATCCCCATCCGGCCCAGCGGGCTGGCATCTGAACATATGTATTGGGGCGCACCGTTAACCATACCGGATTAAATCATTGTTCAAAAAAAAATGGATGTCAGCGGGAGACCATTAAAGTTTTTCCTAAATTGCATCCATCTCTGATCTTTAACACCTAAAACAACGCGCTATGGCTAACACCTACACGCAGCTTTACACACATCTCGTGTTTGCTGTAAAGTATCGCCAATCTCTTATTCTGCCTTCCTTCCGGGAGGAAACCGAACGGTACATGACCGGCATCCTTCAAAACAGGAAACACAAATTGCTGGCCATCTACCTGATGCCTGATCACGCCCACATTTTAATTGGCCAAAACCCGAACATCTCCCTTTCTGCAACAATGGATGTGCTGAAAACAGAATCCACCAATTTCATTAATGAAAATGGTTTTATTCCTTTCAAATTTCAATGGCAAAACGGATACGGGGCTTTTTCCCATTCCCGCAGTGAATTGGACCGGGTAATCAAGTACATATTAAATCAACCGGAACACCACCTGAAGAAAAAATTTCGTGAAGAATACCTGGCTATATTGAAGCGATATGAGGTGGAATATGATCCCCGGTATTTGTTTGAATTTTTCGACTGAAACACCAAACTTTAAATCAGGAAAGCATCCTTTGGTTGCAGGATAATGCCTGCAATCAGGAATTTTGTATGCAATTTGATTAAAGCATTTGCCGATCACTGGATCTGTGTCAAGTGGATGTATATAGCTTTTCCGCTTTCATCAAAAATTAGATGCCGGCCCTATGGGCCGGGGCCGTATTCATTAGCCCTATGTTACAAAGATACCGGTCCTAGCGGACCGATTGAAGTGTTGCGCCATCCCGGCAGATTTCATAAGGCTATAATCTTTGCAGGCCACCACAAAGGGGGACCCATTGAGACATCACGCTCCTTATCCAGAAAACGGCCCGCGGTCCCCTGGGACCGCCCTCTTTGTAGCCCCAAAGGCCAAATCCCCCATCCGGCCCAGCGGGCCGGCATCTGAACACATGTATCAGGAGGCGCCAACCCGAACCGGCATACCACCCCAAAATCATCCCAACCTCTTGCCATTCCAATTTCTATCCCTATATTTAACCGCCTCAAACAACCGACCCGTTTTCGAATAACCACTTTTGCCGGAATGATCCTCAATAAATCCTTGAAATCTGAAGACCTCCGCGCGAAAATCGACCGCCTCTGGGCATTGTCGGCCGCAAAAATTGATGCGATCGGGCGAACGTACGACCCTTCGCTGGGCGCTCCCGTGTTCACCGTCAAAGGGCAGTATACCTCCCGCGGCTGGACGGAGTGGACCCAGGGTTTCCAGTTCGGCTCGGCGATCCTGCAGTTTGACGCCACCGGCGAAACGGATTTCCTGGATTACGGCCGCCGGAATACGCTTGAAAAAATGACCCCCCATGTCAGTCATTTTGGAGTACACGACCACGGCTTCAACAACGTGAGCACCTACGGCAATCTGCTCCGGCTAATGAACGAGGGCCGCATCCCTTACCATGAACGGGAAAAACAGTTGTACGAACTGGCCCTGAAGGTCTCCGGCGCAGTGCAGGCCCGCCGCTGGACCAGCATCCCGGGGGGCGGGTTCATCTATTCTTTCAACGGGCCGCATTCCCTGTTTGTCGACACGATCCGCTCCCTGCGAAGCCTGATGGTGAGCCACCAACTGGGGTTCGGCATGAGCGGTGAAAACGACCGCGCCACCAGCCTGCTGGAACGGGCCGTCCATCACGCGCTGGCCACCGCCCGTTATTCGGTGTACTACGGGGAGGGCCGCGATCATTACGATGTCTGGGGCCGTACCGCCCATGAAAGCATTTTTAATACCAACGACGGCAATTACCGATGCCCCAATTCCCAGCAGGGGTATTCGGGGTTTACCACCTGGACCCGCGGGCTGGCCTGGGCCATGACCGGCTTCGCAGAACAACTGGAATGCCTGGATGCAATGGATAAAACCGGACTGGAACTTTTCGGCGGACACGATTATCTGGCCGGCATTTACGGGAAGGCAGCCCGGGCTACCTGCGATTTTTATATCGACCATACCCCGGCAGACGGCATTCCTTACTGGGATGCGGGGGCGCCCGACCTGCATCGGCTCGGGGATTATCTGAACCGGCCGGCCGACCCGTTCAACGAATTTGAACCGGTGGACAGCTCCGCCGCCGCCATCGGGGCGCAGGGCCTGCTCCGGCTGGGTCATTATCTGAAATCGAAGGGGCAGGAAGCCGGAAACCGCTACTGGCAAGCCGGGTTGACCGTGCTGGACACATTGCTGGACGAACCCTACCTCAGTACGGACCCCGGACACCAGGGCCTCATCCTGCACTCCGTCTACCACCGGCCGAACGGCTGGGATTATATTCCGCCGGGTGCAAAAATTCCGCGCGGCGAATCGAGCATGTGGGGAGATTATCATGCGCGGGAGGCGGCGCTATACCTGAAAAGGGTGATGGAAGGGCGGCGGTATTATACTTTTTTTGGAGGATGATTTTGGTTGCGTTTAGCCAAACCATTCCAAACCCCAAACTCCAAACTGAAGAATCGAGGAACTGAAGAATCGAGGAATCGAAGAATCGAGGAACCCAAACAATCCCAAACAATCCCAAACAATTTCAAACAATCCCAAACAATCCCAAACAATCCCAAACAATCCCAAACAATCCCAAACAATTTCAAACTACCCCTCCAAAGGTTCATGGAACTCCTATGGAGAGTCCTATGGACAAACAATTAACAACCATTAAAAAATCTGAAGGATGACGCCTGACCTTTCCAAACTCTGCATCCACACCCAAACGACCAGGCCCTGGTCGCTGGAGGAAGCATTGAACCATTATGCCAAGGCCGGCGTGAGGGGCATCAGCGTCTGGCAGGAAGCCGTAACGCCGATGGGAAGCGTCAGGGCGGGAGAGCTCATTCGCCAGTTTCCGCTGGAGGTCGTGTCGTATGTGAGGGGCGGGTTTTTCCCGGCATTAAAGGAAGAAGACCGCTGGACGGCCGTCGAAAGGACTAAAAAGATGCTGGACGAAGCGGCTGCCATCGGCGCCCCCATGCTGGTGCTGGTTTGCGGCGCCGAGCCGCGTCAGCCGCTGGCAGTTTCCAGGGCGCAGATCCGCGACGGGATAGAAGCCATTTTGCCGTATGCCATGGCCAATGGAATTAAGCTGGCCATAGAACCGCTTCATCCCATGTACGCCGATTTGCGGTCGGCCGTTAATACCCTTGAACAGGCGAATGAACTTGCCGAGTCTTTTGGCTCGGAATGGGTTGGCGTAGTGGTAGATGTGTACCATGTCTGGTGGGACCCCAAACTGGAGGCGCAGATCGCCCGGTGCGGGCGGAACGGAAATCTGTTTGCCTTTCATATTTGCGACTGGAAATACCCTTTGGAAAGCATACTCCTGGACCGGGGGCTGATGGGGGAAGGCTGCATCCCGATCCGCGAGATCGCCGGTTGGGTAGAACAGGCTGGTTTTTCAGGTTTTTACGAAGTGGAGATCTTTTCAACCCGGTTTTGGGAGTTGCCCCAGGAAGTATTATTGCAGCGGGTCGTGGATAGTTATTTGGATTTGATGAAGAGGTGAGCCCGCCTGCGCCAAAGGCTTCGTCGGACGGAGGAGGGTGAGAGGGGTGATCCGACTACGCTAAAGGCTACGTCGGACGAAGGAGGGTAAGCGGCCTGCCAATCAATTGTTGATTTGTTGATTTGTTGATGCGTTGATTTGAGGAATCGAACCAATCGAACCACGGCCCTGTCAAAAAAGTAAAAATGAAAAAACAATCCATCGGCATCATCATGAACGGCGTCACCGGCCGCATGGGGACCAACCAGCACCTGATGCGGTCCATCGTGGCGATCCGCGAGCAAGGCGGGGTCAGGACCGGGCAGGATGAAGTGATCATCCCGGAGCCGGTTCTGGTGGGCAGAAACGCGGCAAAACTGGAGCAATTGAGCCGTTTGTCGGGCGCAGCAAAATGGACCACCAACCTGGAGGAGGCGCTTTCAGACGACAAAAACCAGGTGTACTTTGACGCGCAGGTCACCGGGCAGCGGTTTGAATGTGTACAAAAGGCGATCGAAGCCGGCAAACATATCTACAGCGAAAAACCGTCGGGCGCCAGTCTGAAAGAGGCCCTTGAAATGTACCGGCTGGCCGAGGCCAAAGGCGTCAAACACGGGGTGGTACAGGATAAACTCTGGCTACCCGGGATGCTCAAGCTGAAAAGACTGATCCAGACCGGTTTTTTCGGCCGCATATTGTCCATTCGCGGCGAATTCGGCTATTGGGTATTCGAAGGCCATTCCATTCCGCCGAATCGCCCCTCGTGGAACTACCGCAAAGAGGACGACGGCGGCATCATCATCGACATGCTCTGCCACTGGCGGTATCTCTTGGATAACCTTTTTGGAAAAGTTAAGGCCGTTTCCTGCCTGGGGGCAACCCATATTCCGGAGAGGGTGGATGAAAACGGCCGCCCTTACGCCTGCACTGCCGACGATGCGGCCTACGCTACCTTTGAACTGGAAAACGGGATCGTCGCCCATTTCAATTCCTCCTGGACCGTGCGGGTTCGCCGCGACGACCTGCTAACCCTCCAGGTCGATGGCTCAAAGGGTTCCGCTGTGGCCGGATTGCGGGAATGCCATATCCAGCACTACGGCAATACGCCCAAACCGGTCTGGAACCCCGATGTACCCCAACCCATCAACTTTTTTGAGGATTGGTCGAAAGTACCCGCACAGGAAAATTACGACAACGCTTTCAAGGCCCAATGGGAGTTGTTCCTGAAACACGTGGTCACCGGATCGCCTTTTCCCTGGAATTTGATGGAAGGC
>CAZLEF010000073.1:0-34432 GCA_964558465.1 uncultured Lewinella sp. | reverse complement strand
CGGGCGGGCCATGAAAGACGACCGGGCAGTAGGCAATATGTTTGACAGCGCCCGGGTGCAGGCGTTTGCTGTTTTTGAGCAAGATTTGTTGAATGATCTGATTCCCTTTGTTGAAAAAAAATATCCGACCTATCAAGATCCTGAACATCGTGCGATTGCCGGTTTGTCGATGGGTGGAGGACAGTCGCTGAATTTTGGTTTGGGCAACCTGGATAAGTTTGCCTGGGTAGGTGGATTTTCATCGGCGCCAAATACAAAGCTGCCGGAAGTGTTGGTTCCCAATCCGGAGGAAACAAAAACAAAGTTGAAACTGCTCTGGATTTCATGTGGCGATGCGGATGGACTGATGTCGTTCAGTAAACGCACGCATGATTATTTGTATGAGAAAGATGTTCCGCATATTTTTTATGTGGAGCCGGGAGGTCATGATTTCAACGTCTGGAAAAATGATCTGTATATGTTTTCGCAATTTCTTTTTAAGCCGGTTGATCATTCGTTACTTCCTTCGGTTACGGTGTTGGGCGCGCCTGCTGTTACCAACGTGCGGTCGGCCCGGTATCCGCAAATTTTGCCCGACAACCGTGTGATGTTTAAAATCAAAGCGGCTGATGCACAGAAAGTACAGGTAGATCTCGGCAGGAAATATGATCTCGCAAAAGATGCCGAGGGGTTCTGGACGGTAACAACCGATACCATCAGCGAAGGATTTCATTATTATTCCCTTTTGATTGACGGCGTTGCACTGGCTGATCCTGCCAGCGAAACTTTTTATGGAATGGGGCGCATGGCAGCCGGCATTGAAATTCCTTCGAAGAACGGAGCATTCTATGCACTGAAAGACGTGCCGCACGGAGAAGTAAGAATGAAACGCTACTATTCAACGGTATCGAATACCTGGAAGCGTTTCTATATTTATACGCCTGCGGGGTATGATACCGATGTAAATGAAAAATATCCTGTCTTGTATTTGCTGCATGGCGGTGGTGAAGATGAGCGGGGCTGGTCTGCACAAGGCAAGGCAGATTTAATCCTGGATAACCTGATTGCCGAACAAAAAGCAAAACCTATGCTGGTGGTGATGATGGATGGCAATATAGGCAGCGGGGGTATTGCCGGTTTTAATGAACGCACGTTGCAGCAATTTGAGAACGAGTTGAAGCAAGCGGTCATTCCTTTTGTGGAGAAGAACTACCGCGCCAAAACGGATTCCAAAGACCGGGCGCTCGCCGGACTATCCATGGGTGGATTGCAAACCTTGCATGCGGGCATCCGGAACAACCATCTGTTTGCTTACCTCGGCGTATTCAGTTCAGGCTGGTTTGCAAACAACCCAACGCTATCCGATCCGCAATATGCATTCATGAAAGAGCATGCTGCAACCATCAACAACAACGTGAAACAACTTTGGGTAACAATGGGCGGAAAAGAAGATATTGCTTATGACAATTGTAAAACCATGCTGTCAAAATTTGATGAGATGAACATCCGGTATACCTACAGCGAATATCCGGGCGGACATACCTGGCCGGTGTGGAGAAATAATCTGTATAATTTTGCAACCTTGTTATTTAAATGAAATTTGGGTTCCACAATATTTTACCCGTCTCTTATTGTTTATACTACCAAGGACCATTCTGTTTAACTTGATAAAAGCGTTTGCCATTTTTATAAAGAATCACAAGGTGAAGTGTTTTTTTGGATGCCCGTCCTGGCCAATGTTTGCTTCGGCGCTTGCAGTTGTTACCGTGAATTTTGGATAGCGGTCTGCCACGAAACGGTCTGGCGGACCGGCATCTTTGTAATTTCCGCCACGATGAGAACGCCTCCCGGTCCAGCGGACCGGTATCTAACCAACCGAAGCAGATGGAAACGAGCAATCAAATCCGGTTGCCCGCCCGGTTTCCGGTTATCTTTTTAACCTTTTGCGGCGCTTCCGGCAAAAGATCCGAACCTGCGGCCCGGAAGCGCAAGGCCGGCGCCCCAACCAGGGTCTTTCCCGCAATGTTCTTGTTAAAAATCCGCCCGATCCTGTAAAGCCTTTGGCGAATTAGCGAATTTTCGCTATTTTTGCGCAACTTCCGGCGAACCCCTTTTGTTTACTTACTTTGCCAAGGGGGTGACGCCGGTTTATACCTTTTATCAATTTCAAGAAAACCATCCACCAAACAGCGAATGAGCAGACGAATTCAAAAAGCAGCGGTCCTGGGTTCCGGTGTCATGGGCGCCGGGATTGCCTGCCACCTGGCCAATATCGGATTGGAGGTCCTGATGCTCGACATCGTGCCTTTTGACCTGAACGAGGCCGAAAAAAGCCAGCCCCGGGCCCGCAACCGCATCGTCGAAAATGCCCTTCAGGCAGCGATCAAATCCAGACCGGCTGCCTTGTTCGACAAAGACTTTGCCGCCCGCATCCGCACCGGCAACTTTGACGACGATTTTGAAAAGATCAAAGATTGCGACTGGGTGATCGAAGTGGTCGTGGAACGGCTGGACATCAAACGCCAGATTTTCGAAAAGGTGGACCGCTACCGCAAACCCGGCTCGCTGGTGACCTCCAACACCTCCGGCATCCCCATTCACCTGATGACGGAAGGCCGGAGCGAAGACTTCCGCCGCCATTTCTGCGGTACGCACTTTTTTAACCCGCCGCGTTACCTCCGCCTGCTCGAGGTCATCCCCACGGCCGATACCAGTCCGGAAGTCATCGACTTTTTTATGCATTACGGCGACGTTTACCTCGGCAAACAAACCGTCTTGTGCAAGGATACGCCGGCTTTTATCGGCAACCGGGTCGGGGTCTACGCCATGGCAAAGATCTATGAACTGACTACCCAACTGGGCGTTCGGATCGAAACAGTGGACAAACTCACCGGCCCGGCGCTCGGCAGGCCCAAAACCGGCACTTTCCGGCTGGGCGACCTCGTGGGGCACGACACCGCCGGCCACGTCATCAAAGGCATCCGCGACAATTGCCCCAATGACGAACAGGCCGGGACCTTTGTCATCCCCAAATACCTGCAATTCCTCCTCGACCATAAATTTCTGGGCAATAAATCGGGTCAGGGCTTTTATAAAAAAACGAACGAACGCGACGAACAGGGCAGGCCGGTGATCCTGTCCCTGAACCTGGAAACGCTGGAATACGAAAAACCGGGACGCGACGACCTGCCCAGCCTCAAGGTCGCCAAACAGATCGACCGGCTGGACAAACGCATCCAGGAGATCTTCAAACTCGACGACAAGGGCGCAGAACTCATCAAACGCTCTCTCCTGGGGCTTTTTGCCTACGTTTCCAACCGGGTGCCGGAAATCACAGATCACCTGTACAGCATCGACGACGCCATGCGCGGCGGTTACGCCTGGGAAATGGGCCCGTTTGAATACTGGGATGCCCTGGGCATCAAAAAAGGCATGGAACTGGCCGAAGCGCAAGGTGAAAGCATCGCGCCCTGGGTAAAAGAAATGGCCGCCAACGGCTTCCAATCCTTCTACAAACGCGAGGGCGGACTGCGGAAATATTACGATATTCAAACGAAATCGTATCAGGTGATCCCGGGTTCGGGTTCGTTTATTATCCTGGACAATTACCGGGATAAAGCCCCCGTCCACAAAACGACCGAATCCATCCTCCACGATATCGGCGACGGCGTGTTGTGCCTGGAGTTTACCAGTCCGCACAACACCATCGCCGAGGGGGTGCTCCGGGGCATCAACGAATCCATCCAACTGGCGGAAGAGGGCGACTGGAAGGGCCTGGTCATCGGCAACAACGCCGCCAACTTTTCAGTGGGCGCCAACCTGATGATGATCGCCATGATGGCCTACCAGCAGGAGTTTGACGAACTGAACATGGCCGTCAATTATTTCCAGCAAACCACCATGCGCTGCCGTTATTCGAGCATACCGGTGGTCATTGCCACCCAGGGTTATGTATTCGGCGGAGGGTGCGAAACCCTCATGCACTGCGACGCTGCGGCAGTAGCCGCCGAATCGTATATCGGCCTGGTTGAAGTGGGCGTGGGGCTCATCCCCGGCGGAGGCGGGACCAAAGAATTTGCACTGCGCGCCTCCGACGCCTTTTTTGAAGGCGATGTCCAAATGCCGACCCTGATCGATAAATTCAAAACCATTGCGCTGGCCAGCGTCGGGACTTCCGCCCAGGAGGCCTTCAATTACGGCTACCTGCTGCCGGGCCGCGATACGGTAGTGATGAATAAGGACCGGAATATTGCCGAAGCCAAACAGAAGGTGATCGAACTGGCTCAAAATTATACCCGGCCCATTCCCCGCCAGGATATTACGGTAATGGGCAGGTCGGGCCTTGCCGCCCTCTATGCCGCCGCGAACGAACTCAAACTCGGGCGTTTTGCCAGCGACCATGACATCAAGATCGCGCACAAGGTCGCCTGGGTGCTATGCGGCGGCGACCTCACCGGCGCCCCCCAGGTATCCGAACAATACCTCCTGGATGTTGAAAGGGAAGCTTTTCTGAGCCTTTGCGGCGAAGCCAAGACGTTGGAACGCATTCAGTATATGTTGCAGAATAATAAGCCGCTTAGGAATTGATTCGATTGATTCGATTGATTCGATTTTTTAGATTCGAATCAATCGAATCAATCGAATCAATCGAATCAATCGTTTCAATCGTTTCAATCGTTTCAATCGTTTCAATCGAATCAATTACAACAATGGAAGCATACATCATAAAAGGATTTCGCTCCGCCGTTGGAAAAGCCAAAAAAGGGGGCTTCCGGAATTACCGTTCCGACGACCTGGCGGTCGACGTGATCAAACACCTGCTGGCTCAAACCCCTGAGCTCGACCCCAACCTGGTGGACGACCTCATTGTGGGCTGCGCCAACCCTGAAGGCGAGCAGGGTCTGCAGATCGGCCGGCAGATCTCGGTGCGTGCACTTGGCAAACCGGTTCCCGGCATGACGGTGAACCGCTATTGCGCATCGGGCCTCGAAACGATTTCCATCGCAGTGGCCAAGATCCGGGCGGGTATGGGGCATATTTATGTAGCCGGCGGCGCCGAAAGCATGAGCATGATCCCCATGACCGGCTACAAACTGGCCCCGAGTTACAAAGTGGCCAGCACCACGCCCGATTACCTGGTCAGCATGGGTATCACGGCAGAGGCGGTAGCCGGAAAGTTCAGGATCAGCCGGGAAGCCGCCGACGAATTCTCCTTCCGTTCTCATGAAAAAGCGGCTGCGGCCATCGACGCGGGCAAGTTCAGGGATGAGATTGTGCCCATCAGCGTGGAGGAGGTATTTGTGAAGGACAACAAACGGGTATTCGTCACCAATGTGGTGGATACGGACGAAGGTGTACGCCGGGATACAACTGTTGCAGGCCTGTCACAATTAAAGCCGGTTTTTGCCCAGGGGGGTGTTGTCACGGCCGGTAATGCTTCCCAAACTTCCGATGGGGTGGCTTTTGTGCTGGTTGTCAGCGAGGAGATGGTCAAACAACTCAATCTGCAACCCATTGCCCGCCTGGCGGCTTGTTCGGTAGCGGGTGTCGAACCCTTATATATGGGGATTGGGCCTTGCGCCGCGATCCCGAAAGCCTTGAAACAGGCCAATTTGAAATTGGAAGACATTCAGCTCATCGAGTTGAACGAAGCCTTTGCCGCGCAGTCATTGGCCGTCATCCAGGAAGCGGGACTGAACCCGGATATCGTCAATGTCAATGGCGGGGCCATCGCTTTGGGCCACCCGCTGGGCTGCACGGGCGCTAAATTGTCTATCCAGGTATTCAACGAATTGAGGCGTCGCAACCAGCGCTACGGCATGGTTACGGCCTGTGTAGGCGGCGGACAGGGGATTGCGGGGATTTATGAGTTGCTGAATTAAAAAGAACAATTGTTTAGGGTGGTTTATGGTTGTTAATTGTGGTTTATGATCGTTGGGAACGGTTACCATTACGGAACCACCTTTAACTAAATTGAACCCTGGATTCGCATCAGGCGTCAGGATCAATTCCCAGTTTGCGCAATTTTTCTTCGAGTTTTTGGGCCCGGATTTCGGCGCTTTCTGCTCGTTTTTCAGCGGCCTGGGCCTTGTTTTTGGCCGACTGTGCCGCAGCCCGTGCCACGTGGTTTGCCCGGACCAATTCGAGATAGGAAAGAAAGGGTTTGCCGTCCGGTTGGAATAATTGCAGCCCCTGAGGGTTCCACTTGAAGGTTATGCCCAACAGCGGGCTGGTGAATTCTTTGATCTCCGGAATTTCTACCAGTTTGTCGTCTACCCGGTGGTGGCCTTCCAGAATATTCTTGTCCGGATCGTAGAGGTAGTATTCCTGGACGCCATATTTTTGGTAAAATCCAAATTTTCTGACCATTTCAGCCGGCCGGTTTCCAGGTGAAAGTATCTCAAATACGACTTGAGGCGCAATGTTTTCCTCCAGGAATTGAAGGTAGGACCCGCGATGACCTTTGGGTCTGCCCAAAACCACGAGTACATCCGGCGCCAACCGGATTTCAGGGTGATTTTCTACCGGGTACCAGAACAGATCTCCGGCGATAAAAATATCTTTTCGATCAATAAAGCAGGCTTCCAGCCCATGTTTGATCAATACAATCCATTCAAACTGCAAGGTGTTTTCTGCCATGGGTTCGCCATCGGTTTCAGGGTATATCAAAAAGAGCCTTTCTTTTGGAATCGTCATTCGGCAGTTATTTTGTCAAAAATAATATTTTTTCTTTGAATTGTCAAGCGGATTGAATAAAATGTTAGCAAACATAACAAAAATTAACCTTAATTTTAGCGACCATTAAAAATCACCGTTATGATGAAGATGATTTTGATCCCTGCAAAGTTATGGATACCGGCGTGCCTTTTCATTTTTGCCATCCATTCTTACGGACAAGGCCCCATTCAGTTCCGGGAAGGCGGATGGACGAAACTCAACTCCTGTTCCAAATGCGCGGAATGCATCGACGGGGTCAGCGACAAACTCGAACAGGCCAAAGGACTTGAATTTTTCTGCGGCGAAAAAAGCCTGGGAAAATGGTTCGTGATCAAAATTGAACTGAAGGACTGCGGGTATACGTATTACCGCACCTTGAACAGCAATGACTACAATACCGGCCAATCGTCGTTCCGCCTGCTGGCCGACGCACTGGCCGATATCTGCATGGAAGTCAGGGAATATTGCCCCGAAAGCAGTGAGATCCGCCGGATGGAGTCGCCGGACACCGAATTTTCATTGCCCATTATTCAAAATTTTTTCCAGGACCACGCTTTTTTTAAAGAACCCGACACCGAGCCTTATTTTTATTTCATTGAGGATATGCCCAGAATTCAGGGTTGTGAAAACCGCGGGACCGACGTTGAGAAACAGCGCTGCTCAGCCGAAACCCTGAACCGGTTTTTGGCCGAAAATATAACCTATCCTCCCGCTGCCCGCCGGAAAGGCGTCGAGGGCGCTGTAGTCGTCGGGTTCACCATCGATGCATCAGGCGCAATGCATTCGCCGAAAATCATTCAGTCACTTGGGGAAGAGATCGACAATACCGTCCTCCGGGCGGTGATCCTCCTGCAGGAAAAGGGCATCAAATGGAAACCCGGCATGGTGAAGGGCCAACCCGTAGAGACGTTGTACAGGACGGAGGTGGAATTCTTGTTGGATTGAGTTGGCAGTTGGCAGTCCACAGTTGGCAGTCCACAGTTGGCAGTCCTGGTACGTTAAGTGGCAAACGAATTTTCAATTGCAATGGAGTGCCGAACGGAGGAACCGCAAACTGCCATCTGCAAACTTTTACCCGCCATAGGGCAGGGGAGCGGGCTCAACTGCAAACCAGCCTAACCAGTATTACAGTTTCAAAAACACCCCGACCGTATACGATGGATTGGCAAAAATGATCCTGCCGGAAAAAGCCATGCCCACGCCGGCGGACACGCCCCAGCGGTCTGTCAGGTTATAAGCCAGTTCAGGTGCAAACGACAGGAATTCGCTGTTGTTGGCAAAGATGCTGGTGCTGTTGGCTCCTATGTTTTTATTCCCGTTTTTCAGGGATTTCACGCCAAAAAGCCGGCCGATGGCGGTCAGGCGGTTGTTGAGAAAAGTAGCCCCACCTTCGATTCCGAAACGCAGTTCATCGGAAAACCCGTTGGATCGATTGTTGAACCCGCCGTAAAAATTTGCATAAGCGTTGAGTTTGCCCAGGCGGAAGGAGGCGCCGAGGTCGAGTTGCAGCATCTGGTTGAACTCGCCGTCGCCGGTTTGCAGGGCCCCGGCGTTCCCGCCGTTATCTTTTCCAAGGGGAAGCCCCAGGTAAAGGGTTGCGCTCAAAACGACCGGTTTATTGACGATCAGCCCGTATTTCAGTCCCAGGTCGGCATCACCAATGGAATTGAGTGCGCTGCCGGGCGCCAGTATTTCGCCAGTTGTGCCGGAAACCAGGTTGTTGTAGTAAGTGCGGCTGAACAGCGGAAAATTGAGGATACCCGTCAGCCGGTTCGAGAACCCGTATTCGGCATAGAGGGTGGTGTTAAAAATGCCGGTCGTTACATTGGGGTCGATCTTCCCGTCGTCGGTATAATGCTGGTCGGAAATGATCCACCATTCGGAAAGTTTGAAATAACCGCCGCCCGGAGGTTGGGGCCAGCCGCCGCCGGCATGAAGGGAGGGCAATGCAAAAAACAGGGTTACGACGCCCTGGAGAATGAAGTGATTGAGTTTCATTGGTCAGCATTAAAATAATTAGTCAAAAACACCTTCTCCCACCTTTACGTTGAAGGGCTTGCAATAGTACAGCAGGTGTGCATAGTCATTCAGTCCGATATTTCCGGGGATGGTATAACTATGGGCGCCCTCGAAGGTTTTGGTAAGGCCGATCTCCAGTGCGCCGGCTATGGAGTTGGGATTGTTGCTGAGGTAAACGTATAGCCCCGGCAGGCTGGAAGAGGCTTTAAAATCAGCAGCCAGGGAAAGGATCAGGTCGGCCCCTTGTTTTTCCATCGTAAAATCACCGGTCAGGGTGTAGTTGCTGGTCGCTTTGAGTTTTCCGGTGCGCTGGTCTCCCGTGCCGGTTGAGGTTTTTTCGGCGATCACCACTTCGACGGCGTCGGAAACGGCGGGTTTTCCGGGTATTTCCACTTCAGCGGTGATGATTGCGGTCCCTTTTTCAAGGCCGGTGGCCAGGCCGTTCTGGTCGATAGCCAGTAAAGCGGGCGCCGAACTGGCCCATTTGACCGGCCGGAATTCTTCCACTCCGATATTGTTGAAAAAACGGGCCTCAAACTGGAAAGCATCGCCTTTGCCGATGGTATCGACCGCAGCCGTGATCGTCACCGACTCCGGTACAGCGTCATCCAGGATATCGTCGCCGATGCAGGCATGAATGGAAAGCAGGACGATCAGCGCGGCGGCAAGACGGATCAATGGTTTCATGGTGGCGGATTTTTGGAAATTATTTTCAGTTTACCGCTACAAAATTGCTCTAAAAATCAGAACAAATCCGCCGCAACTAGATTTGCGCTCCAATAAATTTGGTACAGCAGGAGACAATGAAAATATTTAAATTGCTGATAATCATTTAACTATAATAAATTTTTGTTTTGCTTTTTCTGCATCTTTCTGTCCGCATCTTGACAACTAATTAATTGCCGGCAGACCTAAAAACGACCCTTTCGCCATCCAATGTCTGGCAGATCAGCCTGCGGCCTTTCAGTTCAAGGATCTGGTAGGAATAAAAAACATCCCCGGCCTTGAGATTAAGCTGGTTGCCGCTGACATTCCAATTGCCGTAGCGTTCATTTTTACCGTCCGCGACCACTTTAACCGATCCGTCCGGGAAAAAATGGAATTCCGACCGGTCGCCCTGCCAAATACCGGTCAGTTCATCCGGAGAAACGACGAGTGGTTCCGCGGTATTTGCAGCGGGCAGGGCAGGGGCGATGGAAAGTTCGGTCTGGCATTTCAGGACCAAACCGTTGAGGATATTTTCCAGTTCGTATTTTGCGAAACCCGACAGATCGAAGGGCGTATGACCGGCGGTGATTTTTTCGATAACACATTCATAGAGGTCCGACGCCTGTTTTTCCGTCCATTGGCCCAGCATCCGGTTTTCGATAAAAGCGGCGCGGTTAGCGGTATAAAGCTGGTCCTTTTCCCTGGCCGACCAGCCGTTGATGCGTTTTTCCTCCTTGACAATCGCCACGACTTCGACCACCATCGTGATCCCATAAATGGCGGACGGGTTGTAAAAGCCCAGGAACTGCTTGCCGCTGACCCGTTCGGAGTGGGTAATTTCAACCGTGCCGGAAACAATGTTTTCCCTGGAGCTTTCGGAAATAAACTGGTAATTTTTGAGGGAAAATTCCTTATTAAAGGCTTTTGCATCCTGGGCGGAGGCGAGCAAATAAACATTGCAGTAATCGTTGCCCGGCGGCGTGGTCAGGAGCGTCAAAGCCTTGGCTGCTGTGCCCGTATTGTCGATAATCCGCGTCAGTTGGGCCAGGAGGCTGAACTGGGCTTTGGAGAACGCGATCAATTCCTTTGTCCGGGCGGCGGCAACTGTGTAGTACCATTTGATGGTGTTGGGCGGAAGGTCCACTTCCAGCACCAGGCTCGACTGGCCTGTTAAATTGAGGTAGCTGTTGATGTAATATTCCTGCGGTTGGATGAGGCTGACCGCCCTTTCCAGGTCCTGCGCGGATAAAATTTTTCCAACCGCCATCAGGATCGCACAAAAAATTGTCCTTTTCATGATAATTTCCGGTTCCGAACCAATTTCCACCAGATCCGATTATCTATTTCCTGGCAGGCAACAAATTTATTCTTTTCCAGTATTTTATGGGACGGGATATTGTCTTTTTCCGTTTCAGCTATGACCGCCTCCACACCTTTTTGTGTAAAGGCCCAGGCGACGACGCCGGCTACGGCTTCCGTCATATAGCCCTGGTTTTGAAAGTTGCCGTACGTGCCGTATCCGATCTCAATTTCGCCATTTTCATTGGGTTCTCCCTTAAAACAAAGGTCGCCCACCATCATATTTTGTTCTTTTGCAATCAGGGTCCACAGCGTGGAAAAAAGATAATTTTTTGAAGGGTCGGCTACGGTTAGCAATAAGGTATTTTGCAGGGCTTCCCTCAATTCATCACCGATCGACCGTGTGGTTGGGTTCAGGCCGAGTTCGGTTTCCAGGGCGTTATCCGTTTGGCAATATTTGATCAGTTGCTCCGGGGTTAAGGGTAAGAGTTTCAGGCGTTGGGTTTCGATGGTTGGCGTCATTTGTTTGGGGTTTTATGATACCCCTTTTCCCCATAAGGCTGCAACTGCTCCATCAGTAGCTCAGTGAGGGCCTTTATTTCCCGGGTATAGCTGGCCGCCGTGCCGTCTTCCTGCCTGATCTCTTCGAGTACTTCAAAAACAAAGTTTTCTTCCCCGGTCTGGTTCCAGTCTTTTTGCAGTTCCGCATTCGGGTGGCCGCCCATTTGGAGCTGAAACCGGTGCCGGTTCCAGATCGTGTCCAGGCTGGAGCTGCATTCCATAAAGATCTTGCCGCTGGTCTTGTTCCGGATCTGGAACACGCCCATTGGAGATTTTTTATTTTTATAGGCTTCTTTGAGTTCCTTTCGGGTGTTCATGGCAATTTTAAATTTTCTTCAAATCTACGATCATTATTTGGAATGGCCGTGCTTTCGACATGTTCAACGGCAACCTTGACACCTGAAAGACCTTCAAGTAGGGCCGTTTTGATGTTCACAAAGTCGGTTTTCCAGGTTGGCTGGTGTTTTTGGAGGAGCATTTTTGGTTTTTTTTGACGTTATCACTGCTGTCTGTGCGACGCTTAGGAAGTATAGGCGGCATGGTTAAGTTATCACTTTATTTTAACGATTAATTTGATTTACCTTTTAATCCAATTAAAGTCTCTAAAAAAATTTTAGATTCTTCAAGTTTAAAAATAACTGACTCCCTTCTTAATGTTGCTGGACTTAAATCTTTTATTTCGTCTTTATCTTTCCATTCAGGATTATATAGATTTTTGCAAGTCAATTCATCAAAAAACTTCTCGTACAAGTTCGTATTTGATAAGATAACCTCTTTATATGTTTGTCGGGACGAAAGCCCATACCCAAATGCTTCGCTTCCTTTTTTATAACCTTCATAGAATGACAAATCTCCTAAAACGTACACATTTCTTTGAGGATATTCAGTAGTAGCCCAATAGATATTTTCTTACGCAGATTCAATAACTGTATCGCTGTTTTTGTTGTTCAGAAAATCAAGAAGTTGAATCGTTCTGTAAAGTGCGTATTCTAAATTTTCGCTTACACTTTTTGGATTCACAGGGCTGATAATGCACCTAATCTCACAACCAGCGCTTGCAAGCTTTAATAATGCTTGCTTTTCTTTTTCTAATAACGCAATTAAATCTTTTTCTTTTTTAGAATTAAAATAAGTATTTGAATCTCCAATCGCAAATATTGATAAAAATGAAACTGACCATATTAATGTATCGGCAAATTTATCTTTTTTATAAATTTCATTTAAATCTTCTGTTATTCTTTTTGTTCTCACTTCCGGAGAATTTAAAATGATAAATTTATTTTCACACTCTAAACTATCAATAATTTCCATTAAAGCATTTCTTGCTCTATCTTCATATCTCTTAAATTCGTCGTGGGTAATAATTCCTTGGTTAAATGCTTTTTTTTCTGAAAGATAATTACCTTGTAGGAGTAGAAATAAATTTTGCTTGCTACTTTGAAGTTTTAAAAATTCTTTAAATACTTCTTCAAAATGCTGGCTACTTGCAAGCAATTCCTTCAAATATTCAATTTGTTCGGCTTTGTTTCTCATGATTTTTCTTTTTGCAGTTGGTGAAAACTTCGGTATTCCCGCATCATCCGATATTGAAATCCAAACTTCCCAATTCGATACCCGGTGGTGCGGAAATACCCAATAAGCACCTCCCGCGATCATGCCGGAAGGCGCGCCATATGATTATTTTCCATCGAGATCTGGCATACCAGAATGTTTGCACGCATCTAGGTATTCAAATTTTATAATTTTGTTCAGCCTGAACCAAGAAGAATTTTTGTACCTTGTTATGGTAGACCTATTTCCATATTCCGTCAAAAAACAAACTATTCCGGGATGTGTTACACCTACCTTTTCCGTTGCGCATTTGCAGTCCTGTTGCTTCTTTCGGCTGACGACGCCTTCCCCCAGCCTGTAACCCCGCTGCCCAACGCCCACGCCCACAACGACTACGAACATACCCGGCCCCTGCTGGACGCTCTGGACCAGGGTTTCACCAGCGTGGAAGCGGATATTCACCTGATGGGGAGAACGCTCATTGTCGCTCACAACCGGCCTTTGAACAAAAAACGCGCCCGGAGTCTGGAGCAACTTTACCTCAAACCGCTCCGGGAGCGAATCAAGGCCAACGGCGGGCAGGTTTACCCGGGTTACAACGGGCCTTTTTACCTGATGATCGATATCAAAACAGACGCCGGAAAAACGTGGCAGGCTTTAAGGCTGCTGTTGGAAAAATACCGGGAGATTCTGTCGATGGAGGTGGATGGGCAATGGAAACCGGGCCCGGTGACGGTTTTCCTTTCCGGCAACCGCCCCTTTCAGGCCATGCAGGCAGAAACCCGGCGGCTTGCGGCGCTCGACGGTCGTCCCGGCGACCTGGGGAAAGATTATCCTGCGACTTTGATGCCGGTTGTGAGCGATAGCTTCAAAAATGTATTATCCTGGGATGGCAATGGCAAAATCCCGCCGGCTGAATGGGAAAAGCTCACCCAACTGGTACGGCAAGCCCATGGGGAAGGCAAAAAGGTGCGCCTTTGGGCCAGCCCGGACACTCGTGCGGTTTGGGAAGTCCTCCGGAAAGCCGGCGTTGATCTGATCAATGCCGATGACCTGACGGGGTTGCGCCGTTTTTTGCTGGACGAAAATCCATAAACTATTGCCTTGAAATGACGGAGATTCCTTTAACTTTGGCAGGCAATCCCGGGTTAAATCAACGCAGCCAATGGGCATCCGTACCAGGTTAAGAACAAACAGAATTTATATTCCCTTTACCTTGTTTACCATAACCGTCATTTTGATGTTATGGGAATTAGGGGTCAATAAAAATGCATACTGGACCCTGCGGATTAACTGGCTTTATCATTTTATTGTGTTTTTTGGCATTTCCAATATTATTTATAAATACTTTTCAAATAAAAATTTGTCGCGGGCGAAGGTATGGTTGGCGGATGTATTGGTGCTGATTTTTTCATCCTGGTTAATCTATCATTTTTTATTTACAGAGGGATACCGTCATGAACCGCCCAGATGGGTATACGCCTGCATACTTTTGTTGTTTTTGCGGGAGATGTCGCTGGTGCAGGTGGTTTTCAGGCGATCATTTCTCAATCCTGCACAGTTGTTTGTCCTCAGCTTTTTGTTCCTCATTTTTTCGGGCTCGTCTCTGCTGATGTTGCCGAATGCCACCATCGACGGGAATATTTCCTTCCTCGACGCCTTGTTCACTTCTACCAGCGCTGTTTGTGTGACCGGGCTGGCGGTGGTGGATACCGGCAAATACTTCACGGTTTTTGGGCAGGTCGTCATTTTATTCCTGATCCAGTTGGGAGGAATCGGCATCATGACGGTGACCAGCTATTTCAGCTATTATTTCAGGGGCGGATCTTCTTATGAAACCCACCTGACCCTGAAAGACATGGTCAATTCGGATAAACTGGGCGAGGTATTCGGCGTGTTGAAAAAAATCATTTTGCTGACTTTGGGGATCGAGGCGGTAGGCGCCGCCTTTATTTATTTTAATTTAAACAACGAACTTTTCAAATCGATCGGCGACCAGGTTTATTTCTCGGTTTTTCACGCCGTTTCCAGTTTTTGCAACGCCGGATTTTCCACCCTTTCCAACAGCCTTTACGAAGAGGGATTCCGGTTCAATTATCCTTTTCACATGATCATAACGTTGTTGCTGATATCCGGCGGGATCGGATTTCCGATCATGTTCAATTTCATCCATTATATCCGGGTTCAGGTCAGAACCAAACTCATCCCGCTGGGTTTGAAACGAAAGGTTGTACACAAACCCTGGGTGATCAATATCAATACCCGGATCGTTTTATATACGACGGCGATTTTGTTGTTTGCCGGAACGGTAGCGATCTATATTTTCGAATACAACAATACGCTTGCCGAACACAGTGGCGCAGGAAAGGTCGTGACCGCGTTTTTGGGTTCCGCCTCACCCCGAACCGCCGGGTTCAACTCGGTGAACATGGGCGAACTCCTGCCCCATACCGTGATGATCATTTTGTTCCTGATGTGGGTGGGCGCATCGCCGGGTTCAACCGGAGGCGGGATTAAAACCAGCACATTAGCGATCGGCACTTTGAATTTCATCAGCCTTGCCCGGGGTAAAGACCGGGTAGAGGTTTTCCGCCGGGAAATTGCGGCCACCTCCCTTGCAAGGGCGTTTGCCATTATTTCCTTGTCGCTGATTGTGGTGGGCTTCTCCACTTTTTTGCTGGTTTTGTTCGAGCCGGAAAAAGAATTGATCGCGCTGGCTTTTGAATCCTTTTCGGCATACAGCACGGTCGGCTTGAGCCTGAACCTGACCCCAAGCCTGGGCTTTCCTTCAAAAGTGGTGATCATCGTTGTTATGTTTATCGGCCGGGTAAGCATGCTGACCATATTGGTTGCGTTTTTCAAAGCAGTCAGAAACCAGAAATACCGCTACCCTACGGAAACCATTTTGATCAATTAAGTCAATTGCTGTAAAATGAAATATGTGATTATCGGATTGGGAAACTTTGGGTCGATGATCGCCGAATTGCTCACCCAGATGGGAAACGAAGTGATCGGGGTAGATAAAAACCTCGGCAAAGTAGAAGCCCTGAAAGAAAAGATCACCCATACCATCTGCCTGGATGCCACCGACCCCGGCGCCATTATCAACCTGCCTTTAAGAGACACGGATGTGATCCTGGTTTGTATTGGTGAAAACGAAGGCGCCAACCTGCTGGCCACGGCCCTGATGAAACAACAAAACCCCAAACGGCTGATCAGCCGGGCCGTATCTCCGCTGCACGAAACCATCCTGGAGGCTATGGGCATCACAGAAATTGTACACCCGGAAGAAGAGGCCGCCAAACGATGGAGCAACAAACTGGAAATGAAGGAAGTAGTCGACTCCTTTGAGCTTTGCGACGGCTACTCCATTGTAGAAGCCACCGTCCCCAAACGTTTTATCGATAAGACCATCGGCGAAATTCAATTGCGTAACCTGTACAACTTGCTCGCCCTCACCATCATCAAGATGAATGAAGAAAAAAACCTGCTGGGCGTTTCCCGAAAAGTGCAAAGAATAAAAGGGGTGGCTACCGCTGAAACGATCCTTCGCGACGGCGACATTATGGTGCTGTACGGCCATATCGATAATATCAAAAAGTTTATCGGGGACGAATAACCGATGCATTATTTCAGCCGGTTTTTCTTATTTTTACCGGATTCCCGTTTTCGAATCTGTCAAACCTTTTGATCGCCTATGCACGAATGGACCTTGCCCATCCGGAATCCGGTTTTTCTCTTAAGCATACTGCTGCTGGTCGTATTGATCGTGCCTGCTTTAATGCAACGGCTGCGGATACCCGGCCTGGTCGGGCTCATCCTGGCCGGCGCCTTTCTTGGGCCGCACGGCATCAACCTGCTGGAACAAGGAGAGGGCATTCAATTACTGGCAAAAGCCGGCTTGTTGTACATTATGTTTTGGGCCGGGCTGGAAATGGATCTGGACAGTTTTTTGAAAAACAGGCATAAAAGCGTCGTTTTTGGTTTGCTTACTTTCGGACTGCCTTTGCTGTTAGGCGGCATGGGAGCCTATTATGCGCTCGGATTTACGTTCACAGGCGCTTTGCTGGCAGCCAGTATGTTTTCAACGCATACGCTGGTCTCCTACCCCATCATCAACCGTTTCAGGCTTTCCCAGGACGAAGCCGTGGTGATTGCAGTGGGCGGCACCATGATCACCGACACCCTGGCCCTGTTGATTCTGGCGGTGATATCCGGCATGCAACAAGGAGAAGTGAACACTTTGTTCTGGTTCAAAATGATTTCCTCCCTGCTCGCCTTCGGCCTGGTCATTTATTTTTTATTGCCCAGGGCGGCCAAATGGTTTTTCAGGCGGGTGGAAAGCGACCTGACCTATCAGTACGTATTTGTGCTGGCGTTGCTTTTTTCGTGCGGCGTACTGGCGGAACTGGCTGGGGTGGAAGCAATTATCGGCGCCTTTTTTGCCGGTCTGATGCTCAACCGGCTGGTGCCCGACGCCTCTCCTTTAATGAATCGCATCGAGCTTTTTGGCAACGCCCTTTTTATTCCGGCTTTTATGTTCAGCGTGGGCATGTTGATCAACCCCGGTGTTTTTTTTGAAGGCCAAAAAACGATCTTCACAGCGCTGGTGCTTACTTCCATTGCCTTGATCACCAAGTGGGCGGCAGCATTTGCTACCCAAAAAATATTTCGTTATTCGGGCCATCAGCGTCAATTGATATTTGGCCTGACCAGTTCCCATGCGGCCGCTACCATTGCCATTATTCTGATTGGCTTCCAGTTGGGTATTTTTGATGAGACCGTTCTGAACGCCATCATCTTCCTCATTTTGGTCACCTGCCTGGTGAGCACCTTCAGCACCGACCGGGTCACCCGGAAAATAGTCGCAGAGCGGGCCTCGGCGGTTGATTCGTCCACGACCAGGGAGCAACGGATACTGGTGCCTTATGCCAACCCCAAAAGCGTCATCCGTCTGGTCGATTTTTCATTCCTGATCAAATTGCCCGACCAGAACGAACCCGTATACCCGCTGGCCATTTTCCTGGAAGAGAACGATGTACGGGAAAAAATACGGCACAATATCCATTTGCTGGAACCCGTCCTGGCGCATGCCGCCGAGCGCAGGATCTTGCTTTCTCCCGTACACCGGGTGGATGTGAGCCCGGCAGGCGGGATCGTGCGTGCCGCTAACGAACTGCTGGCTACGGATATCGTGATCGGCTGGCAACCCCGGGTTTCGACCACCGAAAAATTATTCGGCGCCATTCACGACAACCTGCTGGAGGATACGGCGGATATCATTTTTGTGACCCACCTGACCCGATCTCCGATCGACTTCCGGAAGGTCGAAATGGTCATACCCTTGAACGGGCACCTGGAGCCCGGCTTTGCCGGGATGGTCAACCGGATAGAAAGCATGTGCCTGCGCCTCAACGCTATTTTGTTTTTGCATTGCGCCAAGGATACCGCCGATGCATTCAAACAACTGATCTCCAAAAAACTGGCCGGTCATTTGCAAATTTCAACACTGGCGGAGGAAGATATTTTTTCTTTGCACCAAAATGCAGCCGATGACGTTCTATATATGTTTGTCAGCGCCAGGTGGGAAGGCTTGTCCTATAAAAGTTACCTTGAAAAATGGCCGGCTTATCTGGCAGAGTATTTCCGGGAAAAAAGTTTTGTGATGATCTTCCCGGGATTGTAGGTCGTTTCAACCCAACGCCAAACGCTTGAAGAGCATGTGTAAAGCCTTTTCCTCCCTGATTTCCTTTTTTCTCCTGTTTGCACTGCAGGCTCAGCCCAGACTTAAGCTCACAGAAGAGCGAACCTCCACCGGTTACGCCGTTTTCGCTTCCAACCTGGAATATTGCCCGGTTTCCGTGGAAATCCTGTTCGAACTGGAAAACCTGCAATCTTCCATCGGAACAGAAAAAATCGTAGTGACGCCTCCCCGGACTGAAAAATATAAGATAGCCGATCTTATCTACGAATCCGGGAAAAACAGGTTTGGATACCGCATCCGTTCTTCCGCCGCCTTCGGGGATGTTACCCTGACCGAATACGACGAAACATATGCCTACGACCTGCCCTACGAAAAAGGCGCCGCACACGCCATCCACCAGGGTTACAATGGAAAATTATCCCATCAAAACGAAAACGCCCTGGATTTCACCATGCCGGAAGGAACCCGTATTTTGGCGGCCCGCGGCGGCGTAGTGGTGAAAGTGGTGGAGCACAATACACAAAATTGCCTGAAGCCGGAATGCAAAGATTATAACAATTATATCCTGATCTGCCATTCCGACGGCACTTTTGCCGAATATGTACACCTCTTGCACCAGGGCGCCAGGGTCAAACCGGGGGATGCTGTCCGGCAAGGCGACCTGATCGCTTTAAGCGGCAATACAGGCTGGACGACCGGCCCACACCTGCATTTTGCCTGCTTTTTGCCCGGAAAAGACGACCGGAGAACGATCAAAACAAAATTCAGGGTCGATGACGGGAGCAGGGCAGAATTTTTGGAGGAAAAAAGAGCTTATCTTCGGGGGTATTAACCCGGTAGAAGGCTCACGGCTCACGGCTTGCCGCGCCACCGGCCCAGGCTGATGATGTGTGGACTAATTTTTACTGCTTTTCACTAAACCTGATTCCAAATAGTTTCAACGGCATTTCCGTCTACCGTCTACCAAAAAAATGGATCATGATCGAAAAACTGAGTACCAAAAACGTGGCCGCCTGTGCAGAACTGGCCCATCAACTCTGGCCGGACGAAGAAAAATCCGAACTGGCCGCCGATTTTTCCGCCATGATCGATACCAAAAAATGGACCTGCTTTTTGTACAAAACCGAAGACGGCCATTATGCCGGTTTTATACAACTGTCGATCAGGAACGACTATGTTGAAGGCATGACGTCCTCTCCCGTGGCCTATATCGAGGGCATTTATGTGGAGGAACCCCTTAGAAACACCGGTATTGCCCGGGAATTGCTGGCCGCCGGCGAAAAATGGGGCAAAGAAAAGGGTTGTTCCGAGATCGCTTCAGATGCCGAAATAAACAACGAGCAGAGCATCCTTTTCCATAAACATATCGGATTTGTGGAAATGAACCGGATCGTCTGTTTTATCAAAGACATCAAAGCCTGACCCAATGACCATCGACGAGATCATCGCCCATTCGGATCACCGGCCCTGGGCCTTGCCCGACCGGGAATGGTCGTTTTCCATGGAGTGGAACCGCGCCATTTTCCTGCATTGGCCGGCGGATCCCGCCGAACTGCGCAAATTTGTGCCTGAAGAACTGGAAATCGACCTTTTTGATGGCCGGCCCTGGGTCTCGATGGTAGCCTTTGACATGGCAAAGGTCCGGCCCAAAAATTTTATTTCTTTCCCGCCGGTTTCCGATTTTCCGGAGCTGAATGTTCGGACCTACCTGAAAAAAGGCCACAAAACCGGCGTTTATTTCCTGAGCCTGGAAGCCGGCAAACGTCTCTCCGCCCTGATCTCCAATAAAGTTTCCGGACTGCCGTACCGTTTTTCGCATATGCACCGGGACGACCATTCCTATCGCTCTGAAAACACACCGTTCAACGAACATTTTTTTATTGAATATACCCCCGGACAACCGCTGGAACAAAAAAGCAGGCTGGACACCTGGCTCACCGAACGGTACGCCTTGTTTCAGGAATCCGGCAACCGGATTGTCGAATACGAAATCCACCATGTCGAATGGCCGATCCGGGAAATCAAAATCCAACACCTGGAATACCGTTACCCGCGTTTTGAAAAACTGCTGGCCGGACCACCCCGCCTGGCGCATTATTCGGAGGGAGTCGGGGTCGTCGCGTATCCGCCAAACTGGTTTGGCAGGAGACCTTGAGCGGAGCGAGAGAGGGAGACAGGGAGAGGGGGGGACTGGGAGAGGGGGAGAGATTACGCGGGAATTGCCCGGTAAAAGTTTAAATTTGAGCAATTTTCACCCGATAAACTTTTGAAAATGAAAAAATTTCACCTGCCATTTATTGTATTCCTCCTTATTTCCGGGATGGCCTGCGGTCAAAAGTATCCTTCCGGGGTTCTGGATGAGATCAAAGTGATTGAAACGGGGTTGATCCCGGGTATTCATGTGAAGGGAGAACCCGAAACAACGTATACCCTGGAAGAACGCATGGCGTTTTACAACGTCCCCGGCCTGAGTATTGCCGTGGTGCGCGACGGGAAATTGCATTGGGCCAAAGGGTATGGAGTAGCCAATACCAAAACCGGAAAAAAGGTGGATGTCCATACCCTTTTCCAGGCCGGATCCATCAGTAAGCCGGTAGCGGCATTGGGCGCGCTCAGGCTGGTGCAGGAAGGCAAAGTGGACCTGGATGCAGACATCAATACCTACCTGAAAACCTGGAAAGTGCCGGAAAACGACCTGACCAAAACCGAAAAGGTCACCCTCCGCCGGCTGCTCACCCATACCGCCGGCCTGACCGTGCATGGGTTCCCCGGGTATGCCGAAAAGGATACTTTTCCCGGTATCGAAACGGTGCTGAACGGCAAAGGAAATACCCCGGCCGTTTTGGTGGACGTCATCCCCGGGACCCTCTGGCGGTATTCCGGCGGCGGCTATACCGTGATGGAAAAAATGGTGGAGGATATGACCGGCATGCCCCTGGAAAATTACATTGCCAAAAAAGTGTTGCAGCCCATGAAAATGAAACGCAGTACCTACGCGCAACCCTTGCCGGAAAAATGGCGCGACAACGCCAGCGCAGCCTACCACGGCGACGGCGGGATCGTGGACGGCCTCTGGCATAATTATCCCGAACAGGCTGCCGCCGGATTGTGGACCACCCCCTCCGACCTGGCAAGGTACTGTATCGAGGTCCAAAACGCCCTGGCCGGCAAATCCCGGAAGGTCCTCAACCGGGAAATGACCCAAAAAATGCTGACCAAAGACAAAAGCGACTGGGGGCTGGGGCCGTCTTTGCGCTGGGATGCAGATTCGCTGATCTTCCAACACGGCGGCAAAAACGAAGGTTTCACCAACAATATGCTCGCCTTTGCCCGGCGCGGCGACGCCCTGATCGTCATGACCAGCGCCGACCGCGGAGGACCGCTTATCGGAGAGATCACCCGGGCCGTTTCCAGATTGTACGGCTGGAATATCAGCAAACCGCGGGAAATCGAGGTGATCACCCTCAGCGCGGAAGAGTTAAGCGCATTTGCCGGCAAGTACCAATACAGCGAGCAGGTTCCCGGCATCGGCGATTATTTTGTCGAAGTCAAAGTGGAAAATAACGGTTTGTTGGTCTTCGACCCCAACAACAACGAGACCGATCACCTGAAACCAGTGGAAAAAACAAAGTTCATCGATATTGTCGGCGGCAACCCCGTGGAATTCAAAAAGGATTTCGGAGGTAAAATAACCGGCTTCAGTTGGAACGGCCGGTTTCAGTATTCGAAGGTGGGGGAGTAGGAGGGGATTGGGGGTTGTTTGGGGTTGTTTGGGGGGGGGTGGAGTGGTTTGGGGTTGTTTGGGGTGGTTTGGAGTGGTTTGGAGTGGTTTGGGGTTGTTTGGGGTTGTTTGGGGTTGTTTACATCCAAATAAACGCATAAACAAATAAACAAATAAACAAATCCTCAGTTCGGGGTTCAGGTTTTAGCTACTTTTAAATTTTGCATTTTACCTTCTGCATTTTACATTAAAACCATGAAAATACACCTTGTTCTTTTATTCCCGTTAGCCGTCTTCACAACCGGCTGCCTGGATCTCAATCCCGGAAAAGATCCGGGTAACGGCCAAAAGTCGCCCGGGACATCTGCGGCCGTCCATTTTTCGGACACGTACAAAGCCGCGGAATTTACGGACCCGGACCGGCTGCAAAAAATAAAGAACCTGTTGCCGGAGGTAGAAAAGATCTTCCGGGATTACGCGGAGAAAAACCATTATCCCGGGTATACCTACGGCATTGTGGTGGACGGCGAACTGATTTTCTCCGGCGCCACGGGCGTCATCAACCTGGACAACAAACAGCCGGCTACACCGGAATCCCTTTTCCGCATCGCATCCATGACTAAAAGTTTTACGGCCATGGCCATCCTCAAGCTGCGCGAAGAAGGGAAATTGTCGCTCACCGACCCGGCAGCCAACTACCTGCCCGACCTGGCCAACCTCGTCTATCCTGCCCAGGACGCCATGCCCCTGACGATCCACAACCTGCTGACCATGACAGCCGGCTTCCCCGAAGACAACCCCTGGGGCGACCGCCAGCTGGAGGATACCGAAGCGGAATTCCTGGATTTTCTCCGGGGCGGCATTTCCTTTTCGACCGTCCCTTCTTCCGGATTCGAATATAGCAACCTGGGGTACGCCATGCTGGGGCAGATCATCACGCAGGTGTCGGGGATCCCTTACCAAAAATACATTTCGGAGCAGATCTTCCAACCGCTGGGCATGACCGGTACCCACTGGGAATACGAAGGCCTGCCTGCGGAGAAACTGGCATTGGGCTACCGCTGGGAGGATGAGCAATGGAAACCCGAGCCTATGCTGCACGACGGGGCGTACGGCGCCATGGGCGGCCTGATTACCTCAATCGATGATTTCAGCAAATACCTGGCTTTCCATCTGGCCGCCTGGCCGCCGAGGAATGCCCCGGAAACGGGCCCTGTCAAACGCAGTTCGGTGCGCGAAATGCAGCGCATGTACGAGCCTCGCCTGGCGCCGGACGCCAAGGATAAAGACGGCGGCCCTTGCCCGCTGATATCCGGCTACGGTTACGGCCTGGGTATTGTCAAAGACTGCAAAGGCCGGATGCGGGTGGCCCATAGCGGCGGCCTGCCCGGGTTTGGCAGCAACCATGTCTTTCTGCCGGATTACGGCATCGGAGTTATCTCGTTTGCCAACCGGACCTACAGCCCGGCCGGCGCGGCCAATATCGAGGTGTTGAACATGCTGGTGGAAAAGGCCGGTCTGCAACCGCGGGAACTGCCTGTATCCGACATCCTGGCTCAACGCAAGGAACAGGTGGTGCAACTCATCCAAACCTGGGATGAAAACCTGGGCGGAGACTTCCTGGCGGAGAATTTTTACCTGGATTATTCCCGCGAACGGCGCAGCAAAGAAACCGGCGAACTGCTGGCCAGGGTGGGCCCCATCGATTCGGTCGGCCCACTGAAACCGCAAAACCAGTTGAGGGGCGGGTTTACCCTGCACGGCGAAAAAGGCGACCTGGAGGTGTTTTTTACCTTGTCGCCGGAGAAAACGCCTAAGGTGCAGGCGTTGGATGTGAGAGAGGGTGAGAGGGGTGAGAGACAGTGAGAGAGGGTGAGACAATTGTACCCGGGTTTACGCATTCATTATCCCCCCATCAATATTAACCGTTGTCCCGGTTATCCAGGAAGCATCGTCGGAAACCAGGAACAGTGCCAGCCTGGCAACGTCTTCAGGCCTGCCCAGCCGCTGCAGCAGGGTGGCTTTTTCCGCTGCTGCAACGGCATTTTCCGGGTCTTTGAACGCAATCGCCGAATCCCATAACAAAGGCGTATCCACCGGACCGGGGCAAATGGCGTTTACCCGGATTTTGGGGCCGTATTCCACTGCCATTTGTTTCATCAGGGCCACGGCGCCCGCTTTGGAAGCGCAATAGGCCGGGTGGCTGGGAAAGCTTTTAAAAGCGGCGATTGACGCGTTGATGAGGATATTGGCGCCTTCATTTTTCTGCAGTTCGGGGATGGCGTATTTGCACAGGTAAAAGATGGAGCTCAGGTTGGTTTCCAGCGTCGTATGCCAGGATGCGATGGACAGATCAGTCACCGGGCCCAAACCCAGTATTCCCGCATTGGCGGACACAATATCGACCTTACCGAAATGAAGCAGCGCCGCTTCGACCAGGTGTTTATTCACTTCGGGTCGGCTGATGTCGCCCGGTACAAATACAATATTGGAACTGACCGGTTTTAGTGCCGAAACCAACGCTTCTCCCCGTTCCAGGTCTCTTCCTGAAATGATCAACGAGGCCCCGTGACGGGCAAAGATCTCTGTTATGGCCTTGCCCATGCCGCTGGTGGCGCCGGTGACGATGGCGGTTTTGTCGGTTAATTTTCCAGGCATTTGTTTTCCGTTTAGGCGCCAAGATACGGAAGACATCGACCTTGCTTTTGAAACCCTGAAAAACGCAGGGTTCAACGTCCTGGAAACATCGCCGGTTTACCTGCCTTTCTGGAAAACGGATGCAAATATTTTAATATCGCCGGCCCTGATGGTGAAAGGTTGGAATTTAATCAGATTTTGTAAATTATACTTCGCGCCGCCAGGTTTTGTGCATAGGGAATCGCCCAAAAGCGCGAAGTATAATGCCGCAGGATGGATGGTTTGCCAAAAACCATCCGACGCGCGGTATAACGTGAGTTTTGGATAGCGGTCCGCCACGAAACGGTCCAGCGGACCGGCATCTTTGTAACTTCCTCCACGATGAGAACGGCGCCCGGTCCAGCGGACCGGTATCTAACCAACCGAAGCAGATTGAAACGAGCGATCAAAACCGGTTGTCCGCCCGGTTTTCGGCTATCTTTTTAACCTTTTGCGGCGCTTCCGGCAAAGATACCGGACCTACGGCCCGGAAGACCTGCCAATTAGACGGTGTTACAAAGATGTCGGACCGCTGGCCCGACCATTCGGCTTGGAGAAAAGAATTACACCATAGATCAGAATACGTACAACCTCATATCTGATTTTGTCCATAACTTGCCCCGTAAAAATACGAAAAACCAATGCCGACACTCTCCGCCCGACTGAAAAAAGGGTTACTGCTGCTGACTGGCTTATGCCTGTGCTACATCGTTTCCGGCCAAAAGATCAACGACAAATACCAACTCAATATCCGCAAGGCGGCATCGCCGCTGCTCGTCGACGGCGTTATGGACGAAGCCGCCTGGCTGGAAGCCGAAGTCGCCACTCATTTCTTCAGCGTGTTGCCCATGGACACCAGCTTCGCCACCGTCAAAACCGAGGTGCGCATGACCTACGACGACCAGCACCTCTACCTCATGGCCACCTGTTTCCACCTGCTGCCCGGCCCCTATTATGTGGAATCGCTGCGGCGCGACTGGGCCTTCGGCAAAAACGACAATTTCCTGGTTTTTATCGATACCTACAACGACCTCACCAGCGGGTTCGCCTTCGGCGCCAACGCCGTGGGCGCCCAATGGGACGGCATCATGTACGAAGGAGCAAAAGTGGACCTGAGCTGGGACAACAAGTGGGTTTCCATTGCCAAAACCTATGCCGACCGCTACATCATCGAAATGGCCATCCCCTTCAAAAGCATCCGGTTCAAAGACGGCATGTCGGAATGGGGCATTAATTTCAGCAGACTCGACCTGAAAACCACCGAAAAATCCGCCTGGGCGCCTGTGCCCCGACAATTCCCGACGGCCTCGCTGGCCTATACCGGCAAACTCGTATGGGACCAGCCGCCGCCCGCTCCCAAAGCCAATGTTTCCCTGATCCCTTACGCCCTGGGCGGGATGTCCAAGGATTTCGAAAATGATCCCCAACCCGATTTTAAAGGGGAGGTCGGCGCCGACGCCAAGATCGCCCTCAACTCCTCGCTCAACCTGGATCTGACCGTCAACCCCGACTTCTCACAGGTGGAAGTGGACCAGCAGGTGACCAACCTCGACCGCTTTGAGTTGTTTTTCCCCGAACGCCGGCAGTTCTTCCTGGAAAACGGCGACCTCTTTGCCAACTTTGGTTACGGCTCCATCCGGCCTTTTTTTTCCCGCAGGATCGGCCTGGGCGTACCCATTCTGTTTGGTGCGCGCCTCAGCGGAAAACTCGACAAAAACTGGCGCCTCGGCTTGATGGACATGCAGACCGAGAAAGTAGAAGAAACAGGCCTGCCCGCCCAGAACTACGCCGTGCTGGCCTTGCAGCGAAAGGTGTTTGCCCGGTCCAATATCGGCCTGATGCTGGTCAATAAACAATCGCTCGACTATCAACCCGACGCCAACCACCCGGTCTATTCCCAATACAACCGGAATTTGGGGTTTGAATACAACCTGGCCTCGGCCAATAACCTGTGGACCGGCAAGATGCTGTTCCTCAAGTCATTCAGCCCGGGTGTTTCCGGCAAAGACGTCACCCATGCCGCCAACCTGCAATACGCCAGCCGGAAAATGACGGTGGCCTGGCAACACGAGTTCGTAGGAGAAAATTTCAATCCGGAGGTGGGTTACGTGCCGCGCAGGGGATACGTCCGTTTCAGTCCGAGGATATTGTATAATTTCTTCCCAAAAAGCAGGTCGGTGTTGAGTCACGGGCCCGAACTCAGCGCATTTCCCATTTTTGACACGGATTTCCAATTGACGGACAACACGTTCCAACTGGCCTATAATGTGGCGTTCCGCAGCCAGAGCGTACTCAAAGTCACTACGGACGCCAATTTTGTGAAATTGTTGTTCCCCTTTGATCCGACCAATACCGGCAAGGACTCCCTCGAGGCCGGCAGCCGGCACCGGGGGAATTCTATCTGGGTGCAGTTTACCAGCAAACCCCAGAGTCTGTTCACCTACAGCTTTTCAGGGGGCTACGGCGGTTATTTTGCCAACGGCAAACGGTTCAATTTTACCACAAGCCTGGGGTATCGTTTTCAGCCCTACGTAAGCATCACCCTCAATACCAGCTACAACAAAATTGACCTGCCCGATCCCTGGAACACCACGGTTTTCTGGCTCATCGGCCCCCGCCTCGACGTAACCATGACCAACAACCTTTACCTCACCGCCTTTCTGCAATACAACGACCAGCAGGACAATATCAACCTCAATACCCGCCTGCAATGGCGTTATGCCCCGGCTTCCGACCTGTTCATTGTGTACACCGACAATTACCTGCCGGCGCCGTTCGGGGTGAAGAACCGGGCCCTGGTGCTGAAGATGACGTATTGGTGGAATATTTAGGATGGTGAGGAATTGCGTGCCGCGCTATGCCTGTGGCGTCGCGCGGAGGAACCAGGCAATTCATTTGTTCTATGTGATATGGATTTGAAGTTGCAAACTGGTGTGATGTTTATGACGGAATTTGATGAAAATTTTCCTCCTGCAAGTTTTATGCGCAATCAAAAATGCGAATCAATAGTTAAAAAGGGAGCTTGGGGCGGCAACTCAACACAAGGACACAAAGGTTTCACAAAGCACACAAAGGAAATTGTGCCTTTGTGTTTCCCCTTGTGTCTTTCCCGCCAGGCGGGACAGGTCGTGTTAAAAGGGGCAGCCTTTAAACTCCTGTCAATTCACAAAAATTGAAGGAAAAGTAAACGCTAAAACAACCACAAAAAAAATCACACCAGTTGCAAACTTCAAATAGCGGGGGCGCGTGGCCACAGGCGCGGAAGAACTGGCTTGCGACGCTGGAGGCGTGGAGGAATTGACCGAAGGCCCCCTTTGTATAGGAATCGGAAATTCAGGTAATTCCATATACATAATCTTTTGTACCTTTCGGGTTCACCTATTAATTTTAACCCTATGCGTTTGCCCATATTTATCTTGAATTGCCTGTTTGCAGCCTCCCTTTTCGCCCAAAACGTAAACGTCGCCTTTCAATCCAAAACAACCTATACAGGCCAAACCCTCTCCAATATCTGGGGATATGCTGCAGGTGGCAAGGAATATGCACTGGTCGGCGGCAAAAACGGGATGATCGTTACCGATGTGACCAACCCGGCCGCGCCGGTTCAGATTGTGCAAATCGCCGGCCCATCCAGCCAGTGGCGCGAAATCAAAACCTACCTGCATTATGCATATATAACCACTGAAGGCGGCGGCGGACTTCAGATCGTTGATTTATCCCCGCTGCCGGGCGCTTCTTTACCCCTTTATACTTACACAGGCGGTGGAACTACCCCCGCTACCCTGAATACCATTCACGCCCTGCAGGTAGACGAAGCCAAAGGTTTTCTTTATTTGTATGGTTCCAACCTCGTCGGCGGCCGTGTCTGTGTTTTTGACCTCAATCAGGACCCTACTGCCCCCATATATATGGGCTATTATAACCCCGTCGGTTATGCCCACGACGGCTATGTGAACAACGATACCATGTATGCTGCGCATATCTATGCCGGACTGGTGTCGGTCGTAGACATGACCAATAAAACCGGTGTAAATAATCAGATCGGCGTCACCTTGAGCGCCCCTATTGCTACGCCCCTGGCATTTTCGCACAATACCTGGCGATACGGGAATACCCTGTTCACGACAGATGAAAGACCCAATTCAACGCTTACCTCTTATGATATCAGTGATTTGTCTGATATCCGGCTTTTGGATCAGATACAGAGCAACCCGGGTTCCAATTCCTATGTACACAATACGTATATCAGAGACGGTTATGCCATTACTTCCTGGTACGTAGATGGTTTTACGATCGTGGACGTAAGCCGCCCTGCCAACATGGTTCAGGTAGGAAATTATGACACCTATACCAATACAGGAACCGGATTTAACGGCGCCTGGGGCGTGTACCCCTTCCTGCCTTCCGGCAATATCCTGGTATCCAATATCAGCGGTACCAGTACGACTGCCGGAGAGATGTGGGTACTAACCCCCTCCTTTCAGCGCGGTTGCTACATTGAAGGTGTGATCACGGATGCGGTGACCGGAAATCCAATCATAGGCGCAAAAGCAGAACTGCTCGCCACAACTACCACCAATAATACCAACGGCTTTGGCGCTTATAAAATGGGCCAGTTGCAAAGCGGCGCCTATACCATTCAGGTAACTAAATCCGGATATACCCCTTACACACAATCAATCACCATCTCTAATGGCGTTTTAACAACGGTCAATGCTGCCTTGACCCCGGCGCCAACTTGCACCTACGCCACACACAACAGTGCAAATTTTGACCAGTCGTGGGGCATTTGGACGGATGGCGGCGCCGACTGCGCCCGGATCAATAATGTTACTTATGCCAATTCAGGGACGTACAGTATTCAACTGCGCGATAACACCTCGACCTCCGTAATGACAACTACCGCTCAAAACTGTGCAAACTACACCGAAATGAAGGTGAGTTTTTCTTACATTACCGTAAGTTTTGAAGCTTCAGAAGATTTTTGGCTTCAGGTTTCTACCAATGGTGGAACAAGCTATACCACGGTAGGCGATTTCAACCAGGGCGTTGAATTTACCAATGGTGTCAGAAAAAATGCAACCGTCACGATACCGGGGCCTTTTACATCTGCTACCCGCTTCAGGTTCCGGGCCGACGCCTCCGCCGACGACGATAAGGTTTATATCGATGATGTTGTGATTACCGGTTGCCAAAATAATCAATTTACCACAGGTGATGGTCCTGGCATTGATCCGGAAGAAATTGAAAAATTAACAGATCTTTCTTCTGATTTATTTGACTTCAGAACCGGCCCGAACCCCGCATCCGATTTCTTCATGGTACAGTTCCTGGCCCAGACGGATGTAAACGTGGATTATGTCATTGCGGATATGACCGGCCGCATTGTATTGCAGGATCGTTACCTGGCCACCAAGGGGCAAAACCTGCTGAATATAGACGTATACAACCTTGCAAATGGCACGTATTTCCTAAGTTTCAGAACGGATAAGGGGCAGTATATTCAAAAACTGATCTTGTCGAGGTAATTCATTTGTTCTATATGATATGGGTTTGAAGGTGCAAACTTCAAACCCCCCATCCCCCGCCCCCAGGCGTATAAATCACCACCCGGTCTCCCGCTTTCGCGCTCCGGCTGTCGATACCCTGCAATTCCTCCTCCGGACCATCCTGCCGGATAAACACCTGCCGCCCGCAACGCCCCGGTTCGCCGCCGGCCATGCCGTAAGGGGCTTCCTTCCGGTGCTGGGATAAAACCGTCACTTCGACCGGCGCCAGGAATTCGACTTCCCGGATCACCCCATCGCCGCCTTTCCATTTCCCGTTCCCGCCCGACCCCTTTCGGAGTACAAATTGGTGCAGTCGGACAGGATAACGCCGTTCCATTTCCTCGGGGTCGGTAATGCGGGTATTGGTCATATGCTGGTGTACGCCCGACCTGCCGTGAAAACCCGGTCCCGCGCCCGCCCCACCGCCAATGGTTTCGTAATAACCGAAATTTTCATTCCCGAACAGGAAATTGTTCATCGTACCCTGACTGCAGGCCGAAAGCCCCAGCGCTTTCAGCAGGGTATCCACCAGGCGCTGACTGGTTTCGATATTGCCGCCCACCACGGCCGGGCATATTTCCGGATCGTCGGAAAAATCGGGGTGCAAAAACGTATTTTCGCCGAGGTGGATCCGGACATTTTGCATCAATCCCTCGTTCAGCGGGATCTCCCGGCCAGCCAGCAACCGCAGGACGTAGATCACCGCGCTGTATACAATGGCAATATTGGCGTTCAGATTGCCCGGGTGCACCGGCGACGCCCCCCTCAGATCAATATCCATCCCGCCGTTTTTCACCTGGATGCAGACTTTGATCAGCGTCCCGTCGTCCATTTTTTCTTCCGCCTCAAAGGCCGATCCTTCCAGGGGTTTCAGGGCATCCTGCAAGGCGCCTGCGGCATAATTCTGAAGGGCGCGGGCATTGGCGTGCAGCTTTTCCAGTCCAAAGTTACCGGCCAGTTGCCCGAGGGCCGCTACCCCGGACAACAGGGAAGATAGCGCGGCGTTCAGGTCGGCCAGGTTTTCCCGGGGTGCGCGCGAAGGATGGGCCGTTTGGGTGAGCATTTCCCGGATTTGGGGCCACTGTACCGCTCCTTTTCTGGCCAGGTAAGTGGGCGGAAAAACGACGCCTTCTTCAGCCAGGCAACGGGCTTCCGGCGGCATGGACCCCGGCCGTTTGCCCCCGATCTCGGCGTGGTGCGCCCGGTTGACGACGTATCCGATCAACGCCCCATCATCCGTGTAAGCCCCGCAAAGCAAGGTGAGATCCGGCAGATGTGAGCCGCCGTATTTGGGGTGATTCACCAGGAGTACGTCGCCGGGTTCGAGCGGGGTATGGGCCAGCGTCAGCCGCGCACAGATGCCCAGGCTGCCCAGGTGGACGGGGATATGCGGGGCGTTGACCAGCAATTTCCCGTCCGGGTCGAGCACAGCGCAGGAAAAATCGAGCCGCTCCTTTACGTTGACCGAAAAGGCGGTGCGCTGCAATTGGGCGCCCATTTCTTCGGCGATTGCCGTGAAGCGGTTGGTGAACAATTCCAGTTCTATCGCTGCTTTATCCCCCGCCGGCGGGGGTAGGGGGTGGAAAAATTCACCTCTTTTATCCCCCCGCTGTTTGAAGTTTGCAACTTCAAACACACTCCTGTATTCCATCACCAAATGTTTCCCCGCCCGGAAACCGGCTTCCCAACCATGCCCGATAAAGGTAGTGGAGGTGGGGTTGGCGATCACAGCAGGGCCGCTGATAATGGCGCCTGCTTCGAGGTCATTCCAATGAAAAACGGGGAAGGTGGTTTTTGTAATTTCGTTTTGGTTCCAGCCAGCGGGAACGGGCCGGTAGGAAGGCCCCGCAGCCCTCGCGATGCTCTCCGTTTTTTTAAAGGTAGCCGCCAGGACTTTAATGCTTTCCACTTCGATTTCGACGCCGTCCGGGAAATGGCCGAACAGGCGCCTGTATTCGGTTATGAACCGGGGTTTCAGGTCTTCACCGGGCGAAAACGCCAGTTCGAGGGCGCTTTCCTGGCCTTTCAGCCGGAGGTAAACCATCCGGGCTTTCACCGTGGTTTCGGCGAGGCCGAACCCTTCGGCTGCCAGTTGCCGGCGCGCCTTTCCAGCCAGGTCTTCCACCCAGGCAGGGAGCCGGCCGCTGCATTCATCCAGGCCGGCGAGCACTTGTTTTTCGACGAGCCGTTCCACCTGCGCCATCCCCATGCCAAATGCACTGAGCAAACCGGCATCATACGGCAGAATGATCGTTTTGACACCCAGCAGTTCCGCCACCTTGCAGGCATGAAGCCCGCCGGCGCCGCCAAACGCCAGCAGCGCATAATCGGAAGGGTCGAACCCCCTGGCCACCGAAATTCGGTTGATCGCAGCCGCCATTTTTTCGTCTGCGATCTGTTCAAGGCCCCTGAGCAAGTCGGCTTCCGGATAAAAAGAACCGGTTTTATTTGTGATTTCAGCCTGTAAGGCCCGGAGCCCCGCCAGGGCTTTTTCTTTATCTATAGGGATGCTCATGGCTGCAGGGTCCAGTTTGCCCAGCAACAGGTTGACATCCGTTATCGTAAACGGGCCGCCGGCGCCGTAACAGGCCGGACCCGGATCGGCGCCGGCGCTTTCCGGGCCTACGCCTAATTTTTGTCCGTCAAAACAACAGATGGAGCCGCCGCCGGCCGCCACGGTTTCAATGGCCAGTGAGGGATTTTGCATTTCTATGCCGTCGATACGGGTAAGAAAACGGTAATCGAACCGGCCGTCGTAACGCGCAGTATCCGTACTGGTGCCGCCCATATCGAACGTCAGGATGCGTTCAAAACCGAGCGTGGAAGCGATGGTGGCCGCGCCAACCATCCCGCCGGCCGGGCCGCTCAACAGGCTGTCTTTGGGCCGGTACCCACTGGAAGGGATCAGCCCCCCTGCGCTGGTCATGACAAGCAGAGAAGCCCCGGGAGGTAACCCCGACCGGACTTTGCCCAGATAGGTTTCCAAAACCGGCGACAAACAGGCATTGACC
Organism: uncultured Lewinella sp.; assembly: GCA_964558465.1. Lineage (GTDB taxonomy): Bacteria > Bacteroidota > Bacteroidia > Chitinophagales > Saprospiraceae > JACJYC01. Next base: position 937 of record CAZLEF010000073.1, on the reverse strand, counting down.
AGCGCGGTTTGCGCCCGCGGCAAAATTTTGATGTTGGGTGAAAGCTCGTGCGACAACGACCGGTACCGGATGCCCTTTTCCAGGAGGCGTTCGCCAAGGGTTTGTTCATGAACCGGGTTGCGGTAAGCGTGCAAAAAAGCTACCGCTACGGCAGCATATCGTATTTCGCCGACGATCCGGTCCATTTCTTTTTCAGTCAGCGGGGTCAGGACCTTGCCGTTTGCGTCGATCCGCTCTTCTACCTCGATGACCTGGGCATACAACAACTCCGGTTCGGGGATATCCAGTTGGAAGAGGTTGGGCCGTTGTTGGGTCCCGATGTAGAGCAGGTCAGCAAATCCGCGGGTGACCAGGAAGGTAACCCCGGCGCCTTTTTTTTCAAGTAAAGCGTTGGTGCCTTTGGTGGAGCCCAGTCGCATATCCAGGGGGGGTAACGGGCGGTCGGGCGGGGTCTGGGTCAACAGGCGGGCTGCCAGCACGGGCGCTTCCTCGAAAGCGGTGATCTCAATTTCGACAGGCCATGAAAAAGGCAGGTCCTGGTCCAGCGTCAGGGTTTGGGCTTCTGCATCAAAAGCAAGCACTTTTGCGCATTCCTGCCCGCCCACCCGGCTGAACGAATACCCCCGGAGGGTTTCGCGGTCAGCGGGCCATTTGCATTCGATCGAAAAAACGCCGTCTGCCAGGCGGGTTGTCAGTCTGCCCCGCAGTTTACTGCTGCTGAGCACTTTCAGCCTTTTAATTTCGCCTTCCGGGTTGATGCCGATGCAATCGGTAAAGGTGCCGCCGGTATCGACCCAGACTTGCCATCTTTGTGTTTTGCCGTTCATACGGCGCAAAGATAGTTGTAAGTTGATAGTCGTAAGTCGTTAGTCAATAGTTGTAAGTTGTCCTGTCCCGAAATAAGTTGCCCTGGATTATGAAATAAAACCCTCAAAAG
>CAZLEF010000072.1:24938-36019 GCA_964558465.1 uncultured Lewinella sp. | reverse complement strand
CCTTTCGGGCAAAAGGTAGCCTTCGGATTGGGCATGCTTGCCAATCAAATGTTCCCCGCGGCCCTGGGGATATTCATGGTTGTGCTGGTACAGGATTTAGGTTTTCCGGGTTGGATGTGGGGAATCCTGTTTTTCCTCCCCCGGGTTTATGATTCCATTACCGACCCCATTATGGGATTTATCACGGACAACACCCGCTCCGCGTGGGGTAGGCGCAGACATTATGTCTTTATAGGCGCGATCATCATGGGAATTTCGTTTGTGGCGATGTGGCAGTTGCACCGGGAAAATGGCGTGGAATATAACTTCGTGTATTTCCTGATTTGGTCTTTCGTATTCTACACGGGGCTGACGATTTTCAGTGTACCTTATGTAGCGATGGGCTATGAGATGAGCGATGATTTCCACGATCGCACCAACATTATGGCCGTAGCGCAGTGGATCGGGCAGTGGGCCTGGGTAATCGCCCCCTGGTTTTGGGTAGTGATGTATGACCCCACCTGGTTTGAAAATGCAGATACGGCTACCAGAACACTCTCTGTATGGGTTGGCATATTCTGTATGGTTTTGGCTATGATTCCCGCTCTTTTTATCAAAAGCAAATCCACCAAAGAGGATGCCTCGCTCATTCCATTAAGCCTGAAGAATATTGGAGGCGGCCTCAAAGAAATACTGAACGGGTTCAAGGAAGCCTTCCGGATTCGTCCGTTCAGAAAATTGTGTTTTTCGACCTTTCTGATTTTTAATGCTTTCAATACGGTAGCTTCTTTCTCCTTTTTCATCATAGTTTATTATTTGTTCAATGGCGATGCAGGAGCGGCAGGCGTCTGGCCGACTTTATTCGGGAGCCTGGGCGCTATAGTGACCACTTTTGCAGTGATACCCACCGTGGCATGGATGTCCAAAAAAATGGGTAAAAAAAATGCCTTCATGCTCTCGCAGGGAATTTCCATCATCGGGTATGTCCTGTTTTGGTTCATGTTTGTGCCGGGCAAACCCTATATGTTCTTTTTCGCACTTCCGTTCTTTTCCTTCGGAATAGGCAGTTTGTTCACCCTGATGATGTCCATGACAGCGGATGTTTGCGATTTGGACGAACTGAATACGGGCAAAAGACGAGAAGGTATTTTTGGCGCTATTTATTGGTGGATGGTGAAGTTCGGTTTTGCCATTGCCGGGTTGCTGAGCGGCGCTATTATGACTTTGGTCGGATTCTCCCCGGATGCAGCTTCCCAGCCGGAAGGCGCCGTAACAGGTTTAAGGCTGTTTTTTTCCGGGGTTCCCATTCTCGGAACAGTGATTGCCATGTGGATCATGCGCAATTATGATGTGTCGGAAGAACGCGCCCATGAAGTACGTGCAGCAATCAACCAGAAAAAAGCAGCCATGAACGGCTCGTCTGCTTATTTGCCGGGCAAACTGCTTTTACTGAAAGAGAAAGGATTGAATTTGAATGCAATGACCGGGTTGGATTTTAGCGGTAAAACAACAGCGGAAATCAGGTCCTTGTTTTCCCGGGCGCTCAATAACGGCCTTCATGGATTGTGTTTCAGCCCTTATGCGGAAGGCCAGGGAACGGATGATCTGTTGTCCGAATCCCAGATTCGCCGCCGGATGGAGATCATTGCGCCCTATTCCAAATGGATACGTTCCTTTTCCTGTACCGGAGGCAATGAATGGATTCCGAAAATTGCACGGGAAAAAGGCCTGAAAACCATGGTGGGCGCCTGGATAAGCCAGGATAAGGAAAGGAACGAAAGAGAAATTAAAGCGCTCGTAAAACTGGCAGAAGAAGGATTCGCAGACATAGCGGCAGTGGGCAACGAAGTCCTGCAGCGCAATGAACTTTCCGAACAGGAAATCATCCAATACCTTCAGCGGGTGAGAACTTTGCTGCCCAAACACGTTCCTTTAGGTTATGTGGACGCCTATTACCATTTCCTGGAAAAACCCGCTTTGGCGGATGCTTGCGATGTGGTTTTGATCAATTGTTACCCGTTCTGGGAAGGGGCGGATAATGAATACGCCTTGCATTACCTGCAACAAATGTATGAATTGACAAAACGCGCAGCCAGGGGCAAAAAAGTGATCATCGCTGAAACCGGTTGGCCCAGCAAAGGGCAAAATGTACAAGACGCCAAACCAACGGCTGAAAATGCGATGAAATACTTTATCAATGCCCGGCATTGGACACAAGAAAAAAACATTGAAATGTTCTATTTCTCCTCATTTGACGAATCCTGGAAACTCCATCATGAAGGGGAAGTGGGCACGCAGTGGGGATTATGGGATATCCATGAAAAACAAAAATTCGGTTGAAATCAACCCGGGTTGTTTCAATCCTTGATTCATATCCAAAACACAATAAAACCATGTCATTCAGACCAGGAAAACACTTAACCTTATCGGGCGAAGACTATTCCGGCAAATCACGCGGGCAGCTTCAAAGCCTCTTCCGGCAAACCCTGCAGGAGGGCATGCATGGCCTCTGTTACAGCGCCTACGAAGAGGGCCAGAAACCAGGTGATATTTTAACGGTTGAACAAATCCGCCGGCGGATGAAGATCATCGCCCCTTACACCAAATGGGTACGCTCATTTTCCTGTATCGAAGGCAACGAGCTGGTGCCGAAAGTAGCCCGTGAGTTCGGACTAAAAACCCTGGTCGGCGCCTGGCTGGGAAAAGATAAAGACCTGAACGAGCAGGAAATAGCCGGCCTGATACAACTAACCAAAGAAGGATATGTGGACATTGCCGCCGCAGGCAACGAAGTGCTCTACCGCAAAGACCTGAGCGAGGAGGCCCTGTTGGATTACATCCACCGGGTGAAAAAGGCGGTCCCGGAGACGCCGACCGGCTATGTGGATGCCTATTACGAGTTCTCCGCCTGCCCCAAAATCACCGAGGCGTGCGATGTCATTTTATCCAATTGTTACCCCTTTTGGGAAGGCTGCCATATCGACTATTCATTGGTATACATGAAACAGATGTACCAGGAGGCTGTGCAGGCCGCCAACGGCAAAAAAGTAATCATCACGGAGACAGGCTGGCCCAGCCAGGGAAAAAGTTTGGATGGGGCTGAACCGTCAGCGGAAAATGCCATGAAATATTTCATCAATGCCCAGCAGTGGTCGCGGGCGGAAGGCGTTGAGATTTTTTATTTCTCCTCATTCGATGAATCCTGGAAAGTAGGCGCCGAAGGGGATGTAGGGGCTTATTGGGGCTTGTGGGACATGCACCACAACCTCAAGTTTTGAGCGCTCGTTTGGCAGGGTGGCGTGAATGGAAAAACGGCCGGAACCGGCGCCTCGTCCCTGGCATGAAATGCCGCACGATCATCAGACCGGAGCTGTGCCTGCCCGGTTTCAAACCCAACCATTGAAATGCCAAAAGCCAACCCAAACCTCTTATTCCTCTCCCGCCCCAACCTCCTGACCGATCCCGGAGGCGACACTACCCAGATACTCCGCACCGCTGAAGCCCTCCAGAAACTCGGCCTGCACGCGGACGTCAACCCCACGGACCCGGATTACAACCGCTATGACCTCCTCCACTTTTTCAACATCATCGACCCCGAAGACATCCTGGGCCATATCCAACGCACGGACAAACCTTTTGTCGTCTCCACCATCTATGTCGACTACCGCGAATATGACCGTTACCACCGCCGCGACCTGATCGGCCTGGCCAACCGGCTTTTTTCCTACAACACAGTAGAATATTTCAAAACCGTTGGCAAATGGCTCCTCAAAGGCGAACCGCTGAGTTCCCGGGAATTTCTCTGGCGCGGCCACCGGGGTTCCATCCGCCGGATCCTGCAAAAAGCGGCCCATCTGCTGCCCAATTCGGAAAGCGAATACCGCCGGCTCGCGTCTGACTTCGGCATTCAAAAACCCTACACCGTTGTGCCCAACGCCGTGGACCCCGCCCGCTTTTACCCCCAACCCGCCGGGGAAAGGGACGCCGTCCTCTGCATCTCCCGGATCGAAGGCCGCAAAAACCAGCTCAACCTGATCCGCGCCCTGGAAGGGACCGGCCTGCCCCTGACCCTGGTAGGCGCCCCGGCCAAAAACCAGCCTGCCTATTACCGGAAATGCCGGCAAGCCGCCGGCGAACGGGTGCGCTTTGAAGGCTTTGTCCCCAACGACCAACTCCACCCTTATTACCTCCGCGCCCGGGTCCACGTGCTGCCCAGTTGGTTTGAAACCACCGGACTCACCTCCCTGGAAGCCGCCGCTATGGGCTGCAACATCGTAGTGGGCGACCGCGGCGACGTCCGCGAATATTTTGGCAATAACGCCTGGTATTGCAACCCCGGCGACCCCGCCTCCATCCGCGACGCCGTCCTCGCCGCCTGGCATGCACCCCCTGATCCGGCCTTCGCCCACCGCATCCGCCAGGAATATAATTGGGAAATTGCAGCACGAATGACAATTGAAGCCTACCGGAAAGTCTTACCTTGCGGCTAGTAACACTCGTTTATGCTCCGTTTCGACTTCCTCGAAGCCAACAAGGAACAATTCCGCCTGGACTATCTCCTGGCCCGGCCCTTCCCGCACCTGATCATCGACGGGATCTGCGAGGCAGAGGCGATCGAAACACTCCACCAGGAGATTCCCAGCCTGGATACCAAAAGCCGCGATTACGTTTTTGCTTCCAACAAGTTTGAAAAATCCAGGTTCTGGCAACTCTCGCCCCGCTTTCAATCCCTGTACGACGACCTGCTGTCCGACCAATTCAGGGATTTTCTCCGGTTCGTCACCAACGAGGACGTATTCATGGACGAAAAATTCCACGGCGGCGGCATGCACCAGGGCAAGGAAGGCAGCTTCCTGGACATGCATATCGACTTCAACTACCACCCCCTGCAAAAATACTGGTACCGAAACCTGAATATTCTGTTTTACCTCAATAAAGACTGGTTGCCGGAACACGGCGGACACCTGAAACTGAAGGACCTCCGCACCGGTGAAAGCAAGGAGATCGGCGTACCGTTCAACCGCCTGGTCATCCAGCAAACCCGGAATTATACCCTGCACGGGTACGACCGGATCCAGTTTCCGCCGGGCCGTTACCGTACGTCCATTGCCGGGTATGCCTATTCCGTGCACCAGTACCATATCGAAAAGCCTCGAACGACGGATTGGTTTGTAGAGGCCGACCAACCCGTCAAACGTCTGATCGCCTGGATTTACGATCCGGCGGTCAAGATCAAAAATGCCCTTTTTGGGAGCGCGACCGCCAAAAACTGAAAGAAAATGAGCGATCGCCCAGGGTTCCCCGCGCTTAAAATCGGAATTTTAGGATGCAGGGGAATACCCAATCATTACGGAGGGTACGAACAATTTGCCGAATACCTGTCGCTGGGACTCGTGGAGAAAGGCCATGAAGTGTACGTCTACATTTCCACCCTCCACCCGTACCGGGAAAACCACTGGCGCGGCGTACGCCTGATCCGGAAAAAGGACCCCGAGGACCGGCTGGGCCCTTTCGGCCAGTTCGTCTACGACTACCACTGTCTGCGGGACGCCCGGCGCCGCGGTTTTGACGTTCTGCTGCAACTGGGATACACCAGCAGCGCCGTCTGGTACCGGCTGTGGCCGAAAGACGCTGTGAACATTGTGCACCTCGACGGGCTCGAATGGAAACGGAACAAATACAGCCGCCTTGTCCGGTATTTTTTGAAAAAAATGGAAGCTTTGGTCGTTAGGCGCGCCGATGCCCTGATCGCCGACTCGCCCGCCATCCGGGACTATACCCGCCGAACCTACAACCGGGATAGCGCCCAGGTGGCTTACGGCGCCGAAACCGGGCTGAGGGCCGACCCCAGACACCTGGAAGCCCTCGGCCTTGAACCCCATCGGTATTTCCTGGCCATTTCGAGGTTTGTGCCGGAAAACAACCTGGAAATGATTTTGGAAGGTTTCCTGAAAGCCCCCCAAGTCCCCCTGGTGTTGATCGGAAACCTGGATAACCGCTACGGACGCCGGTTGGCAAAACGGTTCAACCACCCCAGTATCCGGTTTGCCGGCGCCATTTACGACAAACCGGCGCTGGACAGCCTCCGGACGTACGCCAGGCTCTATTTTCACGGCCACAGCGTAGGGGGCACCAATCCCTCCCTGCTGGAGGCAATGGCGTGTAAAACCCCCGTTTGCGCCCACCGGAATGACTTTAATGCCGCCGTACTGGGCGCCGACGCATTCTATTTTTCGGACAGTGATGAACTGGGCAGGGTGATCCGGGAGCAGGAACCGGATGCCGGTGCGAGGGTGAAAGACTGGGTGGCAGCCAATTACCGGAAAATTGAGGAGCAGTACAGGTGGAAGGAAGTGGTGGAGAAACTGGAGGCGTTTTTTTGGTGGACGGCTTACGGTAGACGGTAGACGGTCTGCGGAATCGTTCACTTGGCAAGACTACATTGGCATCAACTTTATTTTAAATCCAGGAATGTTTGTTCAGGATGGCGCCTGTGCGTCCCAAAATTGAGGTTATTCTGGTAACAAAAGAAAATATCAGCCGGGGGTTACTCACCCTCATCCCCTTTTCCCTCTGCTTCTCGCAGCGGCTGAACGCCCTTGTGCTCTTTTTATATCTCCTTTCCGTTTTAATTCAAAAAGACATCCCGGAACGATTCCGGTTCGCCGTCCGCCAACGATGGATCTATCCTTTTATCGGTCTTTACCTGATCCAGGCAGCATCCCTGTTGTGGACTGCCGACCTGGCGCACGGATATGCCGTCCTGAGCACCAAGGCGCCGGTAGCGGTGTTGCCGGTATTGATTGCAATGGATGTTTCAGCCGACCGCCGGTCTTTGAGGAATGCCATGTGGAGTTTGATCGCGGGATGTTCGCTGGGGCTGTTGTATTGCATAATTTTTGCTGTTGCCGGTTATTTCAGGAGCGGCGAAACCGGCGGATTTTTTTACCATTCCCTCGGCGACCCGCTCGACCGGTTCAACGCCCTTTATTTCTCTTTTTATTTATTTGGCAGCCTTGTTTTTCTGAGTCATTTGGGAAGGGGCAGGTCTATGCTCCGTTTTTTGAAAACCAGTCCAAAACAGGATGATACGAGAAACAGGAATACGCCCGGTTTTATCCTCGGGCTGTTCCTGACCCTGGGCCTGGTTTTACTTTCGTCCCGGCTGTTTTTGTTGTTGACGATCGGATTTTTTGTATTTCAATTCCTCAAAAACGACCGGGGCGGCGATTGGTTCCGGCACAAACCGGCCTGGATATTGCCGGTTGTTTTGCTGGCGGGCAGCATTTATTTTACCGGATTTCCGAGAGACCGTTTTTTGCAGATCATCCGGTCGGATTTTGCAGTTTTGCAACAGGACCGTTTCTCCTGGGATACCCCATTCAACGGTTTGACCCTGCGGCTGGTGCTGCTGAAATTCGGTTGGCAGATCCTCGGAGAAAAAGACGCCTGGCTGACCGGGCTTGGGGTAGGGGACGTCAGGGGCGAGATGGACGCGATGATCGTCCGCTATAATTTATACCACGGCAACCCTGATCTGGGCGACACCGGTTACCTGGGGTATAATTTTCACAATCAATACCTGGAGTTAGTGGGCCAGTCGGGCATCGCCTGTCTGGGTTGCTGGCTGCTTGCATTGATCATGGGTTTCAGGTACGGGCGCGGGTCGGATCTCCGGGGGGCCCTGGTTTTTCTATTGGCGGGCATCGTGTGTTTTTCCCTGATCGAAGGCGTACTGGAACGGCAGCGCGGAGTGGTGTTCATCGCTTTTTTTATGTCCCTGTTTTTTAAATGCAACGACCATGGAATCAAAGAGTTATCAAATGGAAGAGATCCCGGTTGATCTGAACGGTTATACCTGGACGCAAACAAGGGGTAGGAATGGTTCCCCCACGTTCAGGCCTGGCCGGCGCTATTTTATCCGGATGAAAAGGACAACCGACCTTTTCCTGAGCGGTGCGGCGCTGGTATTTGTTTTTCCCTGGTTGTTGCCCGCATTGTGCTTGCTAGTGATCCTGGATTCGGGTCTGCCCGTGTTTTTTGTGCAGGAAAGAGTAGGGCTGAACGGCAAAATTTTTAAATGTTATAAATTGCGAACCATGAAAACGGAATCGGGCGCCACAACCCGGTTGGGGCGGTTCCTGCGCAACAGCAAACTGGACGAAATCCCCCAGGTGATCAATGTGCTGACAGGCGAGATGAGTTTTGTCGGCCCGCGGCCGCATATGCTCAGCGACCATGAACTTTTTGCGCGCGCCATCGGGGAAAGGTACCACCTGAGGCACCGGGTCAAACCAGGTATTACAGGGCTCGCCCAGGTGAGCGGTTACGAAGGCCGGATAAATGCCCTGCACAGGCTCAGAGGCCGGGTAAAACTGGATTTATTTTATATTCAGCATTGGTCTCCGGCGCTGGAACTTTTGATTATTTTTAAAACGGTCCGGCATATTTGCAGGGGCATATTGGGGCGGTAAACGGCCTACAGCTTGCCACGCCACAAGCGTGGGTTCGGCTCCTGAGCGGAGTCGAAGGAGACGATAGACGGTGGATGGTGGGCGGGTGCAGAGCACCATAATAAAATTGCCAAACCAATTTGGGATGGAAAAACTGAAACAGGAAATCATCAAAACACTGCTTTATTTCGAAGTATTTTCCTTTCCGCTCAGGAAGGAAGAAATTACCCGTTTTTGCAGCATTAAAGTCAGGGGGGATGAAATGGACCAGGCGTTGACCGATCTGCTGCGCGAGCAGTCGATTTATAAATTCGGGCAATATTTCATGGTCGGCAAACAAAAAAAATGGGTGGATGACCGGGAAGTAAAACGGGGAATTTCGGGAAAAATGATGGCCAAAGCCAGGCGGAATGCCAGGATTATCAGTCAGTTTCCGTTTGTGCGGGGTGTGGCGGTGTCCGGGTCGCTGTCCAAAGATTCAGCCGATGAACAGGCCGATATTGATTATTTTATCATCGCCCGTTCCGGCAGGCTCTGGATTTGCCGGAGTATTTTGCATTTTTTTAAAAAACTGACGTATCTGGTCGGCAAACAGCACCAGTTTTGCATGAATTATTTTCTGGATGAAGACGAACTGGAATTAAAAGACAAAAATATTTTTACAGCCATTGAAAGTATTACCGTCATTCCGCTTTACGGCGCGCTGACCCACCGGATGTTTTTTGACCGCAACGCCTGGTTGGGGGATTATTTTCCGAACAGTTATCCGGAGATCAGGCTGAACGGGCAGATCAATAATCACAGATCCCGGCTGAAATCGTGGGCGGAGTCTCTTTTTTCCTCCAAATTTGGTGATCGGATCAACCGGTTTTTACTCAACTTCACGATGTGGTGGTGGCAGAAAAAACTCAGGGCCAAAGGATATCCCATGCAGTTTTTTGACCAGGATTTCCGCTCCACTCCCGGCGAATCCAAAAACCACCCCAATGATTATCAGCGCCGGGTCCTGGCCGCTTACCATGAAAAGGTGCGGAAAGCGGGGATGCAGTTGGGAGGGGAAGAGAATCCGGATGGGGGATGCTAGATGGGGGATGCTGGATGTTGGATGGGGGATTGTGGGTGCTGGATGCTGGATGGGGGATGCTGGATGGGGGATGCTGGATGTTGGATGCTGGATGTTGGATGGAGTAGGATGGCATAGCCGGATCAAAACAAATTATACTTCAAAATACAGTAAACGGCCCTGAGCCCGTCTTTCCAGTTGATCTTTTTTCCCTCTGCATAAGTGCGGCCGTAGTAGGAGATCCCCACTTCGTAGATCCGGATGTCCTTGATCCTGGCGATTTTGGCCGTAACCTCCGGTTCAAAGCCAAACCGTTTCTCTTTTAAGGTCAGTGACTGGACGATCTCGGTTTTAAAAAGTTTATAGCAGGTTTCCATGTCGGTGAGGTTGAGATTGGTCAGTGCGTTCGACAGGAAGGTGAGGAATTTGTTGCCGGCGGAATGCCAGAAAAACAGGATCCGGTGGGGGTGGCTGCCCATGAACCGCGAGCCGTACACCACGTCGGCAAACCCTTCGAGCATGGGCTGCAATAATAAGTTGTATTCCCGGGGGTCATATTCCAGGTCGGCATCCTGGATGATCAGGTACCGGCCGCGCGCTTCCCGGATGCCGGTATTTCGCTCCACAAGCGTTCAGGAAGCCGCCATTCTTCCGTCAAAGCGTCTGGTCAAAAACCCGTACAATTTCAAGGATATACCAGATATCGTCGTGTTGTTTTTTAACGCCTTCGAATCCGAGGTTGGAGGAAAAGATCTGAGGTTCGAGGAGGTCTCCGGTGGTGGTGATGGCAGCATAGATCTTTTTGTTTTCAAAAGCGAGGTACAGGTCGCTGTCAAACTTTTTAAAGTAATCGTACAGCGCTTCCTGCATGGGTTCGGTGAGCACGTCCTTCACGACGGTCTCTTCTGTGGCATAAACGATGAAATTTTTGCGGAATTTTTCGATCATGATCTCGTCTTCCACATCATTTCCGCCCTTCCATGCAAAATTTTTCATCGCCCTTGAAAGGTGTTGCCGCTGGCGTCGCGGCCAGACGCGGATCGATCCGGTGGTGTCTTCGTTGAAGGTAGCCGTGAGAAAGATGCCCTCAAATACGACCTGGAGCTGGCTGGCTACCTTGGAAACTTCGCGCACGGATAATTCACAAAGTTGAAAGGGCATTTCGCCGATCATGCCGGAAATAAAATCTTCGCCCTCATAGTAGTCAAACTTACCGTCGAACAGCCCGGAAGCCTGGAATTCGGATTTGGGAATGAATTTCTCAGGGTCATAATGCATTTCACCGATATTAGGCCGGGTCTGGATATAACTCAGGATCTGCCGGGTGATCGCCGGTTTGAAGGTTTTGACAAAATTTTTTACATTGACGTAGAGCTGAATGGCGTAAAACGCAACCGGGATCAGGACAAACAGCGCCAGGGCCGCGATACCGAGGTAAGCCTGAAAAACAAGAAGGGCAAAAATCAGCAACCCGGACCCCAGCAAAAGCCTGACCAGGCGTTTGCGGCGCCTTTCCATCCGGATGAGCTCGGGATGAATGGCGTGGTTGTAATACAGCTGCAGGTTTTTATCTTTCCCTTCCATCG
>CAZLEF010000072.1:0-24838 GCA_964558465.1 uncultured Lewinella sp. | reverse complement strand
GAATGAAAGGCCAAAAATAAGGTATTCCGGCAAAAAAGAAGCGTGCACCTCGAAAACTACGAAGTGCACGCTTCCCGGCAGTCAAAGACAAAGCTTAAGCCTTGGGAAAAGCGTTGACGAGTTTGGTCAGGCTGCTCTTCAGGTTAGCGGCTTTGTTGGCATGCCAGGTATTTTTCTTGGCCAATTTGTCGATCATGCTCAAAACCTTTGGAAGGAAACTTTCCGCTTCCGCAGATTCTTTCATTTCACGCAGCTTCAGAATGGCCGTACGGGCGGACTTCTTGTAGTAACGGTTCTGAAGACGTTTTTTAGCGTCTTGACGGATACGCTTTAAGGACGATTTATGGTGCGCCATTGTAAAAAAAATTCTATTTTAATTAGATCGTAGTCAAAAATGGAGCGCAAATTTAGTTGTTTTCGGGATAACCAAAAAGTTTTTTGCAAATTTTTACCCTAAACTTTTTTACAGGCAGCGGAAAGGGGCTGTTCGCGGTCTTTCCGTTGAATTGCCCGCAGATGCCGGATACCAGCATCCAGCATCAAGCATCAAGCAAACATCTAAATACTATGACGAAAATTTCCCATCTGTGTGCGCTGTTGTTTTTATCCGTCTCCAGTCTGCACGCGCAGTTGTGGCTGGAGATCGGCGGCAAAGCCTCCTATGGCCTGACCGGCTATTACAACCAAAACATCCTCAATGACCGTCAGCACGACTTCAGCCTGAATGCCGGACTCTCTTACGGAGGGGTGATCGGGCTGAACATCGGCGATTACCACGGGATCAATGTGGAAGGCCTGCTGGCCACCCACCAGCAAAATGTTTCCTTTAAAAATGAACTCCTGGATCTGAACAATTCCCTGCAGTGGGAAACCCTGGATCTGTATCTGATGTACCGCTATTATTCGGAGGGAGGGGCCTATTTTGAACTGGGGCCGAAGCTCTCAAAAATCAAACAGGTAGAACAAACCATTTCTGCCGAAAACCCGCTCGATGTCAAGTCTTTATACGAAGATCAATACGTATCTGCGGCTTTGGGTCTCGGCGGATTCCTGGCAGGTACCGAGATTTTTACCCTCAAACTGGGTATCCGGCTGGAATACGCATTCTCCGACATCGTTAATGAAATGGGGCAAACAGCCGGCCAACCTGCTTTTTACAAACCCTTCGAAACGTATACGCCTACCCGCCCGCTTCGGGCTTCGGTTGGCCTCGAACTCAATTTTGGCGTCGGCGGGGTAGCCCAGGCTTCCTGCGGCCGGCGGCGGCTGATGTTTGGGAGCAGGTACCGGTAGGAGGAATTGAGGATGCGAGGAACTGAGGAATCGAGGAATCGAGGAATCGAGGATGCGAAGAACCCCAAACCATCCCAAACGCGAAGCTCCAAACCATTCCAAACCCCTCCAAACCCCAAATTCCCCTTGCCAAAACAATAAAAAATACTACCTTGGCCGTTGAAAAACCATCCAGATTTCCAATGAACGGCCGTAGAAGTTTTTTAAAACAATCCTTATTGGCATCTGCTGCAATAGGTATTGCCGGATGTCAGCCCGCTCCGCAGGAAACCGCGGCTAAAACACAAAAAAACAACCCGAATTCCAAACCGGGCATACCCCTGGTCATTGCCACCTGGCCCAACCTCAAAGCGACCGACCTCGGCATGCAGGCGATCGTTTTCGGCGGCACAGCTCTGGATGGAGTGGAAGCAGGGGCCAAAGTTCCTGAAGCGGATCCTTTGGATACTTCGGTGGGATATGGCGGACTGCCCGACCGAACCGGCGTCGTAACCCTGGATGCCTGCATCATGGACCATCTGGGCAACGCCGGCAGCGTAACCTTCCTCCAAAATATTCTGCACCCGATTTCTGTGGCCCGCCGGGTGATGGAAAAAACCCCGCACGTCATGCTGAGCGGCGAAGGCGCGCTCCGGTTCGCGCTTGCCGAGGGATTTAAAACCCAGGACCTGATGACCGACTCGAGCAGGTCGGCCTGGAAAAAATTTCAGGGGAATCTGGAAAAAAAGACGGTCGGACAAGACAACCACGATACGATCGGCATCCTCGCCATCGACCGCGAAAACCGCATCTCCGGCGCCTGCTCCACCAGCGGCGCCGCCTGGAAAATGCACGGCAGGGTGGGGGATTCCCCGATTATCGGCGCCGGCCTTTTTGTGGACAATGAAGTGGGCGCCGCCACCTCAACCGGCCTCGGCGAACTCGTGATGAAAACCGTCGGTTCGTTCCTGGTTGTCGAGTTGATGCGCCACGGCGCAACCCCCCAGGAGGCTTGCGAAGAAGCCGTCCGGCGCATCAGCGAAAAATATTTCAGGAATTTTGAGGGGGAAGTCCCTCAGGTGGGTTTTATAGCGATTAATAAAAAAGGCGAACACGGCGCCTATTCCCTGGTCAAAGGGTTCAGCTATTCCCTTTACCAGGGCGAGATCAACCAGGTTTTTGATTCCGGATTCCTTTTATCCATTTGATTTTGTTATGGAAAAACTATCGGCTGTCCCAACCCTTGTTGACGTCCTGGCTGCACACGAGGCCATACGACCTTATATTCACCGCACGCCGGTGATGACCAGCCAGTCGCTGGATGAACTGAGCGGCGCCAGGCTGTTTTTTAAATGTGAGAACTTTCAAAAGATCGGCGCTTTCAAAATGCGGGGCGCCATGAGCGCCGCCCTGCGCCTGACCCCGGCTGAAATGGCAAAGGGCCTGGCTACTCACTCTTCCGGCAACCACGCCCAGGCGGTTGCCCGGGCTGCCAGATTGCTGGGCGTGCCGGCCTATATCGTCATGCCGGATAATTCCCCCGTCGTTAAACAAACCGCAACAAAGGCCTACGGCGCACAGATCATTTTTTGCGAACCGACCCAGGCGGCCAGGGAAAGTACGCTGCAGCAAGTAGTCGCCGACACGGGCGCGGCTTTTATCCATCCCTACGACAACTATGATGTCATCGCAGGCCAGGCTACCGCAGCCCGGGAATTGTTGGAGGAAGGTCCGCTTTTTGACGCAGTTATCGCCCCCATCGGCGGCGGCGGTTTGATGAGCGGAACAGCCCTGGCCACCCGCTACCTTTCACCGGGCACAAAAATTTATGGCGCCGAACCCAAAGCCGCAGACGACGCCCAGCGGTCCCTGAGAACCGGAACGATCCAGCGGAATGCCTCAACCGATACCATTGCCGACGGACTGAAAACCAACCTGAGTGAAAAAACCTTCGATATCATCCGCCGGTTTGTCGACGATATTTTTACCGTTTCCGAAGAAGAGATCGTCAGCGCTATGCGCCTCATCTGGGAACGGATGAAAATTGTGATCGAACCCTCCTGCGCAGTTCCCTTTGCCGCCATTCTGGCCAATCCCGGGCCCTTTGCCGGAAAAAAAGTAGGCGTGATCCTGACCGGAGGCAATGTAGATATGGGACAATTGCCATTTCTGGCAAATTAACGTGCAGGATACACAAAAAATAAATATCTTCTTTGGCTGTTGTTGAATTCCGGCATATCTTGCGGGGCAATATTTGTTAAACGCCAAAGATGTGAAAGCGACCAATATTCAAGACCCGGAGTATTTCCATAAAGTTGTCGATTGTCAGTACGCATGTCCTGCCCACACTCCGGTACCCGAATACATCCGGCTCATCGCAGCCGAACGGTATTCTGAAGCCTACCTGGTGAACTGGGAGTCCAATGTTTTTCCCGGCGTCCTCGGACGCACATGCGACCGCCCCTGCGAACCCGCCTGCCGCAGAGGCAGGGTTGAGGAAGAACCCGTTGCCATTTGCCGGTTGAAACGGGTTGCCGCCGATAACAAAAGCAGCGATGTGGTAATGCATATGCCGAGGGGCCCGTTCCCTTCCAACGGTAAAAAGATCGCCCTGGTCGGCGGCGGACCCGCCTCCCTGACCGTCGCCAGGGACCTGGCACCGCTCGGATATGAAATCCACCTCTACGACGAACAGATCGCCGGCGGCGGCATGATGCGGAGCCAGATCCCTTCCTTCCGCCTTCCGGAAAGGGTGCTCAACGAGGAGGTCAATTATATCCTCGATATGGGCATTCATACCCATTTTCAGACCTTTGTCGGCAGCATGAAAGAATTGCTGTCCAAAGATTATGACGCCATCTTTGTCGGCACAGGGGCGCCCAAAGGCGGAGACCTGACCAACCTTCCGGGACGTTGGGACGCCGCCAAAAATATCCATATCGGGATCGAATGGCTGGCCAGCGTTGCCTTCGGCCATACCTCGAAAATCGGTAAAAAAGTGATCGTCCTGGGTGGCGGCAACACCGCAATGGACTGTTGCCGGACCGCCCGCCGCCTCGGTGGCGAACAGGTGACCGTGGTCGTCCGGAGCCCCTTTCAGGACATGAAGGCCTCCCCCTGGGAAATCGAAGACGCCATCCGGGAGGACATTCCCATCATGAATTGCATGCCGCCCAAATCCTTTGTGGTGGAAAACGGTCAACTCAAAGGGATCGTTTTTGAAAAGGTCAAGGCGGTTTATGACGAAAACAACAAACGCAGCCTCGTTCCAACGGGCGAACCCGATGTTTTCATCGAAGCGGACGACGTACTGGTTGCCATCGGCCAGGAGAACAGTTTCCCCTGGATAGAACGCGATCTGGGCATCGAGTTTGGCAGATGGGATATGCCCGTTCTGGATAAAGTGACTTTCCAGTCGACCCTCGACCATGTGTTTTTTGGCGGAGACTCGGCTTTCGGCCCCAAAAACGTCATCACCGCCGTCGCCCACGGCCACCAGGCTGCTATTTCCATCGACCTGTACTGCCGGGGAAAAAGCCTTTTTGAACGGCCTGCCCCGACGATCAACCTGGTCCATATGAAAATGGGCATCCACGAATGGGCCTATGACAGCGCCGTGGTGCCCGACCACCGGTACAAGGTACCACATGCCCGGAAAGAAGCCGTTCTGCTCGACCGGAAAATGGAAGTGGAACTGGGATTTGACGAAACCATCGGTTTCAAGGAAGCCCAGCGATGTTTCAATTGCGATGTGCAAACCATATTTAATACATCCCGCTGCATAGAATGTGATGCCTGTGTGGACATTTGCCCTACCTCCTGCATTACTTTCACCGTCAACGAAGAAGAGCCCGAACTGCGCGCCCATTTGAGCGCCCCGGCCCTGAACCTGACCCAGGATCTGTATGTTTCGGAAACCTTGCCGACGGGCCGGGTGATGGTCAAGGACGAAGATGTCTGTCTGCACTGCGGATTGTGCGCCGAACGGTGCCCAACCGCAGCATGGGATATGCAGCAATATCTCTATTCAGTGACAAAAGCTGCGAAAGTTTTAGTTTAATCAGATTTGGCGTTAGCCAGACAATAAACACGGATGAAAAATTCTGAACGCTCTAATGAAATGCCGGTGGCGGTGAATGGAAAATCGCACCTGGGGCCTGTGTTGGTCAACGATATGGTGATCCGGTTTGCAAATGTCAACGGCACCGGATCGGCCAGCGCTAACAACCTTTTTGGCAAGGCCGTTTTCCGGATGGGGATACCCGTTTCCCCAAAAAATATTTTCCCGTCCAATATTCAGGGGCTACCGACCTGGTTTGAAGTCCGCGTCAGCGAAAAGGGCTACCTCGGCAGGCGGGAAGGGATCGATGTCATGATCTGCGTCAATCCCCAGAGTATGAAAAAAGATGTGGAAAGCGTTCGAAAAGGGGGGTACTTTATTTATGACGATACCAAACCCCTCCATAAGGACTTTATCCGGGAGGATATTCATTATTTCGGCGTTCCGATGACCCGCCTGACCATCGAACATTTTCAGGATCCGCGCGGCCGGCTGTTGTACAAAAATATCATCTATGTGGGCGCCCTGGCCGCCCTCCTGGATATGGATGTGGAAGTGATCAAATCCCTGATCTCGGAACAGTTCAGGAAAAACGAGAAACTGATCGCGAATAATTTTCTGGCGCTCGACCTGGGGATTCAATACGCAAGGGAACATTTCGAATGCCCTTTGCCCCTGCGCATGGAAAAGCGGGATTCCGTCGGAAACAGTATTCTGATCGACGGCAACACCGCCTGCGGTTTGGGCGCTATTTACGCAGGCGCTACGGTGGCCGCATGGTATCCAATCACCCCCTCCACCTCGGTTGTCAATGCTTTTGAAAAATATGCCAAACGCATGCGGACCGACCCTGACGGCAAAATGAAGGTCGCCGTCGTACAAGCCGAAGACGAACTGGCCGCCATCGGCATGGTCATCGGGGCATCCTGGAACGGCGCACGGTCCTTTACAGCAACCAGCGGTCCCGGGGTTTCCCTGATGAACGAATTCCTGGGCCTGGCCTATTTTGCCGAAATTCCCACCGTGTTGATCGACGTACAACGGGGCGGCCCTTCTACCGGGATGCCTACCCGTACCCAGCAATCGGACATTCTCCTGGCCGCCTACGCCTCCCACGGGGATACCAAACAGGTTTTGCTCTTCCCAAGTACGCCAACCGAATGTTTTGAAATGACGGCTGCTGCTTTTGACCTTGCGGAACGCCTTCAGACCCCGATCCTGGTGATGACCGACCTGGACCTGGGCATGAACGAACATATGACCGCCCCGCTTTCCTGGGATGATAACCGGGTTTATGACCGGGGCAAAGTACTGACGGCGGAAGCCCTGGACAACCTCAAGGAATTTGGCAGGTACCTCGACGTGGACGGCGACGGCATCACCTGGCGCACCATCCCCGGCGCTCACCCGAAAAAAGGTTCGTTTTTTACACGGGGCACTTCCCGGGATGAATATGCGCGGTATACGGAGGAAGGCCCGCCTTATGTCCGGAACATGGACAGGCTGACCAAAAAATGGAATACCGCCAAAACCATGATGCCAAAACCGGTTTTTTACCAGAAAAAGCAGCATAGCAGCCACGGTATGTTGTTTTTTGGCACCTCCACTTATGCTGCGCTGGAAGCATTGGACTTGCTGGAAGCAGAGGGACGCGGGATGGATGCCATGCGCATACGGTCTTTCCCTTTTCCGGAAGAGGTGGAACAATTTATCGAAGCGCACGAACAGGTATTTGTCGTAGAACAAAACCGCGATGCGCAGATGCGTTCACTGTTGATCAATGAACTGGAGATCCATCCAAAAAAAATGATCAGGGTTTTGCATTATGACGGATTCCCGATCACGGCGGATACGATTGCCCGGCAGATCATGAAAGAAATGCTGGTCTCCTGATTGAATAATCATGCGCGGGTGTCAATTGGTAAACCCGGCTGAAAATTGTGTTGTTATGAGTTATCAAAGACCTGTTTTCCGGCATCCCGAATTGCCCAAAAATGCCCTGGGTTTTGCCCGGGCCGATTATGAAGGCGCCATCTCAACCTTATGCGCCGGCTGCGGACACGATTCCATCAGCGGCGCCATCGCGCAGGCTTGTTATGAACTTTCCATAGAACCCCACAGGCTGGCCAAACTTTCGGGCATCGGTTGTTCTTCTAAAACGCCGACCTATTTCCTGGGCAAATCACATGGATTCAATTCGGTCCACGGCCGGATGCCGTCGGTGGCTACCGGCGCTTTGCTGGCCAACCGCGACCTGATCTATATGGGCGTTTCCGGCGACGGCGATACGGCTTCCATCGGCATGGGGCAGTTTGTCCATGCCGTACGGCGCAACCTCAATATCCTGTACATCGTC
This sequence comes from uncultured Lewinella sp., assembly GCA_964558465.1. Classification (GTDB taxonomy): domain Bacteria; phylum Bacteroidota; class Bacteroidia; order Chitinophagales; family Saprospiraceae; genus JACJYC01. Next base: position 17,150 of record CAZLEF010000072.1, on the reverse strand, counting down.
ATGAACAACGGTTGTTACGGGTTGACAAAAGGCCAGGACTCTGCCACCGCCGATGCCGGGTCTGTCAACAAAAGCGGCGCCTCCAATCCCTTCCAGGCCATCGACCTGGTTGGCCTCGGCCTTGAACTCGGGGCCACCTTTGTCGCCCGCAGTTTTTCAGGCGACAAAGCACAATTGATCCCCCTGATCAAAGCCGGCATTTCACACCCCGGATTTGCATTGATCGATGTGCTTTCCCCTTGCGTTACATTCAATAACAACCCGGGCTCGACCAAATCCTACGATTTTGTCCGGGCGCATATGGAGGCTACCGCAACAGTCGATTTTGTACCCGAAAAATCCGAGATCACTGTAAAATACGGCCAGGGAACTTCCAAAAGGCTTCGACTGCACGATGGCTCTTACATTCAATTGCAAAAACTGGCGGAGGACTGGGATCCGCAGGACCGGGGAAGCGCCCTGGCGCGCCTCAACGCGTCCAGGGAAGCGGGTGAGATCCTGACCGGGTTGTTGTATATCGAACCGGAAAGCAAAGGCCTGCATCATATGCTGAACACCGTGGAAAAACCGCTCAATCAACTCACGGAAAAGGATCTTTGCCCGGGTTCGGCCGCGCTGGAAATGATCAATAAGGGATTCAGGTAAAAGGTTGCAGTGTTTCATGGTTGCACAGGGAAAAGTTCTTTGACGGAAATTTTGAAACCATGCCAGTACAGTTTATATTGGTTTGGAGGTTTGGTATTGTTAGGTATTGTCGACCTCCGAACCATCCCAAACCATCCCAAACCATCCCAAACCATCCCAAACCATCCCAAACCATCCCAAACTTCTCAATGCATTATCACAATATTTCCGTCTAATTACTAACCATGAAACCATTCAATCCAAATCCGCATAAATCAGGCTGCGGTCCACTTTTGAAGGTAATTGGCCAAATACGCTCAATTTCAATTCTGCCATATTCCTGCCCGCCATAGCGCACTGCAAGGGATCATAACCGTCGAGCCAGGCTGTAATATACCCCGACCAAAAGGCGTCGCCGGCGCCGGTGGTGTCTTTTACTTCCACCTTCCTGCCGGGGAGGAAGTGTAGTTTCCCATCTTTTGCGGCTACAAGGCAGCCCTCCCCGCCGAGGGTAACACAGACTTCCGCAGCTCCGAGGTCGAGCAAAAACCGTGCGGCTTTTTCGGGATCTTTCAGCGGTTGGTTGTAAAGCCGCTCCCAATCCACTTCACTGATCTTGATCAGGGCGCCCATTCCGATATATTGTTTGACGATTTCCCGTGCTTGTGCCTGGTCGGGCCAGATCTTGGCGGCATAGTTGGCGTCGATGCTCAACTGGCATCCTGCCCGGGCGGCTTTCCGGGCGCCATCCAGGATTACCCCTTGGGCCGGTTGGCGACTCAGACCAAAACACGTGGTATGAAACAAGGTGAGGTCAGGCCAGAGGTCGTCCGGCAATTGACCGGGATCGATTTCCGGATCGGCCATGCGGTAGGCTTCAAAATTGGAAACGTTTCTGGAACGGGTGACGAGGATCAGCGTGGAAGGCAGATTTACCCTCCGGATCGACCGGGTGTCCACCCCGCTGTTTTGTACGGTTTGGTAAAGGAATTCCCCCATGTCGTCCTTGCCGACCGTGGCGGCGAGGCGCGTTTGATTGCCGAGCCGGGCCATGTTCATGCACCAGTTGGCCGGACTGCCGCCCTGGACCCGTTTGAATTGTGAGACAGAGTCCAGCGAATCCGCGAAATCAACGCTCAAAAAATCGATCAGCAATTCACCGGCCCCAAGCACGTCGATGGGGCGGTTTCTCCTGTTTTGCATGGTTCGTCGCTTTGTTTCTGCCGGCTAAGGTATTAAGAGCTGCTCAATTTGCCTCCCCCCTTTGGAATTTTTATCTTTTGTCCAGTCTCCCAGTCTCCCAGTCTCCCAGTCTCCCAGTCTCCAGTCTCGCACCTTTCCTCCCACAAATTCCCACCACATCCCCTGCTCATTTCGGGAATAACCCGATTTGAACAAGGCTGTTTTTCAAGCGATTGCCCTGGCGTAGCCCAAAAGAATTAAAAGTTTAACATCTTTTTGTGAATATTTGATAATTAAAAAAGTTATATATTTTCTTTGAAAGTGAATTTGGTGGGAAAAAAGGTGGGAAAATGAAAAAAAAAGTGGAAAAAAGTGGTAAATTGTGTAAAAAGGATTTACTTTTGGGGTAACCAAACAGAGCAAGATGGCTCTTTCGCAATTATTGGGGGAATACGATTGCAAACTGGACCCGAAAGGCCGCCTGCGGGTACCGTCCGGTTTGATCGCCCAATTAGGCGAAGATGGCAAACAAGGGTTTGTGATCAACCGGGGTTTTGAAAAGTGCCTGGTCCTGTATCCGCGTCCTTTATGGGAGAAGATATCCGAGGAGATCAATCAGTTGAATCTCTACAACCAGCAAAACCGGGAGTTCGCCCGGTATTTCTTCCGCGGGGCGCAGGAAATCACCCTGGATGGCGTGGATCGCATCTTGCTTTCAAAGAGATTGATGGATTACGCGGGGATTGACAAAGACGTCATCCTGTCTGCCTACAGCGGCAGAATTGAAATTTGGGCAAAAGAAATTTATGACGATATGTTGGATCAGGAACCGGCGGATTTCGCCAACCTGGCCAACAAGGTTTTAGGCAAAGATGAGGATAAAAGGTCGGACTAATGGCTTATCACGTTCCGGTATTGGCAAAGGAAAGTATTGAACTGATGGCCATCCGACCCGAAGGCGTATATGTTGATGCAACTTTTGGAGGCGGCGGACATTCCCGCCTGATTTTGGACAAGCTGGGCGGCAAAGGCCGCCTGATCGCTTTTGACCAGGATGAAGACGTAAAGGCAAATGAAATTCAGGATGCCCGTTTTACCCTTGCCCAGCATAATTTCAGGATAGTTAGACGCATCCTGAGATTGGAAGGCGCCGGCAAGGTGGATGGCATTCTGGCCGATCTCGGTGTATCCAGCCACCAGTTGGATGTTCCGGACCGGGGTTTTTCTCACCGATTTGACGAAGCGCTGGACATGCGTATGGACCGGCGCTCCGACCGCACAGCGGCTGATTTGCTCAATACCTTCCCGGAAGACAAACTCCTGGAGGTGTTCAGCCGTTATGGTGAAGTACGCAATTCGCGTACCCTGGCTGCTCATCTGACAGCCGAACGCTCCCGGCGTCCGTTCAGGTCCGTCCATGACCTGATCCGGGCGATCGACCCCCTCGTCCGGGGCGACCGGCAGCGGTATCTCTCCCAGGTTTTTCAAGCCTTGCGTATTGAACTCAACGACGAAATGGGCGCCCTGCGCGAATTTCTCGAACAGACACTTGAAGTCCTGAAGCCCGGAGGCAGGTTGGTGGTCATTTCCTACCACTCCCTCGAAGACCGCATGGTGAAGAACTTTTTTCGCACCGGATCGGTCGAAGGCGAAGTGAAACAAGACTTCTATGGCAACATTTTTCGCCCGTTTGAGATCCTGACCAAAAAAGCAATTGTCCCGGGTCCTGAAGAACTCAGCGCCAACCCGCGCTCACGCTCCGCCAAACTTAGGGCGGCGGCATTGATCGGCGGGTAAAATTTTCGGGACCGGCATTGCATCCGCCTGTTCATCGCGGTTACTTCCGGTATTGCCGGTAAACAATACGTTATGGCCAAGAAAGCAAATTTCAAGTTTTCGGATTCGGTGCTCAACAACCTTGCGTTTCTGGCATTCCTGGGGCTTTTGGCTACCATTTATATTGCTAATGCCCATTATGCCGACCGGAACGTCAGGCAAATACAGGTGCTCAACAAGGAGGTCCGTGAAATGCGATGGCATTATATGTCCCTCCAATCGGAAAACATGTTCAACAGCCTTCGTTCCGAAGTAGAGTCGAGGGTGAAAGACGACGGCTTGCGCTTGTCTCGGGGCAAACCCATGAAAGTTGTTATCGCCGATTAACCCCAAACCCCAAACTGAAGAATCGAGGAACTGAAGAATCGAGGAACCCAAACAACCCCAAACAACCCCAAACAACCCCAAACCCTTTAACCTTTAACCTTTAACCTTAACACTTTAACCTTAACCTGTGGAAATTAAAAACGAGGTTCTTTACAGGGTTTATTTTTTGCTCGGGGTCGTGATCGTCCCCGTTGCCCTGGCCCTCGTTTACCGCACCATTCAGATCGGAGTGGTGGAACAGGAAGAGTGGAAAAGCAAGATCCGGGAAGCCAAACATATTCAGGAAAGGGAGATCGAGGCGGAACGCGGCAGCATCATGGCTGCGGACGGCAGCCTGCTGGCGACCTCGGTGCCCATTTTTGACCTTTTCTTTGACCCTTTTGCCCCCAGCAAGGAAGATTTTGACAAAAACCTCGATTCTCTGGCCTGGTGTATGGCCACTTATGTCGACAATTCATATACGGTCGGCGCCATGCGCGAACATTTGTTGAAGCTGCGGACGGACTCCACCTACAATAAAAGCCGCAATGTGCTGATCAAGCGCAAAGTGATGTATGCGGAAAAGAACCGGATCGAGGAATTCCCGCTTTTTAACCTCGGCCAGTTCAAGGGCGGCCTGATTGCTAAGAAAAGAAGTGAGCGCAGACGCCCCTTCGGCCTGCTCGCCCGGCGCACCATTGGTTATATCCGTGAAGAAGCCAAACCGATCGGCCTGGAAGGTAAATTTGACCATGTGCTCGGCGGCCAGCCCGGGAAGGAATTGACCATGTTTCTGATCGACCCGGTGCACGACCTTTGGAAACCGACCACCAATCTCACGGCCATCCAACCCAAGAACGGCGATGATATCGTGACCACCATCGATATCAATATCCAGGATATCACGGAGGACGCCCTGCTCCGGGCTATGGAACGCCACGACGCCGAGTGGGGTACGGTCATCGTCATGGAGGTCAAAACCGGCGCGATCAAAGCCATCGCCAATATCGGCAAGGAAAACGACGGTTGGTACGAATCCTATAATTATGCCATCGCCAACGCTACCGAGCCGGGCTCTACCTTCAAACTCGCCTCCATGATGGCCATGCTGGAAGACGGTCATATCGACCTGGAAGATTCCGTAGACATCGAACACGGGGAGACCACCTTTTATGATGAAATCCTGGAGGATTCCTCCCCGGAAAGCAAAGCGCTGGATACCATCTCCGTTCGCCAGGTATTCGAAATGTCTTCCAACGTAGGGATGGCGAAACTGGTCAACCAGTTTTACGGGGATAAAGGGCAGGAAAGCGCCGCCCGGTTTGTCGAACGGCTCCTGGAATTTAACCTCAACCTCCCCACAGGAATTGAACTGGACGGAGAAGCCAATCCCTATATCAAAGACCCCAAAAATAAAAGCGATGAGTGGAGCGGAACAACGCTCCCCTGGATGGCCATCGGGTATGAATTGCAGATTACCCCGATGCAAATGCTGACCTTTTATAATGCGATCGCCAATGACGGCCGGATAATGAAACCCTATCTGGTCTCCGGCGTGCAACGGTACGGCGAACCGATCCAAACGTTTGCTCCTACCGTGACCAAGCGCCGGATCGCATCAAAAGGGACAATCCGCCAGGCAAGGTCGCTCCTGGAAGGCGTCGTATTGAGGGGGACGGCCTACAAACTCAAAACCGAACAATACAACTTTGCAGGTAAAACCGGTACGGCCCAGATCAATTACCGCCGCGGTCGGCGGGGCAACCTGGTGGGCGGTTATCAGGCTTCTTTCGCCGGGTATTTCCCGGCGGAGAACCCGGTGTTCTCCTGCATTGTCGTGATCAACAAACCGCGTCAGGGCGGTTATTACGGCAGCGACGTTGCAGGGCCGGTTTTCAGGGAAATTGCCGACCAGTGTTTTGACGCCATGATGGAGTTGCATCCGGCGATGAACCAGGGGGCCAAACCCCCGATGGCTGGTTGGCGGCTGCCCGATCTGTGTATCGGCCTGAAATCGGATTTTTTTACCATTTTGAAGGAGCTGGACATCCCGTTCACCGGAAATCCGAGCACCGAAATGGCCGTACTTCAGGTAGCGGCAGATTCTTTGACCCTGCAAAACAAGTCCGTCACCGAGAAGGTTATGCCCAATGTCGTGGGTATGGGTTTGCGCGATGCGCTGTACTTGTGTGAAAACAACGGAATTGCCGTTCAGGTGAACGGATTCGGCAAGGTCGTCCGGCAATCTTTGCAGCCGGGTGTCCGGGCAAGAGGTCAGACGGTTTGGCTTCAACTGGAATAACAGATGGTCGGCAAAAAACTCAGCGAAATACTCCATGAACTTCCGGTCAAAGGATCGGAAGGTAACCTTGACATCACCATCAGGCAAATTGACTTCGATTCCAGAAATGTAGCGCCCGGAAGCCTGTTCGTTGCAGTGAAAGGTACGCAGGCGGACGGCCACCAGTATATCGGGAAAGCCCTGGAAAAAGGCGCTGTCGCCGTGGTTGCCCAAACCGCTCCTCCATCAGGTTTTGAAGGGGCAACCTGGGTGCAAACCCCGGATACCGCCGCCGCATTGGGGATTTTGGCTTCCGCTTTTTTTGGTCATCCTTCCCGGCGCCTGAAACTCATCGGGGTGACCGGTACAAACGGCAAAACAACGGTAGCTACCCTGCTTTTCCGGTTGTTCGGAAGCCTTGGATTCAGAGCCGGCCTGTTGAGCACCGTCGAAAACCGGATTGGAGAGCGGGTTGTTCCGGCTTCCCATACCACACCGGATGCGGTGTCGCTCAACAACTTGCTCCGGCAAATGGCAGACGAAGGATGCGATTACGTTTTTATGGAAGTGAGTTCACACGCCATCGACCAGAAGCGGATCAAAGGTTTGTTGTTCACGGGCGGAATTTTCACCAATCTGACCCACGACCATCTGGATTACCACGGCACCTTCAAGGCCTATATCGAAGCCAAAAAACGCTTCTTCGACGATTTGCCGGCGGGGGCCTTTGCCCTGGTCAATGCAGACGACAAACACGGGGACGTAATGGTGCAAAATACGAAAGCCCGTGTGTATCGCTACAGTTTGCGTAAAATGAGCGATTTCAAAGCCCGGATACTGAGCAATGCACTGACCGGCCTGCACTTGCGGGTAGGGGAGCAGGAGGTTTTTACCCGGCTGATCGGCGAATTTAACGCCTACAACCTGGCGGCGGTGTACGGAACCGCCTGCCTCCTGGATCAGGACCCTTACGAGGTCCTCATGGCTTTGAGTCAGCTGAATTCGGCGGAAGGTCGCTTTGATTACCTGACCGACCCCGGCAGGAGGATCACCGCCATCGTAGATTATGCCCATACCCCTGACGCACTCGAAAAAGTGCTGGAAACGATCAGGAAAGTCAAAGAAAAAAACGCAAAGGTCATCACGGTGGTGGGTTGCGGTGGCGACCGGGATAAAACCAAGCGGCCGAAAATGGCGGCTGCAGCATGTTTGCTGAGCGACCAGGTGGTCATGACCTCCGATAACCCGAGGTCGGAAGACCCGGAAGCCATCCTGCAGGATATGGCAAACGGCATTCCTGAGCGGGCTGTGAAAAGCACCCTCATTATCCCCGACCGGAAAATGGCCATCCGCACCGCGGTCCGGCTGGCTGCTCCGGGGGATGTCATTTTAGTGGCCGGCAAGGGCCATGAAAAGTACCAGGAAATCAAAGGGGTCAAATACCCCTTCGACGATAAGGAAGCGCTGAAGGAAGCGCTATCCTGAACACCAAAGAAGAAAACCATGTTGATTGAGATCGTTGAATGGCTGAAAGGAATTTTTGGAGAATTTGGCGGCTCGGGGCTCATAAATTATGTGACCTTCCGTGCCGGGGTAGCGACTATTCTGTCCCTGCTGATCTCATTGGTTTTTGGTGGGCGGATCATCCGCTTTTTGAAAAAACTGCAGGTGGGCGAGTCGGTGCGGGACCTTGGCCTGGAGGGGCAAAAACAGAAAGAAGGCACACCCACCATGGGCGGTGTGATCATCATTATGGCCATTCTGATCCCTTGCTGGCTCATGTCCAAACTGGATAATATCTATATCATCCTTATGATCGTCACGACCATCTGGATGGGAATCATTGGTTTTATTGACGACTATATCAAGGTCTTTCTGAAAAACAAAAAAGGCCTGCGCGGACGGTTCAAGATCATGGGACAGGTAGGCCTCGGCCTGATCATCGGGGTGACCATGCTGGTGAACGATCAGGTGGTGGTTCGGATGGATGCCAAAGAAGCGGAACGCCTGGGCATTACCGAACAGATCACAGGCGACAGCATTTTCATAGAGGAAAAACGCGGATTCCCGGAATTGAGGGCAGATTATAAAACGACCCTGACCAACGTGCCTTTCCTGAAAGGCAATAACCTCGACTACTCCAGGCTGGTACCGGTCTCCGACCGGAAAACCGCCCAGGATTGGGTTTGGGTGCTTTTCATCCCAATGGTGATCCTGGTCGTTACCTCGGTTTCCAATGCCGCTAACCTCACGGACGGGATCGACGGCCTCGCAACAGGCGTATCCGGGATAATCGGAATGGTGCTGGGGATTTTTGCCTATGTGTCCAGCAACGCGATTACCGCCAATTACCTCGACATCACCCACCTGCCGGGGACGGAAGAACTGGTGATCTTTGCAGCTTGTTTTCTGGGTGCCTGCCTGGGTTTTTTGTGGCACAATGCTTTTCCGGCAAGTGTGTTTATGGGCGATACCGGAAGCCTTACCCTGGGCGGGATCATTGCAGCCATGGCTATTTTGCTCAGAAAAGAACTGCTGGTGCCGGTGCTTTGCGGGGCGTTTTTTATGGAAACGCTTTCTGTGGTCATTCAGGTGGCTTATTTCAAGTATACCAAACGAAAGTACGGCGAAGGCCGCCGGATTTTCAGGATGTCGCCGCTGCACCACCATTTCCAGAAAGGGGGCATGCATGAATCCAAGATCGTTACCCGCTTTTTGATCATCAGCGTGCTGCTGGCCGTTTTTACCATCTTAACGCTGAAAATCAGGTAATCAAAAATGGGCGAGACGGTCATACTTGGCGCAGGTGAAAGTGGGGTCGGAGCGGCAGTTCTGGCGCAAAAAGCCGGATTGGGCGTTTTTGTCTCCGACATAGGGGATATCAAAGACAAGTTTAAACTTGAACTGGTAGAAAAGGGCATTCCATATGAGGAAGGCCGGCATAACTGGGACCGGATACTGGCTGCGGAAGAAGTGATCAAAAGCCCCGGTATTCCGGATAAAGCCCCACTCGTTCAGGCTTTGCGGCTCGCCGGAAAACCCGTCATCGATGAAATTGAATTTGCATCCCGGTATACGGATTCAACCATTATCGGGATCACGGGCAGCAACGGCAAAACGACAACCACCCTGCTGTCCTGGCACCTGCTCCACACCGCAGGACTGGATGCGGCCCTGGTCGGCAATGTGGGATTCAGTTTTGCAAGGAGGGTGGCCGAAAGCCCGGCAACCTGTTATGTGCTGGAACTGAGCAGTTTTCAACTGGACGGCATTGTGCGGTTCAGGCCCCATATTGCAGCCTTGCTCAACATCACCCCGGATCATCTTGACCGGTACGATTATGAGTTTTTTAATTACGTGCGGTCAAAGTTCCGCATCAACATGAACCAGCGACCGGAGGATCGATTCCTGTATTTAAGCGAGGATCCCAATATTGCCGGGTACATGAAAAGCCATGAGATCAAAGGCATAAAGGCGCCTGTTCACGGCGGTATGATCAATGGCAGCAGGATTGATGTGGCGGGAACGGAATACGACCTTTCTTCCACCAGGCTGCTGGGAAAGCATAATGCGCTCAATGCGCTTTTTGCCGCCAATATCGCCGCAATGATGGGCGTTTCGCCGCAACAGATCAGAAAAGGACTGGAGTCTTTTCAGCCTGCCCCCCACAGGATGGAAGACGTTGGCCTGGTGAACGGAGTCTTGTTCATCAACGATAGTAAAGCCACCAACGTAGATTCCGTCTTTTATGCCCTGCAGGCGATGACCCGGCCGACGATCTGGATCGTTGGCGGACAAGATAAGGGGAATGATTACCTGCCCCTGTTGCCGCTGGTAAAGGAAAAAGTAAAGGCGATCATTTGCCTGGGCGCGGATAATCGCAAGTTGCTGGATTTTTTTGGCGGGCTCGGAAAACCCATGGAAGAAGCCGGCAGCGCAATCGCAGCCGTTAATGGCGCAATGGCCCTGGCGGAACCCGGGGATGTGGTATTGTTGTCGCCGGCCTGTGCAAGCTTCGACCTGTTCAAGAACTATGAGGACAGGGGCGGGCAGTTCAGGGAGGCGGTCAGGCGGTTGGTGTAGTTGTTTAAATTTGTTTGGGGTTGTTTGGGGTTGTTTGTCTTACGACCGCCCAAACCATCCCAAACCAAACTAAACCATCCCAAACTAAAAAAAAAAGTATGTCCAATTTTGTAGCACGGATCAACGCAGAGTTAAAAGGCGACAAGGCCATCTGGGCCATACTGGTCCTTTTGTCCATTATTTCTCTGCTTGGCGTCTACAGTGCAACGGGTACCCTGGCCTACCGGGTAACCGGCGGCAATACCGAGTGGTTTTTGATGAAACAGGGCATTTTGCTGTTCTTTGGCCTGGTGCTGACCTATATCTGCCACTTGATTTATTACCTCAGGTATTCGCAATGGTCCCCTTATTTGCTGGCAACCGTCATTCCATTGCTGGTGCTTACGCTGGCGCTGGGTCTGGAGATCAATGAAGCCAGGCGGTGGTTGTACCTGCCGTACATCGGGTTGACCTTTCAGACCTCCGACCTGGCAAAACTGGCCCTTGTGATATATGTCGCCCGTGCGATCTCCTCCAAACAGGATTATATTGAAGAATGGAAGGAGGCCTTTTTGCCCATTATCGTTCCCGTATTGATCATCTGCGGATTGATCGCCCCCGCCAACTTGTCGACTGCAGCTCTTTTATTCATCACCTGCATGGCTATGATGTTTGTGGGCAGGGTGGCGCTCAGGTATATCGGAAGCCTTTTGGTCGGCGGATTGGTGGTTTTTGCCTTCCTCTACGTCCTGGGCGATATTTTCCCCGATTCCATCCGGTCGGCAACCTGGAGCAGCCGGATCCAGAAATTTTTGAGCGAAGAAAGAAATATTGATGACCAGGTGGTACAGTCAAAGATCGCTATTGCCAACGGAGGATGGGTAGGCCTGGGGCCTGGCAACAGCATGCAGCGGTCTTACCTGGCCTCTCCGCACGCCGATTACATTTACGCCATTATCTGTGAAGAATACGGCGTGGTCGGCGGAATACTGGTGATCAGCCTGTATGTGTTCCTGTTTTTCAGGGTGACCCGGCTGGTGACCAAAAGCCCGAAGGCGTTTGGCGCGATGATGGCCATGGGGCTGACGATTCTGCTGGTTTTCCAGGCATTGATCAATGTCGCGGTAGCCGTAGATCTGATGCCGGTTACCGGGCTGACCCTGCCCATGATCAGTTCGGGGGGCTCTTCGTTGATCTTCACCTGTATTGCATTCGGCGCCATTTTGAGCGCCAGTAAATATATTGAAGCAACGGCATAAATTTTTAAAACAAGCGCTTTGAAATGGACTCTTTGAAGATCATCATCAGCGGAGGCGGAACAGGGGGGCATGTTTTCCCGGCCATCGCTATTGCCGATGCCGTTAAAAAGCGCGAACCCGGGGCAGAAATTTTGTTTGTGGGCGCCCGGGATAAAATTGAAATGGAAAAAGTCCCGGCTGCCGGGTACCCGATCAAAGGATTGTGGATCAGCGGTTTTCACCGCCAATTGACATTGAGGAACCTGGTCTTTCCCCTGAAACTGGCATCCAGTATGTGGCAGGCCTGGCAAATCGTCCGCACGTTTCGGCCCGACGTGGCCGTTGGGGTCGGCGGATACGCAAGCGGGCCTTTGCTGCGGGCAGCTGCCAGAAAAGGCATTCCAACCCTCATCCAGGAACAAAACTCCTATGCAGGCGTCACGAACCGTTTGCTGGCCAAAAGCGCCTCCAGGATCTGCGTGGCTTATGACAAAATGGACCGCTTTTTCCCCGCTGAAAAACTCGTGCTGACCGGCAACCCGGTGCGGAAGGACCTGTTAAACGCCCACGCCGATAAAAACAACGCCGCCGGACATTTTGGCCTGGACCCCGGCAAACCGACCGTTTTTGTTTTTGGCGGCAGCCTCGGCGCCTTATCCCTGAACGAAGCGATGGAGGCCAATGCAGTTTTGCTGGCCGCCCATCCGGAAATCCAGGTGCTCTGGCAAGCCGGTAAATTATACGCCGGTCGCTTCGGAACCGGACAGACGGCTCAACTGCCAAATGTGCAGATCCGGCCTTTTATCGACCGGATGGACCTGGCTTATGCCCTTGCAGACCTCGTCATTTGCCGGGCAGGAGCCCTGACAATCGCCGAACTGGCCTTGCTGGGCAAAGCCGCGATCCTGATCCCTTCCCCTAACGTGGCGGAAGACCATCAGACCAAAAACGCAATGGCCCTGGCAGAAAAAGAAGCGGCTGTTTTGTTGCCGAACAACCAGGCCCGGGAAAACATCATTTCAAAAGGCCTTGAATTGTTGAACGACCCCGGTAAACGGCGCCTGCTGAGCCAAAATATTCTGAAACTCGCTAAACCGGACGCTGCCGACCAGATCGCCGGCCTGGTGCTGGAACTGGCCCGGGGAGGGTGAGAGGGTGAGAGGGTGAGAGGGTGAGAGGGTGAGAAACAACCATAAACAATAACAAAAGTGCATCTCAACGACATTAAAAAACTCTACTTTATCGGAATCGGCGGCATCGGTATGAGCGCCCTGGCCCGGTATTTCAGGAGGTTGGGATGCGAGATCCACGGGTACGATAAAACAGAAACTCCCCTGACCAAAGCTTTGGCAGCGGAAGGGATGCAGGTCCATTATACGGAAGATACGGGCAAGATACCTGCAGGCGTTGATCTGGTGGTCTACACGCCTGCCGTCCCCGGTAATCACCTGGAACTGAAGTATTTTCAGGAACACGGGACGCCGGTTTTGAAACGCGCAGAAGTATTGGGTCTGATCAGCCGCGGGCGGCGAACGATAGCCATAGCAGGTACCCACGGCAAAACAACCACCAGTTCGATGGCGGCCCATGTGTTGCGTACCGGAAATATCGACTGTTCGGCATTTCTGGGCGGTATTGCCGGCAACTTCGGCTCCAATTTTGTGAACGGGGCCGGTGACTGGGTCGTCGTAGAGGCCGATGAATACGACCGTTCTTTCCTGCAACTTTCACCGGACCTTGCGGTGATCACGTCCATCGACCCCGACCACCTGGATATTTACGGCGACTGGGAAGGATTGATGGAAACCGGCTTCAGGGCTTTTGCCGGAAAATTGAAAACAGGCGGAAAGATCTGGATCAGAAACGGGCTGGAGAAAGAATTTGCCGGATGCAGAGGTGTAAATACGTACGGAGTGAACGGTGGCGCCTTCAAAAGCACCAATATCCGGGTTGAAGACGGCTTCTTCGTATTCGATTTTGAAGGCCCCGGCGGACGGATGGAAAATCTGAAGCTGGCGCAGCCAGGCCGGCACAATGTGGAGAATGCAACGGCAGTTGTCGCAATCGCCCTTGAATTGGGCATAACAGGGGAAGCCATCCGGAAAGCCCTGGCGGATTTTCGGGGAGTGCAGCGGCGGTTTGAAGTCATTTTCAGATCCGGGAGGACCGTTTTTGTCGACGACTATGCCCACCATCCGGCAGAGCTGGAAGCGACCATCGGTGCAGCCCGCCAGTTGTTTGCCGGTAAAAAGCTGACCGGCGTTTTTCAGCCCCATTTGTACAGCCGGACAAAAGATTTTGCCCCGGCATTTGCAGCCGCTTTGGATCAACTGGATGAGGTCATTTTACTGGATATCTATCCGGCCAGGGAAGAACCCATCCCCGGCGTCGATTCGGCCATGTTACTGGGGTTGATGAAAAATAAACGCAAACGGCTTGTTGCCCGGGAAAACCTGGTGCAGGTTTTAAGCGGCCTTCAATTGGAAATATTGCTGACGATGGGCGCAGGCAATATCGATGCGATGGTAACGCCCATCCGGCAAATGCTGGAACAAAAACAGGCAGAACTGCCGGCATGAAGTCCGGTGAACGTGATAATGGAATTACAATGCAGCAAAGTGCAATGATCTTCAAGGAAGCAAATATACAAAACCTGAAGCGCCTCGGGCTGATTGCCGCCGGCATAGTTGCGGTTGTAGTCCTGGTCACTGCGGTGGAATGGAAAGGAGGAAAACTGGTCAGCGATGTATTAATCGAAGTGGAACCCCTGGAGAAGGACGCCTTGCTGATCACCCAGGGAGATATTCAAAAAGTGATCGACCGGAGTTTTGGTATTCCATTGACTGCATTGGCTGTCCGGGAACTTGAAGTGGACCGCCTTGAAAGGGTGCTCGAAGCAGAGCCCTTCATCCTCGACGCAGAGGCTTATGTGGATGCTAAAAACCGGGTTCGGATTCAAGTGACCCAGCGGGCGCCGGTTCTCCGGGTGATTGACAACAACGGATTGAACTATTACCTGGATATCAATGGGGTAAAGATGCCTTTGTCGGCCCATTTCTCCGCCCGGGTACTGGTCGCTACGGGGAACGTTCCGCCGCATACGCCGGAGTTCCTCGAGCGCAAAAAGAATACATTAAAGGATGTATTCCAACTGGCAGAGTTTATCCGGGAAGATGAACTTTTGATGGCAATGGTGGAGCAGATCCACGTCAGCAACCGGGGGGAATTGACCCTGGTAGCCAAAATGGGGCCCTCCAGGATCTTGTTCGGTCAGATGAACGAAGTGGAAGATAAATTGAAACGGCTCAGGATATTTTACAACGAGGTGACCGATATCGAGGGCTGGCGTAAATACCGGGCGGTGGACCTGCGCTACAAGGGCCAGGTGGTGGGGGTGAAATAGTGGCCAGTGGCGGGGAACTGAGCGAAGCCGAAGTTCAGTGGGGTGCGCCCCTTCGTAATGGCCGGGGGACAATGAGAAGAGGGTCAAAGAAAACGCGCCCGAAATACAAGCCCCAAAGGGGCGGCATACAAAAGCGCGGGGTAACGCCCCGCGCGGGGTAACAATCGATTTTTTAAAAAAAAATATAATTTTTTGTAAAAAAAATTATGAAAAATAAATTAATTGTTTTAAATTGCCACGATTTTTTTGTATGCACCAGAAGGGCATACGATCATCAAAATGACGCGTATTATGGAACCAAAACCTGTTAACACCGGCGTAGTTACCGCCCTGGACATAGGGACGACAAAGGTTTGCGCCGTAGTTGGCCGACGCAATGAGCACGGAAAACTGGAGATCCTTGGCTTCGGCAAAGTGGATTCGGAAGGTGTTCTTCGCGGGGTAGTGTCCAACATTGAGAAAACGGTAAAAGCCATTTCCGACGCTGCCGGCCTTGCAAAACGCAGTTCTGGCCTGGAGTTTGATGTCGTTCACGTCGGCATTGCCGGCCAGCACATCAAAAGCCTGCAGCACCGCGGTATCCTGACCAGGGATAACGATCACACCGAGATTAGCCAGCGGGACATTGACCGCCTTGTCAGCGACATGTACAAGCTGGTGCTGCCTCCGGGCGACAAGATCCTTCACGTGATTCCGCAAGAGTACACCGTGGACAATGAGCAGGGCATTACCGACCCGATCGGGATGTCCGGCATTCGCCTGGAAGCCAATTTCCACATTATTACCGGCCAGATCACCGCTTCCAACAACATCCACCGCTGTGTAGAACGCACAGGGATGCGGGTCGCCAACATGACCCTCGAGCCCATCGCTTCCGCCGCGGCTGTGCTGAGCGAAGAAGAGAAGGAAGCCGGCGTTGCCCTGGTCGATATCGGCGGCGGCACCACCGACATCACGATCTTTCAGGACGGCATTATCCGGCACACGGCGGTTATCCCCTTTGGTGGAAATGTGATCACCAAGGACATCAAGGACGGCTGCAATGTGATGGTGCAACAAGCCGAAAAGCTGAAAGTCAAATTCGGTTCAGCCCTGGCGGACGAAGTTTTCGACAACCGGATCATCACCATTTCCGGGCTCAAAGGCCGCGAACCCAAGGAGATCTCCGAGAAAAACCTGGCCCGGATCATCCAGTCCCGGGTAGAAGAGATCCTCGATTATGTGGTCTGGGAGATCCGGCGGTCCGGGTACGAGAAAAAACTGATCGGCGGCATCGTCCTCACCGGGGGCGGCGCATTGCTCAACCATATCGATAAACTCACGGCATTCCACACCGGGTTCGACACCCGGGTCGGCATCCCGCTCGACCGGTTGGCGCATGGGTATAAAGCCCAACTGAACAGCCCGATCTATGCCACGGCCATCGGCTTGTTGCTGAAAGGGCTCGAAGACCTGGAGTCCGGCAAAACGCCGGCTGTTGTCCAGGTAGCCGAAAAAGAAGAAGCGGCAACCGTGCACGAAGACGCCGGCGGCAAATGGTACGAACAATTGTTCAAACGCACCAAGGAATGGTTCGAAGCAGAACCGGACAAAGACTTTTAATTTTTAGACGCAATAAATGTTGGACGGGCGCCTACTGATACCTATTGATTGCCCGCCAGCCAGTATTAACTTAAAAGCAGGAATCATGACTTTTGATCTTCCAAGGGACGAAAGCCCGATCATCAAGGTAATCGGCGTAGGCGGTGGCGGCAGCAATGCGGTCAACCATATGTTCAGCCAGGGCATTATTGGTGTCGACTTTGCGATCTGCAATACCGATAACCAGGCCATGGATATCAGCCGCGTTCCAACAAAAATCCAATTGGGGCCCAACCTCACCGAAGGCAGGGGCGCCGGGTCAAAACCCAATATCGGCAAATTGGCTTGCGAAGAATCCATCGAAGAGGTGCGCAAGTACCTGGAGAACAATTGCAAAATGCTCTTCATCACCGCGGGCATGGGCGGAGGTACCGGTACCGGGGCTGCCCCCATTATTGCCAAAACCGCAAAGGAGATGGATATCCTCACCGTGGGGATCGTCACCCTCCCGTTTGCCTTCGAAGGGCGCAAACGCACGACCCAGGGCGATGAAGGCCTCGAAGAATTGAAAAAATATGTGGATACGCTCATCATTATCTCCAACGATAAACTGCGGCAGATCCACGGCAACCTTTCC
>CAZLEF010000071.1:34446-36633 GCA_964558465.1 uncultured Lewinella sp. | reverse complement strand
CCCGCATGGCCACGCTTTGGGCGTGGCGGGCGGGGGTTCGATTGATACGATTGGTTCGATTGATACGATTGGTTCGATTGATTCGATTGATCCGATTGGTTCGATTGGTTCGATTGGTTGGAGACGTCAGCCCTCAAATAAACAAATAAACGAATAAACAATTCCTTGATTCCTCGCATCAACCACGCCCACACCTGTGGCGTAGCATTCGATCAAACTTTGATAAAAATCCTCCGGCTGTACAAAATCCAGGTAACCCCCAGGATGAACAACACATTAAAAAGCGCATAACCCAGGGACGCCGGATAATCGGGCAGCCAGGACAGGAACAGGTGCTGGTAAAGCCATTGACCCAGTGTTTGAGTTTCACCCTCTCTTGCAGCAGATACCCGGATCAAACCCATCGTTCTGGCGAACAATCCGGATAAAACATAGGCAAAAAGGGCATTGGCCCCAAATACCACAAAGGGTTTGATCCATCCTTTTTTGCCCAGCACATCCACCAGCCAATAAACAACGCCCAGAGAGACAAGGGCAATGCCGCCTGCATAAAGCACATAGGAACTCGTCCAGATCTTTTTGTTGATGGGGAAAACCAGGTTCCAGCACAAACCCACTGCAACCAATATGGCGCCCACCGCAAAAATCCCGGTCAGTTTTTGGTAGTGATCGCGGCTGGTTTTAATCCAAAGGCCCGTCAAAACCCCTGTCAGGCCCGTGACGACGGCCGGCAGAGTGCTCAGTAAACCTTCCGGGTCCCAGGTTTTAGATTGCCGCCAGAGGTGGTCGCTGGTCAGGACCGTCCGGTCCAGCCAGGCGCCCAGGTTGGTTTCGGCATCCAGGTTGGGCGGATAACCTCCGGGAACGGGTACCAGGGTCATCAGTCCCCAATAGGCCAGCAGCAACCCCACCGACCATTTTAACAGGCCTTTCCAATCTGATTGAAGGAACAAAACGGAGCAGGCGCAATACACCAGTGCGATCCGTTGCAGGACGCCCGGTATGCGCAAGGTATCGAATTGAAATTTGGGAAAGGCCGCCAGAAAAAGGCCGATCCCAAAAATGAGAAGGGTGCGCCGGAATATTTTTAAATAAATGGCCCTGCGATCATCTCCTCGTTCCTTCCGTTTTCCCAATGCGAGGGGAATGGCTACCCCCACTATAAAAAGAAAAAAAGGAAAGACCAGGTCAGTGGGCGTACAACCATGCCATTCGGCATGTAACAGCGGCGAATAAACCGTACTCCAGGAACCCGGGTTATTGACCAGGATCATGCCTGCGATGGTGATGCCCCGGAATACGTCCAGGGACAGCAAGCGTTTGTTTTCGTCCATTTTCAGCGGTTTTGCCGTTTTGTCGAAAGATAGACTTTTTTGACCACAAAGTACACAAAGAAAAAAGTGCTCCTTGTGTGGGCATTGTGTCCTTGTGTTGAAAAAAATAACCACAAAAGCACAAAGGATGCACAAAGGTCACAAGGAAATGTTTATAAGTGTCCGTTAATTACCCGTTTGAGCCCGTCTTTAAATAAAATGGTATTGAAGTTAATAATTAGACCAAGCTTGCAACCGGATAATTTGAGATATGTAAGCAGTTGAGCCAGGAATATAGGATGCATGGTTTCTGCTGACTTCACCTCGATTATGAGCTTTTTTTCCACAGCCAAGTCAATCCTGTAACCAACGTCAAGTTTTACTTCCTCATAAATGAGTGGTAACTTTTTTTGTTTTTCAACAAATAATCCAGCTGATTGGATTTCATAATGGAGGCATTCTTCATAAGCGCTTTCTAAAAGTCCAGGACCTAACGCTCTGTGGACCTTTAGGCCAAGGTCAAATATGATCCTGGCAATTTCATTTTCGGTCATAAGTGTTTGATTTTAGGCGTAAAAATCGGTTATCAGAGAGTTGAAGAAATTGCCTGAAAAATAGTGCTCTTTGTGTAAACTTTGTGTCCTTGTGTTGGGAAAAAATAACCACAAAGATCACAAAGCCTGCACAAAGATCACAAAGAAAATAGTGCCCTTTGTGTGGGTCTTGTGTCTTTGTGTTAAGAAAAAATAACCACAAAGATCACAAAGCCTGCACAAAGATCACAATGAAAATAGTGCCCTTTGTGTAGGCCTTGTGTCTTTGTGTTGGGAAAAAATAACCACAAAGATCACAAAGCCTGCACAAAGATCACAAA
>CAZLEF010000071.1:0-34346 GCA_964558465.1 uncultured Lewinella sp. | reverse complement strand
AAAAATAACCACAAAGATCACAAAGCCTGCACAAAGATCACAAAGAAAATAGTGCGCTTTGTGTGGGCATTGTGTCTTTGTGTTGAGAAAAAATAACCACAAAGATCACAAAGCCTGCACAAAGATCACAAAGAAAATAGTGCCCTTTGTGTAGGCCTTGTGTCTTTGTGTTAAGAAAATGGCGTCAAAAAAATTATTCCTGCACAATCATCGCGCCTTGCTGCTGATAAAACCCGGAAGCCAGTTTCTCCTTGACCTCCTTAAAAGCGGCGATGGTGGTATCGATATCTTCCCTGGTGTGTACGGCGGTCGGAATGAGGCGGAGTAACATCATACCTTTAGGGATTACCGGATAGACTACAATGGAGCAGAAGATATTGTAGTTTTCGCGCATATCGTATACCAGGGCTACCGATTCACCGACCGTACCGTGCATGTAGACCGGCGTAACACAGGTATTGGAGCCTTTCCCGATATCAAACCCGTTTTCTACGAGGCCTTTTTGAAGCAACTGGACATTTTCCCAGAGTTTGGCCCGCAGTTCCGGTTGGGTGCGCAACAATTCGAGCCGCTTCAGGGCGCCGATGACGATGGGCATAGGCAGTGATTTGGCAAAAATCTGAGACCGGACGTTGTACCGCAGGAATTCAAGGATATCTTTTTCGCCGGCAACGAATGCGCCGATGCTGGCCATGGATTTGGCAAACGTACTGAAGTAAAGGTCAATTTTATCCTGTACCCCCTGTTCTTCACCAGCGCCTGCGCCCGTAGCGCCCAGGGTGCCGAAGCCATGAGCGTCGTCGACCAGCAGGCGGAAATCGTACCGGTCCTTGGTGGCCGCAATTTCCTTGAGGATACCCTGTTCGCCACGCATGCCGAAGACCCCTTCGGTGATCACCAGGATGCCACCGCCGGTTTCACGCGCCTTGGCCGTCGCCTTCTCCATCTGGCGCTTGAAGCTTTCAATATCGTTGTGCTCAAACGGAAAACGGGCGCCCAGGTGCAGGCGTACGCCGTCGTAGATGCAGGCGTGGTTGTCTTTATCGTATACAACTACGTCATGCCGGTCGAGCAATGCGTCAATAATGGAAAAAATGCCCTGATAGCCGTAATTGAGGAGCATAACGGATTCCTTGCTGGTGAATTCCGCCAACTCGCGTTCCAACTGTTCGTGATAATTGGTTTCACCCGACATCATGCGGGCGCCCATCGGATAGGCCATTCCCCATTCGGCCGCTGCTTCGGCGTCGGCTTTGCGAACCTCGGGATGATTGGCCAGACCCAGATAATTATTCAGACTCCAAACGATCATTTCTTTACCCTGGAAACGCATCCGGTTGCCCAGTTCGCCTTCCAGTTTCGGGAAAGTATAATATCCATGGGCCATTGAGGCGTATTTGCCCAAAGGGCCGCGATTTCCTTTCAGTTTTTCAAAGATATCCATGATGCAAGAATTTTTTTTATTGAATCGATTGATACGATTGGTTCGATTGGTTCGATTGATTCCAAAGCTGCCGTTTCTCACCTCTCACCCCCCAGACCCACTACCACACCTTCTCCACTTTTTTACCATCCACCCATTTACTCCAGCTTTTATTGTAGGTATGTACGGTAGTTGTAGGTTGTCCTTTGGTGTCGACCATCGGATAACCCCGGTTTGCCCATTCGAAAAGGCTGCCAAACAGGTTGTAGACGCGGGTAAAACCCTGACTTTTCAGTTTTTCCCCGATCTTTTCACTCCGGTACCCGATTGAGCAATACAACACGATGGGGGCGTCTTTTGGCAACCCCTCCAGCCGCGCGGGGTCAAAATCTTCGAATCCGATGTATTTTGCACCCGGAATATGGCTCACCTCGTACTCTTCTCGTTTTCGCGCGTCAAAGATATAAACTTCGGATTGAATATTGTGCAACTCTTCCACACCCATTACCGGAACGGAAAACTGGATCATCCCGGATACCTTGGCATCAAAGGCCTGGTCCTTGCAATGGGGTCTGTCGTCCGGCGTTTTGCCCTGCCCGCAGGCTGCATGCAATAAGGATAAGACGATCTGCAAACTGAAAATCCATTTTTTCATGGGCAAATGATTTTTTATGGAAGTTGAATGGCGATGCGGTTTCCGGTATATTCCGTTTCAAAGGCCTTGTTGCGGCTCAAAACCAGCAAAAATCCACCGCCGCCGGCGCCGCAGAGTTTGACGGACCAATCCCTGGCCGCCAGTCCGGTTTCCCACAAGGGCCGGTCATTTTCAGGGATCATATCCTGCAAAAGGTCGCCTTGTATCCTGCCGATGGTTTTGAAACGTTCAAATAATGTTGCGGCATTCCCGTTCAAAAGGCTTTGAATCGCTGATTCCACCTCGGGAATGAGCCTGGTTTTTATTTTTTCGAGGTATTCAGGGTCCTGGCACTGTTTTAAATAACGCTCGACCAGGGGTCCGGTTTGACGGGGCATGCCGGTGTCGAGCAAAAAAAACTGCCACCCAACCGGAAGATCCGGCAGCGACTGGATACGGATCTCCTGGTTTTTAAACAGGAGCGGCCTGTCCGCATATACCACCAGTGGGTCTGCGCCTGAACTCGAGCCGTGAAAAAAGGATTCCATCTTTGCCAGGATCCGCTTCAATTCCGGCAGGTCAGCGGGGGATGTCCCGGGCAATGGCATCCGCGCAAAACGGTCATAAACGGCAGCGCAAACCGCTCCCGAACTACCCAATCCGTAACCGGTGGGAATGGAAGAATCAAAAAACCAGCCTTGCTGCAAAAAACGAAGGAATGCGTCTGTGTCCAGCAGTTCCTTCAGTTCGGGGTCGGCAGCCAGAAAAGCGGCAAAAACGGAAAGGTCTTTTTGTGACTGGGCGCCATTACCCGGCTGCCAACTGCCGCTGAACCCGCCAAAAGGTATCGCCAGCGCAGGGGAACCCTGTATGACGGTGTACTCGCCGAAGAGCAATAATTTAGCTTTGTAGATCAATCTTCAAATGTTATTTTTGAAGAAGCATATCGCTGTAGGAATGGGTGACCAGATCGGCCGGTCTGATTTTAAGCAACGCCATGAACTTTGTACAATGCCCCTCCAGAAAGGCCTGCCCAAGGTTTCCATCCAGGTCGATCGCTTCTATTTCCACAAAATTACCTAATCCTGTGGTTTCAACATTTAAATGGGCCATATTTTCGGAATTGGAACCATCATAAACCAGCCCGGGATGACAAAAGCGGTTGTTTTGCCATCCCGGGTCAGGAGATTTCAGAGCTGATCTTGCGTTTTATGGGGTGACCTTGGCAGGTTTGATTGCATAGACGGTCAGCGCCTGGTTGGCGACGATCTCGCTATGTTTCAAGCCGTTCCAGCGCATAATATCCTCCACGGAGCATTTGAACAACAAGGCAAGGGTTTCCATCCGGTCGCCCGGAATCGCAACGTAATGCCGGATATTGGAATTTTCCGGAACGGAAGCCTTCGAAATCTCCAGCTTTTTATCCAGCCAGATCTTAAAACCGGCTGCCGCCCAACTGGGTAAAACGAGAAAGTAACCTTTTTTGCTGGCCGGAATAAAACCGGTAACAAAGGCCGGGTTGAGTCGCCGGATAACGGAATAAGTTACGCCGCAGGCTTTGCTGATATCCGTGAAGGACATACCGTTATAGACCCTGAAGGTCCGCGTTTCGATCAAATCCTGCGCCGGATAATCAGGTTTCATACCGTGATCCGGGTAATATTTGGCCAGATAAGCGGCGGCAATGAAAGCGGGGACGTATTTCTGGGTCTGTTTTGGAAGATAAGGCAAAATATCCCAGAAATTGTTGCAGCCTCCGGACCGCCGGATGGCTTTTTCCACACAACCGTGCCCGCAGTTGTAGGCGGCCATCACCAGCAGCCAGTCTTCAAATTTTTCATGCAGGAATTTGAGTAACCGCACTGCCGCCTCGGTAGACCGGTAAGGGTCCAGCCGCTCGTCAACGGGGCCGCCCATTTCAAGCCTGAAATGCCTGGCTGAATTGGGGACAAATTGCCATAAACCTGAAGCCCCGACCGATGAGTGGTTGTCGGGATTTAATCCGGACTCGACCATCGGAACATATTTGAAGGCTTCCGGCAAGTGGTAAAGGTTCAGGTAATGTTCAAAAACGGGAAAGTACATGGCAGACCGGCCCAGGATGGCTTCTGCATCGAGACGACCGGCAGTGACGTAGCGGCGAATGAATTCCTTGATGTCGGCAGAATATTTGACGTCAAAGGGAAGATCGAGGGCTTCAAGCCGCTGTTGTAAAACCTCCTCCGATAAAGCGTTGCTATTAAAAGTTTCGCTTAACAGGGGATTGGCGTTTGCATAAATTTGTTCTTTTGTGACAGCAAAGGCTGCCACAAAAATCAATGTCCATGGGAATTTCATCAAAACAGTATTAAAGTTTCCAATATCCGGACGGTAAAATTGAATTCAACCGTTCCGTTCGTTTTCAGGCTAGCGTTTCATAGGGAAATGCCTGATTTTTTGGCAACTTTTTAACACAACGGATTATAATTAAAACGCAAAGTTAGGCGAAAAGGTGTTGCCGGGCAACTTTGAGTCGGGCGCGCAGGGTTTTATACGGATTTTCCACATTCCGGGTTTCAACGGATCCGATAAAAAAATCGGAAAAATTGCGGCATGATGGAATTTTAATTTTTCGTTAAAGCGAAAACCCCCAAATAAAATGGTTCGGGGCATGTTGAAAACCTTGAAATGTTAAAGAAATGTTAAAATTTTTTAAAAATAGCCGGATCATCCTTTTTCCGCCAGATTTGTTTGGGTATATGTAAACGTCGTTTTATGGAAATCAATTTGCTCGCATTCGGGATCGCAAGGGAAATCATGGGCAGCTCAAGGAAAACAATGACCCTGGAGGCCGGAACAACGGTCGGAGATCTTCGTCGCAGGCTCGTACAGGATTCCCCGGGCCTGAGCCGTCTCAATTCCTGGGCGATTGCCGTGAACAGTGAATATGCAGCGGATGAAACGGTGGTGAAAGCTGGGGATGAGGTGGCGGTGATTCCGCCGGTTAGCGGAGGGTGAGAGCGGTGAGAGAGAGGTGAGAGGGTGAGAGCGGTGAGCCGCGCCTGTGGCGTGGCCGCCTGGCGTGAGGAACGAACGCTGGGCGGAGGGTGAGAGTGCTTCGGCCTCCGGACGACGACGTCGCCTATGGCTGACGGAGTCGGCCTCGCTCGGCATGAAGGTTGAGAATTCAGAACCAATGACAGATATACAATTGCTGGAGAAGAACCTGGACCCGCAGACCTGCATCCATTTTGTGAGCGGTCCGGAGACGGGCGGGGTATGTGTTTTTATCGGCACGGTACGACACCAGACCAAGGGGCGAAAGGTGATCCGGTTGGAATTTGAAGCTTATGCTCCGATGGCGATTGCGGAGATGAAAAAGATAGCAGACAAGATAACAGCCCATTGGCCGGTGAATAAAATCGCCATCCACCACCGGATAGGCGTATTAGAGGTGGGGGAAGTTCCTGTGGTCATCGCGGTCTCCTCCCCCCACAGGCAGGCAGCTTTTGAGGCCTGCCAGTACGCGATTGATACTTTAAAACAGACGGTTCCGATCTGGAAAAAAGAAATATTTGAAGGCGGGGAGATCTGGGTGGCGGCGCACCCTTAGGGAGGGGCTGACTCTGCTGAAGCTTGGAGGGACTGAGGAACTGAGGAATTGATGCCGGTTACTCAATTCCCCAGTTCTTCGATTCCTCGATTCCTCCCACGCCATGGCGTGGTCAAACCCTCTTCCGGGCAGCAACCAGTTGTTGTTCCGGAGGTTTTTGGAGGGAAAAAACCGAGCGGTAAATCCCCTTTCCATCCAGGTAAGCATCCAGTGCAATTCTTGTTTCGGGGTCAACCAGCGGGAGGAGCGGTTGATCCACGGAGCGGAGGAGCGCCAGGCCGCTTTTGGCCTTTTCGTCCCATTTTGGGCCATGTACGGGAAAATCTTCGGCGGAAACACAGCCTCTGCAACCGGGTTGATTGCAGTAGAGCTGCATGCTTGCCTCCATGTTGAACAAGCCGTACTCATCGGTCACTTCCTCTCCGGGCATGATATCCCGGATGGCAATCTCAAATCCGTAGCCAGTACTGATGGAGTTACACTGGCAGCAATGGTTCACATACTTGGCGTGATCCCAGCTGACAATTCTGGCTCCTTTTTCGTCGATGTAACTGTACTTTTCTACGCGATTTTGTAAAACAGGTTCTAATTCAGCGTATGCTTCCGGACTGATTTCCAATTCAAGCTCATCTTTTACGTAAACAATCGTGCCTTTTGGAATAAAAGCCGTGGCAAAAACGCCGCAGCCCATTTCATCACTGATGAAACGAACCTGAGTTTGCGGATGCATCATACTTTGCTGTCACAATAGGTAGGTTGGTTAACAACATGATTGGTTAGTATTCATCTCCGCCGCCGCCGTCGTCTTCCGAAGCAAAGTTGTCAAAATCGATATCTTCATCCGATTCTGACTCCTCTGCATCATCTTCGTCGTTGATATTCGCAGCGATATCTGCCGGCCAGATATCCTCGAGGTCGTCCTCTTCGGCGGCTTTGGGTTTCGTGCCTTGTCCCGGAGTGGGTTTGCGGATGACCTTCGTGATCACTTTGGGTGTTCGGGGAGCAGATTCCTTCGGTTTTTCCTCGGGTTCCATTTCATCCTCCATACCAGTCCGGGAAGGGGTTGGAGCGCCGGGCGCCGGTTTGGTTTCCGAAAGTTTGGCATTCATGCTTTTGGTGGTGGTAGGCACCGCCAGGAGGCGTTTTTTATCGATCAGTTCGCCTGTTACGGTACAAATGCCGTAAGTTTTATTTTTGATCCGGATGAGCGCACTGTCCAAATCCTGGATAAACTTACGTTGGCGGTTGGCCATGTTGTAGAGCATATCCAGTTCAGAAGCAGTACTGCTGTCGTCCATCCAGTCGGTACCAAAATCATCCTCTGTATTTTCAGTGATTTCGTTTATCTGGGTTTCCATGTCGCTGAGTTCAAGACGCGCTTTGGACAGTTTTGTGTCAATCAGCAAACGGAACTCTTCAAGTTCGGCATCGGAATATCTATTGACCGTGTTTTTCATAAAATCTTCAAAACTTGTTAACAAAAATCAATAAAACATCATTGATGTACTATAGGTTTTCGGTTAATTCCTGTTGAACGCTGCCGATCCCGGATTTCTTGTCCCGTCCGGTTAACCGGAGTGAAATAATAACCCCCGCCAGCAGGGAGATAAAGATGACCCCCAGGGATAATAAGTCGGGTAAATTTACCCACTTATGCGCCAACATTTTAAAGGCGACGAAGAATAAAATCAGCACCAGGCTATATTTCAGGTATTCAAAACGGTTGAGCATGCTGGACAGCACAAAATAAAGGGATCTCAGCCCCAGAATGGCAAAAATATTGGAAGTAAAAACGATAAACGGATCCGTTGTGATGGCAAAAATGGCCGGTATGGAGTCAAAGGCGAACATGATGTCGGTGGTTTCCACCATGATCAGGGCAACGAACAAAGGGGTTGCCGCAGGGACGGTCTTGCGTTTTGCAAAATTGCGCCTTCGGACAAAAAATTGTTCGCCTTCATAATTTTTGGTGATCGGGAAGAAACGTTTCAGCAAACGGATGATGGTATTGTTGGCCGGGTGGACGGATTCTCCGGCCGTCAGCATTTTATAAGCTGAATACAACAATAACAGGCCGAAGACGTACATCATCCACTCAAAACGGTGGATCAGGGCGATGCCGAAACCGATCATGATCCCCCTGAAGATAACAGCGCCCAGAATCCCCCAGAACAAGACCCGGTGCTGAAAGGAATCGGGTACCTGGAAATAGGCAAAGATCAGGGCAATCACAAAAATATTGTCGAGGCTGAGGGATTGCTCTACGAGGTACCCCGTCAGGTAGGTTACAACGGCCTGGCCGCCTGTCAATTCGCTTTTTACCCAGCCATGCGTATAGGCATAGTAAATAAAAACGCTGAACAGTAAGGAAAGCGTCACCCAGAGCGAAGTCCATTTAAGGGCCTCTCTCGTTGAGATGATGTGGGATTTTTTATTGAGCACCCCAAGATCAAGCGCAAGCAATAACCCAATAAGCAAAATAAATCCTATCCAAAGCCACATTTAAATCGTCCTGAGATTGGTTTAAACAGTGAACAAAGTTAATTGCTTTTTGGACGACGCACTCGTCGGTAAAGTGGCGCAAAGGTCTGTTTTTTTAGCTGGAATACATGAATTTTTCGACAAAAAGAAATTCCCGGCCCTTCAATCCTTGCTGCGGTCAATCAGGGAGCGGCGGTACTCGTTAAAAATAGAAGATTTGGAAACAAAACCGAGGTACCGGCCGCCTTTGTCCAGTACGGGCAAATTCCAGGCCTGATGGGTTTCGAATTTTTCCATCACCTGGTCCATGGAGTCGGAAATCCCGACGGTGGCGGGCGGGTTGTGCATCAGGTCGGCTACCGTGATCTGATCGTAGACGGCGGTATTGAACATGATCTCCCGCACGTCGTCCAGCAAAATGATACCGCGCAAAAAACCCTCCTGGTCAACAACCGGAAAGACGTTGCGTTTGGATTGGGCGATCAGCTTTACCAGTTTGCCGAGGCTCATACCGGGTTGAAGGGTCTGGAAATTGGTCTCCATCAATGCGCCGATGTTCAAATTGCTGAGGATATGCCAGTCCCGCTCATGGGTCGGCGCCCATAGTCCTTTTCGGGCGAATTCGCGGATAAAGGCGGAATGGGGTTCAAAATAAAGCGCAACAAAGTAGGAAAGGGCCGATACGATCATCAGGGGAATGAACAACTCATATCCGCCCGTGATCTCGGCAATGAGGAAAATGCCGGTAAGCGGCGACTTGAAAACTCCGCTGAGCAGGCCGGCCATAGCGACCGCGATAAAGTTGGCCTCGTGCAATTGGATCCAGCCGACCTGATTGATCCCGTAGGCAAAAACGAAACCCAGGGTGGCGCCGGTAAACATTGTGGGGGCAAATTTT
Source organism: uncultured Lewinella sp. (assembly GCA_964558465.1). GTDB lineage: Bacteria > Bacteroidota > Bacteroidia > Chitinophagales > Saprospiraceae > JACJYC01. The sequence continues at coordinate 25,318 of CAZLEF010000071.1, read as the reverse complement.
CCACCGTTGCCCCCCGCGGCAATGGTCACCGAATAAGCCAGGGCTTTGGCAAACAAAATAACCCCGGTGAAGACCAGAATGAACCAGGGATCCCCGGCATACCGGTAAAAAATGCTATGGTCGGCAAGGGATGCGGCCTGCCCGGTCAGCAATTCATTTACGGTTTCATAACCCTCGCCGAACAGGGGCGGCATCAGGAAAATCAGCAACCCCAGGGCTGCACTGCCGATAATGACCTTCCAAACGTCCGACTTGAACCAAAGCTGAAAACGGTTTACAGCCCAAACGGTTGTCCGGATCATATAAACCGACATCAGGCCGCAAACAATGCCCAACAGAAGGTAAAAAGGAAGCGCCTGGATCTGCCAGTTCTCTGCGGGAAGAAAAAAGATTTGTTCGTAATACAGGATTTTTGCCACCACGGCGCCCGTTGCAGCGGAGATCAGCAACGGAATAAACGAATGGATGGCTATGTCGGTCACCAGCACCTCAAACGCAAAAATAACCCCTGCAACCGGACTGTTGAAAATGGCCGCCATGCCCGCCGCAGCCCCACAGGCCAGAAACAGCGTCTGTTTCCGGCGCCCTACCCCCAGCAGCCTGGCTACATTGGCCCCGATTGCCGACCCGGTGCGGATAATGGGCGCTTCCAAACCAACTGATCCGCCGAATCCGACGGTCAGGGAACTGCTCACCACATGGCTGTAGGTCTCATGGACCGGAACGTTGATCTTCTTTTTTGAAATGGCATAAATCAGGTTGCCCAGCCCTGAATCAATGGGTATTCTCAAGATAAACCGAATGTAGAAAAGGGTCAGAAATATGCCGAGGGCCGGAAAAAACACAAATGCCAACTGGCCGCCGGCTGGGTCGCCGCCATAAAGCAGGTCCCGTAACCCATGGACAAGAACCTTCAGCACAACAGCCACCAGACCGGCCACAATACCGATGATAATGCTCACAAGGATCAGGTAGTTCCGGCTGGAAATCTTGCCGGAAAGCCAGCGCACCGAGCGGTGGAACAACAGATTCAAAAAGCGTAGGCTTCTGGAAAAGGACATCTTTTGGAAGTTGGCCCCAAAGGGATCCCTATGGGACAGTCTGAAGTCTGAAGTCGGTTTCAACCGGCGACAGGGAATATCGGACTGTCTGATAACCCGGTAAAGATAATGTTTTTCAGCAGACTGCACTGTCCCCAGTCTCCAAGCCTCCCAGTCTCCCAGTCTCCCAGTCTCCAAGTCACCAAGTCACCCAGTCACCCAGTCACCAAGTCTCAAAACAACGCACTGACCAGCGCCTCCTTATAACTGCTGCCCACCGGCAGTTTTTCCTTGCCGACGTACAGCATATTTCCCTCCAGGGTGCTGGCCTTGTCGAGCGCCACCATATAGGATTTGTGAATGCGGATGAATTGGCCGGCAGGCAGTTCTTCCTCCAGGTTTTTCAAAGAACCCAGCGACAGGATGCGGCCGGCCGGTGTATAAACGGCGATGTATTCCCGCATACTTTGAATATAGAGGATGTCTTCCAGCGGGATGCGGTGCAGTTTATGTTCGGATTTCAGGGTAAGGTGGGTCTTTTTTGGCTGGGCGGCCCCGGTTTCGGCGGTAGGGGGCGGATCATCTCCGGCCTTGGGTTTCAACCGTTCGGCGGCTTTGTTGACGGCCTGCACAAACCGTTCGAAACCGAAGGGCTTTAGCAAATAGTCCACCACATCAAGTGCGTACCCTTCCAGGGCGTACTCCGGATAAGCCGTCGTGAAAACCACCAGCGGTTTTTTATTCATGGTTTTCAGAAACTCGATGCCGGTCAGTTCGGGCATCTGGATGTCCAGAAAGATCAGGTCCACTTCACGGCTGTTCAGCACCGACATCGCCTCCAGGGGATTTTTGGCTGTGCCCGTGATTTCCAGAAAAGGCAGCCGGCGCGTATAATTTTCCAGGAGGGTACGCGCCAGTTCTTCATCGTCAACGATCAGGCATTTGATGGGTTTCACGGGAGTTGAATTTTCAAATTGACGGAAAACTGGGTCTCGTCGCCCCCGATCTCCAACTGGTATTTTCCGGGATACAGCAGTTCGAGTTGCCTTTTTACATTGTCCAGACCGATGCCGCCTGCTGCGTCTTTGGTGTACTGGCCTGCCGGGACGCTGTTGCTGACGGTGAAATCAACCGACCGGTCATCTGTTTTCAGGTTGATTTTGATCCAGCCTTTGTCGAGGTCTTCGATTTTGCTGTGTTTAAAGGCGTTTTCGATGAACGGGATGAACAGCATAGGGGCGACCTTCAATTCGGGCCGGCTTTCGTCCAGGGAGAGTTCCACGTTCATGCCCCGGCTGTCTTTCAGCAGCTTCAGGTCGGTATAATTCCGGATATAGGCGATCTCTTTTTTCAGGGCCACGGTTTCGGCGTTGCAATCGTAGATCATATACCGCAGCATTTCGGACAGGCGGAGGAGGTTTTCGCCCGCTGCGTCCGACTTCAGGATGGTCAGGGTGTAAATATTGTTGAGGGCGTTGAACAGGAAATGGGGGTTGATCTGGGATTTGAGGAATTTGAGTTCCGTCTCCAGTTTTTCATTGCGCATCTGGACGGCTTCCTTTTCTTTCTGATCGGCGAAAGAGGCGATCCGGTACAGGGAACTGCCGATAAAAACCGTGAAATAAGGCATTACCCGCCCAAACCACCGCAGCCCCTGAAATGCCGGGGGTTCCATCCGCGGCCGGTCGCGCATGCCTTCCCTTCCGAAGCGGAGGATGCTCTCCCAGGGCGCTCCTTTCCAGTGAATGATGATGACCACCAGGATCACCAGCGCTGTGCCGGCAAGGGCATACAAGAGCGTGCGTTTCTTGAGGTAAAAACGAGGCAAAAGCACTTCCAGATTGACCAGAACGACCAAAGCTACGCCAATGAACGTGATCAGGCTCCGCCCGTAATAGCGTTCGGGGTTTTCCCAGCCGGCGCCCAGCAGAAACGGGATCAATACCCAAAAACTGCCCCAGAAAATGACCTGAAGCCAGGAACTGCGTTGGATCTGGACCATGGTACAAAATTGGAAAACAGATCGTAAACCGCCAAGTTTAATCAATGAAATGGGGGATTTTGTCAATCAAACCGGATCTTGGGTTTGTTGATTTGTTGATGTGCGTGCCGCGCCATCGGCGTGGTTGATGCGTTGATGCGAAGCAGCCCTTTCAAATCAACGCATCAACAAATCAACGCATCAACAAATCAACAACCCTTTCATTGACAAATATCCCGCCTTCATTGAATATTTTTCCGGTCTTTTCAAAAAAGGAGCACTTTTGTGGTGAATTGAAGATGCTATTTTTTACCAAAACTGATAGACAGGATGAAATTGAACATTGTTTTTCCCGCGCTGTTTATGCTTGCATTTGCAACCGGTTCCCTTTCTGCGCAACCCGGCGGCGGATGGCAAAACCAAAGCCCGGAACAGCGGGCCGACCAACAGGTCGCGTTGATGACGGAAAAGATCGCCCTCTCTGAGGCCCAGGCCGTCAAGATCAGGGAAATTACGCTGAAATACAGCCAGAAAATGCAGGAAGCCCGCCAAGCCAATCCAGACGGCGACCGGGAAAAAATGCGGGAGACCATGACGGTTATCCGCAGTGAGCAGGACAAAGAATACCAGACGATCCTCACGGCCGAACAATGGCAAAACTGGCTCAAGGTGCGGGAGGAAATGATGCAAAGCCGCGGCCGCAGACCGGGCGGGCCTGAGCAGAAGCGGGAGAAGACGGATAATTAGTTGTAAGTTGTAAGTTGTAAGTTGTAAGTCGTAAGTCTGACCACTAACGACTTACGACTTACGACTTACGACTGTTGCTATAAATATATAGTTGAAGCCGACTTAAAATCTATAAAATGAAAAATGCACTTATCGCCTTATTGCTCTTCTCCGCCACATGGCTGGGCGCGCAAAGTTTCTCCATAAAGGGGTTGATTACGGACCAGGAAAATACTCCGTTATCAGCGGCTTTGGTCGAATTGCAGCACCCCTGGGGGGAACTGGTGAAATCAACGGTAGCCGACCTGGACGGCAATTTCGAAATTAAAGAAGTGACGAGGGGCGGGTACGTCCTGAAGATCTCTTACCTGGGGTATGAGGATTTCAAAAGGGAAGTGACCGTCAGTACGCAGGATATTGTGTTGAACGACCTCAAAATGGAATCGGCGGCTTTGTCGCTGAAGGAAGTGGAGGTCACCGGCCGGGCCTCCATCGCTACCCAGAAAGGCGACACCACGCAGTTCAACGCCACGGCCTTCAAGGTCATGAAAGACGCCGACGCAAGCCAATTGTTGGAGAAAATGCCAACAGTAACGGTTGAAGGCGGCCAGGTCAAAGCTCAGGGCGAGAACATCAGCCAGGTACTGGTGGATGGAAAACCGTTTTTTGGGAACGACCCCACGGCAGCCTTGCGCAACCTGCCGGCTGAAGTGGTAGACAAGATCCAGATCTTCGACCAGCAGAGCGAGCAATCCCAGTTTACGGGGTTCAACGACGGCAATACCCTCAAAACCATCAATATTGTCACCAAACCGGGCATGCGAACCGGCCAGTTCGGCAAAATTTACGGCGGATACGGCTACGAAGACGTATACCAGTTCGGCGGCAACGTCAACTTCTTTAAAGGCGACCGGCGGGTCTCCCTGATCGGCATGTCGAATAACATCAACGTCCAGAACTTTGCGGCCGAGGATATCCTGGGCGCCATGGGCGGCGGCGGCCGTGGTGGATTCGGAGGGGGCGGCGGTCGTGGCGGCGGACCTGGCGGACCCGGCGGCGGCGGATTTGGAGGCGGCATGGGCGACTTCCTTGTACAGCCCAGCGGCGGCATCACCACCACCCATGCTTTGGGCATCAACTACTCGGACAAATGGGGCAAAAAGCTGGAAATTTCCGGCAGCTATTTCTTCAACAAAGGGATCAGCGATTCTGAAAAATTCCTGAACCGGCAATTTTACGACGAAGAAGGCATTTCGGAGATCTACGACGAAGAATCCCTGAGCGAAAGCGACAACCTCAACCACCGGTTCAATTTCCGGATCGAATACCAGATCGACAGCGCCAACTCGCTGCAGTTCAGGCCCCGCCTGACCCTGCAAAAAAATTCAGGCGCTTCGGCTACCCTCGGCCAGACGACCCTCTCCAGCGCCTTGCTCAACGAATCGGATTACAACTACTTTTCCAAGCTGGACGGCCTGAATTACAGCGGCAATTTGTTGTGGCGGCATAAATTCAACAAAACCGGCCGGACGTTTTCCGTCGACGTATCGTCCGGGTACGCGCCGAAAAACGGCAACAGCGAATTGTTGTCCACCAGCAGCTTTTACCGCCAGACCACCGTGTCGGATACCCTCGACCAGCAGTCGGTGCTGGATGCCAACAGTTGGAACGCAGCCGCCAATATTGAATATACCGAACCCTTGGGCAAAAACAGCCAGTTGCTGATGAGCTACCGGGCCAGTTACCAGCAGGAAGAATCGGACAGGAGCGCTTACGACTTCGACGAGGCCACCGGCCGGTACAGCTTGCTGAACGAACAGTTGAGCAACGTTTTCTCCAACGATTATATCACCCACAGAGGTGGTCTGGGCTACAGCTTCAACAAGGGCCGGGATATGAACCTGATGGTGCGGGCAAACGCACAATGGGCCGACCTGGTGAACGACCAGGTTTTTCCCAACACGCAGCAGTTCACCAACACCTTTTTTAATGTATTGCCCTTTGCCATGTTGCGGTACAACCTCGACCAGCAGCGGAATATCCGGATCTTTTACCGGACCAATACCCAGTTGCCGTCCATTTCACAGTTGCAGAATGTGCTGGACAACAGCAATCCCCTCCAGCTTTCGGTGGGTAACCCCGACCTGAAACAGAATTTCCAGCAGAACCTGTTCATTCGTTACCAGGCGTCAAACCCCGGCAAATCCACCGTGTTTTTTGCCATGATCGGCGGCGGCATCACCAGCGACCATATCGCTACCAGCACCTATTTTTCGGACAGCGACAACCCGATCTTTGACCAGTACGACGTGCAGCCCGGCGCACAGATTTCCCGGCCGGTCAACCTGAACGGATACGGCAATATGCGGTCGTTTATCTCCTACGGCATGCCGCTGGGTTTTATCCGGTCGAACCTGAACTTTGACCTGGCCTGGAATTATTCCCGCACCCCCGGCCTGCTCAACGACGTGGTGAACTACGCCAACAACCATACCCTGGCGGTGGGCGTGACCATCGGCAGCAATATCAGCGACAAGTTGGACTTTACCATCTCTACCCGCCCCGCCTGGACCAAAGTGAACAACACCCTGCAGACGAAGGCAAACAATGAATTTCTCAACCAGAACTCGCGCCTCCGTTTCAACTGGATCGTCGCCGAAGGGTTTGTTTTCCGGACGGATATCGCCCACCAGTTCTACGCAGGTTTGTCGGATGACTTCGACCAGAACTACTTCATCTGGAACCTGGGCATCGGCAAAAAGGTGCTCAAGAATCAGCGCGGCGAGATCACCTTCTCCGTCAACGACCTGCTCGACCAGAACCGGAACATCACCCGGAACGTAACCGAGATCTATATCGAGGACGTGCGGACGAACGCCCTGCAGCAGTTTTTTATGCTTTCATTCACCTACAACCTGCGGAGTTTTGGTACGCCCCCGGCTACGGACAGGCCGGGTGGGTTTGGGCCGCCGAACCGGCCTGGGTTTTAGGAAGTTGTCAGTTGTCAGTTGTCAGTTGTCAGTTTTTGAGGCGTGTTCCGGCAAGTTTACGGATGCCTTACTGACCACTGACCACTGTTAACTGACCACTGACATGTGACTTTCCAAAATTCCCGCGTCATAAGGATGTATTTTTCAACAGCCCCATTTTTGAATTTGAGTGCACGAGATTTTTCATAAATCGATTCCTCCCCCAGTGAATAGTCAAATGAAAGCCGGCAAGTTTCGGGCATTGTAATTGCTTTTCAATCAATCGGAAGCAACTGACCACTGACCACTGTCGACTGACAACTAATATAAAGGTCTCTATCCCAACATACTATGAGTGGTTTTTTCAGATGCCGGGGCATTTGCTGCCATCCGCGCACATCCATAATCCCATGAATACGGCCTGCCTCGAGGATTTTGAGGCGGGCTTTTTTGTACCTTCGACCTCCGGTCGGAGGAAATACCGAACAAATTGTCTGAACTGTGATGGGTGTGATTGGATTGATGGTCATGATATTCAGAAGGATCATAAAAACCACAGTTCAGACAGTTGCGCCCATTGCAGGTGTCGGACACTTCCAAAGTGTCCGACACCTGATGCCGTTCTTGTAAAAAGGTAACCTGCCTCCGTGGCCGGCTTCCCACGCCATGCGTGGTTCGTCGGTCGTAAAAGCTTCGGCAGGCGAAGAAATCTTATAATCTAACGTGCGGCCCTGGAGAGCCGAAAGCCTTGATGACCGTTCCTGTTGGCAGGATCGCCGCCGATGCTGCGATTGGTGCAACGCAATCGGCCTACGCTGCTGTCCCAAGAACCGCCCCGGATAACCCGGTTGGAGCCTGATGCAGGGCCGCGGGGATTGGTTTGTGCATAAGAAAGATAGTCGCCGTACCAGTCCCAGCACAATTCCCAGACGTTGCCACACATGTCGTACAATCCAATCGTATTTGGCTTGAAAGACCCAACGGGGGTAGTGAATTCGAAGTCGTCTTGAGTTTTGTTGTAATTGGCAAAAGAAGTCAAGTTGGTCTCAGAAGAAGTTCCCGCCCATTTGTCGCTCCCACCCTGGCTGCGGGCGGCGTATTCCCATTCCGCTTCAGTAGGGAGGCGGTAGCCCTCTGCAGTCCAGTCGGCTGTGACATTTGTTACGTTTATGCGGTAAACAGTCTGGTAGCCGTGTTGCGCGCTCAGCCAGTTGCAATAAGCAATGGCATCGTTCCAACTAACATGGGCGACCGGATGGTTGTATTCATTGGCCGGCCTGAGTGTGCCGGTTGCGTTGTGCCGCCAATTGATTCCGACTTGATGTTCCTGCCAATAGCCATTTATGAAAATGGAACTTCCATCTGTCTTTTCCGCATCCGTTTTATACCCCGTAGCCTCCACAAACCGCGAAAACTCCTCCACGGTCACTTCGTGGCGGCCGATGTAAAAATCGCTCAGCGTGACGGTATGCACCGGTTTTTGGGTATAGTTTCCGTCGTTGTCGCCCATTTGGAAGGTACCGCCGATGATTTTCACCATATTGTCGGGGGGCGGGTTTTCATCGGTTTTGGAGGCGCCTTTGGGGTCAAACGGGAGATTGGGCGCCGGGCCTTTCAGCAGATTGATTACCTCCGGTTCATGGGTGCATTTTGGGAAAAGCCGCAAGTGTTCCAACAGGGCCTCCTGGGAAGGCGATGCGGCGGTTTTTGCCCAATGCGCCGCGTCAGAAACAACAGGAGCGGCAGCACAGGCCTTGCTGTGCATAAACACAAAATCGCCCCCTTTCACATGCCCCCTGAAATCGCCGAACATGGGCCGGGGGTTGGCTTCGCTCAGGACGTCAAAGAGTTCGTGAAAACCCAGGAGGCCGTCCGTATTGCGCAGGCGGAGGGCTTCCAGCCATTTGTCGGCAAACTGGGAGGTAGTGGGCGTGCGCTCCACACCGCCGGAGGTGAGGTAAAGCCTGCTTTTGTACCGCAGGGCGTTGGCGGTTTTGGCGGCACAGTCATCGGCGGTTTCCCAGGCCGGGGTTTCGGGTTTGCTGCGGTATTCGGGGCCAAAGGTGCCGGAATAACAGGCGTCGAGCGCCAGGGTGATATGCTCGCAGGGTATGCGGTTGAGGAGGTCTTCGAGGATGGGGTGGGTGATCCAGGAATCATAGGTTGGGTCCTGGAGTTTGCCGTCTTTGGGGATCAGCGCGCCCGTGCCGCCTTCCTCGTAGTGGCCGTGCAGGGAAAAATAGACCAGCAGTTGGTCTTTGGGGGCGAATAGGCGTTTGCCGTAGTCGTTAGTGAGTTTGTCCAGGATCGTTTTGCGGGTGGGGTTCAGGATGGTTTCCACCTGATACCCGTAATTGCCCTTTAGTTCCTCGGCGATCTGTCTGACCTGGTCGGCTGTGCCGGAAGGAAAGTCCTGCCAGTGGTCAAAATCGGTGACGGCAAAAAAAAGGGCGTAATCCTTGCCTTCGCGGGGTTGGGATTGGGCGGCGAGCGCCGGGAGGAAAACGAGTAGGAGGTGGAACAATAAAGGTTTCGGCATCATTCAGGCGGTTAGTTTGGACAAAGTTAGAGAAAAATGGGAAGTTGGGCAAGGGGGTAAATCACAGTTCAGACAGTTGCATCCATTGTCTGAACTGTGATGGGTGTGATGGGTGTGATGGTCATGAGACCCTTTCCAGAATTTTGTGTAACCAGAATTTTTATTTAGTGTAATATGTTAAAAATCAGCATTTTGTGTTTCTTGACCTTTGCGTGAAACATATTTTCGTGGAAACTCCCGGTCATGAAATTCACAAGGATCACATTCATCACAGTTCAGACAGTTTCGGCCATTGTCTGAACTGTGATGAATGTGATGGGTTGGATAGTCATGATGTTTTCAGGGTTTGTACTTTTTGTTTTCCAAACGATGGAACCTGAGCTTGGTTTCTCCAAAATTGATGAGCAAGCCAATTTCCAGGTTATAGGCTTCCAAATAATTAATGGCTTGAGCCAAGTGAACGGCCTCTAATTGGGTTAATGCTTTTAATTCAACACTGATCACATCCTCCACAAGGAAATCAACCCGTCTGGTACCCACCTGCAAATCCTTGTAAAAAACCTGCATTTCAAATTCCCTTGAAAAGTTTATTCCTTGCAGCTCCATTTCATAAGCCAGTGCGCGCTGGTAAATTACTTCCTGAAAACCATTGCCCAGGGCTTTGTGTACCTCCATGGCGCATCCGATTATTTTACCGGTTAACGCCGAATGCTTGTATTGGTCTTTGATCATGTTATTCATATTCATCAGAGAAATCACAGTTTAGACAGTTTCGGCCATTGTCTGAACGGTGATGGGTTTGATGGGTATAATTCTCAAAAGTATCAAAAAAATCACAATTCAGACGGTTGCGGCCATTGTCTGAACTGTGATGGGTGTGATAGGTGTGATGATCATGAAATTCACAAGAATCATAAAAATCACAGTTCAGACAGTTGCAGGTGTCGGACACTTCCAAAGTGTCCGACACCTGATGCCGTTCTTGTAAAAAGGTAACCTGCCTGCGCTGAAGCCTCGGCAGGCGGAGAAATTAAATTCAGAAACTAACGTACCGACCTGGAGAGCCGAAAGCCCAAGAAGTAATCCGTATAAGCTGAATCGTTGCGGTTACGAAATGTGCAACGCAAGCTGGTTGGAGGACTATACCAAGAACCGCCTCGAATAATGCGAGCAGAACCCGTTTTAGGTCCGCGCGGGTCAGCTTGGGTAGAAGAGGAATAGCGTCCATACCAGTCCCAGCACCATTCCCAAACATTACCGCTCATATCGTGCAAACCTAATTCATTTGGTTGATAAGAGCCGACTGGAGAGGTGTATTCGAAGGCATCTTTATCTGTTGTGCCATCCTCTCGATAATTGGCAAAAGAAGCAAGACTGGATTCAACAGAAGCCCCTGCCCATTTTTCGACCCTAAGCCCACTACGGGCAGCGTATTCCCATTCGGATTCTGTAGGCAGTCGATAGCCGTTAGCGGTCCAGTCAACAATAATCTGGTCATTATTGAAGGTGTATACTTTATTGTAGCCACGTTCTTCACTTAGCCAATTGCAAAAAGCTATTGCGTCATTCCAACTCACATATATAACTGGGTGATTGTACTCGTTTGTAGGACGTATCTTTGATTCAGCGTCATGACGCCAATTGACGCTGTTTCCATTCTTCTCCGCATCTGTTTTATATCCAGTAGCATTTACAAACCGGGAAAACTCTGCTAAGGTCACCTCATACCGGCCGATATAAAAATCGCTTAGGGTGACAGAATGCACTGGTTGTTCGTCGCTTTCCCCATCCTTGGCGCCCATTCGGAAGATGCCACCCCGAACAAAAACCATATTATCTGGTATAAATTTTTCCGGCGTTTTGTAAGTAAGGTTGATAAGTAATTGAATCGTTAGGGATTCATGGACGCATTTAGGGTATAATCTTAAGTGTTCCAGTAGTTTTTCGCGGGAGGGCGCTGTTCTGGTTTGCGCCCAGTGGGCAGTATCGGAAACCAGCAGAGCAGTTGAGCAAGCCTGGGCATGAACAAATATAAAATCGCCCCCTTTCACATGCCCCCGGAATTCGCCGAACATGGGTCGCGGATTGGCTTCGCTCAATACGTCGAACAGTTCATGAAAACCAAGTAGCCCGTCTGTATTACGCAAGTAAAGGGCTTCCAGCCATTTGTCGGCAAACTGCGAGGTAGTGGGCGTGCGTTCAACACCGCCTGAGGTGAGGTAAAGGCGGCTTTTGTACCGCAGGGCGTTGGCGGTTTTGGAGGCGCAGTCGTCGGCAGTTTCCCAAGCCGGGGTTTCGGGTTTGCTGCGGTATTCTGGGCCGAAGGTTCCGGAATAACACGCGTCGAGCGCCAGGGTGATGTGTTCGCAAGGGATGCGGTTGAGCAAGTCTTCCAGGATGGGGTGGGTGATCCAGGAATCGTAGGTGGGGTCCTGGAGTTTGCCGTCTTTGGGGATCAGGGCGCCGGTGCCGCCTTCCTCGTAGTGACCGTGCATGGAAAAATAAACCAGGAGTTGGTCTTTGGGGCCAAAGCGGCGTTTGCCGTAGTCATTGGTCAACTTATCCAGGATAGTTTTGCGGGTAGGGTTCGGGATGATTTCTACCTGGAACCCGTAATGGTCTTTTAACTCTCCTGCGATCTGGCTGACCTGGTCGGCTGTGCCGGAAGGAAAGTCCTGCCAGTGGTCAAAGTCGGTGACGACAAAAAAGAGGGCGTAATCCTTGCCTTCGCGGGGTTGGGATTGGGCGGCGAGCGCCGGGAGGAAAACGAGTAGGAGGTGGAACAATAAAGGTTTCGGCATCATTCAGGCGGTTAGTTTGGACAAAGTTAGAGAAAAATGGGGAGATGGGCAAAAAAGGCATAGTCAAATGGGGATGTTATAATAACCTAGTGGTATGGAAAATTTGGGCTTAATAAATATACCTTATATCCCAAATTTTTAAATTATCATCTCAATTTAAATCCGTTTGTTCCGGATAGGTGGCCTTTATTGTAGATTTCAACATTGTAGGTTCCTTTAATAAAATCCTGGCCCGGGAACCAAAACGCGCAAACCTCGTTTATTTGGTTATCATAGCTTATTTCTTTTGACATAGTAAACCTCATTTCTTCATCTTTATACTTGTTGATGAATATGCCCGAGCCGAGGCTTTCTATTGCCAGAATTTCCCCTATTGGGTTGATGATCCTAATATAAAATATTTCGACACCCTTTTCAGTCACTTCGTTCTCAGTAGTTTTGAAGCAAACTTGAATTTGGTTGACTTGATCGCCATTCATGCTTTTTACCATTTCGCCTCCTTCTCTGATCTTCATTGGCTTTATTTCAATATCAGTTACTTTAATTACCTGGGCTAATTCTAATTTGGATGTCAAATAGGAAATAGTAGCTTTTGAAGGGTTTTCTTCTAATCCTTTTTCAGAACCGCTGACCTCTGATCCGGAGCCATTATTTGAGGCGCTCAGCAATTGAATCGCCCGGGTTTCATGCGGGCATTTCGGATAGAGGCGCAGGTGTTCCAGCAGTTTTTCCTGTGAAGCTCCGGTTTCGGATTGGGCCCAGTGGGCGGCGTCTGTCAGGCCCGGCGTTTGAACAACGCAGGCATTTTTATGCACAAACACAAAATCGCCGTCTTCGTGGTTGGTGAAGGAACCGTCTTCAGGTTGGGGCCACTCAATCTGGCCGAGGTAATACCGGAGGTCGTGGCTGCCGACCATGCCCGCGTCGGCGCCTTTGCGCAGGGTTTCGAGCCAGCGGCGGGCAAAGAGGGAGCGGGCGGGGGTGCGCTGGTCCTTGCTGCCGGAACAGAAATAGAGGCGGCTTTTTCGGTTGAAGGCTTTTTTGACCTTTTCGGCGCAGTCGGCGGTTTCACTTTGCCAGGGAAAAGCTTCGGGGCGGGGTTTGTTGCGGATGCCGAAGGCGCCGGAATAACAGGCGTCGAGGCCCAGCAGCACGTGTTTGGCCTTGTTGACGGTGATGTACCGGCCCAGGTCGCCGTAACTGATCCAGGTGTCGCCGTAGGTATCGTCCAGCAAGCCGTCGGCCGGGATGAGGAAACCTTAGTCCTGCGCGGAGTTGTAATACCCGTGGGTGGAGAAAAAGAACAGGACCTGGTCGTTGGGGCCGAAGGAACGGGCATTTACGGCCTTGATTTTGTCGAGGATTGTTTTTTTGGTGGGGTTGGGTACAACTTCGGTCTGGAAGCCGTAGTTGTCGCGCAGTTCGGCGGCGATGGCTTCCACTTCTTCTTTGGTTTCGGGCAGGCGGGGCCAGCCGGGTTTGAAATCAGCGACGTAGAAGAGGAAGGCGTAGTCCTTGCCGTTGCGTAAGGGAGATTGGGCTGGAAGTGTCACTGAGCAGCAAAACCAGAGGAAGAGGAATGGGTAAATGGTGCGTCCTGGCATGGGGGCGGAAATTAGTTTTTACAAAGTTAGGGTAAAATTGGGAATTGGGCAAGTGAAGGAACTTAGCTGGAAGTAGCCGCCTAAGAATCAGCCGTTAACTTGCCGTTTCCACTTCCCATATTTAATGGTTTTTTCTTATAACGTCTTTGATTTCCTCGTAAAGAACAGGAAGGTATTTTATCGCTATTAGCCAGATAACATCATCTTCAATATCCTTAAGCCATACCTTTATTTCCGCTTGCATAGATAAGTACCTTTTTCCGGTTGATCAGGTCGCTAAAAATTTCATTCCGAATGGCCTTTTGTTCCAACAGATCAACTTTCCTTTTGAAAATTCGTTCCAGCTCAAACTTCAGTTGGAAGTAATTTTCGCCGTATTCAATCGGGTCATTTGAATGTATGGAAACTATAAAATCAATATCGCTGTCCGGGTTGAATTTTTCTGTCAATATTGAACCAAAGGCATAAAGTTCGTCAACCATGAAATTGGAACATGCTTTATTTAATTCTTCCCGATGTTGATGAATCAATTCCATTTTTTGAGGGTTTAAACGGAATGTTTTGGCATGATGGCATTAATTAGCTTCGACAAAGTTAGGGGAAATAATTGTAAGATGCTAGTCGCTAGTCAATAGTGCATCAACCTGTGTGGATTTAAGCGATAACTTTGGGTTATCCCCAAATTTTATCACCTGAACCATTTTTACATGGGGTTATCGCTTAGTTTTAGTAATGAGGCTATCTTGGTCAGGAAGTGGAGGAGGTCGTGATTCCTCCACCTGACCCCCTCCGGAGGGAATACGATTCTTGTACAAACTGCGAGGTAAAAACAGAACGGATTGACCCCGTCCATTCCCTCCGAAGAATGGAGCAGATTCGAAGAGGCGGCCATTAAAAGAAGAACGGCCCCTTACTTTTACATTTTGCATTCTGCATTTTGCATTTTACATTTTTTCCTAAATTTGGGCAGCAAACACCATAAAAATGAAAAATACGACCCCCCGGATCTTCTTTTTATCAACCTTCCTTTTGGGCTGGACCGCCCTTTTTGCACAAGACTATTTCGGCGACGACCTGGCCTTTTTTCAGAAAAAAACCTTGTTGTACCAACATTGGCTGGACGACAAAGGCCTGGGCGCCGTCCTGAAAGTGGATGAGGTCAAACTCCAGAAAAACGACCAGGAACTGGAGCTTTGGCTCACCGTGCGCAATTCCGACCCCGATTCGGCTGCGGCTATCTGGCAGGGGCTGGAAACGAATTTTGCAAAGGCCAATGCCGACCGGACCATCGGACACGCGTTGTATTATACCTTCATCCGTTTTATGGAAATCCCGCCCCGGCAGGGCAATGTGCAGATCTATATCCCCAAACGCGACGGATACGGGTACGACCCCTGTTTTTACATCTGGCTCTGGGAGGAAAACGGTCAACTGGCAGAAGAAAAACGCACCAACAATTGTAAGGCTCAGGCTTTTGAGGTGGTGGTCAGATCGCCGGTTGTCCGGAAGGTCAACCTGGAGACGGATGCCAATATCCGGAGTGAAGGCGATGCGCGCGAGATATTTGAAAAAGTCATCAGCTACGCCCGGAAACGCTACGAACGCACCCGCGAAAACTGCGAAGGCCGCAACCCGAGGGTGGAAGAGGTGGAAATGAGCGATTATTCCCTTTCCTTTTCGGTGAGCGACCTGTGCCAGGAAGTGCTCAGGGACGAAAAACGCTCGGCCTGGTGCCGCCTGGTAGAGCGCTGGTGGGGCCCCTGCAACGATATGCGCCGCGAAAGGCTGGAATTCGAACTCGATTTTATCCCGACCAACGGCGGTTTTGTACTCAAAGCCAGGCTGACCGGCAAGTTCGGCTCCGGCGTCTACCGCCCCCGCAAAAGCGGCTATATGGATATGGAACCCGATTTCGAGGAGGATTTCCTCCATCCGTATGTGATCGAATTCCGGAATGCTTTGAAAATGGAACTGGAAAGGAAATGATATTGGACTTTGTTGATTCGTTGATTTGTTGATTTGTTGATTCGAGGGCTGCCGTTTCAAATCAACGCATCAACGCATCAACGCATCAACAACCCTAAAAATGGACCACACCAAATCCTCCATCCGCAAGCTCATCATCGACGGCAAGCTGGAGCAAGCCTGCACAGCCGCTATCGAATACGCCGACTACTGCGGCCTGGATGACCTTGCGAACGGCCTGGCCGCCGTCAGCAATCGCTCCAAAGAACTGGAAAAACAAAAAAACTCCACCCTGATCACCCATGAGGCCTATTCAGTTTCGTATTCCCGGATCGTGAACGGGTTGGTGGATTGGGTGAGCCGGCTGCCTGCCCAGCCTGTGCCTTCCAAAGGAAAACGGCCGAGGTTGTTGAGCGAGGCTACCTTCAAAAAGCGGGTGTTTTATTTGTTGTGCCTGGTCAAGGCGGCCGTCATCCTCCGGCTGGCCTACCATTGGAGCACCGGCGGCTTCAACAACGAACAGTTCCTGTCCACTGCAACTTTGCTGGCGCCCGCCCTGGCGGCCTATATTTCCGTGATGCTGGCGGATTACCTGCGGCAATCCGGACAGGAACCCCGGCCGCCGAAGTATTTGTCGGGCCCGCTGGTGACCTTCTCCTACTGGTTATTCCCGATTTATGCGCTGGCGCTGTTTTTGTTCATTGAGATGAAAGCCAAATCTGCGCTCAGTTTCGGACAAATGAACCTCTGGCTGGCGCTGGTGGAAAGCGTATTGGGTGGGTACGTGGGGCAGATTGTGTTTGCGTTTTTTCGGAAGGAGGAGTAGGAGAAAGGTTGTATTCTTATGCTTACGCGACTCCAGTATCAGAAGGGCGCCGGATGGTAATATTCGACCCCTCCAGGGTCGAACCCAGACGTTACATCTTATCCATCGGTTTCACCGATGGTTATGCATATTGAAGCCCAACGGGCTTCCACATCGGATTCTTTTCACCAATGGTTATGCTGATTGAAGCCCCGCCCAGGTTTGGTCGGGTAAATCCCCCTTTGCTCTTGCTTCGCGTGGGTGGATAAACCTTCTGCCCCCTTAATCCCCCGGGTTGTGCGACAAAACGGTGGGCGAAAACTGCGAACTGCCAACTGCGAACTGCCAACTTTCCACCCCAACCGCGCATTATTCCCAAACAGATGCTTATCTTCACCCCTCCAAATAAAACAGCCAACTTATGACAACAAGAGCCATCACGCTTTTTCTCCTTTTTGCAGTCACCCTCACTGCCCAGGACAAGAAAAAAACCTGGGACGTCAACGCGCCCCAGGGCCAGTGGAACTGGAAAGACGTCAGCTTCAATACCGACGAGGGTACCTGGATGAACCTCGACGTGAGCCCCGACGGCAAAACCATCGTATTTGACATGCTGGGCGATATCTACTCCATCCCCGCTACAGGCGGACAAGCCACGCCGCTCCGCACCGGCATCGCCTGGGAGATCCAGCCGCGGTTCAGCCCCGACGGCAAAAAGATCCTCTTCACCAGCGACGCCGGCGGCGGCGACAATATCTGGGTCATGGACGCCAACGCAGCCAACGCCCGGCAGGTAACCCAGGAATCTTTCCGCCTGCTCAACAACCCGGCCTGGATGCCCGACGGGCAGTATTTTGTCGCCCGCAAACACTTTACCTCCGGCCGCTCGCTCGGCGCCGGCGAAATGTGGATGTACCATATCACCGGCGGCGAAGGCATCCAGCTCACCAAACGCAAAAACGACCAGCAGGACGTCAACGAACCTTCCGTTTCGCCCGACGGCCGATACGTTTATTTCAGCGAAGACATGTACCCCGGCGGGTTCTTCCAATACAACAAGGACCCCAACAGCCAGATCTACGTCGTCAAACGCTACGACATGCGGGAAGGCAAGGAGGAAACCGTCACCGGCGGCCCCGGCGGCGCCTGCCGTCCGCAAATCTCCCACGACGGCAAAAAACTGGCCTTTATCCGGCGTGTGCGGACCAAAACCGTGCTCTTCATCCACAACCTGGAAACGGGCGAGGAATTTCCGCTCTACAGCAACCTGAGCAAGGACCAGCAGGAAGCATGGGCCATCTTCGGCGCTTATACCGGCTTCAACTGGATGCCCGACGACAAACACCTCGTCATCTGGGGCCAGGGCAAGATCTGGAAAGTGGACGCCGTTTCTGGAAAAGCTGAAAATATTCCTTTTGATGTAGCGGTCAATACCAAGGTCGCCGAAACCGTGCGGTTCAAAAACGACGCTTTCAAGGATCAGTTCGACGTGAACGTCATCCGGCAGGCCGTCACCTCACCGGATGAAAAAACGCTGGTGTTCAGCGCCGTGGGCTACCTGTGGAAAATGGACCTGCCGAACGGAACGCCGCAGCGCCTGACCCAGGACGCCGACTTCGAATTTGAACCCGCTTTTTCCGCCGACGGCAGGGAACTGGCCTTCGTCTCCTGGAATGATGAAACCCTGGGCGCCGTCTGGAAAATGAACCTGGCCACCGGCGCCAAGACCAAACTGACCCGCGAAAAGGGTATTTTTCGCACGCCCGCCTTCTCACCCGACGCCAAAACCGTCGTTTTCCGGAAAGAGGACGGCAACAGCCACCAGGGTTTTGCCTTTACCAAAGAACCCGGATTGTACACCGTCCCGGCCAACGGAGGCGACGCGACCCTCGTAACCCCAAAGGGTGAATACCCCGTGTTCAGCGCCGACGGCAAACGCATTTTTTTCCAGACCGGCGGCTTCCTGTTCGGCAGCCTCACTAAAAGTTATTCCAGCGTGAAAACGGATGGAACGGACGAGAAAAAACATGTGGACGCCAAATACGCCCAGCGTTTTTCGCTCAGCCCCGACAACCGGTGGATTGCCTGGTCGGAGCTCTTCAAGGTCTATGTAGCCCCGTTTGCAGTCAATGGTCAGCCCATCGGTCTTTCCGCCGCCACCAAAGCCGTACCGGTTTCGCAGGTGGCCCGGGATGAAGGCATCAACATTCACTGGTCGAAAGACAGCAAAAAACTGTTCTGGACCCTGGGCAACCAATATTTCTCCGACGAGCTGACCGAACGCTTCAAATTCCTGGAAGGCGCCCGCGACAGCCTGCCGCCCATCGATACACTCGGCATGAAGATCGCCCTCACCCTGCCTTCCGACAAACCGCAGGGCCTCATCGCCTTCACCAACGCCCGAATCATCACGATGGAAGGCGCCCAGGTGATCGAAAAGGGCACGGTGCTGGTGGAAGGAAATACGATCAGGGCGGTCGGCCAGGCCGTTAAAATACCCGTGGGAACCAAGGTCATCGACTGCAAAGGCAAAACCATCATGCCCGGCATCATCGACGCGCACGCGCACGTGGGCGATTTCCGGTACGGCCTGAGCCCGAAACAAAACTGGAACTATTACGCCAACCTGGCATTTGGGGTGACAACTGCGCACGACCCGAGCTCCAATTCCGAAATGATCTTCAGCCACAGCGAGATGATCAGGGCCGGGCATATTGTCGGGCCGCGCCTGTTTTCCACCGGCGTAATCCTGTACGGGGCCGATGGCGATTTCAAAGCCGTGGTCAACAGTCTCGACGACGCTCGCTCGGCCCTGCGCCGCACCAAGGCCTACGGCGCTTTTTCCATCAAAAGTTACAACCAGCCGCGGCGCGAGCAACGGCAGCAATTCATCCAGGCTGCCCGCGAACTGGGCATGCTGGTGGTTCCCGAAGGCGGCTCCACTTTTTACCACAACCTGAGCATGGTGGTGGACGGACATACTACCGTCGAACATAATATCCCCGTGGCGCCGCTACAGAAGGACGTGGTGACGCTCTGGTCCAAAACAGAAACCCACAACACGCCCACCCTGATCGTCAACTACGCCGGGGTGAGCGGCGAATACTACTGGTATCAGAACACCAATGTCTGGGAAAACAAACGCCTGCTGACCTTTACGCCGCGCGCCGTGATCGACGGCCGGGCCCGCCACCGCACCATGATCCCGGATGAAGAATACGAAAACGGGCATATCCTGACCTCTCGCTCCCTGAAAAAACTGACCGACGCCGGGGTCGGGATCAACCTCGGCGCACACGGTCAATTGCAAGGGCTGGGCGCGCATTGGGAACTCTGGATGCTGCAACAAGGCGGAATGACCAACCACCAGGCGTTGCAGGCCGCTACCATCAATGGGGCTAAAACCCTGGGCATGGACCACCAGATCGGCTCCATCAAAGCCGGCAAACTGGCCGACCTGATCGTGCTGGACAAAAACCCGCTGGACAATATCCGCAACTCCGAAAGCATTCGTTACACCATGATCAACGGCCGCCTGTTTGACGCCGAAACGATGAATGAAGTGGGGAATTTCGATAAAAAACGAGGAAAATTCTGGTTTGAACAGGCAGGAAGCGGCAATAGCTGGCCGGTGCTGACGGAGACTCATGGGGTGATGCCGACGCAGTGTGCTTGTCAGAGATGAGGATGCGAAGATGCGAGGATGCGATACGGGATACTCGCATCCTCCTATCCTCCTATACTCGCATCCTCTTACAATCGATCCTCCTCCATCAAACCAAAGCATTCACCTCCAAAATCCGTTGCAATCCGGAAACCGCATCCTTCTCGGAGGCCATCAAATCCTGGAGGGTGACTTTATCCAGCAGCCGGTCGACGGCCATTTGGACCATGCGCCAGAGCGAGCGCACCGAGCAGTCAACGGAATTGGTGCAGAGCCGCATGACGCCGGCATGATCTTCGCAAAATGCCTGGTCGTACAAGGCGCCGCCAAGGGAATAAAGTACGGGTTTCATAAAGATCTCATCAGTCGGCAAGGCAAGGATATACCCGCCTTTCTGGCCGCGCTGGCTCTGGATAAAACCGGCCATGCGCAGCATCCGGGTCAGTTTGGCCACATAGGCGGTCGACAGCCCTTCGGCTTCACTCAACTGCTGGATGCTCAATCCTTCTTCTGCATCGGCCCTTGCGATCCGGATCAGTATTCTTAAGCCGTATTCTTCTTGTGCGGAGATCTTCATTTAATTGATTCGATTGATCATTTAATTGATACGATTGATACGATTGATACGATTGATACGATTGATACGATTCCTCACATCAACCACGCCTGTAGCGTGGCACGCACATCAACGCATCAACGACTTGCCACGCCACAGGCGTGGAATCAACAATTGATTCGATTGGGGGAAATAATCGGATCAATCGGAACAATCGGCAGAATCGAATCAATATTTAAAACATATCCAACACCAGCCGCGCTTCCTCGCTCATTTTGCTTTTATCCCACGGCGGGTCAAAAATGACTTGCAGATCGACGTCGGTGACGCCCTCGACGGCCATTACCTTTTCCTGTACTTCCAGCGGCAGGGATTCTGCTACCGGGCACATGGGTGAGGTCAGCGTCATGCGGATGGTCACTGCGCCGCCATCATGGACCTTGACATCATAGATCAGGCCCAGTTCGTACACGTCCACCGGGATTTCCGGGTCGTATACGGTTTTCAGCGCTGCTATAATTTTATCTTCCAGTTCCATTACACATTCATGCCTGTTTTTCGAACCCATTTTGGGCCTTTGGGTCAATTTTTTCCATATCCGGGGCTTCACTTTTTGCAAGTGCGGCGACTGCGTACATCTTCATTTGTTTGACCATGCTCAGCAACCCGTTTGAGCGGGTAGGGGAGAGGTGTTCCTTCAAACCGATCCGGTCGATGAAATACAGGTCGGCCTTGGCAATATCCTCCGGTTTTTGCCCGGATAAAACCCGGATCACGAGGGCGATCAACCCTTTGGTGATGACAGCGTCGCTGTCTGCTGTGAATACCATTTTTCCATCCTTCAGTTCGGCGTGCAACCATACCCTGCTCTGGCAGCCCTTGATCAGCCGGTCGTCGGTTTTAAATTCCTCCCGGATCAACGGAAGGGATTTGCCCAGGTCGATGATATATTCGTATTTCTCCATCCAGTCGGTGAAAAACGAGAACTCTTCTATGATTTCGTCCTGAACGGCTTTCATTATTCGATTGATACGATTGATACGATTGATACGATTGATACGATTGATACGATTGATACGATTGATTCAATTGCTCAACCAATCGACCACCCTGCGGCGTGGCGGATCAATCGATACATTCGGGTCAATCGTTAAAATCGAATCAATCAACTCAACATTTTCGCCGCCTTTTGCACCCCTGCAACCAGCCGGTCGATATCTTCCCGGTTGGTGTACACCCCGAAAGAGGCCCGTACTGTGCCGGGTATGCCGTACCAGTCCATGAGGGGTTGGGTGCAGTGGTGGCCGGTCCGTACGGCGATTCCCTGCTGGTCGAGCAAAGCGCCGACATCGTAGGGATGGGTATTGCCGACCAAAAAGGAAATCACACTCGTTTTTTTCCGGGTGTTGCCGATGATCCGGAGATCCGGAATATTCAGCAGTTTTTCCGTGGCGTAGGCCATCAGGTCTGATTCCTGGCGGCGGATGGCGTCGAAGCCTGTGTTTTGCATAAAACGGATGGCCGCTTCCAGGCCGACGGCCCCGGCCATATCCGGGGTGCCGGCCTCGAATTTGAACGGCAATTCGTTGAAGGTCGTTTTTTCAAAAGTTACGGTCTGGATCATTTCCCCGCCACCCTGATAAGGCGGCATGGCATCCAGCCATTTTTCCTTGCCATAAAGCACGCCAATGCCGGTGGGCCCATACATTTTATGGCTGGAAAAGGCGTAAAAATCCACGTCCAGCGCCTGCACGTCTACCGGAAAGTGGGGGACGGCCTGCGCCCCGTCGAGTAATACCGGGATACCGCGTTCGTGCGCCCTGGCGATGATCTGTTCAACGGGATTGATCGAACCGAGGGCGTTAGAAACATGGGTGATTGTTACTATTTTGGTGCGGTCGGAGAGCAGTTTTTCCCATTCCTCCAACAACAATTCACCAGCCTCGTTGATCGGCGCCACTTTGATCTTTGCCCCCGTTTGGCCTGCAATGAGCTGCCAGGGGACGATATTGGAATGGTGCTCCATTTGGGAGAGCAGGATCTCGTCGCCCGGTTTGAAGAACTGCCGGCCGAAGGAAGCGGCAACCAGATTGATGCTTTCGGTGGCGCCCCGGGTGAAAATGATCTCTTTATCGGAGGCTGCGTTGATGAAGGCCCGGACCGACCGGCGCGCCTGTTCAAAAGCTTCGGTGGCTTCCTGGCTCAACTGGTAAACCCCGCGGTGCACATTGGCATGGGTATGGGTATAGTACCGGTCCATGGCTTCCAGCACGGAAACAGGTTTCTGGCTGGAGGCGGCGCTGTCGAGGAAAACGAGCGGTTTCCCGTTCATGAGCCGTTGCAGAAGCGGAAACTGCCTGCGCACGGCGTTGATATCCAGGCCCGGAATGTATTCGGTTGCCGGCATCATACCTTTTTCAGTTTTTGAATGATCAGGTTTTCCATTCGGGTTTTGACGGTTTCCAGCGGGATATTTTCGAGGGCTTCCATCAGAAACGCATGTTGCAACAAAGCCCTGGCTTCTGCCAGATTCAATCCCCTGGAGCGCAGGTAAAACACCGAAGATTCATCCAGTTGGCCGATGGTAGCGCCATGACTGCAGCGGACATCATCGGCAAAAATTTCGAGTTGCGGTTTGCTGTCCATGCCAGCGGTGGGCGAGAGTACCAACGTACTGTTTTTCTGGAAAGCATTCGTTTTCTGGGCATCCGGCCGGACGATCACCTTGCCGTTGAAAACGCCATTGGCCTTGTCCGTGATGATGCCTTTATACAATTCGTTGCTGGTGCAATTGGGCAATGCGTGATCCAGGAACGTATGGTTGTCGATATGTTGTTCGCCGCCGGCAAGGTAAACGCCGTAAAAATCGGTGTGCACACCCTGGCCGAGGTGGATGGCTTCGAGGTTGTTGCGCACGAGTCGCCCGCCCAGGTCGAGGGCAAAGGACGAATAAACGCTGTCCTGCTCCTGCCGGACTTCCGTCTGGTTGATCTGGAAACTTTCCGCGCCTTCGTTTTGCCATTTGTAATGGAAAACCCGGGCATTTTTCCCGAGGTAAAAACGGTTGACCGTATTGGTAAAGCCGGGGTTTTCGCCGCCTTCATAGGACTCGACGACCGAAACCTGGCTGTTCCGTTCCGCGTGCACCAGCAATTGCGGGTTGACAAACGCAGGTTCGTCGCCGCCATTGACGAACAGGAATTGAACGGGTTTTTCGATCACCGCATTGGCTGCGACATGGATGAAGATCCCGTTGGCGGCAAATGCCAGGTTCAGGGGAATAAAAGGATGGCTGGCCTTTTCCAGCGCGTTGCGGATGGCCTGCCCGATCATGTCGGCATAGCGGCTGTCCTGGATAGCGTCTTCAACCGGCAGGATGGTCAGTCCTTCCGGCAGGCCGGATAAAACCGACCATTTTTTTTCAAGGCGCCCGTTCAGCAATACGACCGGATAAACATCCTGCAGCAGGTGAGCCCGGACAAGTTCTTCCGAAACGGGGAAACCCTTTCCTTCCTGAAGCGGCAATTGCAAAATGCGGTTGACGCTGGTATATTTCCACTCTTCGTCCCGGCGGGTGGGGAAATCCAGGGTCTTGAATTTCTCCATTGCCGCCAGGCGGAATCCGTGCAAGGGTTGGTCGCGACGGCCGTTCAACCCCTCTTCCAGAATGTCGAAGAGGTCTTCGAATCGTTTTTTGGATTCCGAAAGCGTATCTTGATAGGTTGCGATATTCATTGAACAAAATTTAAAGGGCCACTGCGCCGGCTTCTTCTTTTACCCAGTCATAACCCAGTTCTTCCAGCTTGAGCGCCAGATTTTTGTCACCCGATTTGACGATACGGCCGTTGTAGAGTACATGGACAAAGTCCGGCGTGATATAATCGAGCAGGCGTTGGTAATGGGTAACGATCACAAAGGAACGTTCCGGGCTGCGCATCCGGTTAACCATATCCGCCACGACTTTCAGCGCGTCGATGTCCAGGCCGGAGTCGGTTTCGTCCATGACGGCCAGTTTGGGCTCCAACAGGGCCATCTGCAGCATTTCATTGCGTTTTTTCTCACCGCCGGAAAACCCTTCATTGAGAGAGCGCTGCAGGAATTTTTCGTCCATGCCCACCATTTTGATCCGTTCGCGCATGAGTTTGAGCAGTTGCACAGCGTTTAATTCCTCCTTGCCCTGCCCCCTGCGGATGGCGTTGATGGCGCTTTTCAGGAAGGTAGCCGTGCTGACGCCGGGGATCTCCACCGGATACTGGAACGCCAGGAAGATACCGGCCTGGGCCCGTTCGTCGACTTCCATTTCCAGCAGGTCGCGGCCTTCAAACGTGATGGCGCCCTGGGTGACGACGTATTCTTCACGTCCTGCCAGCACATTGGCCAGCGTACTTTTGCCCGAGCCGTTGGGGCCCATGATGGCATGCACCTCGCCGGGTTTCACTTCCAGGTTCAACCCCCGGAGAATGCTCTTTTCATCGATGCTGACGTGTAAATCGCTAACTTTTAACATTTAAATATTTTTAGTCGTAAGTGGTAAGTCGTAAGTCCTCTCACCCCTCTCACCTCTCTCACCCCTCTCACCTCTCTCACCTCTCTCACCCCCGGGTGGCTGAACGCAGCCGAAGTCAGCCGACGCTGCCTTCAAGGCTGATCGCCAGCAGTTTCTGGGCT
>CAZLEF010000070.1:0-36675 GCA_964558465.1 uncultured Lewinella sp. | reverse complement strand
TCACCTCTCTCACCTCTCTCACCTCTCTCACCTCTCTCACCTCTCTCACCTCTCTGGATACGGCTACCGGGTCATCTGGGCCTCAAATTCCGTCAACAACTCCTCCAATTCTTTTTTCAAGGCCTCAATATTCGTTTTCCATTTGCGGATGGTAATATTTTCCGTCGAAAAAAGTTCGTCCCGATTGATGTAAACGATGCCCCAAAAGCCCTGACCGGATTGTTCCAGCCGGATATGATCGTAATCGGCAAAAAACGGAAGATTGATCCCGGATTCGACCAGGAGGTCCAAGTTCCACAACCGGATCGAACCGTCCAGGCTGGAAGAGGCCATTTGATACATGCCGGGGTTGAATCCGATGGAAGAAATCGAGGATTCGTGCAAAATCAGATACGCGGAAAAATTTCGCCACTGTTCGTTTGTAAGGATCACTTCAATCGAATTGAGCCAGATCAATCCGTCTTCCAGCCCAATTGCCAGCAAGGGGTGCAACCCGAAGGGAGTGGGCACGGGCCGGCTGATGGCCAGCGCGGTGCAAGCCTGATCGGGGTGATCGATGTCGGCCACCTGCCGGATTGCCCAACCGTTGTTGTTTGTCAATTCAAATAATTTGGTCCGGCCATTCCCCCCGGCTGCAATCTGGTTACCGTCAGGATTGACGGTAAAAGCCCGGATTTCCCCCAGGCCGGTTTGCAGAGGAATGGTTTGTTTCATATCATACCGTTCCTGCCCGATTTGAGTTGATCGGGTCATCAGGCGGATTTCGGATGAAGTACAAAGCAGCAATAAGTCTTCCCGGGCAAATAATCCAATGATGGGCTGATCCAAAGCCGGGAACAACGTTATTTGTTTATAAGGCAGGGGGGCCCGGCCGCGGGGGTCTTTATTCAGCCCTTCGTACCGGATGACTTTTCCCAAATAGGTTGCGGCGTAAAGCGTCAGACTGTCT
This sequence comes from uncultured Lewinella sp., assembly GCA_964558465.1. Taxonomy (GTDB): domain Bacteria; phylum Bacteroidota; class Bacteroidia; order Chitinophagales; family Saprospiraceae; genus JACJYC01. The sequence goes on along the minus strand of CAZLEF010000070.1, from coordinate 35,726 downwards.
TTATAAGCAACCGCCGTGATCCGTTCAGCCGGGTTCAGGGTTTTAAATCCATCCGGACCGGTGTAGATATGGATATTGCCGCGTGCGTCGCCGAAGGCGTATTGCTCTGCAATACCGGGATTAGAGCAAAAAGCGGTTACAAGCGCTTCTTCCCGGTGCATATAGGCATCATGATCCGTATCCTGATACCTTTCTTCCATGGTCTTTTTAAGGGTAAGGATATGTTCCTCCAGCGCCTTATAAATATGAGGAAACTGAAAAAGCGTATCCGGGTTTTCCCTGTTGAGGCGGATACCTTCCTCTGCGATATCCAGAATGGATTGGGCAGATCTGACCAATGAAACACCGGCATCCACTGCATCTTCTGCTTCGCGCAGGGAATTCAGGGTGAGCAAGGCCTGTTTTGAAAGACTTGCATGTAAATTGTCCTTTGGGAAAAAACGCATGGGAATGTAAAGGCTGTCGGCCAGGTGATCGAGCAACTCCGCCTCCTCGGTAATTTTTCTTTTGGACCGGATCTCTTCCTTGAGTTTCTTGAAATACGCCGGCGGCAATTCCTTTCGCAAGGTGTGGGTTTGCGAAAGAATATCCAGAAAATTGAACAACTGGATATTTTGTTGTGCGACTTCCGCTTTTTTGCGCTGACTGCAGGCCCGCACGGTAGAGATCAGGGCAAAAACAGACAAGGCAAAAAATATGATCGTCAGCCGTTTGGAATGGAGCACCCTCCGTTCTTTTTCCCGTTCCCTTCGCTCCACAATGCCCTTCACATTTTCCAGGCTGAGGTCGTAATAGGCGCGGGCCATGGCAAAGTGGGTCTCGATGCCTTTTTCTTCGATCAGGTAGCGGTTCAACTCCAATTCCTGCAGCGCTTCGCGGTCTTCCGGCAGATTGGCGGGGTCCGGAATAGGGATTTTATGGGGTTTAAAATACCTTTTTGCCCAGGTTTCATTCGGGAAACTGTTTTGTTTCCACTCAAATGGCAGGCGAATGGCATTCAGGGACAGTTTTTCGCCGGGGTTAAAATCTTCTTTCAGAGAAAATTCGATCTTTTTACTGAGCAGTTTCAGTTCTTTTTTGACCGAACCAGAGATCATCCTGGCGTAATCGGCGATCCAGGTCCAGAGCCGGCTGAGCCAGGAGGTCTTTTTTTGCGGCGCCTCAATGGTTGAGGGAAACCCCACAGTTTTTGAGCCGGAAAGAGCAGTTGCGTAGTACGCCCTGGCAAACTCGATCAGACTTTTGTAAATACCCGCATCCACCAATTCCTGTTCCACCCACTTTTTGATGCGGGTCCAGTTGGAAACCACGGCTTCTTCGCCGATATAAACGATCCTTTCGAGGTCGCGACCAACGGGGGGCTCGACAATTTCAATGAACCGGACGCCAAAAGCGTTAAACGCCGTCAGATACCCGAGCAATGCGCGTTCGGTCAGGTCCTTCGTTTCCGGGTCGCCCCAGGATAGGTTTTCCGGCGTATTTCCTCTGGCCGCCGGTACATCTCTGCGGCAGAGATCCAATAATTCATCCAGAAATACAGGCCGTCTGACCGCAACGCCTGTCGGGCTTTTTTCGGTTAAAGCTTTAAAGGCCCTTTCCACCACTTTTTTGCGGACGCGCAACGCCTGCTCCGGACTGGCGCCGGAATTTCCTTCCACTCCGGTTCCGTTCAATGTTTTTTCACAAAAAACGTCGATGGAATTTTTGATTTTGCCCAGGTCCTTATATAATTGGAGAGGGTCGGCATTTTTACCGGATTCAGCCGCATGCCGGGCCTGACGGAGCAGAAACTGGAGTTTAAAAAGGGCATATGGATCGCGGCGACCGTTTTGTGTCCCTTTTTTCAGGTCACCGGCCAGGGTTTCCCTGATAAAATTCAGTTCGTTCGTTTCCATCTGGTCACCCGCCGCCCGAACCAGTATTTTTTCCAGGTAGGCGGGGTCGGAATACCGCAAGGTAAACCGGTTCTGGTCGATATCCTCCAGGAAACCGCTGTATTGATAAAGCTGGTTGAGGCTGTGAGCATCCATCAGGAGGATGACGTACACGGGCAATGTCGACCGGATGGCGGCAAGGATCAAATTAAAAAAGAGGGCGTCGTCGCCGGTTTGGCCGTGCCAGGCGCCGTTGTTTTTGAAGAGGGCTACCTCCTCCAGCCGGTCCACCACAAGGACCAGGTTGAATTCATCGGGGTCCTTTTCATATTCGAATACATCCGTCAAACCGCTGTTGCCCGAGCGCAGCATTTTCTCCAGTTTTCCGGCATAGTCCGCTTCCACTTGTTTTTTAAGGACGCCAGGCTGGGCCAGGGCATGAGCCAGGTTGCCAAGCGGGTTGGCGCCCGGTTCCACTTTTGGCGCAACCGACCAGCGGAATCCCGCCCTTCCTTCGGTATCGCTGACCGGCAGATCAGCCCCCGCCTCGACGGCATGGGGGTGAAGCGCAGGCAAAAGACCCTCAAAAATGAGCGAACGCACCTGATGGACCTCCTCCCCGAATACAGCAAGAAAATTGTTGTATTTAAGCCGGTTTTTCAACTCCTCCACTTCTTCCTGGCGGAAAAAGGCAATGTTTTCGGGAAGCCGCTGAAAAAAATGGCGGATCTGGGTCTGACTGGCATGCATGACCTGCTGCTTTAGGTGTTAAAATTCCAAAAAGGATTAAAAAATAAAAGGGAAAATCTGATCTGGATCCGGCACAATCTGGTTCTGATTGGGAAAGATAAACCAATTTTTGATAAACTCCAAAGGAATAAGGTTGCCGGTTTGGATTTTTTTTATAACTTTGGGGACGTTAAGCCTGAAACCATGAAATCTTCTGCCTTTTTATCTGCCCAGAGCGAGGTCACCCGCGCCAGCGCTCACCGCATTTCCCAGCGAAAGCAACCCTTTTCGAGCCCTGCCTTTGCCGACCGGAGGCCGGAGGCCGCCGCTCAGATGAAGATCAACCGGGCGATCCAGATGATGGGCGGACTGGAAGAGGAAGAACTGCTCCAGGGCAAATTTGAAGCCGCCCAAATGGCCAGCCCGGAAGAGGAAGAATTGCTTCAGGGTAAATTCGGAAATACCGCTCCCGTTCAAAAACAGGAAAACACAACCGGGATGCCGGCTGAAGTGCAATCAAAAATGGAGTCCGCTTTTAATACGGATTTTTCAGACGTCCAAATTCACGCCAATTCATCCGCAGCCCCGAAGGTTGGGGCGCTGGCCTATACCCAGGGTGCCGACGTCCACTTCGCTCCGGGCCAGTTCAAACCCGATACCACCAAAGGCCAGGAATTGCTCGGGCACGAGCTGACGCATGTGGTTCAGCAGCGCCAGGGCATAGTCAAACCCACCACACAAGCGGCCGGATTGCCGGTCAATGATGACCCCGGCTTTGAAAAAGCAGCGGATATCATGGGCAAAAAAGCGGCCCAGACCAAGATTGAAGAATAGATCAACATCGTCAGATTCCTGCACAAAATTTTACAGAAACCGATGAATTCCGGGTATATGCAGGATGTTTTGAAACCTTTCATTTACAGTGTTCTTTTTCTTCCTTTGGCCCTTCACGGCCAGCAGGAACCCTGTACGCCGCCAGACCCGGCCATTCAGGAGGCCATCCTCGCGCACAAAACCCTGAGCGATTGCGCCCGGGTCAGCGCTTGCATGGATACGCTGGGCAAGGATACCTTTCCGACAGAAAACGGCATCAAAATAGTGACCAAAACCAGGGTCAGGGTCGTTTGCGCCCCAACCTCGACCAATTGGTCGGCGCAAGACTCCCTACTGCAGGGCCCTGTCCGGATCTCCGGAAAAAAGTGCCCGGTTTTTAAACTAACCCCCAAAGCGCTGGCTAAAAAAAACAAGGACCGCTGTTCCTGTTTTCATTTCCAACTGGCCGGCAAGGGTAAAGCAACCCGGAACAAAGACGGTCATTTCAGCCTCATAACCCCCGGGAAGGCCGGCGACACGCTGGTCCTGGAAGTTGAACCCGTCGACCAAAAACCGCTGAAAGCAGTTGTCCTGCTCAACAGCAAGCGGCAAATCCTTCAGGCTGATTTCGATGCGGGCCCCGTCCGTTATTCAACCGTTTTGACCGGCGAGGCCGATACTTTCCAACTCTACCTGAGGGCGCGTGGATTCCTGGCCAAACGATATGCATTTGTGCGGGCAAGCCTGCACCATCAACCGGATACCACCTGGTGGTCGCCCGGGCAGATCTCAGCGGGTCCGATGCAAGCCGCTGCCGCTGTGGAAACCAGGGAAATTGCTTTTCACCGGAAAAAAACCCTGGTCTCCACCGGCGATACCCTTCTTTATCAGGTGACGGATTTCACCCTGAGCCTGACCGGAAAACGCAACCCGATGGGCGCCGGCGCCGGCGTCGTGGAAGTTAATATCCCGGAGCATGTGGAAAAAAATGACCGCCTGCTTTTTCTGACCTGGTGGGTGGGAACAGGCGCCCCGACCATCGCCGCTTATGCCGCACTGGAAGCCGATACCCCGCCGGAGTGGTCCCAACCTGGCGTTACAGCGCCTCTGGCGGCCTATGGTCTGGGCAAACCCGTCGTTCTGCCTGCCATGAATCGGGTTGATCCCGGTCTGGATCCCGCGAGGACGCCGTTTGTATTTGCAGGCGAAAACGGCAAAAACAGTTTTTTGAAATCCGGAGATCCCGGTAAAATCCGGCAATTGTTCGGCAGAAGCGGCATCTCCGGCAATTACGGCCGGATCGAACCGGGGGGCCTCCGCAGGTTTTATATTGCCTTTGTCAATCAACACGACGCCAACACTTACCCCGTACAAGTAAAAATAGTGGCCTATTACGAACGCAGAGTGGAAAAAGAGCAAATGACCGAACAACCCTGACAACCCATATTGCAACATGAAAAAAGGAATCTTAATATTATTGGTTTTTCAAGGCCTTGTTTTGGCGCCGGCGGTATTTACCTTTCAGGGTTGTCCGGGGCGCGTTCAGGCCCAATCCGCCGCAAACAACGAAGGCCCCAAACAGTCCAGGCTGGAGGTCGTGTTGCAATCCCTGGGCAAACCCCGCAAAGACAGCCTGATCCAATCCCCCTTCCGGTCGAAAGCGGGTGTGCGGGACAAACTGGGGTTCATTTACAACGCCATCCACCGGGAGGAATACGACAAATACAGAGGCCTCCGGGATTCGGGCATTGTCGACTGGACCGATTATTTCGACCTCAACCTCAACAAAGAGATCCGGTACTCCTCTCCTGCGGGCGATACCCTTGTAATTGCCAATAATGTTAAGGTGTTCGGCTGGCACCCGCACTGGATGGGGGAAGCCTATCAAAGTTACGATTTCCGGTTGCTGAACTACGTTTCCCTTTTCTCCTGCAACCTCAATACCGCCGCCGAGCCGAACGTCGCCTGGGACAACCCCGATGTGGTCGAAGGCTGGAGCAGCCCCGACTTCAAGCTCATTGAAATGGCCCATGCCACCGGCTGCAAGGTATTGATCACCCTGACCAGCTTTTACCAGTCCGGCAATAAAGTTTTTCTCGACAACAAGAGCCAGCAGCAGGAGCGCCTGTTTAGAAGCCTGGCCGAATTGCTCGTCAAACTGAATGCGGACGGTCTCGACATTAATTTTGAACAGATACCAGATGGGTATGAACTGAAATTTTCCAATTTTATCCGCAAACTTCGGGCAGCCCTTCCTCCCCACCCCGAAGGAAAAAGGTACATCATCAGTGTGGTTTTGCCCAAACTCAACCACTACCAGATCTATCAGGTGGATACCCTCCAACAATATGTAGACTTGTTTGTGGTCACAGGTTATGATTTTCATATCGGCGCCGACATGCCGCCCGGCCCCGTGGCCCCGCTGTACAATTCGGGACTGTCGATTGAAAAATCTGTTTACCATTGGCTCGAACAAGGAATTGACCGGAAAAAATTGCTGCTCGGCCTTCCTTATTACGGCGGCCTGTGGACCAACTCCAACCCCAAAGACCTTCAATGGAAGGATACCTCCTCCATCCTTTTCCAACACCTTACCTACCGGAACATACAAGACCGGTACCGGAACCGGCGGGACCCGCCCAACTACAACCTGGAAACCTGGACGGCCAATTACACCTACCCGCTGACCGATTCGATCGGGAATATCCTCCGGCGGGAAACGGTGTATTTTGACGACTCTACCACCCTTAGCGTCAAATTCAACTGGGTGCTGAAAGAACACCTCGGCGGGGTGGGCATTTGGGCGCTGGGATATGACAACGGACACCCGGAATTGTGGGCGATGATCGACACGCTGTTCGCGCCCGAACTCGATACCATCGCCCTTTACCGGCCTGCACAGGAATCCTTTTACCTGCCGCATACCGTCTCCAAATACCGCGACGCCATTGCAGTGGGCAGTATCTTTCTGGTATTGTTCCTGGTGGCCGGCCTGATCGCCGCGCTTTTTGACGCGCGGGTCCGTGATGTTTTTTTTGGTCATAAAACGTTGCGCCTGATGTACATTTTTGGAGGGTTTCTCCTGTTGGTGTCCATCGGGATTGTCTATTATTATTTAAAACTGGCCGGAAATCCGGACGGCAGCTATTTAAGCCCGGAAGAAATGGTGACCCGCAATTGGGTGGTATTGCTGATCGCCGGGGTTGTGGCCGGAATCTTGATCAGCGTATTTGGCACAGCGCTTTATGAACGGCGGCGACGGCGGTTGCCTTAGTCAGTGGTCAGTCTCCGCCCGCCGGCTCCGTCTGCCTTAGGGCGCAGGAGGGGGCAGTGGTCAGTTGGCGTGAGCGAAGTTGAAGGAGTCGTTTTGCTTGCGGTAGCTGCAAGGCCCGGTGAATGAAGCATCGATACTGAATTGAAACCATTGTGAGCTTTGTGGTTCCTTTGTGTCCTTGTGGTTAAAAGGTAATTTCAAAAATGAACAGGCAGAAAGTATTAAAACCGCATTCTTTATGAAAAAAATGATCGCACGGGAGTTCTTATGGTTTTTAGGTTCCCTGGTATTGGCCGTTCCGCTGTCCTTCCTTTTTTTGGCGGGCATGGATTTGGTTTCCGGCGAACAGTTTTTTACCGAAAATGAAAAATTATTTATCGTTGAGTTGTTTATATTCATATATATCATTAACTTTACAGGCATCTACGTGATCAGGTTAATGGTTGCCGCCATTAAAACGCTGGCCAAAAAGTAGACGCCGCTAAGTCCGGAAATCGTGTTAAAACCTTCACCCTGAGTTGCTTTAATTGTGCATTTTCTGCATTTTTTTTCATTCAGATTCCCACTTAAATTATTTGGCCGTCACCAGGCGGAGTGTGCTTATTGGGTTTCCTTTTAAATCCCAAAAGCAGCCTTTGGTCCCTTTTTGACGCTCTTGAAAAAAGTAATCCGATCTTCAATCAGCAGGGTTTTGAACCTGGCTGAAGGTCTTGTTTTTTGGGCATCCGGCAAGCAGGTTCCGGATCAAAGAGAAAACCGAAAAGTAAAAATGCTTCAGAACGTTTTACCAGTCATTGTGGAAGAGTTGAACGCTTTTCTCAGAAGGCGGTTTCAGGAGAGGGAAGCCAAGGTGATCTTGTCGGATCTGGTCAAACAGGACGGTTCCATACCCTCCATTGGCGCCAACAAGATCATTTGCACCCTGGTGAACCTGGAACAGGAACGGGTGAACCTGAGTTTCGGCCACCAGAATTCCGCAAAAGTCAACCCACCGGTCAACCTCAATCTCTATGTTCTTTTTGCAGCTTATTTTCCAGATACGGTATACGAAGAACCGCTTAAATTCCTGTCAACCCTGATTGGTTTTTTTCAGGGCAAACAAGTGTTTACGCCGCAAAACACACCGGGGCTGAGCCCGAACGTGCAAAAGATCGCCATCGAGATCGTCAACCTCAGTTTCCACGAAAGCAGCAATTTATGGGCCACGCTGGGAGCCAAATACATGCCGTCCGTATTGTTGAAAATGCGGATGGTGACCATCACCGAAGAAATGATACTCGAAGAACTGCCGGCCATCACAACGGTTGAAACACCTAACATCCACACAGGCAATTGAGGGTTTGCTCCGGCAAACCCTCCTGCCTTAAAGTTATTCTGAATGGCAAAAAAATTCAGGCCGTTATGCACCATCGCCTTCAGGCACAATTACTTCAACCGGAACGGGGGAGTGTGCCGGGATTTCGACCTGACACCTATGCCTTCCGCCATAAAATTATTTAAACAATTTGACCTACGCCTGCAGGAGGATTCAGCCGGATATAAACTCTGGTTTGGCCAGGAAACGCCGCGCAGAGCATTGATCTTTACTGCCAGAGCGCAATTGCGGTTGTCTTTTTTGCTGAGATTGCGCACGCCTTATTTTTTTAATTATACCCGGCTTCCTTTTGTTGACCTGAACGCGCACTTGTATTATTTCAATAACCTTGACCTTTCGAAAGAAGATCCGGTGCAGTTGCTCAACCGGGGCCCATTTGTGGGTCTGAATGACGACGAAATGGCGCCAAAAACTTCCATAAAATTTACGGACCCCGCTCAATCCGCCGACCGCAGCGCGTTTGCCGCCCCCTCCCCCCCAAAACCTGCCCTCGAATTCCAAGACCCGGCGCCCCCTGAAGGCCGCGGTGTTTTTGGGATTCTGGATATTTTTATTGGAGAAAACGGGTTGGAGATCGAGGGTTTCGGGGAAGATTCCCTGGTTCCTGCCCGCTACGAACTTCATTTTCAGGCCCGGGAAACCTTCTGGCGGTATTTTGTCTTCAATCCGAAAAACCTGGAGATCACGGGCCTGAATATCAACTCCGGGAACGGCAATCAATTTGAAAACCTGGGAGAGCAAAACCTCCAGGGCGGGCAAAAGGCCTTCCGGCTGGAATCCTCGAAGAGCATCCAACTGGAAGAATTCAGCCGCCATATTTTCATGCTGAAGGTCTCCAACGAAGTCAACGGAATTGTTCAAAACGCGGAGATCAACCTTCCTTCTCCGGATATCCGGATGATTAAACCCGAAGTGAACCCTGCATCGAACGACCGGAAGGTCTATTCTGATATGTATGTTTATTTATAAACCAAATACCTAACACTCATGGCAAGAGTCCTTGCAACGCCAGGCGTTTATATCGACGAAAAAAGCGCCTTTCCCAACTCGGCGGTCCCTGTGCCAACCGCAGTTCCGGTTTTTATCGGGTACACGGAAAAGGCCATTATGGGGAAAAAATCGCTCCTCAACGTTCCCACCAAGATCAGTTCCTACGGCGAATTTGTGGAGTTTTACGGCGGCCCGCCAAAGGTCAAATACACGATCGGGGCCAATACCGAAAACCCGGAACTCGTCTACAAACTCACCGTGGACAAAAACACCCAGTTCATCCTGCACAGTTGCATGAAAATGTTTTTTGCCAACGGCGGGTCGGATTGTTACATCATCTCCGTCGGCCGGTATAAGGACGCCACTACAGGTGTAAAACGGGCCGCCCTTGAACTGGGTATCGAACCGTTGCTCAAGGAACCCGAGCCCACCATGATCGTCATCCCGGAAGCCTGCCTGCTGTTCGAGGAAAACGAAAAAGAAGTGGAGGACCCCAATGACGCTACCAAAAAAGTCAAGGTGACCGAATTTGACGCCGCCGAAGCCTTCGGCCTTCAGGTGCTCATGCTGGCCCATTGCGGGTTTGACATGCGCAACCGGGTGGCCATTCTGGATGTCCCCCTGGGGCATATGGGCCTCCGGGAGGGGGTGGTCTCCAAATTCAGGACCGGGGTTGGTGAAAACCACCTGCAATGGGGCGGGGCCTATTATCCGTTCCTGGAAACCACCATCGTCTCGGCCGACGAGTTGAACTTCAGCAATTTCACCAATATTGTTGGCGAGGACGCCGAAGCCGAAGCCGAAGCGCCGGATTTTACAGCTGATCTGGACGACAAACAAAAATCCTTAAAAGATAAGGTCGCTTTCAAAACGAGGGTGGATGCAATCGCCGTCTCCAGCCTGACGACGCTGTTGTACAAGGGGTTGGGCGAAGAAATGGCCGAAGGGCTGCTGACCGGAAAACGGGCCCTGGAGATCCGGGAAAAGATCGTGGAGTTAAATGACTACAAGACCGGGATCACCGACGCCAACGCCGATAAAGCCCAGCAATTGCACCAGACGTTGCTGGCCGTCAGCCCGACCTACAAAGACCTGATGAAGAACCTGCGCAACAACCTCAATTTGTTGCCGCCCAGCGCCGCCATGGCGGGCATTTATTCCATGGTTGACAATTCCATCGGCGTACACCAGTCGCCGGCCAATATCAGCGTAGGTTCGGTGGTCAAACCGGCCGTGAACCTCACCAGCAAGGACCAGGAGGACCTCAACCTGCCGCTCAACGGAAAGGCCATCAACGCCATCCGCACCTTCCCGGGCAAAGGCGTGCTCGTATGGGGCGCCCGCACCCTTGATGGCAACAGCCAGGACTGGCGCTACATCAGCGTGCGCCGGACGGTGATCTTCATCGAACAATCCATCAAGATTGCTGCTGAGGCCTACGTCTTCGAACCCAACGTATCCAGCACCTGGTCGAACCTCCGGGCGCTGATCGGCAACTTCCTGACCAATGTCTGGCAGGCGGGCGCACTGGCCGGCGCAACACCCGAAGAAGCGTTCACCGTGAATGTAGGTCTGGGCAGCACCATGACCCCGATCGATATCCTCGACGGCATCATGCGGATCTCCGTGCAGATTGCGGTTACCCGTCCGGCTGAATTCATCGTGATCACGTTCCAGCAGAAGATGCAGACGTCTTGATTTGTTGATTTGTTGATTTGTTGATTCGTTGATTCGAGGATGGGAATCTGACGACAACTGACAACTGACAACTGACAACTGACAACTATATTCTAACATTTAAAATCCACATAAAATGGCAAATACAGGCGATGCGCAAGGCGCTCCGTGGCCCGTACCCAAGTTTTATTTTAAAGTAACCGTCGGCAGCAAAGGCGAAATTGCCTTTCAGGAAGTTTCCGGGCTGGATTCCGAGCACGACGAGATCGAATACCGGGCAGGCAACAGCAATATTTTTTCAACCGTCAAGATGCCGGGATTGAAAAAAGCAAGCGATGTGACCTGCAAAAAAGGGATGTTCAAAGACGATACCGCCCTGTTCGACTATTTCAATTCCATCAAGATGAATACCATCGCGCGGGAAACGGTCACCGTGCAGTTATTGGACCAGGACGGCAATTCCATGTTCACCTGGGAGTTGACCAATGCCTGGCCGAAAAAGGTAACCGGGACCGACCTGAACGCACAAAACAGCGAAGTGGCTGTCGAGGAAATCGTTTTATCCCACGAAGGTTTGATGATGAAAAAAGGCTAAGGGATGAACGGCTATATTCCTCCGGTCGGCTTTTTTTATTCTGTGAGCCTGTTGAAAAACGGCCAGGCGAGGACTGCAAAAGTAGATGCCGGATTCCAGGAGGTTTCCGGCATCTCCCTCAAAATGGAAACCCAGACCATTACCGAGGGCGGTGAAAACCGTTTTGCGTATAAAGTGCCCGGAAGGGTCAGTTTTGACAACCTGGTGCTGAAACGCGGCCTGGTGGTCATTTCTTCGCCCCTGGCTTCCTGGGTGCGGGCCCACCTTTCCAACGGACTGAATAAAAAGATCGAACTGCAGGATCTGAAGGTGGACTTGCTGGATGCCGGCGGCGACCTGGACAAACCCGCCCCGCTCATGTCCTGGCATTTTGTCAATGCCTTTCCCGTTCAGTGGCAAATAACCGACCTGAATGCAAAGGATAGCTCGGTGGTGGTTGAAAGCCTGACTCTTGCGTACAGCTACTTTTCGGTCATCGAGGCAAAACCGCCAAAATATCCGCATGACAAGGATGGGTAGAACAGGAGACTGGGAGACTGGGAGACTGGGTGAAGACGCACCTTTCTCTCACCCTCTCACCCTCTCACCCTCTCACCCTCTCACCCTCTCTTCTGACAAAACCAGAAATGTTCATTAGTATTCGGGGAACCACACCCGAAAAAATGTGTCAATATGCCGATCGAAATCAAAGAATTGGTCATTCGGGCCAGCCTTCCGGAAGAAAATGACGAAGAAGGCGGCAATTCCGTGTTATTGGAAAAAGACATCGAGATGATCGTGGAAACCCTCAAAAGTGATCCGGCACTGGTTTCGCAGGACCTCAAAAAAGAGATCATCAGGGAATGCCTTGAAAAAATGCAGGAGATCCTTGCCGCTCAAAGCCGGCGATAAACAATAAACGATACCAGACAGAATGGAAGGCGGACCAAAACCGAAGTTAAAAATATGGGCCTACAAAGACCCGGATTTCACGCAATTGGCGCCCGGGTTTACCAAACCTTTGGAAGTCAGCGTCAACCCGGAGAAATACAAAAGGATCTTCAAGCCGCTCACTTTTGACGCCAGTTTTTCCACCAAACTGGCCAACGGCGACCGCATCGACGGTCGCGTTGTCGATCCGCCGCCGGAAACCTTCCAACTGGAATTGTGGTTCGACGGCACGGGCGCCATCCCCGGTACAGGCGATGTATCCGACGAGATCAACCGGCTGAAAGAATACGCCTTGTACTACAACGGGGATATCCATTCCAACCACTATGTCAAAATTGAATGGGGGGGCGGAAAAGGCCTGTTGTTCAAAGGGCAACTCCAGACCATCTCCATCGATTATATGCTCTTCGACACCAACGGCAAACCCCTCAGGGCCAAGGCGGATGTTTCCTTCAAGCAGTTCATTGACGCCAAGACCCGGGAGAGCATGAAAAACAAATCGTCGCCCGATCTGACCCATGTCAGGGTGGTTCAATCCGGGGATACTTTACCCTTGATGTGTTTCAGGATCTATAAAGACCCGGCCTGGTATCTGAAGGTCGCTGAATTCAACGGCCTTTCCAATTTTATGAATATTCAACCGGGTCAGAAGATCATTTTTCCACCCTTAGAAAACTAACAAGCTATGGCTCAGGCGCTTCCAATCGATAACATTGATGTGGTTTCCTTAACCCTTAAGGTGGGCGGCAATGCGATCAAAAGTACGTATCACGTTTTGTCGATCGACGTGACCCGGGAGGTGAACCGCGTGGCGACCGCCAAAATCGTCCTGGTGCTGGAACGGGGGCAGGCGGCCAATGAAGCTTTTGAACCCAGCGAGTCCGACGATTTTCTACCCGGCAAAGATGTGGAGATCCAGGTCGGATATCATTCCGACGACAAAACCATTTTCAAAGGCATCATCGTGAACCACAGCCTGAAGGCCCGTCCCGACCGGCGCGCCCAACTTATCCTGCACTGCAGCGACAAGGCCGTCAAGATGACCCTTGGGAGAAAGAACAAGTACTTTAAAGACATGCTCGACAGCGCCCTCATTTCAAGCATCATCAGCGAATACGGCCTGGAAAAACAGGTGGAAGCCTCCACTTACCAGCATAAACAACTCATTCAATACCATGCCATCGACTGGGATTTTATCATCGCCCGGGCGGAAGCCAACGGTATGATCGTCTATACCGAAGACGGAAAAGTATTTGTCAAAAAACCGTTGTCCTCCGGTTCCGCCGAACTCGAGATCAATTACGACCGGGATGTATTTGAATTCGACGCCGAAATCGAAACCCGCTTTCAGATCCCCTCCGCCGTCGCCCATTCATGGGATATGAAAAAACAGGCTGTTACGGAGGGAAAATCGACGACCCCTGCCGTGAACAGCCAGGGTAACCTGACGGGGAAAAAGCTTTCGGAAGTCATGAATCTGAAAGAATACGAACTGCATACCACAGGGCCCGTCGAAGCGGCCGAACTCAAGGAATGGTCCAACGCCGCCTTGCTGAAATCCACCCTGGCGCGGATGAATGGAAGGGTTTCTTTTTTTGGCAATGCAACGCCGAAGCTCAATACCCTGATCACCCTGGCAGGTTTTGGCGCGCGCTTCAACGGCGACGCCCTGATCACCCGGATCCAGCACACCGTTTCCGAAGGGGCCTGGGTGACAGAGATCGGGTTCGGCCTTTCGCCCCAATGGCATGCCGCGGCCGATGCCGTCAGCGCCCCGCCTGCCGGCGGTTTATTGCCCGCCATCCACGGTTTACAGAATGCTACCGTTAAAAAGATCGACGCTGATCCTGGCGGTGAAAGCCGCATCCAGGTAGAAGTGCCCATGATCGCCCCTTCCGGCGACGGCATCTGGGCCCGCATGGCCAATTTTTACGCCACCGGTCAGAAAGGCAGTTTTTTCCTGCCTGAAATCGGAGACGAAGTGGTCGTCGGGTTCCTCAACGACGACCCCCGGTACGCCGTCATCCTCGGCAGTTTGTACAGCAGCAAACTCAAACCCCCGTATACCGCCGGCGCAGACAACCCGATCAAGGCCATTGTCACCAAAAACGACCTGAAACTGGAATTCAACGACAAGGACAAGGTGCTGACCATCCAGACCCCCGCCGGCAATAAATTCATCCTGTCGGATAAGGATAAAAATATTACCCTGCAGGACCAGAATGGCAATAAAATGGAAATGGCCGCAGCGGGCATCACCATGAAGAGCGCCAAGGATATTATTTTACAGGCCACCGGCAAGGTCGATATCAAAGCCAACCAGGACATTTCCGCCAAAGCCAGCGGCGGCGATGTGTCGCTGCAAGGACTCAATATCAACGCCAAGGCCAATATCGCTTTCTCTGCCCAGGGTTCCGCCAGCGCAGAATTGAAAGCAGCGGGGAATACGACGGTGAAGGGAGCGATTGTGATGATCAATTGATGAAAAGTTCTATGAAGGAAGATTAATGCCAATGTTTCGGAAAGTTTCGGAAAGTTTGGGAAAGTTTGGGATGGTTTGGGAAAGTTTGGGATGGTTTGGGATGGTTTGGGATGGTTTGGAATGGTTTCGTTAACGTCCCAAACAACTCCAAACAACTCCAAACAACATCAAACAACATCAAACAATACCAAACCACTCCAAACTTCTGAGAGCATTGCTACCAACCTTCTGTCCTAAATATTAACCACCATAAACTAAATAAATATGCCGCCAGCAGCCAGACTAACCGACATGCACACCTGCCCGATGGTCACACCCGGGCTTCCGCCGATCCCGCATGTGGGCGGCCCCATTACCGGGCCTGGGGCTCCGAATGTACTGATCGCGGGCATGCCGGCTGCCGTATTGGGGGATATGTGTGTATGCGTGGGGCCCCCTGATACGATTGTCAAGGGTTCGGCCACCGTGATGATCTCCGGCAGGCCGGCCGCGCGAATGGGCGACACCACTGCCCACGGCGGCGCCATTGTGTTGGGGGCGCCGACCGTGATGATCGGAGGGTAAAAAGTAATTTGGCAGAAGTTTTAACTTGATGTTAATCAGGTTTGGGGTGGTTTGGCTTCGCCCGTCGGAGCTTCAGCGTAGGAGGGGATGGTTTGGCTTCGCCCGCCGGAGCTTCAGCGTAGGAGGGGAGGGTTTGGAATGGTTTGGAATGGTTTCGTTAACGTCCCAAACAACCCCAAACCACGCCGTGGCGTGGCCAAACAACTCCAAACACCCCCCAAACAACCCCAAACCTCTAACGACTTAAGCAATGAGCGAGGACAAACGAAGTTTTTTGGGTACGGGGTGGAGTTTTCCGCCCGCTTTTTCCGACCGGCAGGGAACGGTACAAATGGTCTCGGAAGAAGCCGATATCCGTCAAAGCCTGTACATCCTGTTTTCCACGGTACCCGGCGAACGGATCATGAAACCCAAATACGGTTGCGACCTGCAAAGTCTGGTTTTCGACCAGCTCAACAGCAGCACCCAATCGCAAATTACGGATATGATCACCATGGCCGTGTTGTGGTACGAACCCCGGATCACCATTGAGACCATCAACGTCGAACTGAGCGCCGAAGATTTTGGCATCATCTATATTACCCTGGCATATACGATCCGGAAAACCAATTCTCGAGACAATATCGTTTTTCCGTTTTATTTGCGCGAAGGCACCAATATACAGGGACTTTGATGCAAACCGCAAACCTTTTTTGAGTGGCAAAAAAAAGAAATCAATGGATTCGCCTGGCAGGCGCTTCGCAACACGAACGCCTGTTGAAGGCTATTTTGCCGGAGTCGATCCCTGTGGATGAACAACGACCGGCCGATCTGCTCGCCTTTGCATCGGCCTATGCAGCCCGTATTCCTTATTTTAATGACCTCGACGAACCCGCCGGAAACTGGACGCCCTTTTTCCACCGGGACGTCAGTGTTTTCCTGGCCGAGGTCATCCGGACCAACCTGGAAGGAATTGACCGCGATTTTGAGGAAAAACTGCACGAATCACGGATGGCCTGGGATCCCGGGTCCAGGCAAAGCGGTTTACTGGAATTGATGAAAACCGTTGCCGGACTGGCCAGGGTCCTCGATACCTGGTACGTCAGGGCTCAGCATTTGCGGGATTCCGGCGAAGAAACCCGGATTGAACTGGAGATAGAGCGGGCCATCCATACGGAATTAAGCCGGCAATTGCATACGTTATCCGCCATTGCAGAAGCCGCCTTGTCTGATCATCCGGACAGCCATTCTGTTCACCTGGAAGGTTTTCACAAGATCTGGCGACTGAGTGAAAAGAATGTTTTCCAAGGCCTTGAAATACCCGACGCAGGCAATTTCAGCGCCTTATTGGGCAAAGTGCAGCAGATCTTCAGAAAATTTTACCTCTTCGCCCTGTTCATACGGGAATTGGCCCCCGGCCTCCTGGAACATTCTTTCCGGGAAAAAACCGACCATCAGCCGCATATCGGCCTTTTCCTCGCCTTTCTGCATACCTTCAGATACGCCCAGGACAGCCTGAACACCCTCACCAGGCGCCATCTGGAACATTATTTCTGCGAAGTCCTGGACCAACATAAAAAACCCGGGACCCCTGACAGAACCTTTGTTTGTTTCACCCTGGCCGATTTTGCCAGAAGTCATTTCCTTCCCAGAGGAACTTTGCTGCTCGCCGGCATCAACAACCAGGGGTTGGAGTCGCATTACCGGACCATCCAGCCGCTGGAAGTGAATAAAGCCGCCATTGTTGCCTTGAAAACCCTGTTTGTCAGCAAAAACCCGCTCATCAGTACCGGTAGTTCCTACAAACTCGTATCCAATATCTTTGCAGCCCCGGTTGCCAATTCCATGGACGGCAGCGGAATCCCCTTTGATGCGCCCGGGAAAACCTGGCCGGTATTAGGCGAAGAACAGATCGATAAGAGTGCGGACGAACGAAGGATGGAAACCGCTGATATCGGTTTTGTACTGGCTTCTTCGGTTTTGATCCTGCCGGAAGGAGATCGCACCGTCAGGGTGAACCTGAAATTCCACCCCGGCGCCTTTCAGCAATTTGAATCCCTGATCGAAGACATTGCATTTAATCAGGGGGGCGACAAGGATTCCGTTTTTTACCGCCTTTTCCACAATGCCCTTCTCCTCCAGCTCACCGGAGAAACCGGATGGATGCCGGTCAAACGATACGCCGTCAATCCGGATTGGGAATCGCAAACCCTTCAGATCGCCTTCAGCCTGGCGATGGCCGATCCGCCGGTTGCGCGATACAACCCGGAGGTTATTCCGGAAACGTTTCATACGCCCTGGCCTTTGTTAAAGGTCATGGCTTCCGGAAATGAGGCAGCTTATGTGTACTCCTTCCTCAAAGTCCTCCGGCTGGAAACCATCGACCTGGAGGTAGCGGTCGAAGGCCTGAAATCCCTCCGGTTGTATAACGAGCTGGGCCTCCTGGACAGTTCGGCGCCATTCCAGCCCTTTGGTCCGGTTCCGGGCAAAAATGCCTACCTCATGATCGGAAGCGCAGAATTATTTGTCAAAGAACTGACCGGGTTAAAAATCAATATCCTGTGGAATAACCTGCCGGAGGAAGAAAATGGTTTTGAAGATTATTATGCGACCTACGAACAAGGGATCGGGAACGACAGCTTCAAGGTAAAACTATCTGCGCTTTCCGATTTTGAATTTTATCCAAAATCCGCTGAACGCCAGGAAGAATTTAACCTTTTTGCCACTTTCCCCGGGAACAAAACCCTGATGCCAGGCATACAATGGGAGACCGAAGCCCTGGAAAAACTGCAGATCAGGCCCGATTACCGGATGCAGTCCCTGCCCGAATACAACAACCAGACCCAAACCGGATACCTCAGGTTCCAGATCAGTCAGCCTTCCATGGTGTTTGGACAAAGCCTCTATCCGCGGCTGTTTGCCCGGATCGTTACGGAAAATGCCAGGCCGCAGCCCTTCAGTCTGCTGCCCGGTGGAAACGAACCCAAACCGCTGCCGAATGAACCCTATGTGCCGGTCATCCGGCAACTGAGCCTGAATTATACGGCCAGAGCCCGGATGAACATGCGGGTGCAGGAATTCCGTGAAAACAACCCCGAAGCGCAGGATCAGTTGATCCATATTCTCCCTTTTGGCAAGCGCATCGTTTTTGCGAACGGCAAAGCTGCCGGGCACTACCTCGTACCTCAGTTCGACGCCGACGGCTATTTGCTCATCGGATTAGAGGGGCTTCGCCCGCCCCAGGAATTGTCCTTGCTTTTCCATCTGGAAGAAAGTGTGGAGAGGATTGACCGGCTCAGCGCCGAACTGGAATGGAATTATCTGCGAAACGATGAATGGATCGTTTTTCCGGCCGACCGGATATTGCTGGATTCCACGGCCGGTCTGACCACTACGGGTATCGTACGCCTGAATATCCCTTCCGATATTACCCTGAGCGAGGAGGCCCTCCCTGCCGGCCTGCACTGGTTGAGGATCGCCGGTTCGGGCAACCTGGAAGCCCTCGGCCGCGGAAAAGCGATCTATACCCAGGCAACGGAAGCGGTTTGGGTGAATAATGGCGATGCCTCCCACTTTAATCCGGACCAAACCTTGCCGCACATCAAAGACCTCGTCCTGCCTGAACCGGAAATTGCCGCTGTATTCCAGCCGGTCGGTTTTTTAAAGGGCAGGCCCCCGGACGATGAGCGCAGCTTTTATGTCCGAACCAGCGAAAGGCTCCGGCACAAAAACAGAGCGATCCAGTTATGGGATTATGAACGGCTGATCCTGGAACATTTCCCGGGCATCCAGCAGGTCAAATGCATTGGGAATTTTGGTCACGAGCAATTCCTGGAGCCCGGAGAGGTAAAAGTGGTCGTGATCCCGAACCATAAAAACAACAATACCCCCAAAGCCGGGTTTCACGACCTGCAGGCCATTAAAGCTTTTCTCGAAAAACATGCCAACCCTTTTGCACGCATCCAGGTGATCAACCCTGTTTACGAACAGCTTAAAATTACCTGTTCCCTGATCTTTAAAAAAGAATTCGAGCGGGAAAAAGGCGCTAATCTGAAACAACTGCACCATGATATCCGCGAATTCATCTGCCCATGGATCAAAGGCAGGAATTTTGACCTGGGGCAGGAGATCAGCAAAAATGATGTCTTCAATTTCGTGCGGGACAGGCACTATGTCCAGTTTGTTTCAGGATTTTCCATTGTGCAGGTATATGAGGCGTCCGAGGATTATTATGTTTTGGAAGATTCGGCAAGAGCCGATCAGGATGCGGAAATTTTAACGCCGGGGAGCCCCTGGAGCGTTTTTATACCGGTAGAGGAACATTTGTTCACGCTTGTCGACCGGGAAGAATATGAAGCGCCCGAACAGGCCGCTATCGATATCATGCGGATCGGATCCGATTTTGTGATCTTGCCCGAAGCGGAACTTCGTTCGGCAAACCGGCAGGCGGAACAGCCGGCCCCGGAGGCGCCTGATTCCTGTTTTTTATTTGAATAACCAGCGCAGCACGCCTAAAACCATTGTTTATGCCACTTTTTAACCGGAATACCCTCAAGAATTACTTTAAAAAAGGCAGCTTCCCTTCCGAGGTTCATTTCAATTATCTGATCGATTCCACGGTCAATATCATCGACGATGGTTATGCCAAAACCCCGGAGGACGGCCTGCTGCTTTCTCCGCAGGGTAACTCCGGAAAGGTGATCAGTTTTTTTGACAACCTGGCGTCTCCAAGGCCCAAGTTCCAGTTCAACCTCGTCAAAACCGACCAGACGGAAGGATTGAGTTTCGACCGGATCCTCAAAAACGACGAAGGTCAGGTGGAATCGAAGGATGCGCTTTTTGTCCACTCCAAAACCGGCCATGTCGGTATCCACACCCAAAACCCGGCTACCAGCTTTGAAGTTAATGGCGCCGCAAGCTTCCGCACCCGCATGGGCGCCCTCAAAGTCGGCCGCGTACCCGGAGACGGCCAGTGGCATCCGCTTTTTGAAAAGGACCTCACCGGCATGCACGCTTTTGAGATCCTGGCCAGGATCGATGGCCCCAAAGGCCGGGGTAAATACGCCTTCACACATGCCATCGCCCTGGGTGTCAACCGCCATAAGGGCAGCAAAGTCAACCAGACCCGGGCCTTTTTTGGTTCTTTTCTCAACCAGATCCGCATCCGGTGGCGCGGAGGATGGGCGACCGGTGAAAATGGCGAAAAAGAATACCGTTATAACCTGTATGCCAAGACGTTATGGTCGTACGGCGCCATAAAACTGAACAATGAAGAAACCGAGTACAACTATATTTATTACCATATCGCCGCTTTATGGGATGATGATTTTTTCGCCGGTTTCCAGAACGCAGCGTCCATGCAAACCGCCCGGAATGAAAACCCAACCAAACCCTGATGGATCAGCCGAATTTCATAAAAAAGGACCCGCCTTCCGATAAAAGCATGGACTTTGACTTCCTCCGGAGGGAAGCCATCCGTTTTGCCCAGGAAATGTCCGGGTCGATCTGGACCGACTACAACGAGCACGACCCGGGCGTCACCTTGCTGGAATACCTGGCCTATGCCATTACCGACCTCGGGTTCAGGACCCATTTCGACATCCGGGATTTGCTGTATTCGAGGGAAGGCAAGAAAAAAACACCGCCGGAATACCGGTTGAAAAATGGAGGCGAACCACCCGTCAATGCTTTTTTTGGCCCTTCTTCCATATTTCCATGCGCCCCGCTTACCGGCGCCGATTACAGAAAACTCATCATTGACCGGTGCAAAGACCAGGTCAAAAATGCCTGGTTTGTTCCCATTTTCGACCATGAATTCGGGTACAAAGGGCTTTACCGGGTGGTCTTGCAGTTAAGCGAAGACTACAATCCTGAAAATGACGGCGAGGCCCGGCTGGAAGTGAGCCAGTTGCTGGCCCAAAACCGGAATTTAGGGGAGGACGTGGAAGAGATCCGGGTTTTTAAATCAGAACCGGTTACTGTATTCGCCGATATCAACCTCCTTCCGGACGCATTTGGGGAAAACGTATTGGCCGCGATCATTTTTGAACTGGAGGAATACCTCAGCCCGTCCATCCCGTCTTACCGCCCGGACGAGCTAAAGGATAAAGGGTGGGCGCTGGAAGAGATCTTTGACGGCCCCCTGCCCTTGTACGGCTGCATACGGGACACCGACCTGAAACCGCCAAGCCCGGTGGTGATCATCAGCCAATTGAGCGACCTCATCTCCGGGATTGAAGGCGTAAGAAGCATTAACGACCTGTTTGTCCGGAAAAAAGGCGTCCGGGTCTACGGAGACGAGATCAAGGTGGAACCCGATACCTACCTGGTGCTCAGCGGCAAGGAAATGATCAGCCCGGAGGCCGTCCCTTACCCTATCCGGCTGCTCAAGGAAGGAGAAACCGTACCGGTCAATTTCAACCAGGTCCTCCGGATTTATCATACGCTTGCGGCAAAAAAACGAAAAAAATCACTGCTCCCGCTCGACTTTGAAGACCATCCTCCCGTTTCTTCCAAAGATCTGGGTGAGATCCGCAAATATTATTCCTTCCAGAAACTGCTCCCGACTGTTTATGGTATCGGCCAATCCGGTTTGCCGGAGGGCGCAGGCCGGTTGCGCAAAGCACGCGCCCGCCAGTTAAAGGCTTATTTGCTGATCTTTGAACAGATACTGGCCAATTACCTGGCCCAATTAGCCGGTTTGCGCCATTTGTTTTCCCTTTCCGATGATTCGAATCAAACTTACTTCACCCAGTTCCCCTCCGATATTCCGGATGTTTTTTCACTCGAACCCTTTCTGACGGAAAACAACGACCTTCCCCCGGGTTTTTCAGAAGAGGCCGCTGAAAAAAAACTGGCCGACTGGTTTAAAGCCGGTTTCGACCCCGGCCCCGCAAGAAAAAACAGGTTCCTGGATCACCTGATGGCGCGGTTTGGGGAGGTTTTTACCGGAGATTTCCTCAAACTCATTTTTAAGGAAGAAATAGCAGAAGGCAACCTCGGGAAAGCCCTCATCCAATCCAAGCGTCAATTCCTTCAACAATATCCCGAATTGAGCAGAGACCGGGCAAAAGCATTCAATTACCTGGAAAATGCCTGGGAAACCCACAATGTTCCGGGGTTGCAAAAACGGGTATGCCTTCTGTTAGGTATGACCAACCCGCAAAACCGGTTTCTGGCCCGGAGCAAATCCCTGAGTGGGATCAAATGGGAAGGGTCCGCTTCAAAAGCCCCAAAAAACGCAAGCCGGTTACCCTTTAAAACCATGCTCAAACTGGGTCGCGATCCCCACCGTTTCCGCATTTTTCAACAGGGGGAGACCTGGCAGCTTTCGTTTTTCAAAGACTCCGATCCGGCTGCGGCTGCCGGTGGAACCGGCCAGGGCGAATTTCCTGTTTTCAGCGGTTTGACACGGCAGGACTGCGAATCGGCCAGGGAACGGTTATTAAACCTGCTCGACCGGATCAACGCCGAAAGCGAAGGTTTTTTTATCGTCGAACATTTACTCCTGCGACCCAAAAAAAGTGAAGGCCTCAAACTGGTCTTGCGCATACCGGATGAAGAAGGCGGCGCTCCGCTGGTTTTCAAAAGCATTGATTTTGGGATGCTTTCCGACCTGGAACCGGTCGCCAACGACCTCGTTTTTATCGGCGCCATCGCCCATAATGAACCGGACGCGCAAAACACCGGCAACCTTGAATTCCCCAATTCCAATTATTATCTCCTGGAGGATCCGGAAAAAGGCGGGTATTACCTGATCCTGCTGCGGAAAAAAATCCCGGCGCTGATCGCCGGAAGGGAACAGGAAGCGGATCAGCATAAAACGTTTCATATCCACCTTTTTAAAACCAAAGCCGAAGCCCGGGCCGCTATCCGCCTGGCTATGAAAAAGCTGGGATCCCTGAAAAGCGCTCCGTCCCGCATCGAAGAACTGCGTGATTTTGACCGGGAACAACCGGGTAATCAGGCCTTTGTGGAACGGAACTTTTTCTCGCACCGCATTAGTCTGGTGCTGCCCGCCTGGCCGACTCATTTCCAGGACCCTGATTTCAGGTCCATTTTTGAACAAACCGTCCGGATGAACGTGCCCGTCCATTTAGGCGTCCAGTTCAGGTGGCTGGAATACGGCGAAATGAGTGAATTTGAGAGCAGCTTTAAAAACTGGCTGGATGCCCGGATGGAAGAAAACCGGAATCGCGCTCACCTGGATGAACTTTCCTTGGACCTGATCCGGTTTTTACACCCGGATGAGGCGATCACCGGGAAAATCGCTGCATCCCGAACGACAGCCAGGCCGGGCGCCGTTCCGCACCAGGTTTTTACCGCTTTATACACCGATCCTGAAACCCGGTATTCCTTTTTCCTGAAGGAAGACGACCTGCAGGTCATCGATGAAGTGACTCCGGAAGCTGAGGTTATCCTGAAAGGCGCCGGAATCATCACCTGGTTTCAACTTTCCAACCGCAAGGAAAACGATCTCCGGCAGCTCCTTTCGGAGGCCAGGTTCAACCTCCAAAACAAAGACCTCCAATCGTGGTTGCAACAAGCCAAAGCTGCGGCAACCGCCAACTGGCGCGCCTTATTGCAAATCCAGCAAAGCAAGCTGAGCGGGCCCGGCGCCAACACCGGGGGTGGCCCAAAAGGGCTGACCAGGCTGGAACAACGCGCACTGACAAATCTGGGCGCCCGGTTTGAGAACAACAACCTGACCCTCTTTGAAGGGATCGACGCCACGATAGAAAACTGGCTGCGGGTTGCCGGCATAAAAACCTGGAAAGACCTCGCCCGGTCAAAGATCACAGAACTCCGGCAGATCACACAAAAAGCCGACCCGGACGGCAAATCCTATGACCACTCCGCCTGGCGTTACCAGGCTGAAATGGCGGTCAAAGGACAATGGGAGAATTTACTGGCCTATAAGGCTCAATTGCGCAAGGACAAATGAGTCAGGAAAACCACATCATCGGCCGTCAGATCTTCGAAATCGAAGTGGATTCGAAATCAGACGCCCGTTTTGTGCACGAAAACCTGAGCTTGCTTTTCCATTCCCATCTGCAGGGGGTCATCGAGTCTGCCCTCAACTCGCTTGGAATGTACGGCGATACCCTTTTTTTTGAAAGAATCGAACTGGACATCGGCCAGCTTTCGAAAAAGGACTTCCACCAGCAAACCCTCCTGCGGGTAAAACAGGAACTGGTACGCGCCTTGCAAGCCGCATCGGCCGGATTGAAACCTGAGGGACTCCAAACCCCGGCCAGCTTGATTGAAACCGTGGAATATTTCCTGCTGAAAGGCCGGATGCCCTGGTGGAAAAGTGCAAAACATGCCGGAACGCCCGATCAATTGTTGCAGCAACTTATGCAATATTCCCCGGACGAGCTCCGCCGGATGCTGGTAAGGTTGATCGGTCTGCACCGCGTGGCTGACCGGATCAGACTCCAGGTCGGAAATGAAACGCTCGCGGCGCTCGGTCAGATGGTTGCCAGGGAGATGACTGATGAGGTTCAACTGGCCGGAGAACTGAAAGATTGGTTCCGGAAATACCGGCTCCCGGAACAACCCAACACCTTTGATCCCCGGAGAGAAATCAATTTCTTGCTGTTATATGCTGGTTTGACCCGAATGTCTGCAAGCCCGGCGCCAAATTACCTGTTCACCCTGTTTGTGCAACACTTTTCGGTCCTGCTGAAATCAACGGAAGCCACCGTCGTACGGTCGTTGCTGATCCCCCTGAAAAATAAGGCAACCTCAACCGCCAAAGGAACCCAACTGCTGAAGTCGATCCGGGCCATGGCTGAAACCGGCGGCCTCCCGCTGGAAAAAACCGGGCATTCCGTTCCGTCAACGGGCGCAGATCCCCAATCAGGCCTTCCCGGCCAAATACAGGCGCTGCTTTTTTTCCTGGAGCGCGGTTATCTGCCGGCCAATGCTTATTTTTTGACCACTGAATCCCTACAAGCGGCATGGATGAACCTTTCGGAGCCAACCGGCGCTCCGGAATGGATAACCCGTTTATCCGAATTGATGGAAAAACCCGGCGTAATTGAACGGCTATTGACCCAATTTACCCCGGCTTTCCAGCAAAGAATCCTGGAATGGCTGACCGGCCGCCGGGATTGGGGACCCTTGT
Source organism: uncultured Lewinella sp. (assembly GCA_964558465.1). Classification (GTDB taxonomy): domain Bacteria; phylum Bacteroidota; class Bacteroidia; order Chitinophagales; family Saprospiraceae; genus JACJYC01. The sequence goes on along the minus strand of CAZLEF010000070.1, from coordinate 10,315 downwards.
TTGACCTGGCCGACCGGATCGAAACCGCACTCCGAAACGCCAAACTAACCGATTCCTGGGGTTTTCTCCTCCTTGAAATGACCCGTATTTTCGGAGAAAGGCCCAACCCGGAGCAGGCCAAAAACCAGCTTCTGGAAGCTTTGTCCGGTTGGTTACAGGAACAAAGCCTTGCTTTTTACCCGGATTTCAAATCCATCCTGGAAGGTACAGAACCGGAGACCTCCCGCGACAATCCATCCGATCATACACCGCCAGCCGGAAAACCGGCGGTGAACCCGCCCACCCCGGAAGTTTTGGAAACATTTTTTGAAAAATGGATCGCCAACCCTTCGGAAGGACTGGATTCGGCGGTTTCGTTTGAGGCATCCGTTCAGACTCTGGCAGATCGGGGAGATGAAGTTGTATTCCACAAAATCCTGCAAAAAATCCGGCAATCCCCGAATGCCGAAACAATCCTCCGGTCATTCAGCGGGGGTTTTATCCGCTTGCTGGCGCAAAAAGCCGGCGGATCGGATTGGGACGACGCCAAAAACGCGATGGAAGACCTGAAGATGGTTTTTCCAAAAACCGGGGTGGGTGTTTTATCGCTTCCCGAATTCGACCGGGTCATGGTGGTCGCCGCGCTGCAATACCTGATTCAAAAAAAAGCTGCATTCGACACGTGGGCCTACTGGCGACTGGCTGTGGAACAACTTTCCTCGCAAACGGGGCAAACCCAGGCACAATTGGGCGCCGCATTCCGGCAGGGTATCCGCCAATTCATGGTTCCCGCATCCTTTAAAACGCGGTTGCCGCAACAAATTCTGGCTGCGGAAATCCGGCAGGAAGTGGAACGGGAAGCCACCCTGAATGAAAAAGCCCTGCTCCATTTTCTGCAATACGGCGTATGGCCGAAGGGCGAATTGCTGCCGACGCCGGCGCAAAAAGAGCGGTTGTTTCTCCGTTGGCTGCGGGCCGATCCCGTGGCTGTCCGGCAAGCCTTTGTCCGCCTGGCAGGTAAAACCAATCTCGCTCAACGGGCGACCGCTTATTTTTCTGCCAAGGCCGTCGACGAGTTGATCCTCCTCCTTGCAGCCTCAAAGGAAACCGAATGGCGGCAGTTGCTCCGCGACCTGGATCTCTTACCGGAGCTCCAAACCGACCGTGAAGGCGCTAAAATCAAACCAAGGGAAATACGGGAGTACTTGCTTCAGGCGATGTTCCGGGACCTGGCTGGGGGTGAGCCCACCTTCGCCAAGGCTTCGGCGGATGAGAGGGGTAAGAGAGCCGTGCCGCAGACTGACCAACTGACCATAGCTCCCGATCCGGTCCAGATCCTGAAACACGTATTTTCCCAATGGAGTCGGGACGCCGGTAAAACGCTCCGCCAATTGATAGCTGAGATTGAACCCCTGGCTGACAAAAAAACCTTTTCGCGCGACTTTAAAGCCATCGTAGCCGCCGTGAAAGCCTGGATCAGCCCGGAAGATGTAAAAACGATACAAGTTCTCCTGGAGGCCGAAAGAGCCGCTTTCGAAGCCTTGAAACCCCAGGCATCCGCACGTCAAACAGCGGCAGAAAGCCTGGCTTTTTACCTGGAAAGCCGGCAGACGCCGTGGTGGGACCCCGGTTTTCATCCTGAAAAAAGGCTGACGGATCTTTTATCAAAATATCCCGGTGTATTGTCCAAAGAACTGGCCGAACCGCTGAGCCGGCCGGGGGTTTTGAGCGGCTGGGCGCCAAAACTGTCCGATACCGCCCGGCGCCGAATGCTGGAAACCGTTTCCGGGGATTATGCCGGTTACCTTTTTGCTTTTTTCGAAGCGGTTGAAGCCCTTTACAAAACCAGGGATATCCGGAATAAAACAACCCTCTGGCTGGTTTGGGAAACGGCCATTGCCGCTTTTTTTGCACCCCCAAAAAAGACCGCCAGGGCATTGACGACAATCTTGGCCCAAACCATTGCCCGGGAAGAAAATTTGACGGTATCCCACGTTTGCGAAAAATTAAAAATACCGGTTGACCAGCGGGTTCAAAAACGGGACATCCGGTTTTACAGGTTATCAGAAATTCTGACGGAATTATCCGGCAAAAGTTCCAAAACCGGCGTCCCGGAAAAAATTGGGGACACACCGGACAAACCGGCACAGGGACAGACGCCGGCCCCCGGAGCGGAAGAAGACCGTTTGTTTACCGAACAGGAAGCGGCGCCGGCCGGTGAAAAGAAGGCCAAACCGTCGGAAAAAACCGGGCGACAACCCGGTGATCCGTCATCCGGACCGGAAATCCAAACCTATGCGACATCGGTCAAAGCGCATTTGGCGGCCTTCCAGCACTTTCTGTTTTACGGCAGCCTGAAACCGCCTTATGCCCGGTTCAAAAAACAGGAACTGGAGCAATACCAGGTGCAACTGATAGAAGCCCATCCCCGGATGTATGCTGAATTTATCCGCCGTATCCTGGCCAGGAAAACGGCTGCAGTCCGGTTGGTCGCCGTATTCAGCCCCGGGCTGGCCAGGCGGATCGCCCATTTGTTGTTGTCTGCGCACCTGCCCCTGATTTATGAATTCTGGAAAACCATCGGTGAACTGACCGGCAGGCCCCAGACCGCCTATTCATCTGCGTATTTCGAACAACTTTTGCATTATGCCGGCATCACCACCTCCTTCGACCCTGGCGCCTGGCTGGAACACCTGGCCGTCCACCTCGCGGAAAGGGAAAATATGCCGGCCGAAATCTGGTTAAAAAACCTTCAAAAACAATGGCCCGCCGATGTCCGCACCGAATTCCGGAACGCCGTTGAGGAAGCCCTGGACCGGATCGCCCGGCGCCGGAAAAAAAGAGAACCTGAAACACAAATTCGAAAAGATCGCCGACCCGCCGGTCCTGTTTTAGAAGATGCGCTCTACATCCACAATGCAGGCCTCGTCATCCTGGCGCCTTTTTTACCGCGGTATTTTGATGCATTGGAGATGGTAAAAAACCAGGCGTTCGTTTCGGAAGAAGCGGCCGCCAGAGGGGTGCATCTGTTGCAATACCTGGCCAGCGGCCTGACGGAAACGGAGGAACATTTGCTGGTTTTCAACAAGATCCTTTGTGGTCTGCCCCTTGAAACCCCTGTCCCTTTATCGATTGAACCAACGGAAAAAGAACTTGCAACTTCCGGTCAGTTGCTGAATTCCGTTTTGCAAAACTGGGAAAAAATGAAAAACTCGCCGGTAGAAAACCTCCGGGGTACGTTTTTTATCCGGGAAGGCCGCCTGCTGGAAAACGAACAAAGCTGGCAGCTCAAGGTGGAGTCGAAATCATTTGATATATTGCTGGAATTTCTGCCCTGGACCTATTCCATGGTAAAACTGCCCTGGATGTCAAAAAGAATCGATGTGGAATGGAAAACGAACAATTGATCCTGAACGCCGCCGCACTGGAGAAGGAATTTGCCTGGTTCAGCGAAGTCCTGCAAACCCGTTTTCGCCTGTATTTCCGGCAGGGAAGCGACCTGCAAGATATTTTTGAGATTCCTGCGCCCGACCTTTCCCGGGACCCCTCGTTTTACGCCCGCATTGTGCGGCATTATCCCTTCTCTACGGAAGAGCGCCTGTTGCTGTTGCTGACCCTGGCGCCCCATATCCAGCCGCAGTTGCTCGACCTCTTTTTCACCAAAAACAGCATTTACGACCGCGGATATACAGAGTTCGGCGGCCTGGTGGGGCAAACCCACAGCGGGTTTATCCCCACCGGTGAGACCGCCCTTTTCCTGCTGGCCGGCGCCGATCTGCAAAAACGGATCGAATTGCTCGCCCTGTTCGACGATCAACACGTTTTTTACCGGCACAATATCCTCAAGCTGGTCTCCGGCAAACCCGACGAACCCTGGTTGAGCGGCGCCTTGTCGATGAGCCAGGAATACCTTTCCTATTTCACGACCGGCGACGAATACCGGCCCAATTACAGCTCCAATTTCCCGGCCAAACGCCTCGGAACCGCCCTCGACTGGCCCGACCTGGTACTCGACTCCCATATCCTGGAAGACATCGAAGAGATCATGTCCTGGATCCGGCACCAGGATACGATCCGGCACGACTGGGAACTGGGCAACCAGATCAAACCCGGGTACCGGGCCCTGTTCTATGGCCCGCCGGGCACGGGCAAAACCCTCACCGCCTCGCTGATGGGCAAAAGTACGGGGTTGGATGTGTACCGCATCGACCTGTCGCAAGTGGTGTCGAAATACATCGGCGAAACGGAAAAAAACCTGGCCAACGTTTTCGACCAGGCTGAAAACAAGAACTGGATCCTGTTTTTTGACGAAGCGGACGCCCTGTTCGGCAAACGGACCAGCACCAAGGACGCCAAGGACCGGTACGCCAACCAGGAAATCGCCTACCTGTTGCAGCGCATCGAGGATTTTCCAGGCGTGGTGATCCTGGCCACCAATATGAAAGACAATATCGACGAAGCCTTTGCACGGCGCTTCCAGGCCATGATCTACTTCCCGATGCCCGACGCAGAGCACCGGCTGCGGCTCTGGAAAAGCGCCTTTTCAGATAAGATGGAACTGGAAGAGGCTATCGACCTGGAACAGATCGCCCGGAATTTTGAGATCTCGGGGGGCGGGATCATCAACGTGCTGCGGTATGTATCCATCGCGGCCCTGCGGCGCGGCGGCAACCGGGTGACGCTGCAGGATCTGCTGCGGGGGATCCGGAAGGAGTTCCGGAAGGAGGGAAAGACGGTGTAATATCGGCGAGGAGCCGGAAGCCGGAAGTCTGATTTAAATGCCCTCTCCTCCCAACAAACGGTACAAATCTTTCTCAAGCGGCGAGGCTTTATTTCCGGGGTTTGCTGCGATCGTATCTGCTTCTTGAATAAAAATCCGATCGAACAAGTTCATTCCGATCCGGTTGATGTTCCAATCCGGAGGCAGCCCAAGCAGATCAAAATAGGCGTCAAGGATTGCGCCGCTCATTTGGTCAACCGACTTGCCGACAAGTGCTTTTATCTCGATCTCCCGGCCTCCATTTCCAGGTTTCATCTTCACAGCCCCATTTTCCACTCCCGGGAGCACTTCCATTTCCATAGCAATATATGACTTCAGGTAGCTGTACATATCAATCAAAAGCTGGACATTTTCTTTATGAATCGCCTTACTGGGCCGGTCTTGCAAACCCAACCATTCTGAATGTTTATCTAAGGTATTCTGATCCAGATACTTTTTTCCGCCGTAAGTATCTTTCATCCACATCAGATAAGTCCAGATTTTATTCGCTTTATAAAATGCCAGATCTTTCGCCTGTTTGAAATCTTTGATCAAAGGTGGATCACCGCCGCCCTGCAAGCCAATTGCAGCTGGGTCTGATTCCTTCTTTGCCACCTGCGGCGCGTATTTATAGTGGTCGGCATTGTCCAACCGATGCTCATCCGGCAGTCGCAAAAAATATGGGGCGTTCATATAGGCATGATCTTTGGTTTGGATACTGCCGTGTGAAGCTTCGTGAATGACTGTTCCTGCAACGTCTTTCGCGGGGTCCGTAAATGTTTTGTTGCTCAACATCAATTTGGACGCATCCCCTGTTCCGGTATTATAGGCGCCATAATTTGCGTTTGCCCTGTTGATCCTGACTTTGGCGGCTTTTTCGTTTTTCCATTTTAAAATATGGTCTTTGATGGCGCTGTAATTTGTTTTTGCTTTGTTTGTGCTCAAATCCTTTTCATTTTGCAGGTTTTTACCCGTAAAGGTGGCCTCTAATGCAGGCTTGTCATTGGTTGCAGCATCAATCCGTTCTGCGGCCGTATCCGCCAACGTATCAAATTTATCCTCTTCATCCAGTTTCAAAGCTTCTGCCTGGGTCGGTTGAGAAGCTGTTCCGGGCGCCAGATTATTTACCCGCTCAATAATGGCCTTCATGACGCTTTGCTCGATTTCATGGTCGTTATTGATCTCGTTCACCAAACGATCAACCTCGGCAAGGCAGGCATTTTTTTCAGTTAAATCAGCCGGCGTACTTAATTTTAATTGGCTTCTCAGGAGTATAAGCGTTTGTTTAAAAACGGGTTTCAATTTTTCTTTGTTTTCCCAAAATCCAAAACCTATCGTATCATAAAGTGTTGGCGTTTTCACGCGTTGAATGGCCGGCGTTTTTTCCGCCAACGATTCCTTTTTCTGATTTTGTTTATTTAGAATAATTGCGGTTGAATATTGATAGGCTATCTCCTGTACTTTTTTTTGGGCAACGGCTTCAGGCCGGTTATCTATAAATTGAGAATTGGGCTCATTCTTCCGAATGCCTGCTTCTGCAAGGCCATTGGCAATGGCATTACTACGTGTTTCGGCCTTTTTTTCAGTATGGGTTTGCATGTCTGTGTCCAAAGGGGCTTTACATTGCAGGATTGGAGTTTTGAAACCGGCAACCAGCGCTGCAATGCTATCAGGTGTATAATAACTTTGTTATCCCGTAAATATACAAAATACAAGATTATTTTTTGCCATTCATTATCCCTTCTTTTTATTCCCTAACTCCTCCATCATCTCCACCTGCAGCCGCTGGATCTCCAGCAGGCGCTCCCATTGCTGGATGATCAGGTGGTCCAGTTTTTCGTGCAGGGCGCGGACTTCGAGTTCGGCCTTGAGGTCGGTGCGGTAATCCTGTTCGGTTCGGCGCCGGTCTTTGGCTTCCTGCCGGTTCTGGCTCATCATGATCACCGGGGCCTGGAGGGCGGCCAGGCAGGAAAGCACCAGGTTGAGCAGAATGAACGGATAGGGATCGAAGGGGCGCCCCATCAGGTAAATATTGATGATGATCCAGGCCGCCATAACCGAAAGAAAGGTGAGGATAAAAGCCCAGCTACCGCCGAATTCTGCAATCCGGTCGGCCAGGCGTTCGCCCGAAGAGAGGGTTTCTTCCGATCCCCGTTCGCGGCCTGATGCCAGCAATTCTTCCTCCTGAATGCTCTCGAGCACCTGCTTATCGAGCCGGGAAAGTTCGCCATGGTCTGCTTGCAGAAGGTTTTCCAGGTAAATGCCCCGGTAGTGTCTGAGGTCGCTCTGGCAGACGGACTGGTTTTCATCCCATGCCGGGTGGTCGGCTTTGATGAGCGCCGCGATTCCCGGGCGGACCATAATACCCGGCGCTAATTGGCTGGGTTTTCTGAATTTCCCGCATACCGGACAGGTTATTTTTTGGCTTTCCATGGATCAGCTCTGTTTTTTACCCTGCAATGATACCAATTTGATGCGACGTTTGAAGGAGGGTAAAAAAAAGAGGCGCCAAACGGCGCCCCCGTATAAATCACCCGACTGTAATAATTTTTGTTGATCTGTTGATCTGCGTGCCACGCCATCGGCGTGGTTGATCTGTTGATTTGTTGATTTGTTGATTTGTAACGGCAGCCCTCGAATAAACATATCAACGCATCAACGAATCAACAACTTGCCACGCTGTAGGCATGGAATCACCCCCTACATCCCAAACGCATAATAATACACCTTATCCGCCCCCGGGTAAACGCCTTCGAGCATCACCCCGCCGCTACGGCCATCGAGCGCCCGGGTGAGGTCGTCGACGGAATTGACCGGGTAGCGGTCTACTTTGGTGATGATGAACCCCTCGCGGATATCTGTCTGGTTGCGGAGTTTTCCGGGCAGGAGTCTGGTCACCTTCACCCCTCCGCTGAGGCCGGTTTGTTCTTTTTCTTTGGCGCTCAAGGGGGCCAGTTCGGCGCCCAGCGCGGCTAAAACTTCGGTTTTTTCGTCTTTTTTCACCACATCCGTATTACCGGATTTATTCTTGAGGGTCACCAGCACATTTTTTTCCTGGCCTTTGCGCAGCACGGTCAGGTTCACCTTGTCGCCGGGGCGGCGGCGACCGATCTGGTCGAGCAGTTCCGGCGAGGATTGGGTGGGTGTACCGTCCACTTTGGTGATCACGTCTCCGACTTTCAGGCCTGCGGCGGCGGCGGCGCTGTTGTCCACCAGGCTGTCCACATAAACGCCTTCGTTGACGGACAGGCCTTTTTCCTTTGCAAATTTACCATCAACCCCGCGGATGATGGCGCCCAGGTAACCCCGTTGCACCACACCAAATTCTTTGAGGTCCTTGACCACTTTGGCGGCGATATTGCCCGGAACGGCGAAGGAATACCCGGCATAAACCCCGGTGGGGGTTGCGATGGCCGTGTTAATCCCGATGAGTTCACCTTTGGTGTTCACCAGGGCGCCCCCGCTGTTGCCGGGGTTCACCGCGGCGTCGGTCTGGATGAAGGATTCAATCGGCGCCTGACCTTCCAGAATATTGATGCTGCGGCCCTTGGCGCTGACGATACCCGCTGTAACGGTGGACGCCAGGTTGAAGGGGTTGCCAACCGCTACGACCCACTCCCCTACCCTCACGTCGTCGGAATTGGCGAAGGTAAGGAAAGGCAGGTCTTTTTCATCGATCTTGATGAGGGCGATATCCGTGGACGGGTCTGCGCCGATCAGTTTGGCGGAATATACCCGTTTGTCGTTCAGGGTTACTTCCAGGTCCTCTGCGTCGCCGGCCACATGGTTGTTGGTCACAATATACCCATCGGCGCTGATGATGACGCCGGAACCTGCACCTTCTCTCAAGGGATCCTGCGGGCCCTGCCGAAAGCCCGGATTGTCAAAAAAGTCGCGGAAAGGTTCGGGCAAGGAACGGAAGTCGAAACCAGGGGATTGATTGTTATTGACCTTGACCGAAGCCCGGATATGGACCACTGCGGGCAGGGTCCGGTCGGCTGCAACCGTAAAGCCCTCAAGGGGCGTAGCGGCGTCAGCGGGATTGTTGTAATTTACAAGTCGGGCGTTGGTCGCCTCGGGAAAGGGCCGGGATTGATTACTGAAATCAAAACCCAGCAGTTTAGCGCCTCCAAGCGCTACGAGCCCGCCCAAAAAGGCGGTAACCAATAAAACGCTTATCCTTTTCATCGTCGTTAAAAATTTAAGGTTACTCTACCCTTAAAATCAATATTTAGACCCGAAGGTTTGATGAAAGTCAGGGTAAAAAGGCGGGTTTAACGAAAATTTAACAAAGAGGGTTATCCTGTAACCATTTATCCCTTTTTCCTGGTCCCGTAAAAATGTGGGATTCCCCGGTCGACATGAGAAAGTAAATCCCGGCATGAAATTCCTTGTGATAAAGATAATCCGGGGACGGAGCATTTCCAAATACCGGTAAATAACGAACGCCCAAGAATTTTTTGATGCGTGGTTGTTGGTTCAAACAGACGCTCTCACCGCCCCCTCCCATACAAAACCATCCTCACGCCTCCCCGCTTTAGCGTATGCACCGGCGTCCACTCCGCCTTCAACCGCGCCCGTTCCAGATCCGTAAAATCGTTCATCACATTGGAATACAGGATCCAATGTTGTTCTTCCAGGTTTTTCTCCGGCATGCCGGCCAGATTTTCCGACAAATCCCGGTATTTCAGGGGGCCGATTTCGGGGAAGGCTGTCCCCACGCTGTCCAATGGGATTGAATGAGCCTCCATCCAACCAAGCATTTCGGCTCTGAGCCTGTAATAAGGCCAATGGGCCAGGGTGGCGTCCCAGCCCTGGGAAATATGATCGGGATAGATCCAGCGGTTGCCGGTCAGAAGCCCCAGGAAAACGAGGATAAACAAACCGGTTTTCCATCGTTTGGCCAGATCGGCATGCGTCAAAACCGCGCAAAACAGCAAAGTAAACGATAAAAATGCCGGCAACAGATACCGGTGCGCCTGCAATCCGCTGTACATCAGGAATGAAATGCTCAGGCAAAAGGAGATGCATAAAAACAGGCGTAAAACACGCCTTACTTCCGGTTGTTTCATCGTCTTCCAGCCGCCTTTCCACAGCAAAACCGCCAGACCCAGCCAGATAAAAACCCGCCCGAAATCGAGCCATCGCCAGCCGGCCACAGCGGTATTTTTTGCCATGCCGCCCCAACCCACTCTTTCAAATCCGGGCGCCCAGGGTGAGTCGGGATGGTAACCGATCCACCCTTTTTCCGAATAATGTATCCCCAGAAAAACCAGGCCGATCAGGCCGCCGGGGATAAACGGCAGGGCTTGTTTCCAGAAATAAGCAATCCCTCTTTCTTTTTCTTTCCACCCTGAAAGGATCAAAAACAGATAAAGTCCGGCCGCCGTCATCATCCCCCGCATACTGATCATCGTCAGGCCCGCAACCGCCACAGCCAACCATCCTTTTTGCCGGGTGAACACTGCGTTGACGCCCAGCAGGAAAAAAAACAGAAGCGGGATATCCGGGCTCACCAGTACGCTTTGCGTCAGGAGAACGGGGTCGGCGAGGAGGAGTCCGACTACGCCGAGGCTT
>CAZLEF010000069.1:0-37170 GCA_964558465.1 uncultured Lewinella sp. | reverse complement strand
CGGCTGGCTGAAATCATCACTTTCCGAACTGTAAATATTTATCTTCTCTTGCAGGGCGGCATCCATCAGAATCGTGATCAGCTCTTTGCCGGGATACCGGAACGGGTGGTTCATCTTTTCACGGGTGTCGATCACCTGCCAGACCCGTTTTTCGTAAAAAATATCGCCTTCGCGAAGGGTGGGGTAGGGAAGGAGCCGGTAATCTGCCCTGGGGGTTCTGGCAACAATATCGTCTTTTTGTGCAGGTAATTCAGGGGGCGGTTCTTGTTGCCCGTAACCCGGGGTCATCCATAAAAGGAAAAAGCAGGCATAGGCCAGGAATGGTTTCATGGCAATCATGGTTTTGTTGAAGAAATAGAGTGATGCCGGTGGATGGTAGAAGACGGACGGCCGACGGCGATAAACCCCGAGCCAACCGGGCTCTGCAGCCTACCAGTAACCGAAATAAAATAAAAACGAAAGTTTTCAGGTAAGAGTAGTGAGAAAGGCCTTTGGAAGAAATAACGGAAGCGAAATGAAAAGATACAACCTGACGCCAAAATTTTTTACTTTTGCCCTTGAACACAAGTGACCATCACCTGTTATGCCGCTGGATCAAATAGATGTTGACAAATTGGAAACCAAGACAAAAAATGGAACAGGGAAAGAAATGTCTTTCCTCGAGCATCTTGAAGAATTGCGTTGGCATATTGTCCGCTCCCTGGTCGCCATTCTGGCGGTAGGAACGGTTCTTTTCATATTTTATGACAAGTACTTTGAATATATCCTGTTAGGGCCTAAAAGACCGGAATTCATCGCCTACAAGTGGTTCTGCCAGATAGCGGAATTCACTGGGGTAAGCGGCCTCTGTTTTTCCCCTCCTGAATTCAAAAGTATTGCAACCGGGCTTGCCGAGACATTTATCCTCAGCTTCAAAATGGCATTTGTCGGCGGACTGGTAATTGCCTTTCCTTATGTTTTTTATGAGATCTGGCGTTTTGTGCGCCCCGGATTGTATCCTCATGAAAGAATGGTGACCCGATATGTGGTGTTTACCTGTTCTTTCCTTTTCCTTACGGGGGTTTGTTTCGGTTATTTCATCATCGCTCCGTTTGCCATTAATTTCCTGGTAGGATACACGATCCCGGGGGTTGAAAATACCCCGACCATCCAGTCTTTGATCAATTATATGGTGATGTTCACCTTGCCGGCGGGTCTGATTTTTGAATTGCCCATTGTGGTGTTTTTCCTATCCAAACTTGGAATGGTCACGGCGGAGGGAATGCGTAAATACCGCAGGCATTCGATCGTCGGCATCCTGCTGGTAGCGGCGATCGTTACGCCGCCCGATGTGGTAACTCAGTTCATGATCGCTATTCCGCTTTATTTTCTATACGAGATCAGTATTTTTATTGCCAAACGAGGAGAGAAACTCTATCAGAAAGGCCTCACCGACGAAGATTGATTGTTCATGGAGCGAGTTTCCAGCAACCTGACGTTGTTTTTTAAATTTTTTGTGCCCATTTTCTGGATGGTCCTGTTCGGATCGTTCACGGTCGCAGTTTTTGCCCTGAATTACGATTATTATGGCGAATTCCCGGGCGGGCCGTTCCGCATCGGGACCCTGTTTTTTTTTGGAAGCGGCGCCCTCCTGTTCCTCCTGACCCTCCTCCGGCTCAAAAGGGTTGAAATGGACGGAGAATTCATTTTTGTGACCAATTACTTCAAATACGCCCGCTATCCTTTTCATCAGATCGAAAAGATCCGGGAAAGCAACTTTCTATTCCTCAAAATTGTCCGGATCACCCTCCGAACCCCGGGCACCTTCGGGCGGTCGTTCTTTTTTATTGCCAGCTCCGGTCGTTATGCCGATTTCTGGATCGAACACCCGGAACTGAGGGCTGACATAGTGTTTGAATAAAATAAAAATTAATTGATCCGATTAAACCGATTGATTCGAATGATTCGATTTTTTTGGCCAATCGAACCAATCCAACCAATCCAACCAATCCAACCAATAAATAATGGCTCTCCACATTCCAAGCCTGTACATAGCGCCCAGCCAAAAAGGCGGCCGGGGGGTATTTACCTCCGAGGAGATCGAAGAAGGCTCCATCATTGAGATCTGCCCCGTCATCGTCCTGGCAGGGGAAGACACGGCAAAAATCCACCAGACCCGCCTGCATGACTATTATTTTTTGTGGGGCCAAAACGCCTGCGCCATCGCCCTGGGTTACGGATCGCTTTACAACCATTCCTCCGATTCGAATGCGGACTATTACATGGATTTTGAACGGGAAACCATCGATGTGATTAGTACCCGCCCTATTCAGGCCGGTGAGGAGATAACCGTCAATTATGTCGACGGAGGCGACCAGCGCACCTCGCTTTGGTTTGAAGAAAAGTAAAGATTTTCTGTTTTTTTGCGATATTTGGCCAATGCAAAGGATGTCTGTTTCTCAAAACAGGAAACGGCCAGCAGCCTGTTTTTTGCTCAGGACCTGGGTTTTACCGTGGGTGTTTGTCGCCTTTTTGCTGTCACTTTATGGGTATGCGGCAGGCCAGGGACCCGTCTCCGCAGCTGTTCGGAAACTTGCTTCCGATCCTGCTATGAAAGTGGCCGGGTTTGGCGTCTGCGTCATCGACGTGGAAAGCGGAAAAGATTTGGCCGTTCATAATCCAGACCTTGCCCTGATCCCGGCTTCCATCCTTAAAATCCTTTCTACCTCCACCGCCCTGGGAATGTTGGGCGGAGAGTTCAGGATAAAAACCGACCTGCAATACGACGGAACCATTGATGCCGGCGGCGTATTGCACGGCAATCTTTACCTGAAAGGTTATGGGGACCCTACCCTGGGGGCGCCTCAATCTGAATCGACTCCGGGATTGCCGGCGCTGATGGTCAGGTTTGCCCTGGCCCTGCAACAAGCAGGCATCCGGCGGATAGAGGGGCATATCGTCGGCGACGGAACTTATTTTGAAATGCCTGCCGAAGCGGATACCTGGCAATGGAATGACATGGGGAATTATTACGCGGCGGGCGCCTGGGGGCTGAATATCCATGAGAATCTGTATGAACTCCGGTTTCAGCAACGGCCCAGGGTCGGAGACCGCCCGCAGGTTCTGTCGATTGAACCCGACGTGCCGGGGCTCCGGATGGAGAATGAAGTGGAGACAGCGGAAGCGGGTACCGGCGACAATGTCTATATTTTTGGAGCGCCGCGAACCTACCAGCGGACCGCCCGCGGGACCATTCCGAAGGGCGCCGGCCGGTTTACCGTCAAAGGCGCACTGCCCGACCCGCCACTCTTTGCAGCCCGTCAACTGGCTGATCAATTACACCGGGTTGGGATTGTTTCTGGTAAAGGACCCATCAATATCCTGGATCTGAAAAAGGAAAATAAGCCCCGAAAAACCCTGTATACCCACCAGTCTCCTCCCCTGAAGACCATTGTTGAAAGGGCAAACATGAAAAGTGTTAACCTGTACTGCGAAGCCCTGCTGCGGATCGCCGGAAAAGCCAGAAAGGGAGAAGGCAGCCTGGAAAAAGGCCTGGAAGCTGCACAGGAATTCTGGTCGGAAAAAGGCCTTGATTTTAGCAATGCTTTCCTCGCAGACGGAAGCGGGTTATCGCCCAGAAGCGCCGCCAATGCCCGGTTCTTTGCGGGATTGCTCCGGTACATCGCACTGGACCGGCCCACGTACGGCTATTTTTATCCTTCACTCCCGGTCGCAGGGCAATCCGGCACCCTGAAGTCGTACCTTGCCGGAACGGCTGCCGCAGGAAAGGTCTGCGCCAAAACGGGCAGCATGGAACGGGTTCGATCCCTGGCCGGATATGCTGAAACCCGCTCAGGCAAACAGGTGGCTTTTTGCATCCTTATCAATAATTTTTCCTGCAAAGGCAATGAAATGCGGGCTAAACTGGAACCGCTGCTGTTGGCGATTTATCAACTTTGATTTGTTTATTTGTTGATGCGAGTTCTACCAATCGAACCAATCGAACCAATCCAAACAATCCAAACAATCCAACCAATCGAACCAATCCAACCAATCCAACCAATCCAAACAATCGTATCCTTACCCCTTCCCCCTCGCCTTTCTCTCTGCAAGCCGGATGATCTTGCCCGCAATATCCACGCCTGTAATCGTCTCGATCCCTTCCAGCCCGGGCGATGCATTGACCTCCATTATGAGGGGCCCCTTCCGGGAGGGCAGGAGATCCACCCCCGCCACGTCGAGGCCCATGATTTTGACGGCTTCCCGGACCAGCCTGTTTTCCTCTTCCGCCAGCGGGTAAGGCGCCGCAGAGGCGCCGCGGTGCAAGTTGGACCTGAATTCCCCTTCCCTGGCCTGCCGGCGCATCGCAGCCACTACTTCTCCGTTCACCATCAGCGCCCGGATATCGGCGCCTCCGGCTTCCCGGATAAATTCCTGCATGATCACGCGTTCGCGCAGCCGGTGAAACGCTTCGACCGTACTCTCCACACTGGAAACCGATTCACACAGGATTACGCCGATCCCGTGGGTGCTTTCCAATTGTTTGACCACCAACGGCAATCCGCCGACCATGCCCGTGAGTTGGGGAATATTCGGGTTGTCCCCCACAAATACGGAACGGGGTATGGGTAATCCGTGGGCGGAGAGCTTCTGAAGACACCTGAGTTTGTCGCGGCATTGAAGCAAAGCCTCCGGATGGGCCGTAGTGGGAACGCCCATCAATTCAAACTGGGAGATCACGGAAGCGCCCTGGAGGGTGACAGAAGCGCCGATCCGCGGGATCACCACGTCGAAATTATCCAGCGAACGGCCTTCAAAATATATTTTTGGACGCCCTCCTTCCAACAGCAGGCTGCATTGGGTATGGTCGATGACATACATGATATGGCCCCGCTGCCGGCCAGCCTGGTAAAGGCTTTGGGTCGAATACAACTGTGGGCCCCGGGAAAGGATGGCCATTCGCATAACAAAAGAAATTCGACCGGCATTATTCCCGGTTTTGATTGGGTAATAAGCCGAATTCGCCGGGTAAGATAAGCCAATTTGTTTATCTTGCGCCAAAATCACGCCAAATCCATTCTATGAAAACACCTGCCGGGAATGTCCCGTTAAATGATCCCCGCATGATTAACGGCTGGGCCATCTTTGATTGGGCGAACTCCGCGTTTGCCCTGGTCATTACCGTGGCTGTTTTTCCGGCGTATTACCTGCATGTTACGCCGGATATCGTACCGGTATTCGGGATTGACGTGGAGAACAGCGCCTTGTACGCATTTGCCATTTCAGCGGCTTATCTGGTTTTGGCGCTGGTTTCCCCATTGCTGTCCGGCATTGCGGATTACAGCGGCAGGAAGAAGTTTTTTATGAAATTTTTTACCACCGTGGGTTCATTGGGCTGTATTACCCTCTTTTTTTACCGCGAAAACAGTCCTGTCAGCCTGGGGACGGTGGCCTTTATGCTGGGCATCATCGGCTTTGCCGGGGCTTTGGTTTTTTACAATGCTTTTTTACCGCAGATCGCATCGGAAGACAAATATGACCAGGTCAGCGCCAGAGGGTATGCGTATGGGTACGTCGGCAGTGTGCTGTTGTTGATCATTAACCTGGTCATAATTACGTTCCCCACTGCTTTTGGTTTATCCGAAGACGGCGACCTGGCAGTCCGGCTGGCATTTTTGATGGTGGGATTGTGGTGGTTCGGTTTCGCGCAGATCCCATTCAGCAGGCTCCCGGCGGATGACCGGATCCAAAGCGAACCCGGCATTATTTCGAAGGGCTACCAGGAATTAAAAAAGGTGTTTCGCGACGCCGCCCGCCGCCCCAACCTGATCCGTTTTCTAGCCGCATTTTTTTGTTACAGCGCGGGTGTCCAAACGGTCCTTTTTATGGCATCCACTTTTGCCGAGGTTGAGCTTCAGTTCAATACGCAGGACCTCATCATTTTGGTGCTTATTCTGCAAATCGTTGCGGTTGGAGGGGCATTTCTGTTTGCCTGGGTTTCCGGTCAGCGCGGAAACAAATTCTCCCTCATTGTCATGCTGATCATCTGGACGGCCATTTGTTTTACCGCCTATTTTCTGACCAATAAATTCCAGTTTTACCTGCTCGGCGGCGCGGTCGGGATGGTCATGGGCGGCATACAGGCGCTTTCCAGGTCCACTTATTCCAAATTGATACCCGAGAATACACCGGATACAGCCTCTTATTTCAGCTTTTATGACGTTCTGGAAAAAGTAGCGATCATTCTGGGTACCTTTATTTTTGGTTTTGCACAGGTCATTACCGGCGACATCAAATACAGCATTCTGGCGTTGGGGGTGTTTTTTGTCGTCAGTATCCTGATCCTGTTTGGAGTGAAAATCAAACATACCCGCCCGGATAAATCCTGACGAATCTTTGGATTTTTCCGGGTGACGGGAGAAAAAAATGGCTAAACATTTAAACCCAGGGTTATCCAGCGCATGATATAAACCATGCCAATACTTACCGCAAGGCCAAAAAGGACCTTTGTCAGGTCTCCTCCGATCATCCGCCAGATCGGCCATTCTATTTTGTTCTGGAGCTGGTAGCGGAGGGCCAGTTCCCGGCCGGCCAGCAGCCCGATAAAAACCCAGGTCGTGCTCATCGGGATATTGTTCAACTCAGAAAAAAACAGCAAAACCAGGCCATATGAAAAATCTATGATGGTAGCTGACCGAAGGTCAACGGTGTTGGTTTTTGACTTCACTATTTTCTGAATGCTGCCTCCGCGGCTGTAAAAGATATAACCCAGAACAACCAATAACAACCCCAGGGATGCAAACATCTGGAATGGGCTGAGTTGACGCGGCATGAAGGCATAAATATTGGCAAAATCCTGAATCAGCCATTGCCACCATAAAAAACCCGTCGATAGCCATTGCAAGGTTGTCCATACCTGTTTCTCCCGGGTTTTAATCGGGTTTTCAATGAACCGCTTTTCAACCAGTTTCGTAATCACCAGATACAACAAAATAGCTGCAACAAAAGCGACCAGATATCCGATCACAGATTTGGTAACCATCATGCCCAGGTTCTGGGGGCTGAAAAAGGTCAGGATAATAAACGTAGTACTCACCGGAAATCCACCTCGTGTCAGCAGGATCAATACAAGGGGCGGCAAAAGATAGGGCCATCCGAAATTTTCGGGGAAAGGATATTTTTCAAGCCGGCTGTAGGATACGTCTCCACCGTATTGGAGCCATCCGTAAAGCAGCGTAAAAGTCAATAAACCTCCGGCAAAAAGCCAAAGTATATACCAGGGTTTTTCTTCGTTCGAACTCAGGAAGGTGCCCAGGGTCTGAATGCTGTCGTTGCCGACTACCGAATACCCGGCAAGCGCAAAACCCATCCACATCGTGATGATTGCAGGATCCATGGTTTGTGTTTTTACCCGACCTTCGCCGGGATCATCCGAAACAGCCGCCCGCTGAAATGAGCAGGTTGTTCTATTCTGGATATACGACAAAATTACGGTCCTGGCAGCGTAAACGGACGTCGCCAAACGGCTGGATGAGCAGAATTTAAGATAATTTAATTTTGAGGTAACATATGGTTTACACTGGCCCCGGCATCTCGAACGGGTGGGCGTTCAGGGCCGCGTCAAAAATAATTTCACACGCCTGTGTGCCTGTGGTGCGGTCAACTGACTAAGGCCCAAATATGACCTGAAGGGTAATCACACCCACCAGGACGAGCAGGTGCAATACTTCAGCGGTCTGCCTGCTGAAGCTGTTGAAGCTGAAAGCCAGGAAAATGCCTGCCGGCAGGGCCAGTACCAGGAAGTGCTGCGGCCCCGCCGTTCCCTGAAAAAGGATCGTCAGACCCGCGGTCAATAAAAGCCAATACAACAGATTGATCTTTTTTTGTACTTCAAAAATACTCTTCAAAAGGTACCTCCGCATGCTCAGCAGGAAGGTCAGGACCAATAAAATGGTTAAGATGAAGACCAGCCGGGTTTCCGGCCGGCCAGGAGCAACATTGTTCAGCACAAATCCCCAATCCGCCCGCCACCTTTCCATGATAAATCCCAGGCTGTCGGTATAATATCCGTAAACAGCAGCCCAGGCCAAAGGCAAGGAACAGCCGAGCAATAAAGCCAGCAACTCTTTAAGTTTGATCGCGCGCAAGGTAAATAACGCCGCAATCCCGCAGAAAACAAAAAGCAGGTAGGTGGAATAACAAAGGCTTGCCATACCGATCCATATCCCGGCATTCAGCAGATTAACCGAACAATCGGGCGCCCGGTAAATTTTCATCAGTTCGCCAACCGCAAACAACAAAAACAAGTTGGCAAAATGCAAGGCGGATAACTGCTGGAATCCCGGCACCAGGCTGCTGAACAGGATAAAAAACAAACCCGGAAAAAGATTGACTTCATCTGCCAACCGGTGCCGGGCAACTGTAAAGTTCAGCAAAAAACCGTTTAAAAAAATGATTCCGATCGCCAGCCACCTGGCCAGGTTGCCCGCAGGGTCTCCAACGAGGCCGTAAAACCACCGAACCAGAATGCCCGGGTGTTCCGGCGCCCATTTTACCGGGTAATAAAAACCGTATGCATACAGCATAAATGCATATACGATCAGTACAATGCCCAGTTGGAGTTGATTGGTTCGGAATATCGCCAGCACAATGTTGGTTTAAATGCTGTAAAAATAAGCATTAATAGAAACTGGCCAAATTGTTTTCGGGATTCCGGAGGTGTTTCATTTGAAGTTTTTTGTGGTTTATTGTGGTTCATGATGGTTCGTGCGAATCAATAGTTAAAACGGGGGCTTGTGGGGGGGGCAGCTCAACACAAGGACTCAAAGGTTTCACAAAGCGCACAAAGAGAGACTGTTCAGAAAATTGTGACTTTGCGCCTCCCCTTGTGTCTTTGTGTTAAAAACGCGGATGCAGCAATATTGAACAATCCCGGACGCGTAACCAAACGCAATGAGCTTGATTCGCATGAACAACCCCAAACTCCAAACCCCAAACAATCCAAACAATCCAAACAATCCAAACAATCCAAACAATCCAAACCCTTATCTTTGCCCAAAACCAGCAAACAATGAACATCAACCTGACCAGCGATACGGTCACCAAACCTACACCCGGCATGCTTCAGGCCATGATGAAGGCTGAAGTGGGCGACGATGTTTTTGGTGAAGACCCCACCGTAAATGCCCTGGAAACCCGTTTGGCCGGCATGTTTGGAAAAGAAGCTGCTCTCTTCTGCCCTTCCGGTACCATGACCAACCAGATCGCCATCAAAGTCCATACGCAACCGCTGGACGAATTGATCTGCGATGAATTTTCACATGTTTATCAATACGAAACGGGCGGCTATGCCTTCAATTCAGGCGTCGCCATCAATCTGATCAAGGGAACCAACGGTAAAATTACCGCTGCTCAGGTGGAGGCGGCCATCAAACCCGTACAGGATTGGCTGCCCCTCAGCCGCCTGGTGGTGCTCGAAAATACCTGCAACAAGGGCGGCGGCAGTTTTTATACTCTGGGAGAAATGCAGCCGGTGAGTGAGTTGTGCCGGCGCCGGGGCCTCAAAATTCACCTCGACGGCGCCCGCCTGTTCAACGCCCTGGTGGAGACCGGCGAAAGCACCCGCGATGTCGGCCCGCTTTTTGACAGCATTTCGATCTGTTTGTCGAAAGGACTGGGCGCGCCTGTGGGCTCCGTTCTCATTGGCGACCGCGATTTTATTCGTCAGGCCAGGCGTTTCCGGAAAGTCATGGGCGGCGGTATGCGGCAAGCGGGTTTTCTCGCTGCTGCGGGCCTGTATGCCCTCGATCACCATATCGGACGCCTGAAAGAAGACAACGACCGTGCACGCATCCTGGGCCAAACCCTTGCGCAAATGCCGGATGTCGAAAATGTACGCCCCGTTCAATCCAATATCGTTATCTTCGACGTCAAACCACCGTTTACCGCAGCCTCTTTCCTGGAAAAACTGGCTGCCAACGGAGTCAAAGCTTCGCCTTTCGGCCCGCAAACAGTGCGTTTTGTGACCCACCTGGATTATACGGAGCCCATGCTGGCACAGACGCTGAAGATGCTGCGGAAGGTCTAGTATCCGCCAGATTTATTTGGCAGGATCCCCCCGGGCGGAGCGAAGGTGAGTGTGCTTCGGCCTCCGGACGACGAAGTCGCCTATGGCAGACGGAGTCGGCTACGTTCAGTATGAAATCCGCTCAGCATGAAAGGGGAGTGCTTCGACTCCGCTCAGCACAAGGTATGGTTGAAACAAAAATAATCCGTAATTTAGAGCTGAAAAATAGCTGAATAACAATCTAAAAACCAAAAAAAAATTGATCGCCAACAAAACCGTCCAGGAAGTCATGGAGGCGGCCAAGGTGGAAGAGGTCGTCCAGGATTATGTCACCCTCAAAAGGCGGGGTGTCAATATGCTGGGGCTTTGCCCTTTTCACAATGAAAAAACGCCTTCCTTTACGGTTTCTCCTGCAAAAAACATATACAAGTGTTTCGGTTGCGGAAAATCGGGCGACCCCGTCCGGTTTCTCATGGACCACGAGCACTACACCTTTCCCGAAGCGATTCGCCACCTGGCCCGCAAATACAATATCGAGATCGAGGAAAAGGAACTTTCACCCGAAGTCCTGGCCGAGATCCAGCATACCGACAGTCTTTACATCGTCAACCAGTTTGCCCTGGAATGGTACGAGCGGCAGCTTTTTGAAACGGATATGGGCAAAAGCGTGGGCCTCAGTTATTTCCAGAAACGCGGATTCCGCGAAGACACCATCCGCAAATTCGGGCTGGGTTTCGCGCCCGAGCAATCCGCTGCCCTCACCGAAGCAGCCATGAAGGCGGGCCATACCCTGGATTTCCTGCAAAAGGTGGGCCTGACCTCCCAACACCAACGCGATTTTTTCCGAAACCGGGTGATGTTTGCCATCCATAACCTGTCGGGCAAAGTGATCGGGTTTGCAGGCCGGATCCTGCAAAAAGACGTCAAGGCGCCCAAGTACATCAACACGCCGGAAACAGAGATCTACAACAAAAGCAAGGTGCTTTACGGCGCTTTTTTTGCCAAACAGGCCATTCGCCAGGCCGATGAGTGCATCCTGGTGGAAGGTTATACCGACGTGATCTCTCTGCACCAGGCCGGCATTCAAAACACAGTGGCTTCCAGCGGAACGTCCCTCACCACCGAGCAGATCCGGCTGATCAAACGGTATACGCCCAATGTGAAAATCCTGTATGACGGCGACTTCGCGGGCATCAAGGCCGCCTTGCGCGGGGTTGATCTTTTGCTGGAGCAGGACCTCAACGTTCGCATCGTCCTGCTGCCGGAAGGAGAAGACCCGGATTCGTACCTTCAATCCGTCGGGGCATCGGTGTTTACTGAATACCTGGCTGATAAATCAAAGGATTTTGTCCTCTTTAAGGCCGACTTGCTGATGAAGGAAACCGCCGGCGACCCGGTCCGGAAATCAGAGGTGATCAAAGATATCGTGGGCAGCATCGGGCGCATACCCGACCCCATCAAACGGGCCCTCTACGTGCGGGAATGTGCCCGGATCGTGGAAGTGAGTGAACAATTGCTGGTCGGCGAGGTCAACAAATCCCTCTCCAAACGGCTGACCCAGGACCGCCGGAAAACCCACCCGGATTCTGCCGCCCAGGACGCTGAACTCCTGGCGGAACAATGGGAGGAATCGCTGAATGACCCCGCCGCCCAACCACCCGCAGCCATCGGCGACGAATACCAGGAACGGGATATCGTCCGCCTGCTGATCGTAGCCGGGGAAAAGATCTTTGACCCCAAGGCAGGTGTGTCCATTGCAGAATACATCCTGACCAATATTGCCGATATCCTGGAATATTTCGACAACCCGTTCTACCACCGGATCGTGATGGAAACCCGCGAAAGGATCGCAGGCGGTCAACCGATCCACAGCCATTATTTCCTCAACCACGAAGACGAAAAGATCCGGCAACTCACCTCCGACCTGCTCACTTCTCCCTATGAATTCAGCGAAGGATGGGAAAAACGTTACGAGATCCGGCTGCAAAGCCAGAAAATGCCCGAGGAAAATTTTGAAAAGGATACCTTGCAAGGGCTCAACCGGTTCCGGCAGTTTAAGATCACCCGCTTGTCAAAGGAAAATCTCGCCCTGCTGTCCAGGCGTCAAAAAGAAGGTAATCTGGAACAACAAATGGTCCATATGAAAGTGCACCTGAAACTGGAAGAGATCCGGACCGCGCTGGCACGGGAGTTTGGCACCGTAGTTACCCGGCAGGATTTGCATTAATATAACTGAGGAATCGAAAATCAATTCTTCGATTCCTCAGTTCCTCAATTCCTAAAATACATCAACACCCCCCCAAACAACGTGATCAGTGCGATCAGCACCGTAGCCATCCGGATGGAGTACCGCAAATGATTGACAAACGTCTCGATGTCCTTTTTCATATGCGGGTATTTTGGATAGATCTCCGCCTCCATTTTCTGTTTGTTGAACAAGTGGGAAGCGCCGAACTCTACCTTGTTCTGCACCAGTTTCTTATAGGTCTGAAGTACCTTGATGCGGAAATAGACATTGAGGAATAACATCGCCGCAAACAGGCCGATGATAAGGAAGAGGAGGAGTTGGAGGAGCATTCTTTTTTAGTTGGCAGTCTGCAGTTGGCAGTCTTCAGTCTGCAGTTGGCAGCCTTTTGCAACATCTGCCAACTGCCAACCGAAGCCGGTTAATTAATCTTAAAAGCGACGCTCATTTTTTCCCATTTCAGGGTCACTTGCCCATTTTCGACCGCAAATTCGAGGGCTTCAACGGATTGATCGAGGGGCATGGGTTTGACTTCAACACGTAGGGCGTCGAGGTTCTGATCATAGTCATAATTGCCCCATTGGTCCGCATTTTTGTTGAAGATGATCACCCATTTGTCTTTGTTGGGAATGGTGAACAAGGCGTATTTGCCGGCCGGAAGCGCCTGTCCTTCCACCATGACGGCTTTGGAGACGGTGATGGTCGTGGCTTCGTTGGCGCCGGTACGCCACATTTCACCGAAGGGCACCAGTTCGCCCCAGATCTTGCGGCCTTTAACGGAAGGGCTGCCGTAATCGACGGTCACTGTGACATCGCCGATGGTTCCGGTGGCTTGCCGGACCGGGCTGGGCCGTTTGGTTTTATCTTCGGATTCGTCGGGTGTGTCCTCCGGCGCAGGGATCTGAATGGCGGCGGAGTCGGCTGCTGTCGGTTGGTCTTTGCCGGACGAGGCGCCGGTACCGCAGGAGACGGCAAAAAACAGGGATGAAAAGAAAACGAGGGAAAGGAGGTTTCTAAAGAGCATGATCGAAACTTTAATTTGGTTGAAGGTGGACTTGTTAAAAGTTGTCAGTTGTCAGTTGTCAGTGATCAGTTGTCAGTTGAGGGGAAGAGATCTGGCAGATTTTCGAAAATACTTTCTTTTATTTTGAAATGATTTCTGCGGAGATCGAAGGTGAACTGCCAACAGCCCACTGGCGAACTGCCAACTGAAAAAGAGTGGAGGCGGCGAGAGTCGAACTCGCGTCCAGAGAAAGCCCTCGTAAGCTTTCTACATGCTTATTTTCCGGTTGGATTGTCGGGAACGGGGTGGGACGGAAACCCTCCGCAACTCATTCCTTAGCCCCTGAGGATTCGCTTCGCAGTCGGAGCCGGCTTTGAAGCTATTCTGCGGGTTGATGATACGCGACAGGCTGTGTAGCAGAAATCAAACCTGCGGCGTAATGGCCTTCTAATTCCTGGAATTAGGCAGCCATGGCATACTGAGTGTTGCCATCTAAAGATGTTCCGGACATTTGTTGACGGAGATGATCTGGAATGCTCCGGCATGCTTACTTACAAGTAATCAATCCTGTCAATACCATTACGCCCCCTTGGGTTGTCCCGCTTTCGGGACCTGGTATACCGCGTGTCGGATGGTTTGTCAATAACCATCCATCCTGCGGCATTATCCTTCGGGTAACGCCTTAGGCGTGGCGCGAAGGATAAAATTGCGATCAAATGTACTTAACCCATATCACACTGGAAAAGTTTCAATCGAAAAAAATAATGGCAAAATTCATGCCCGGCCGGATTTTTTGCGCTGAAGGCGTCCCTTCGGGATATCGAGTGACAGAATGGCAGGGTTTATGTCTGTGGATGGCGGGTGAAAAACATTGAGGTCGCGCAATGGGTTCGTTTGACAAATTGTATTTTAGGTCTCTTTTTGCCGGATAATTTGAATGTAAGCCTTATTTTGCCGCTTTGAATTTGAATTTTTGACAATATTTTATTGCTCAGCCAACCAATAAGAACAGTATGAAACCAATTGCAATCCGTTTTTCCGCAGTTTTCCTTTTAGCGCTATTCTGCCTGTTTTCGCAAGACCTTTACGCCCAGCGTCCATCCCGGCCGGGCGCCGATGGAGGGGAAAAAACCTCCGCAAGCCGCGACAGCACCAAAAAATCGGGCCCCAAAGCCTTCCGCGAACTGATCACTACAAAAGCCCGTTCCATGACCGGCCTGCTGACCGTGCACCAACTCGAAGACAAATATTATTTTGAGATCCCCGACTCGGTTTTCGGACGGGACATTATGACCGTCACGCGCATGTCCAAAACCCCGTCCGGCGCGGGTTACGGCGGGGAACAGGCCAACCGCCAGGTGATCCGCTTCGAAAAAGGGCCTTCCAACAAGGTTTTTATCCGGGTGATCCACTTCATCAGCATGAGCCCCGACAGCACGCAGCCCATCTATACCGCGGTGCGGAATTCAAATGTAGACCCCATTGCGGCCGCTTTCGACATCAAATCCATCCGCAAGGATACCTCCGTGGTGATCGAGGTCGGCGACTTCTTTAACAACCCGAACCAGGCCTTCGACCTCCCCCCCAATTCCAAACAGCAATACAACCTGACCGGCATCCAGAAGGACCGTTCGTATATCGAATCCATTCGGGCCTATCCCATCAACGTCGAGGTCCGCACCGTCAAAACCTATGGCGTCAATACCCCTTCGGGCGGGCAACGGGGCGCCCCAACCGGCCCCCGGCAATCGGCGCCCCTTGCCGGCGGACAAAGCACGGGCGCGGTGACCTTCGAGCTGAACACCTCCATGATTCTCCTCCCCAAAACGCCGATGCGCAAACGCCTGTTCGACCCCCGCGTTGGGATTTTTGCCACCAACTACACCGTATACGACAACGACGGCCAGCGCGCCGAACAGGAAACCATCGCCGTACGCTGGCGCCTGGAAGCCAAAAACAGCGCCGATGCCGCCCGCCAGCAACGCGGTGAACTCATCGAACCCGCCAAACCCATTGTATTCTATATCGACCCGGCCACCCCTGAAAAATGGCGGCCCTTCCTCAAACAGGGCGTCGAGGACTGGCAGGCAGCCTTCGAACAGGCCGGCTGGAAAAATGCCATCCTTGCCAGAGACTGGCCTGTACAGGATACCACTATGAGCCTGGAAGACGCCCGGTTTTCTGTCATCCGTTATTTTGCCTCTACTGTGGAAAACGCTTACGGACCCAATGTACACGACCCGCGTTCAGGCGAGATCCTCGAAAGCCATATCGGCTGGTACCACAACGTGATGAAACTTCTGAAAAGGTGGTACACCACGCAAACCGCCGCGGTTGACCCGCGCGCCCGCGTCAATGAATTTGACGACCGGCTCATGGGCGAGCTCGTGCGGTTCGTCTCGTCCCACGAGGTCGGCCATACGATCGGCCTGCGCCATAATTTCGGAGCCAGCCACGCTACGCCCGTGGAAAAACTCCGCGACAAGGCCTTTATGGCCGCCAACGGGCATACCTCCTCCATCATGGATTACGCCCGCTTCAACTACGTCGCCCAGCCCGAAGACGGGATAACCGACCTCTTCCCCCGCATCGGGGATTATGACAAGTGGGCCATCGAATGGAATTACAAACCCATTTACAACTCCCCCGGCCATGAAGCCGACAAGAAGGTGCTGAACAAATGGTATCTCGACAAGGCGGCCGACAACCCCAGGGTGCATTTCCTGACCGAACGGAGCGCCTACGACCCACGCGCCCAAAGCGAAGACCTGGGCGACAACTCCATGCAGGCCTCTGATTATGGGATCAAAAACCTGCAGCGCATCCTGCCCAACATCGTGACGTGGTCGAAGGAAGACGCCGAACACTATGATATGGCGAAGGAGATGTACGGGGATATCGTCGGCCAGTTCCGCCGCTATATCGGCCATGCCACCAAATGGGTGGGCGGCATTTACGAAAACCCGAAGACCTACGACCAGAGCGGTATCGTATACGAACCAGCGCCGAAATCAATGCAAAAAGACGCGGTGGCCTTCCTCAACCGGCAACTTTTCCAGACCCCCGAGTGGTTGCTCGACCGCCGGTTGCTGAGCCTGATCACCCCCGATCAGGGCGTAGCCTCCGTCGCCCAGTTGCAGGAAAGCGCCCTCAACAGTTTGCTCGACGAAGCCCGCATGCAGCGCATGACCGAAACCCGCGCCGCCTTCCCGGACGCCTACGGCATCGACGACCTGTTTGCCGACCTGCACAGCGGTATCTGGTCGGAAGTCCGCACCGGAAAGCCGATCTCCGTTTACCGCCGGAATTTGCAGAAGATCTACGTTGAAAAACTCACCGGCCTGCTGAAGCCGCCTGCAGCCGCTTCCGGCGACGACGCCCCGGCCGTCCGCGCGTACGACAAAACCGATTTTCTCTCCGTGGTTCGCGCCGACCTGGAACAACTCCGCCGCGAACTGAAAAAAAAGGCAAAAGGCGCGTCGGATAAAATGAGCCGGTACCATCTGGAGGATTGTTTGCACCGGGTGGAAAAATCGTTGCGGTAGGGAAAATTCACGAATTTTCCCGTATGCCGATCAAATGAACCGGATTCACCTGGAGGATTGTTTGCACCGGGTGGAAAAATCGTTGCGGTAGGAAAATTCACGAATTTTCCCATTCACGAATTTTCCCATATACCGAGCGCGATCCGATCGTTTCAAACGATCGGATCGCTATGTGGAGCGATCCGCGCTAATTTTCTCCAAAGAGGATCCCGGCAGCACAATTTTCCCTAATTTTGCGCCGCCTTTTGAACCCGGTGGAAACAGCTTATTGGAAGGGTCGAACTTTCGCTGCACTAGATCAGTTTCTCCGCGCCTTCTGCGCGGCATGCGATTCCTCGATTCAGTTGCGCATATTGCGTGGCAAGCCGATTCCTCCTATCAGACAGGCCCAACCAAATAAAGTGCAACGATGAAAATTGGCTTGATCCGTGAACGTAAAACGCCGCCCGACCAGCGGGTGGCCCTGAGCCCCGAACAATGCGCCCTGGTGAAACGGCAATTCCCCGTGGAACTGGTCGTGGAACCTTCCCTGATCCGGTCGTTCCAGGATGAAGAATACCGGGCCGCCGGGGTCGAACTCACGGACGACCTGTCGGATTGCGACCTGTTGCTGGGGATCAAGGAAATACCGGTTGACGCGCTGATCCCCGGGAAGACCTACTGCATTTTTTCCCATACCATCAAAAAGCAGGCATACAACCGGAAATTGCTCCAGGCCGTGGTGCAAAAAGGCATCCGTTTGATCGATTACGAGGTGATGACCGACGACGAGGGGAAACGGCTGATCGCATTCGGCCGGTTTGCAGGCATGGTCGGCGCCCACAACGGGGTGATGACCTACGGCATGCGGACCGGTTTGTTCCTGCTGCCCAGGATGAAAAGTTTCAAATGTTACGCCGACGCGGTACAATTTTATACAACCATGACCTGGCCCCCTTTTAAAACCGTTCTGACGGGTACGGGCCGGGTGAGTTCGGGCGCTGCTCAGGTTTTGCGCGATATGGGCATCCGCGAGGTATCGCCGGAAGCGTTTCTGACGGAAAATTCTGACCATGCCGTTTTCACCCAGCTCAGCAGTCCGGACTACGTGGCCCGCAAGGACGGGAAACCTTTCGAAAAAAAGGATTTTTATACCCACCCGGGTGAGTTTGTGAGCGCTTTCGAGCCGTATTTTAAATCAGCCGACCTGATGATCAACGGCATATTCTGGGAAAAAGGATCGCCGGCGTTTTTTAGCGTACCGGACATGCAACGGCCTGATTTCCGGATCAGGGTCATCGCAGACGTCACCTGCGATATGGCCCCGGATTCATCCATTCCGTCTACCATCCGCGCCAGCACGATCGCCGATCCGGTTTTTGGGTTCGATCCGTTCACCGGCCGGGAGGCGACCCCTTTCCAGGAACAGGTCGTCGACATGATGGCCATCGACAACCTGCCCAGCGAATTGCCGCGGGATGCCTCCGAATCGTTTGGCGAAAGATTCATCCGGTATGTATTGCCGGAATTTTTTAAGGCGGAAAGCCAGATGCTGGAACGCGCCACCGTAGCCGAAAACGGGCGTTTGGGCAAACATTTTGAGTATTTGCAGGGTTATTTAAATGGATCCGAATAACCGCCATCTTCAAAACCGAACCCGCAATTTTCAAATTTTTAATACGGCGGTCACGGCGCCCTTAAAAAATGATTTCAAATTAACCGCGGGATAACGTATTTTTGTATTGGAATTCAGTTATTTTTTTCCTCCGACCGGAGGTCGGAGGTACAATGGAAAGTATGCCAACGAAAGAAAAACAGGTATTAATGAACCGCATCGAGTCGGCCCTCGACGACATCCGTCCCCATCTCCAGGTTGACGGAGGCGATGTGGAATTGCTGGATGTTACCGACGACCATATCGTGAAGATCAAGTGGCTCGGCGCCTGCCAGAGTTGCAATATGTCGGAAATGACCATGCGCGCCGGCATCGAGCAGGCTGTGCGGGGTAAAATTCCGGAGATTAGCGGGGTGGAAGCGGTGAGTGGTGACTTCGACTCCGCTCAGTCACCTTTACGGGAAAGATAAAAGTCGAAATTTGTTCGACTCCGCTCAGTCACCTTTACGGGAAAGATAAAAGTCGAAATTTGTTCGACTCCGCCAGAAGGGGATTGAGCGAAGTCGAAATCCCGTATTCTGTTTGTTTCCCGCCGCGAAGAAAAAAAAAGCCGCCGTTTAAAAATTTTACCCTTTTCCTAAAATAAAAAAAATGTTTTGTCGTTACGCAAAACAGAATGACGTTTTGCCGTCTTTTTTCAAAAGGGCAAAAAAAAAGTGCTTCGGTGTTACAATATTTTCAATAAGGATGTTATAATTTTGCGTCCTGATCCTGTGAACTTCTCAAAATATAACAAATCATGTACCGCAAGGTTATTGTACTGAGTGTTTTTGCATGCCTGGTTTCCGCACCGGCTCTTTTCTCCCAATCTTTGGCTGCCACGCCTTCCTCCTGGACGGCCAAGGGGATAGACTCAAAACTTACCGATTTGCCGGAATTGCAGCAGGAAGACTGGACGATTTACGCCGACGAGACAAACCGCGTCTATTATATCGATTTTGAAAGCCTCCGGGTGAACATCAGCGATGTAGTGGTGAAAAATAACACCGGCGAGGTGGTTTTCAAGGAAAAAGTGTTCGACTTGCCCGTCAACACCATCTATGAACTGGATTTAAGCAGGTATGAAGCCGGCAAATATGAGATCGAACTGCGGTCATTTACCGGGTTGATCCGGAAGCCGGTGGAGCTGAGGTGATTTGTTGTTTATTCGTTGATTTGTTGATTTGTTGATTTGATTTCCAACAAATCAACAAATCAACAGATCAACAGATCAACATTAATTCTTCTCATCCAACCGATCATACCGCAACACCTTCCTGCGGTTTTTCAGCGGAATATACCGGTAAGGCCGGTTTTCGATGTCATTGAGCAGCGAATCTGCGCGTTCGCTCACGGATTTGAAGTCGTAATACAAACCGTCGTCATTGAGGAGTTTGCCGAGGGTTCCTTCCCCGTTCTGGATTTTCCCGACTGCGCCGGAAACGCCGGAGAGCGCTTTTTCAGCTGAAGCCAGGGTGGTTTTAAGTTCCAGGATGGTTTGTTTCACTTCGGCCATCGTGCCCTGGAGGTCTGTTTCTGTGAGTTGTTTGCTGAAGGTATCCGCGTTGTCGATAATGCCGCCGATCTTATCCCTTTTGGCGTCGAGCGTGGTAGTCAATCCTTTGAGGCTGGCGATGGAAGCCTGGATATCCCCGGAAGAGCGGCGCATCAACTGATCGGCCTGGCCGGTAGCGGATTTGAGGTTGGCCGTCATCACTTCGAGGTTTTCCATGCTTCTGCCGATGGCGTTTTGGTTGCTGAGCAACGTATCTACAATGCCCTGAAAGACCTTTTCAAGATCTTTGATATAAGTAGTGAGGTCGTCGGCCCCCAGCATGGACATCAGGAAGGGCCTTGTTTTCCCGGTGAGAAAATCGCCGTTTTTGGCGCAATCGGGGCCGGAGCAGGGGGCGCCGTATTCCAGGAGGATGGCCTTGCCGCCCATAAAACCGACCGCTACGAGCAGCGCCGTCGCATTGGAGGGGACCGGGAGATTATCCTTCATGGTAATGGTGACTAAAACCTGTTTTTCAGCGTTGTTCATGAATTCAACGCCGGTGACGGTGCCGACCTCCACCCCGCTGACGCGAACCGGAGTGCCCACCTGGAGCCCTTCAACTGTATTATAAACGATTTGGTAATAATCGGAACGGGAAAGCAGATTTTTGCCAACGATGAAATTGTAACCCCAGAAAGAAAGCGCAATGGCGACAACCGCCAGAAAACCGATCTTGACTTCGTTTGAGATGTTCATTTTGCTGTTTTTAAGCTGAGCAAGCCCGCAAAGCTAGAAGAATTTGTAATAATGTTGGATAATCCAGAAAAACGCCCTTCATTTAAAAAAGTTGAACGGTTCAATCGGCGCCCAATGCCTTGATGGCTTCCTCGACAGGCATTTTAACGCCGTTTTTATAAGCGACAATAAAAGCGTCGGAGAATCCCAGCCGTTGCAACTCCAGGCGTGCGTCAGAGGCTTGTTCGTGGCTGTCAAAATTTCGGGCCTGGTATTTGTACAGGTTATCTTCTTTTACCATTTCAACCAGGTATTTGATGTTTGTCCATTTGGCGGATTGGGTATCCAGCGGTTTGGGGGATGCTGCCAATTGTACACAAAACCGTATGCCGGCATTTCTGTCGGGGTTGATTTTGGCCGATGTTTTTACCGCGGCAGGTTGGTCATAGGCTATTTGCTGGTGTGCGGTTTGGGCCTGGGGTTGGTTTTGCATCGGAATGATCATCCTTTCCCGTTGGGGCGGTTGCGAGTTGTAAGCGGGTAAGGTTTTATTTTCTACCTGCTGCACATTGGCCTGTACCGGCGAACGGGCGGGAGCGGGGGTATATACCTGTGGAGGCGGGCTCTGCTTGCGGGGCGCATCCGTTGGTTTTTGCACGGGCTTGGTTGCTGCGGCGAATGTTGCTTTGGCGTTGCCTTCCAGTTCATTTTTGTATTCCTCAAAAGCGGCGACAATGGCGCCGGCAACGGTTGTTTGCCCTTCTTCCGTGTTCAGAAAGGCTTCTTCTTCCGCGTTGCTTAAAAACCCGGCTTCTATCAGGATGCTGGGCATGGTTGTTTCTTTCAATACGACAAACCCGGCTTGTTTGACTCCCCTGCTTTTGCGGGCGGCGTCGCCGGCAAGCCGGGACTCGATCTTATCGGCCAGCAGGATGCTTTGCTCCAGGTAGGCGTTCTGGTACATGCTGAGCATGATATGGCCTTCCGGCGAATTGGGATCCCAGTCGTAATTCTTTTCATAGTTTTCTTCCAGCAGGATAGACGCGTTTTCCCGTTTGGCGACGGCCAGGTTGTGTTCGGCTTTGTGCAGGCCCATCACGTAGGTTTCGGTTCCCTTGGTAGCCTTGCTGCCGGGCATATAATTGCAATGAATGGAGATGAACAGGTCGGCATTATTGCGGTTGGCGATGGCGGCTCTTTCATACAGGGGGATGAAGGTGTCGTCTTCGCGGGTGAGGATGAACCTGACGTCCGGAAAGCGGGCGCTCATTTCGGCTGCAACTGCCCTGGCGATGGCCAGCGCAATGTTTTTTTCCTTGTAATGGCTGCCGAGG
The DNA here is from genome assembly GCA_964558465.1 of uncultured Lewinella sp. Taxonomy (GTDB): domain Bacteria; phylum Bacteroidota; class Bacteroidia; order Chitinophagales; family Saprospiraceae; genus JACJYC01. The sequence goes on along the minus strand of CAZLEF010000069.1, from coordinate 15,132 downwards.
CAGCCCGGGTCGTGTCCGCCGTGGCCTGCATCGATCACGACGGTTTTAATCCGGTAAGATCCTTCCGGGTTTGAGGATGGATCGCTAAATTTGCCGCTTCCAACAGCCAATTCGGTCGGAGGAATTGAAAATGAAAAGTTAAATCCGTTAAGGAGAGCCGGCACAAGGCAGCAAAAGATCGTTTGCAGAAGGGATTTTATTGGGTATGTCATCGACGCTGTCGTTTTCTCATTTTTATTTTTTGGGAAATATTGCTTCATTCGAATTGGCAAAAATAAAGGATTTTAACCCTTGAGAACAAATATAACGCCTGGAATTTTCTTTTTCTTTGTCACCTGCGGGGCTCTCCTGGCGCAGCAACCGGTCCGTTTGGACACTTTATCCCGGCCCGACAGCCTGGTTATTGCAAAAGATACGCTTCCCCGCAATCCGTTGCTTGACCCTGCCCTGGGCGTGGTCCTTTCCCAGGATTCCCTCGACGGGCCGGTGGAATACACCGCAGCGGATTCCATGATCTACGATATTGCCGGTCAGAAAATTCATTTGTACGGTCAGGCGGAGGTCAAATACAACACGATCAATCTGAAAGCAGGCCATATCGTTTTTGACTGGCAGACCAATATCGTCACCGCCGAAGGTATGCCCGACAGCCTTGGCAGGCCCGCGCAGTTGCCGGAGTTTGCCGACGGCGACCAGACTTTTACCGCCAAACGGATGCGGTACAACTTTCAAAGCCGGAAGGGCGTGGTGTACGAAGTCACTTCCAAATATGAAGATATTATCGTACACGGGGAAAAAGCCAAATTCATCAGCGGACCGCCCACCCGGGATACTACCTTGCCTTCCAACGACGTCATTTTTAACCAGAACGCCATTTTTACAACCTGCACCGCGCCTGTACCCCATTTCGGCATCCGCAGCCAGCGCCAGAAACTGATCCCCGACAAGATCGTTGTTGTCGGCCCTTCCAACCTGGAGATCATGGGGGTGCCGACCCCCTTGTGGCTGCCTTTCGGGTTTTTTCCCATTTCCAAAGGCCGCAGCACCGGCCTTTTATTCCCCAACGATTACAGCTATTCCGAACAATGGGGTTTTGGCTTTGAGGGCATCGGCTGGTTTTTTCCCATCGGCGACCATATCAACCTCTCGCTGAAAAGCAATATCTATGTGAAAGGCACCTGGGGGCTGGCTGTGGAATCCCAATATGTCAAGCGCTACAAATACCGCGGCAATTTCCGGGTGGGATTTGATATCCGGCGCCAGGAAAACAGCGATGGATCCATCTCCCGGCCACGCTCGTTTGTAGTCAACTGGACCCATAACCAGGACCGGGCCGCGCACCCTTCCATCAATATCGGCGGATCCATCCGTTTCCAGACCAATGATTACCAGCGCCGGGTGTACAACGACGCCCGCAGCGTACTTGAGAACCAGATCAACTCCAACTTCAGCTTTGTGAAGAACTGGACCGACAAACCCCTCAACCTCAGTGTGGCCTTCAGCCATAGCCAGAACACCAACTCCCGGCAAATGACCGTCAATTTCCCGGTGATCAATTTCCAGACCCAGACCTTGTACCCCTTCAGAAGCCAGAAACCCAGCAACAAAGAACGCTGGTACGAAAATATCACCCTCCGGTACCAGGGCGAGGCCAAGAGCACTTTCATTGGGGCCGATACCACTTTTTTCAGTTCCCAAACCCTGGCAGACGCGCAATACGGCGCCAAACACGATATCAGTACCGGCACGTCCTTCAAAGTTCTCAAGTATTTCAGCCTCAACCCGAGCGTCAGTTACCGGGAAGTCTGGAATTTTAAATCGCTGAACCGTGAATTCATAAGGGAAATCGACGCCGATACGATCATCAACAGTTCCACGGGCGAACAGGAAATCAGGATCAACAGTTTCGGCTACCTGCAGGATACGCTGTTGCCGGGTTTCAAGGCCTTCCGGACCATTAGCGCGGGGCTGAGCCTCAATACCCAGATCTTCGGCACGGTAAAATTTAAATCGGGCTGGTTGCGCGGGATGCGGCACGTGATCAAACCCTCGGTCACGATCGGTTACGCGCCGGATTACCTGAATGAAGACCTGGGGTACTACCGGTATGTGCCCACACCCCGCGACACCCAGGTACTGGCGCGCTACGGGGTCTTCGACCGCGGCATTTACGGAGGGCCCCCCGCAAGCGGCCGGCAGATGGCGTTGAGTTACAGCATCAACAATATTTTTGAAGCCAAACTCTGGTCAAAAAAAGACTCGACGGAAAAGAAACTCAAACTCTTCGACAATATCTACATCAACGGAAACTACAATTTTGCGGCCGACTCCCTGAAATGGAGCCCGGTGAGCATGCGCGGCACGACCCGCTTTTTCAAAGGCGCCACCACCCTGGGGCTCAGCGCCACGTTTGACCCCCTGGTGCGCGAACTGGATGACAAGGGAATCTACCGGAGGGTAGACAAAACCACCTGGCGCACCAACGGCAACCTCGTCGAGTTTGTCAGCGCCGACATCAACCTCAATACCCGCATGACGGTAGGAAAGATCCGGGCTATTTTTCAGGGAAAAGAAGAGGAGGTGGTCGAAGAAGTGCCGCAGGACGGAGAGGAAGAGTTCAAAAGGGTAGAAGAGACGGATTTTCTCAGCCTGTTCGAAAATTTTTCGATCAACCACAACATGACCTTCGGCCTCGACCGGCTACCCACCGGCCGCGATACCTTCACGATGCTCACCAATTCCATCGACCTGCAGGGCGCCATCCAGCTTTCCAGAAAATGGAATATCACGATCTCCCGCATCGGCTACGATTTTGTGCAGAAAAGCCTGACCTACCCCTACCTGAGCTTCAGCCGCGACCTGCATTGCTGGGAGATGGGCATGAGTTGGGCGCCTACGCGGGGGACTTACAGCTTCTACGTCCGGGTGAAACCCGGTACGCTCGATTTTATCAAGATCCCGTATGACCGGAACAATGTGGATGCGCGGAGGGTGTTTTAGAAGGTTAAAGGATGAAGGTTGTGAAATTGTCGCGGTTGATCAGTTGATAGGATGAGTTGGAATAAGTTCCGAGCCAAGTGGCGGGCGCATTCCTTTTTTGAGGTTTCCATTTAAATTCGTAACCCAAAAGTTGTCCGTCTCTTTCTTCGACATAGTCCAGTTCGGCGCCGGAGTAGGTTCGCCAAAAATAAACGCTACCGTATATTCTTTGGTATTCCATTTTTTTCCGGCGTTCGGAAAGCAGGAAATTTTCCCACAATTGACCGGTATCCTGGCGGAAGGAAAGTTGATTAAAATTCTCGATAAGGGCGTTTCGAATGCCCAGGTCATGGAAATATATTTTATCCATGCTGGTGACTTCTTTTCTCAGGTTCCGGCTAAAAGCGAGGTATCATGTTTTTTTTGTAAAGCTATAAATTTTATGGTTAACCGTAAAATTTATAGCTAATAATGTTGTTCGACCATAAATATTAAGGAAAAAAATACTACTTATTCGCTTTGCAACGACTTGACCGGATTGGCCATGGCCGCTTTCAGGCTTTGGAAACTTACGGTTAAAAAAGCCACGGCTACCGCTGTTACACCCGCCAAAACAAAGACCCACCATTGGATGTCGATATGGTAAGCGAACTCCTGGAGCCATCGATTCATTACAAACCAGGCGAGGGGCGAAGCGATAACAATAGCAATGAGCACCAGCTTGAGGAAATCCTTTGACAACAGGCTGACCAGCCCGGCATTCGAAGCGCCCAATACCTTTCGCACCCCGATTTCCTTCAGGCGTTGTTCGGCAGCGTAGGTTGCCAGGCCAAACAAACCCATACATGCGATGAAAATAGCCGCCAACGCTGCCCAGACCAGCATGGTTTGACGCCGGTTGTCCTCGGTATAAAACAAGGCCAGTTGTTCGTCCAGGAAATGGTATTCGAGGGGATGATTTGGGTCGATGGCCAGGAGGGCGGCCTCCATTTTCTGCAAGGCGCCGGGGATATCATCCGGCGCGATTCTGGAGGTGAAATAGTCAATATTCTGGATCGGGTTGCGCTGGTACCCGATGACCAGGGGCGCAATTTTTTCGCGAAGGGTTTGAAAATGAAAATCCTTTACAATACCCACTATTTTTGGCCGGAAGATTAATCCGCCCCGCAACGGGAAATAACTGCCTTCAAATGCCCGTTCCGGGATTTCCACTTGTTGCCCGGCTGCCTCGGTGATGCCCAACAGTTTGGCAGCGGTTTCGTTGATGAGTATGGAAGAGGTGTCGGCGGCTCCGCTGAAACCCTGTCCTTTTAACACTTCAATTTCGAAGGTTTTGAAAAATTCCTCGTCAACTCCCAGAAAGTAGGCTGCCTTGCCTTCTTCACTGCTGCCCTCAGTTCGTACCTTGACGGTTGGGATGGATTTCCACTCGCCGGGCACCCGGGAGGTTACGGAGACGTTGCGAACGGTCGGGATATTTGAAAACTCTGCCTGCACGGTTTCCGATCGCTGCCGGATCTGACCGCTGTTGATGTCCACAACCACCAGAAGGTCCTTTTTGAAACCCAGATCTTTGTTGTCCAGGTACCGCACTTGCTGGTACAATACGATGGTCGCGATGATCATCAATACGGAAACCGAAAACTGAAAAATCACCAGGGCTTTGCGCAGCGACAAATTTCCCTTGTTTCTGAGTTTGAGCTTTTTCAGAAGCGTTACGGGGTTGTAATTCGACAAAACGAGTGAAGGGTAGCTGCCTGCCATCAGGCCCGTAATGATCAGGGTCGCGAGGCTGAAAACCCAGACCCGGGGATCGGTGGAAAAATCAAGGGTGAGTTCCTTCTGGGTGAATTGATTAAAAGCAGGCAGCAGCATATTCACCAGGGCGATTGCCAGGACAAAAGATACCGCCGTAATCAACGTCGATTCCGCCATAAACTGGGTGATGAGGTGTTGACGGAAGGCCCCGATGGTTTTCCGGATTCCGATCTCTTTACTGCGGTTGGATGCTTTGGCGGTGGTCAGGTTCATATAGTTGATACAGGCGATCAACAGGACAAACAACGCTACGGTTCCGAATATATTCAGGTAAAAAAGCGATCCGCTGTTGAGGGCTGCGACGTTGGGATTTCGGGCGGCGTCCACGATATTTTCGGAATAAAGGTGCATGTCTTTGAGCGCCTGCAGGCTATACGACATCGAGGCGCCCTCTTCCGGTTTGAAGTTGTTGTAGACCAGTTCGGTTAATTTGGGTGCAACCAGGTTGGGATCGGTCTTTTTTCCGAGTAATGCGAAGGTCATAAAGTTGTTGGACGACCAATCGCCATTTACATCCTGGCGGTAACTCGTATCGGCCAGAAAGGTGGCTTCTGAAATGACCAACGGGAAATCAAGGCTCGAATTTCGAGGGTGGTTTTTTAAAACCGCAGTGATTTTCAAGGGAGCTTCCTGGAAGTCCATATGCAGTGTTTTACCCAAAACATCGCTGGTTTGGAAGTACCGTTCAGCCAGCTCCTCGGTCACGACGATGGAATTCGGTTCGACCAATGCAGTTTTTGGATTACCCTCAAGCGCCTGAAAATCAAAAATTTCCATTAAGCCATTATCGGCGATAGCAAGAACTTCATGAACTTTGTACTCCGGTTTGTCGGGATTCATCAGGTTGGCCCGGCCGAAACGCGCTATTCTGGCGGTATTTTCAATTTCGCCGATGTTTTTTTTGGCGTCTTCTGCGAGCCGGAAACTGGTACCGGCTATATGGAGGTCTTCATTTTTTGTTTTTTTGTGTTCAATAACCCGGAAAATGCGATCTGCCTGGGCGTGGCGCTGGTCGAAGGTCAGTTCATCAAACAAATACAAACCGAGCAGCAGGAAACAACCCAGCCCGAAGGTCAACCCGGTGATATTGAGCCACGTGTAGAGGGTATTTCTGCGAAAATTGCGCAAGGCGGTTTTCAGATAATTCCGGATCATGGCCTATATTTTAAAAAGTTGATTTTCAATTATTTTCTTTGCAGGTTCAAAGCAGGGCGCCTGCGAATTTTAGTGCAGCCAGTTCCATGCCAATTTTTTTAGTATTGATAATGAGTTGTTTACAGAGCGATGCGCCGGTTTTACTGTTCGTATCCGAACACAGGTGTCCGTTAAGGAACATAAAAAAAAGCCCATAAAAAGCCGAAAATTGAGTGGAAGAGGGCGGTCGTCAGAGGCGCTTATGACAGGAATTTCAGGCGGCCGTCCAGTTGTTTGTCCAGAAAACCGATTCCAAAAAGGATAACTTTTTTGCCAGTCTGGAGATAGGGCAAGTGGTATTGCCGATTTTCGATTTGGATAAGGGCGTTTCGGGACAGGGTTTTTACATTTTTGATCCGCGACCCTGTCCCAAATTTGAATTCCATGATGTAAACCTTATCGGAAAATTCGAGTACGGCGTCAATACGGCCTGTACTGGTTTCTTTCTCCAACAGCAAACGCACGCCGGTGAGTCGCAGCATCAGGTAAAAGAGAGAATGAAAATAAGCCTTTTTAGGAATGTGCAGGCGAGCTGGGATATCGGCCAGAAAACCTTGCAATCGAATAATAAAATCATGTGGGCGCTCCTCTCTGAGGGCATCGCGCAACTCAAGGGCTTCCGGCTGAATTTCAAACTCGTCTTTTTCTACAAAAGCAGCGGCTATATAGGTCAGGAATGAATGGCAGACTTCTTCATTTGGATAATCGAGAATAAAGCGTCGGTTAACCCCTTCCATCTCAATCTTTGCCACCGTCAGATAACCGGTCTGGAAAAGTAACGGTACAAGAGGGAAATTCCGGATTTGCATGGAACTGCCTGTGAGGTCGTTAGTTTTCAGCTGTTCCAGGGATTCCGGGAGTTGTTTTTGTTGTTTGATGATATCAATAAGGAAGGTTGGCGTTCCGGTCGAGAACCAGAAATTATCAAATACCCCCTCCTTTAAAAATCTCAGTACGGAAAAGGGGTTGTACAAACGATTGACGCCATCCCAGGAAAAACCGTTGTAATGGAATTTTACTTCCTGCATGAACGGTGTAAAGGGCATATTGTACCTTGAAGGGAGCGGTTGAAGATGAGCGTCGAAATTTTTCTCCAATTCTTCCTGTGTGAAACCTGCAATGCAACTGAACGCATCGCTCATGCTGATGTCCTCCAGGTTATTCATGCCTGAAAAAACGCTCACTTTTGCAAAACGGCTCACACCGGTCAACATCACAAACCGGAGATACTCATCTAACCCTTTTATGCTGCTATACAGGCTTCGCAAGATTTCCCGGTTTTCTTTGAATTGGTTTTCGTCGGTCAAAGAATCTACCAGTGGTTTGTCGTATTCGTCGATGAGAACAACCACCTCGCCATTGCGATTATACAATTCTATGATAAGCTCCCTGAAAAAATTCTGGATAACCGTTTGTTGAATTTCTATTTCAAAATTGCGGGCAATACTGCTTAGGTAACTCAAAAGCGAATCTTCGAAAACCTCCTTGCTTTTTTTGTATTCCACCAGGGAATAGTCAATATGTACAACCGGATGTTTTTTCCATTCCTTGACTTTATCATGAATAAAAAGCCCTCTGAAAAGGTCTTCCCGGCCTTCGAAAAATGACTTCAAAGTGGTCAATAACAAAGACTTGCCAAAGCGACGTGGACGCGATAAAAAATAAAACTTGCCTTGGCGAACCAAATCCCAAACGTAACGGGTTTTATCTACATACAACAAGTCCTGTTCTATAAATTCGCTGAATGTTTGGCGTCCTATGGGTAATTCTTTCATTAAAGGCCTGGCTTTGCTGTAAATATACAGGTTTTTCCAACAAATTGTCAGGAATAAAACGGAAGTAACCGGCCAAAAATACAACCTTATACCATTTCTCTTCGTTATTTTGCACGGACCGGGCATACCTCAATATCCGGCCAATCATCAATCGCATCAATGTGAGACTACCTGTATTCCTGCCTTTTTTGATCGTGTCAGTTTATGGCGCCCAAATGCTGGGGCAACCCCTGCTGCTGGCTGACATACCCGTATCCATTTCCGGTGCGCCCCTGCGCAATCCCTGGGCGGGCGGCCTCAACTGCCCGCAACCTTCGGCTGTTGACCTCGACAACGACGGCCTCCAGGACCTCTACATTTTCGACAGGGTGGGGGATCTGCACCTCACTTTCATCAACCAGGGAACGGCCGGGTCGCCGGATTATGCACTGGATCTTTCTTATGCCCGAAATTTCCCGGTCGTTCACAACTGGTGTCTCCTGCGCGATTACGACGGCGACGGCATAGTGGACCTTTTTGCTTATTCCGATCAGGCTTTTGACGCGGTGATGGTGTACCGGGGTGATTATCAGGATGGCAAACTAGCCTTTTCCCGGGTCAATTTCCCGGGGGCTGCGGATGTCATTTTTGTACCCATCGCCAGCGGCGGGCAAACCCAGTTGTACGTCAGCACCATCGATTATCCGGCTGTCGACGACCTGGATTGCGACGGCGACCTGGACATCCTTACCTTCAATGTGGCCGGCGGGGTGATCGAATTGTACGCCAATCAGTCGGTTGAAATGGGATTTGGCCGGGACAGCCTGATCTATCGCCTGGCAGAAGACTGCTGGGGCGGGATCTACGAAAGCGGTTTGCAGGTGGAAGTGGACCTTTCGCCGGTCATGGGCGGATGCGCCGACCAATTCCGGCCGGATGGAGATATGCCTTTGCAGATCCGGCACGCGGGGTCAACGCTGTGCACATTTGACGGCGACGGCGACGGCGACCGCGAACTCATCCTGGGCGACCTGAATTTTTCCCTGTTCAATTACCTGACCAACGGCGGCAATTGCCAGGAGAGCTGGATCACCCAGCAGAACGCTTTGTTCCCCAGTATCAGCCAACTAGCGGATATTCCCCTCTTCCCGGCCGCATTTTACCTCGATGTTACCGGCGACGGCAAACGCGATCTGCTGGCTGCCCCCAACAACAAACAAGGCTCGGAGGATCTGGATTGCTTGTGGCTTTACCGGAATACCGGGGCCGACAATGCCCCCGTTTTTTCCCTGCAACAAAAAAACTGGTTGGTTGACGGCATGATCGATCTGGGTACCGGCGCGCGCCCGGTCTTTGCGGATGTTGACGCCGACGGCCGGCCGGACATTGTGGCGGGCAATTACAGCGCCTTCGCCCCTTTCGGCGCAAAAGATCCGCGCCTTTTTTACTTCCGGAACACCGGAACTCCTTCATCGCCGGCCTTTACCCTGGAAGACGACGATTTCCTGGGGATGAATGCCTTCAGCGCAACCACTTTCGCTTTTACCCCTTGTTTCGGAGACCTCGACAACGACGGCGACCTGGACGCCCTGATCGGCGAACAGTTCGGGCATTTGTTTTACGCTGAAAACATCGCAGGCCCCGGCCAACCCATGGATTTTAAACCGTTGATCTACGACTACAAAGGCATCAATGTGGGCCAGGCAAGCGTACCCCAGATCGTGGACCTCAACCGCGACGGCTTGCCCGATCTCATCATCGGCGAGCGCAACGGCAATATCAATTATTTTCAGAATACAGGGATCCCTTCGGCCCCGCAGTTCAATCCCGACCCCTCGGCGGCGCCCAACAATTTTTTCCTGGGCCTGGTGGACACCCGGATACAGGGTTTCACAACGGGGTACAGCTCGCCCTGGATGCAGGAGATTGACGGGGTTTACCGCTTGTTCACCGGGACGGAAACCGGCCGCATCGAGTCTTACGGCAATATCGAGGGAAACCTCAGCGGGGCTTTCACCCTGGAAACCGAAAATTTCGGCCAGATCGCCGCTGGTGAAAAAACACATGTTGCGCTGGCTGATATCGACAACGACGGCAAGCTGGAGATGGCCGTGGGCAATTACCGCGGCGGCATCTCCATTTACCATACCGACCTGGACGGCCCGCCGCCGGTGGCGACGACCTCGCCTGGGGGAGGGGTGAGGCTGGTGGAGATTTTCCCGAATCCGGCGTTGGAGGAGGTGTTTGTGAGGAGGATTAATCAGGATGGCAGCCCGCTGGAGATCCGGGTTTTTGATGGTTTGGGCAGATTGGTCCGGGTGTTGGAAAGTGAAGAAAATCAGGTTCGGTTGAGGTTGTCCCAGGGTGTGTATTGGGTGGAGGTACGGCAGGGCGGGCTGGTGCAGGTGGAGCGGGTGGCGGTTGGGTTGGGTAGATAAAATTCATGGGTAACCGGTAGATAAAATTCATGGGTAACCGGTAGATAAAATTCATGAATTTTATCTACCGGCCGTTGATGGGACCGGGTGGACGATAATTGACGGGCAACCAAAACCCCCATTTACGCCAGCCCCTTTTGGGCGGGTGAACGTATGACAAAAACGGCAACCCGACGAATGCCCCGTACAAAGGGTATTACGATTAAGCATCCCCCTTCAGAAAAATAAATCTGACCACAATTCACAAGGATTTAACCCCCAACATACAATTCTTCCCTACTTTTACCCCAAAGCACCGATCTATGAGAAAATGCCTGTTTTTCCTGTTTTTTGCCCTGATCTCCCTCGTTTTGCCGGCCCAAACCACCCGCGATTGCGCCGACGACCTGACCCTGACCATTTCCCTGCCCGAAGGCCCGGTACCCTATACCAGTCTGGACCTGAACAACGACCCCTGCCGCTTTCAGTTTGCTATCGTCACCGACCGGACAGGCGGCCACCGGCCCGGCGTGTTTGAAGACGGCATCCGAAAGCTCAACTGGCTGCAGCCCGAATTTGTAATGAGTGTGGGCGACCTGATCGAGGGGTACTCCGGCGATACGGCCGAACTGGCGCGGCAATGGACGGAATTCACCTCCTTCACCGCCGGGTTGCAAATGCCGTTCTTCTATGTGCCCGGTAACCACGACCTGACCAACCCGGTGCAGTTGGACGAATGGAAAAAACGCTTCGGGCATACCTGGTTCCACTTTGTTTACCGCGATGTGTTGTTCCTCTGCCTCAACAGCGAAGACCAACTCCGGGGGGCGGGCAGGGGGACGATCTCGGATGAACAGTACGCCTACGTGGAACGAACCCTGGCGGAAAACCCGGACGTAAAATGGACCCTGGTCTTCATGCACCAACCCCTCTGGACCCTGGAGGACACCAAACGCTGGCCGGATGTGGAAAAGCTGTTGTCCGTCCGGAAACACACCGTTTTCACCGGACATTACCATTCCTACACCAAATACGAACGCAACAACGGCAAATACTTCGTACTGGCCACCACGGGCGGCGGCTCCTCCCTGCGCGGCCCGCAGATGGGCGAATTTGACCACGTGACCTGGGTGACGATGACCGACCAGGGCCCCATCATGGCCAACCTGCAACTGGAGGGCATCTGGAACGAAGACGTTATGACGGCTGATGTCCGCGAGTACATCGACAAAGCTGCGCGCATCAGTTCCGTCAAAATAGAACCCATTTTTGTGGACCGGGATTGGTTTGAAGCCGGCGGCGCCCAGATCCGGATCACCAACGACAACGATCAGCCCATCAAAGTCCGTCTCCGGGAAAGCTTCAGTTGGGACTTGTCTGTTGAAATGGGCAAAAACGAAATTGAACTGGCGCCCAATTCCGTGGAGTTGATCCCTTTTCAGTTGAAAGCCCGGCGGCCCAAGCCGCTTTCCGCCATCACCCCGGTCGATATCTATGCCGAAGTCACCCATTCCCAAACCGGGCAGGTGGCGATGGCGGTACCTTTTCGTTTCCCGGTCAAACCCATCCTGAAAAACAATGCACTTCAGCTCAAACAGGTTGTCAAAGTGGACGGCGACCTTGGGGAGTGGCAGGAATGGCCCTGGCATTTTGAGGCGCCGGAAAAGGAAGACGCAGAAGCCTGGTTTAACCTGGGGTACGATAAAAACTTCCTGTATCTGGCGGTCCGGGTAAAAGATAACGAATTACGGCTTGACCCCGGAGTTTCTCCGCTCCGGCAGGATGCGATCCGGGTGGTGTTGAACGGGCTTCCGTTGGGCGCCGCCGCGTTATCAACCGGTGCAAAAAATTATGCCGACGAACTTTACCTGGCGCAAAGCCCGGCTTACGAAGGGCAGGAAATGCGGGTTTTGCCCGATGTTCCGACACCCGCCGGCCTGCAACGGGTTTGTAAAACGACCGGCGACGGTTATGTGCTGGAAGCAGCCATCCCCATTTCCTACCTTCAGGAACGCCAGGGAGCGCGTTGGAAGACCTTCCGGCTGAACGTATCGGTGGTCGATTGGGATAAAACCGACTCCCATTCCAGCCAGATCCACTTTCAACCGGAGTGGACGGGCCGGAACAATGTGATGGGGTCGGGGATGTTTTTCAGGGATTAACGCGGCATGTCGTCCAATCCGGAGTGGTTGGTCGAATTGATCCGGGCGACCGGCGAAAAAAACACCGGCACGATGGTCGACTTTGATAATTTTGATTATTCCGAAAGCAGAATATGGGGCGGCGAGCGGCGTTACAACCGCTACGAGGGCGTAAAAATGCTGATGCCGTTTGCAAAATCAGTCAGCGCAAAATCATATGCTTTCGATGATCAAGGGTTCGAAACCCGTATCGACTTTGAAAAAATGGCCGGAATCGTCCGCGAAGCCCGTTATACCGGATATGCCAGCGTGGAATACGAAGGAGACAAACTCACGGAACACGAGGGGATATGGGCTACCAAACGGTTGTTGGAGCGGTTTTAGTAGTGGTCAGTGGTCAGTGGTCAGTGGTCAGTTGTCAGTTGTCAGTGGTCCCCGCCTTCGCTGCGCTATGGCGGGTAAAAGTTGTCAGTGGTCAGTTCTTTACCCTTTATCCTTTAACCTTGCTCTTTTCTAATGGTTCGTATCGAAAACCTGACAAAAAACTACAAAACCGTACAAGCGGTCAACAACCTTTCTTTCCATGTGGAGGCGGGGGAAATCTTTGCCTTCCTGGGGCCCAACGGCGCCGGAAAGACCACTACACTCCGGATGATGCTCGATATTATCCGGCCGGATAGCGGAAAAATTACCTGGAATTTTGGACAGGGCGCCGGCCATTTGCCGCCGGCCGCCCAGATCGGTTACCTGCCTGAAGAACGGGGGTTGTACCTGGATCTGCCGGTATTGCGCACCCTGGTCTACCTGGCGTCCATACGGGGCATGAAACCGGCGGAAGCCCGCACAGAGTCAATCCGGTGGCTGGAAAAAATGAACCTTGCCGACCGGGCCGGCGAGAAATTGCAAACCCTCTCGAAAGGCAACCAGCAGAAGGTCCAGTTTATCGCATCGATCCTTCACCGGCCGCGTTTTGCCATCCTGGATGAACCCTTTTCGGGGCTCGACCCGGTCAACCAGGAAATTTTCATGGACCTGATCCGCACCCTTCGCGATGAAGGAATGACCATTCTGCTCAGCGCCCATCAGATGAACCTGGTGGAAAAGATCGCCGACCGCCTGCTGATGATCAACCTGGGGGAGTCAATTTTTTGCGGAACGATCCGGGAACTGATGGGACAACACGCAGCGCCGGAAAAAATAATCCTTTCTTTCGAACCCGGTTTTGATCTTCAAAAATTGCAGTTATTGCCCCAACTGGAAAGAACCGTCACCCGCGATGACGGGCAAATGGAGGTGTATTTCGGCGACGGGATCCAACTCAACGGAATCCTGGGCCACCTTTCCACCCTCAACGGGATAACCGGCATTTACAATGAAAAAACCGGCCTGCACGAGATCTTTCTCAAAATGGTTAAACAGTAATCGGAAATGGAAAATAAAAACACCTGGTGGCGTCAGTTGGCTACCGTCGCCAAATGGGAATATACCCGCTTTTTCAAGATCAAAAACGAACTCATCGGCATCGTCATCATGGTGGTCATGGCCACGCTCAGTTTTTTTGGCGCCCGGGCCGCTATGAAGGGTGATTCGGAGAAACCGGCGCTTTACCTGCTCGATCTGTCCTTAAAGGACCGTGTGCCCGGACTTTCCGGGGGATTTGACCTCCGCACTGCGAACCCTGCCGATACGGCGCAGATTCTGGCCGGCATCCGGGAAGAAAAAAAGGGCGGTCTGCTGGCAGTCGACGATTCAGGCAAGTACCGCCTTTGGGCCTATAAAGCCCCCGACTGGATGGAGTCCCTGACCGGATACCTGAATGAGGCTCAAAAACAACAGAATCTCCGGGCGAACGGCATTTCCGAAGCTGCTTATGCCGCTGTGGCCGCCCCGGCCGTCGTACAAGCCGTCTACCTGGCGCCGCCGAAACAAAACCGGCGTTCGGTACTGGCTTTCTTTTTTGCGGGGTTCATGATAATGGGGGTTTTTGTGAGTTTTGCCTACCAGTTTACCGCCATCACCGGTGAAAAACAACTCAAGATCACGGAACAGATCATTTCGGCCATCAAACCCCAGGTCTGGATGGACGGAAAGATCCTGGGCATTACCCTCACCGGATTGTCCTCCATTACGGTGTATATGGTACTGTCCGTTTTAGGCGCGGGTTTGTTTTTTCAGTATATGCGGGGTGATTTCAGCCTTGTGGGGCAGTATATCCACCTACCCTCTATTGTCCTGTTTCTGTTGTTTACCTTCCTGGGAGTACTGATGTGGAATGCCTTGCTGGCAGCGGTGGCCTCCATGATCACCGACCCCAATAATTCGGCCAAAACGTCCCTGATGCTTCTTCCGATCGTCCCCAGCGTGTTGAGTTTTTTTATTCCCAAAGACCCGGACAATGCCTTTTCCGTGTTCATGTCCTGGTTCCCGCTGACCTCGGCCACGGGGATGCCGGTTCGCTTTTCCCTCACCCATGTACCCTGGTGGGAGGTGGCCGGATCTTTTCTCCTGTTATTTGCCGCATTTTATCTCATGCGCAGGCTGGCTGCCGGCATCTTCCGGTTTTCTATATTGATGAGCGGGAAGGAGCCTACTTTCCGGGAGGCGTTCAGGTGGTTGCGAGGGGGGAGTTAGAGGGGTGAGAGTGCAGTGGGGGAATGGTTTGGGGTTGGTTGGGGTTGTGTGGGGTTGTTTGTGGTTGTGTGGGGTGGGTTGGGGTTGTGGGGGGTGTTTTGTTGGTGGTTGGTGTTTTTGGGGGGGCTGCAGGGCCGTCGCCCCGCGGCCGTTCTCCTGCCTCTGCTGGTCGCCGGGGCCTCGTTCTTCTCCTTCACG
>CAZLEF010000068.1:0-38373 GCA_964558465.1 uncultured Lewinella sp. | reverse complement strand
TTTGGAATGGTTTGGAATGGTTTGGAATGGTTTGGAATGGTTTGGAATGGTTTGGGGTGGTTTGGGGTGGTTTGGGATGGTTCCTCAGTTCCTCGATTCCTCGATTCCTCAGTTTGGAGTTTGGAGTTTGGAGTTTGGGGTTTGGGGTTTCAATTCCTCGGTTCCTCGGTTCTCAGTATTCGTCAACATTCAATTTTTTTTTCAGGACTTCAAAAGGGATATCCATCGGTTCGTAGGCCTGCCATCCGGTAAAATTGTAATGCCACCATTCCGTGGGTTCTACGGTGAAACCGTGTTTAGCCATGACCGATTTGAGCAATTCGCGGTTGCGCAGGGCTTTTTTATTTCTGACCGGCGCGTCGGCCCACGACGTTTCTTTAGTGGTATCGTAAGGGGTGGGCATTTTTAATTCCTTTCCGGTTTTCAGGTCTACCAGGGTCATATCCAGGGCGCAGCCGCGGTTGTGTTTGGAGCCCGTCCAGGGGGAAGCGACATAGGTGGAATCGGGATAACTTTCATAAAACTGCACCGTGACGGCGTACGGGCGGTACCCGTCGTAGATTTTGACGCCGACCCCCTTCCGGTTGAGTTCTGTCTGCACCTGCTGCAACGCTTTCACAACCGGCAGACGGGCAAAAGCAGCGGCTTCCTGGTAAAAAACCTTTTTCAGGAAGTTGTTATCGGTGGCGTAACGAATATCCAGCGCTACATTGGGTATCCGTTTCCGGATTTCCACCAGCGCCTTGTTGCTGTCGGCCTGTACCTGGCGGTGGTAGGCGTTTACATCGCTGACAACGGCAAGGGGGTAGCCGTATGGATTCCTTTTTTGAGCTTGCAGCAATTGAACCGGCAAGAACAAGGTTAAAAAAAAGAGGAGTTGGGTTTTCATGGTGTTGTTTTAGAAAATGGTCAAATGCAAATTTACGACCAAATAAATTTTCACAGCGGCCAATATTCACTTATTTTACCTTTGCGGCCTTATCTTTGCAAGTCCGACGCCCACACTGGTATCCAGCAGTCTGGAAGCTGATCAACGAAAACGGTATGAAAAAACGCTCACTCCTCTTTCTGTCCTTCATTTTTTGGCTGGGTACAGCCGCCGCCCAGCAAACCGTCGGCCTTTTTCTCAACGACTCCCTGTCTGTCAACGGTTACGTCCTTTTTTCCAATAACAACAACACGTACCTGATCGACAATTGCGGCAAGGTAGTGAATACCTGGCAAAGCGACTATCCCTCTACCTCCGGTATTTATTTGCTGGAAAACGGCAACCTCCTCCGTTCGGCCAGGATATTTGGAAGTTTCAACGTCGGCGGTTCGGGCGGGCGGCTCGAATTGTTCAACTGGGCGGGCGACCTGCTCTGGGCCTACAACTACGCCACACCCACCCGCCACCAGCACCACGACCTGAAACCGATGCCCAACGGCCATATCCTGCTGCTCGTTTGGGAGTCCAAAACCCAGGCTGAAGCCATCGCGGCCGGCCGGCGGCCCAATACCGTCACCGGCGGCGGATTGTGGCCCGAAGTCATCGTGGAAATCGAACCGGTCGGAACAGACCAGATCCATACCGTCTGGGAATGGCATTTATGGGACCACCTTGTCCAGGATTTCGACAATTCCAAAAACAATTTTGGCACAGTGGCCGACAACCCCGGGTTGCTCAATATCAACGTTTCCGGTACAGGGGCCGGCAGCACCAATGTCGACTGGATCCACCTGAATTCCATCGATTATAACCCGGAACTCGACCAGGTCCTTGTCAGCAGCCGCCAACTCAGCGAGATCTGGATCATCGACCACAGTACAACAACACAAGAGGCGGCCGGCCATACCGGCGGCAATTCCGGCAAAGGCGGTGATTTGATCTACCGCTGGGGCAACCCCAGGATGTACGGCCGCGGCATGGCTGCCGACCAGCAGCTTTGGGGGCAGCACAATGCCGCCTGGATTACGGCAGAAGATCATCCCCATTCCGGCAAACTGATGGTATTCAACAACGGCCAGGGGCGGCCGGGCGGCAATCATTCGTCGGTTGACATTCTGGCGCCACCTTCAGACGCCGGCGGGGGCTATATCCTGGATGGAGACCAGCCATTCGGGCCAGCGGGGTTCGAATGGTCGTATGCAGCGCCCGGTTTTTACGCGCCCAATATTTCCGGCGCACATGCCCTGCCCGGCGGCAATACCTTCATTTGTGAAGGGACTGAAGGCCGCTTTTTTGAGATCACACCCGGCGGACAAGTCGTCTGGGAATACATCAACCCCGTTTCAGGCCCCGGCCCGGTTGCACAGGGCCAAAACCCGCTTCAGAACTCCACCTTTCGCGCCACCCGATACCCGGCTGACTATGGCGCATTCGCCGGGCGGGATCTCACCCCCGGCGATCCCCTGGAGTTGAACCCCCTGCCCTATGATTGCGCCATTTACGAAAACCCTCCGGTAGCCGTTAACCCCGAGCCGGCAAAACTGGAAGGCGTCGCTGTCGTCAACAATCCGGTTGGCAATACCCTCTGGCTTCAGAACGAAAGCGGCCAGGCGCTGTTGCTGGAGGTATTTGACCCCGCAGGCCGGCTTGTTTCAACCCGGATACAGGCCGGTTTTCAAATCCGCATGGACGCTTCCGAATGGCGAAGCGGGGTTTATTTTATCCGGATCAGCAATGAAGACCGGTCCAGGGTGATGATGGCTAGGGTGATGAAGACGGGGTGACGGGGAGACTGGGTGACGGGGAGACTGGAGACTGGGAGACTCGAGACTTGGTGACTGGGTGACTGGCGAACTTAAAAATGGAGATTTCAACCATATCAACTGCAAACAGGACTTATGAAAAAAACATTTACCTATTTACTTTTTCTGGCGGCTGTCGCAGCAACCGGACAAAATACCGTTGGATTGTTGTCGTATGAGCCGTCCGGATCTTTTGACGGTTACAACCTGATCTTTCCGCATAATCAGCCCAATGTTTACCTGTTGAACAACTGCGGCGAAATTGTAAATATCTGGACGGACGCCGTCGATATCCGGCCGGGCAACGAGGTGGAATTGCTGGCCGACGGCCGGATCGTCATCGCCAAAAGGCCCGACGGTTCGGTCACCGACCCGATCTGGGCCGGCGGCGGCGGCGCCACCATCGAGATCCGGGATTGGGACAATAATGTAGAGTGGAGTTATACCCTCAACAACGCGGAAAGGCGCCTGCACCACGGTTTTGCCGTCAAACCCAATGGCAACCTGTTGTTGCTGGCATGGGAAAAGCTGACCCGGGAAGAAGCCATCCAGGCAGGCCGCGATTCCACCCTGCTGCCGCAAGACCAGGTATGGCCGGACTATATTTTTGAGATCGACCCGAAGACGGATTCCATCTGGTGGGAATGGCATACCAAGGACCACCTGATCCAGGATTTTGATCCCACAAAAGACCATTTCGGCGTCATTGCCGACCACCCTGAACTGGTCGATTTCAACTTCGACACCAGCGACGGGCACCCCGATTGGATGCACAGCAACGCCATCGATTATCATCCGGACCAACAACAGATCCTGCTCTGTGTGCCAACCTTCAATGAAGTCTGGATCATCGACCAGTCCACCACCACCGAACAGGCTGCCGACCACTTCGGCGGATTGGGCGGCAGAGGGGGCGACCTGTTGTTCCGCTGGGGCAACCCGATGGCCTACGGCGCTGGCGATGAATCGGACCAGCAACTGTTTTTCCCCCACAGCGCCCATTGGATCCTGGATGTCGATAATTTTGATCCGGATTTTGGCAAGATCGGGGTGTACAACAACCAGGTCGGGCCGAATTATTCCTATGCCCAGATCCTCGCCAATACCTTCGATATGTATTCCTGGGGCTACCCCATGACCCAGGGCGTTTTTGACCCCGCCGAATTCGACAAAACCATCAAACACCCGACAGATTCCACCTTGATGTACTCCAGCGGTTTATCGAGCATTCAATACCTGCCCAATCAGAACTACCTGATCCTGGTCGGCCGCACCGGTTATGCCTTTGAGTTAACGCCCGATAACAAAATTGTATGGGAATACCGGGTGCCGCTTAAAAACGGCCAGCCCGCTCCGCAAGGTACCGTTCTTGCGCCCAACAACAATACCACCTTTCAAATGACCCGTTATCCGGCAGATTTTCCGGGGTTCGACGGAAAGGACCTTTCAGGAAAAGGCTGGATCGAGCTGAACCCGGACACCACCTTTTGCAGCCTGATCCTTCCGGTCCGACCGGTGGCTGAAACGGTAAAATTCTCCGTTTACCCGAACCCGGCCAAAGACATGGCCACCATTGAATGGGAAGCCATCCCAACGCTGGAAGCCGAAGTGCTGGATCTGACCGGCCGAACGGTGATCCCGGCGCGGCGCCTGAGCGGCGTCAGGGAAAACCTGGATATTTCGGCGCTGCCGGCGGGCATGTATTTTGTACGGGTGAATGGGGGCGGCGTGCGCAAATTGATTGTGGCCCGGTAATTTTTAGGATGGACTGCCAACTGCCAACTGCGGACTGCAGACTGCCAACTGCAAACTCATTCTCTATCCCCCCCCATCAATTCCCCCAAAACCTCCTCCGTTTTCACCACTGCAAACCCCACCGCGCTATCCGACATGGCATAAGGAATCACCAGGTTTTCTCCATGCCGGATCAGCCCGCAGGAATACAGGACGTTGGGCACGTAGCCTTCCCGCTCCCCGGCGTCCGGGCTCATGAAGGGTTGTTCGAGGCTGGCCAGCACGATGGATGGATCCTGGAGGTCGAGCAGGGTGAAGCTGAGTACGTATTTTCGCATGGGCCCGACCGCGTGGGTCAGCAGCAACCAGCCTTTCGGGGTTTTAACCGGGCTGCCGCAATTGCCGATCTGCAGGATCTCCCAGTTTCTTTCAGGGTGTTGGAGCGGCTGGTATTCCTCCCAGAAATGAAGGTCGCCGGAATACATGATGGACAGGCTCCGGCCGCCCTGCCGACCGATCATGGCATACCGGCCGTTGATCTTTTCCGGGAAAAGGGCCATGCCTTTGTCGAACGCAGCCTTTCCCCAGAGGGGCCGGATCCGGAAATGCCGGAAATCCCGGGTTTCGATGAGTTGAGGGCGGGTGGCCGGGCCATTGCAAGCCGTATAGACGCCCACGTAAAGGCGCTCGTCCCCTTCGGAAAAAACCACAAAACGGGCGTCTGCCATCCCGTTAGTTTCGGCGGCGGACCGGGGGAAAATGACCCGGCTTCCGACGGGGGTATCCTCCGGGAATACGAGATCGTAATGGAGGTCAAAAAACCGGGTGATCTGATCTCTGTCGGGCGAAAAATTGAGATAATGTTTCTTTTCCAGCCCGGCGATGGCGACCAGGGCCTCGCGCTGTGAGAACCGGTCCGGGAGGAGGTTGCTGACCATGCTGGTGATCCCCCCGTGGAGATCCATTCGCCGCAAGGCAAACGATTTGTCAAATTGGACGTCCCCCTGGTATTGCCCGCAGGTCAGGGTGGCCGGCCTCGGGTCGGTGCGGATTTCCCCGCCGGCTTCGATAACGCCCGTTTGGAAGGCAATGGAAGAAATATGTCCTTCGCCGGTAGCCCGCAGGGATAATATGAACCGCAGTTCACCGTCCGCAAGCCCGCTCTGGTCCGGGTGCGGAACGATGGAAGGGTTGAACAGAGCGGCCGCTTCGATGCTGTATTCGTGGGTGAAACAGGCGCCGATGAGCAGTTTTTTGGGCAAGGGCGGGTCGCCGGGCACGTAGGCCGCCAGTTTGCCGAAATGTTCAAGGAAGGCGGCTTTCAGGTCCGGATGACGGCCTTTGAAATCAGCCAGGATTCCGTCGAGCTGTTCTTTTGCATCTCCCGTGCTCAGGTCGAGTACATAGCGCACCACCGGTTCGAAACGGGCCGGATTTCCGTAGTTCAGAAACCGGAGGATTACTTTCCGGGGGTCGGCTTTGAGTTGGATGGCAGATCTTTTTATGGCGATCATTGATTACGGTTAAGATTTGTAGGTAATTTTTTGAAGCGACGACCAGTGCATAAAGGCAGTTGTTGGTGGTTGTGATGGGTAAATATAAAAGAAAAAAGCGGGTGAAAATCAACGCATCAACAAATCCTTAAAATTCCCTATCATTGTCCTGCCAAAACCACCATCGCCATACCATGAAAAAACTCCTTTCCCTTGGCTTCGGGCTCCTGCTGCTCGGATCGTTCTTTCCGTCTGACGCCCTCAACGCTCAAAAACAACCCGCTGCGCCGCCCTCGGACCTTTGGGCCTATGAAGGGTTGAAATGGCGAAATATCGGCCCCCATCGCGGCGGCCGCGCCAACGCCATCGCCGGCATTCCCGGTAACAACCAGGTTTATTACGCCGGCTACACCGGGGGCGGCGTCTGGAAAACCGAAGACGCAGGTTATAACTGGAAAAACATATCGGACGGGTTTTTCAAAACCAGTTCCATCGGAGATATCGCCGTCAGTGATTCGGACCCCAATGTCGTGTACGTGGGCTCGGGCGAACACGCTGTGCGCGGGGTGATGTCCACCTTTGGCGACGGAGTGTACAAATCCGTCGACGCCGGCAAAACCTGGAAACACCTCGGCCTGGACAAAACCCGCCATATCTCCGACGTGATCATCCACCCGGCTAACCCGGATATTGTCTACGTCGGGGCGCAGGGCGCTGTTCACGGCTCCGGCGCCGACCGGGGTGTGTACAAATCCACCGACGGCGGCGCTTCCTGGAAAAAGACGTTGTACGTGGATGAAAACACCGGAATTTCCAGCCTTGTGATGGACCGGACCAACCCGCGCATCCTTTATGCCGCCACCTGGGAGCACCGGCGTTTGCCCTGGAAGGTGGTCAGCGGGGGCCCGGGTTCCGCCGTCTACAAATCAACCGACAGCGGTGAAACCTGGACAAAGACGGTCAACGGCCTGCCCGCCGAAATGGGAAAAACCGGCCTGTCCGTCTCCCCCGCCAACCCCAACCGGATCTACGCGCTGGTGGAAGCCGAAAAATCGAAGGCGGGCATGTACCGGTCGGACGACGGCGGCGTGAACTGGCGCCTCATGTCCAACGACCAGACCATCACCGCCCGCTCCTGGTACTATATGGAAGTCTTCGCCGACCCCAACAACGCGGATGTGGTTTACGCGCTCAATGCGCCCCTGATGCGCTCCGTCGACGGCGGGAAAACCTTCGAAAATATGCGGCTGATCCACGGCGACTGCCACGACCTCTGGATCAACCCCGCCAACAGCGACAATATCGCCCTGGCTGAAGACGGCGGCGCTACCGTTTCGTTTTCGCGCGGCAAAGTTTGGTCTACGTTCAACAACCAGGCCACGGCACAGTTCTACCGCGTGACCGCCGACAAACAGGTCCCTTTCTGGGTATACAGCGGCCAGCAGGACAACCTCTCGGTGGCCATTCCTACCCGCACACCCGATTACGGCATCCTGACCCGGCACTGGTACAACGGCCCCGGATGTGAAAGCGCCATGGTGGCCCTCGACGACCCCTTCAACCCCAGGATCCTTTTCGGCGGCTGTTTCAACGGCCGGATCAGCCTGCTCGACAACGTTACCATGGCCGACAAGGACATCCAGCCTTATCCCATGACCAACCTCGGCTACGAAGCCAGGGATATGAAATACCGCTTCAACTGGAACGCACCGCTCATCAACTCCCCTCACGACCCCAAAACGATGTACTTCGGCGGAAACGTGATTTTCAAAAGCACGAACGGCGGCCTGGAGTGGACGCCCATCAGCGGCGACCTCACCCGCAACGAACCCGCCAAACAAGGCCAGGGCGGCGGCCCTTTCACCAATGAAGGCGCCGGCGGCGAAAATTATAACACCGTTTATTATATCGCCGAATCATCCCTGGAAAAAGGCGTCATTTACGCCGGTACCGATTGTGGCCTGATCCATATCTCCAAAGACGGCGGAGCTACCTGGAAAAACATCACCCCCGCCGGACTGCCGGAAACGATGATCCACGCCATCGAAGCGTCGCCCCATGACAAAGGAACGGTCTATTTCGCTTCCACCCGTTACAAATTCAACGACTTCAACAATTACTGCTATAAATCCACCGATTACGGCGCTACCTGGAAAAAGATCGGGGACGATATCGGCAAAGACGATTTCTTCAGGGTGGTCCGGGAAGACAAAAAAGTACCCGGTATCCTGTACGCAGGCGCTGAGAGGGGATTTTATATTTCCTTCGACGGCGGCGCACA
Source organism: uncultured Lewinella sp. (assembly GCA_964558465.1). Classification (GTDB taxonomy): domain Bacteria; phylum Bacteroidota; class Bacteroidia; order Chitinophagales; family Saprospiraceae; genus JACJYC01. The sequence goes on along the minus strand of CAZLEF010000068.1, from coordinate 30,135 downwards.
TTTCAACCGGTTCCAGCTCAATCTGCCCATTGTGCCGATTACCGACCTGACCATCCAGGACAACGACCTGGCCGCCTCCACCGCCGGCCGTTCTTTCTGGGTGCTCGACGACCTTTCCCCGATCCAGCAATCCAAAGGCAGCCTGACCGGCAACCTGCAATTGTTCGAACCCAAACCCCATTACCGGTTGTTCGGATCGCCGCCGTTTTACCTCATTACCGAACACGCCTTCGGGCAGAACCCGCCGGAAGGCGTAACCCTGAGTTATTACCTGGCCGATACTTCCGGGGGCAGGAAACTGAAACTGGAAATCCTGAATGCGGCGGGAGAAGTGATCCGCACCTATGAAGGGAAAAGGGAAATTGCAACCTCCCTGGACAGCGAACGCGGCAACCTGGCGGCCGTCAATTCCGAAAATCCGCCCGTCAAAGCCGGGCTCAACCGATTTACCTGGGATTTCCGGACACAAGGCCTGGAAAAATTAGGCGATACCTATATCCTGGAAGCCGACTACCGCGGACACCGGGTCGCGCCTGGTATTTACGAAGCGGTCATGCATTTCGGACCAGACCAGGTTGCCAGGGTGAAAATCGAGATCCTGGATCCGCCGAACCTGAAAGTTTCCAAGGCTGCCTGGGATGCCCAGCAAAACCTCCTGCAACGGATCGAAAACCGCATCGGAGAGATCCACAAAGCCGTTAAAACAACGATGGAAATGAACAAAGACCTGGAAAACATTCAACAGAAATTGAAGGAGGATAAAGACACGGAAGACCTGAAAAAAATGAGCGACGACCTCACCAAAAAGATCCGGAATTGGCAGGGTAAGGTCATCGAATTGCGCCAGAAAGGCTTCCAGGACGCCCTCAACTGGCCGGCGGGCATGAACTCTGAGTTTTTTTACCTCAAAAACAACCTGGATACCTTTGACCCGTCTATTCCGGAAGGTTATCAGGAGCGTTTCCGGGACCTTGAAAACAACTGGTCCGAATTCCAGCGCACTTTCGATCAGATCATGAACGAAGACGTGCAGAAATTCAATGAAATGTTCCGGAAACGGGATATTCCGGCTTTGAAGGGGACTGGGAATAAGACGTTGGATAATTAACAGGATTTGGTGACTTGGTGACTTGGGGATGGGGATGGGGAGATGGCAGGGGAAACGCATCATTTTTTAAAAAATATATAATTTGTTGGTTTTTTGTTTTTAACTTCAAACGGCTATCCAGTCCTTCAGTCTCCAAGTCCGCCCGTGCCGGTCGGATAAATCTCCAAAGCCTGGTTGAAAATAAAGCATTTAAACCATCTTCGATACCGGAACATAGAAGGATATTGGGGGGATGAGATAATTTATAATAATTTATTTTGGTTTTTATTGGATTTCACATTAGATTTGCCCATGAAATGAATACCTGTTTTTGCCGCTAACCAACAAAAATACATCAACCGTTACTGGACCTGACCCGATGTATTGCTGAAAGCCAATCTTACTGTGCTGTGAACATATCGAACCGCCTTTAGCGCAGAAAGCAAAGGTGGAAGCCTCGCATTTTTACCCAAAATAATCCAAAGAAAATAAAGAACGGATAATCAAATATCCGCGCTGGTCTGTCCGAAAGAGCATTAATCATACAATACGAAAAACACTCAGGGCTTATGATGAAAAGCAGACTTTTGTTGAAATGGTTGTTGTCAGTGGGCATCGTCCTGCTTTGTACAATGACTTTACTGGCACAACGGACCGTCACCGGCAAAGTGGTTGATCCCGCCAACAACGAACCGCTGATCGGGGTGAACATCCTCGTCAAAGGGACGACCAAGGGCACTGTAACCGATGTCGACGGCATGTATTCCATCGAGGCGGCTCAAGGCGACGTCCTCGTGATTTCCTACACCGGGTATTCCACCCAGGAAATCACCGTCGGCGTCGAAAACACCCTCGATGTAGAATTGGCCAGCGGTTCCGTTTTGGACGAAGTTGTCGTGGTCGCTTACGGCAAACAGAAAAAAGTGACCGTAACGGGCGCCGTGGTCGGGGTCCAGGGGGATAAACTGGTGAAATCTCCCGCGGTGGACATGTCCAACTCACTGGCCGGCCGTTTACCGGGGCTTGTGGTGATCCAGCCCAGCGGCGAACCGGGGTACGACGGCGCCATTGTCCGGATCAGGGGCACCAACACCCTTGGGAACAGCAGCCCGCTGATCGTTATCGACGGTATTCCCGACCGGGCAGGCGGCCTGGGCCGCTTGAGCCCTCAGGACATCGAGTCCATCTCCGTGTTGAAGGATGCTTCCGCCGCCATTTACGGCGCGCGGGCTGCCAACGGCGCCATCCTGATCACCACCAAACGGGGGAAATCCGGCAAACCGACCATCTCCTACGATTTTAACCAGGGTTGGGCGCAACCTACCCGGGTCCCGGAAATGGCCAACGCGCCGGAATACGCCCGGATCATGAACCAGTTGCCGATCTACAAGACCATTCCGGTCAACGAATGGACGGCGGCCTGGCAGGCCATCCAGACCACCGGGACTTATGACTCCCCAACCGCTGGTGTCAGCACGCTGAACGCCAACTACAGCCCGGAAGCGATCCGGAAACACGAAGACGGTTCCGATCCCTGGGGTTACCCCGACACGGACTGGTTCGGCGACGCCTTTAAAACCTGGTCGCCTCAGAAACGGCATAACCTGCAACTGACAGGCGGGAATGACAAAATGCGGTATCTGGCCTCCCTCGGGTATGTCGATCAGGACGCCTACTACAGGAACTCCGCAACCCGTTATCAGCAGTACAACGCCCGTCTTAACCTCGATGCGGACGTCAGCGATTATATCAAAACCAATATCGGTTTGTTGGCCCGGCGCGAAGACCGCCGCTTCCCGACCGAATCCGCCGGCGCCATTTTCAGGATGCTGATGCGCGGCCGTCCTACCGAACCGGAAGTATGGCCCAACGGCAAACCCGGCCCGGACATTGAAAACGGCCAGAACCCTTACGTCATTACCACCAACGCCACCGGCTACCAGGAAAACCCGACGGATTACCTGCAAGCCAACGGTTCGGTAGAGATCGGCAACCCCTGGATCGACGGCCTGAAACTGACGCTTACCGCCTCCATCGACCAGACGACCAACAAGGATAAGCGTTGGCAAACACCCTGGATGTTGTATTACTGGGACCGCGTTTCTTACGAAGCGGACGGCAAAACGCCGTTGCTGGAGCCCGCCGTCCGGTCGAACTTCACCGACCCCCGGCTTACCCAATCTTCCAACTCCATCCTCAACACCAACCTGACGGCGATGTTGAGTTACGACCAGACTTTTGGCGCCAACCATACGATCAATATCCTGGCCGGCGTTACGAAGGAACGGTTCGAAGGCGAAGGTTTCTTCGCTTTCCGCAGGAATTATATCTCCGCTGCGGTCGACCAGCTTTTTGCCGGCGGATCGCTTTCACAGAATACCGGCGGCAGCGGCTACGAACGCGCGCGCCTCGGCTATTACGGCCGCGTTCAGTACAACTACCAGGAAAAATACCTGGCCGAATTTATCTGGCGTTACGACGGTTCCTATATTTTCCCGGAATCCGACCGTTTCGGTTTCTTCCCCGGCGTTTTGCTCGGATGGAACGTTTCCAATGAAAACTTCTTCGACGTGCCTTTCATCGATTACCTGAAGATCCGGGCCTCCTACGGCCAGATGGGGAACGACCAGGTATTCTTTAACGGCGCTTTGCAGGAATATGCCTATTTGTCAACTTACGGTTTCGGCGCCTATCCGATTGCCGGTGAAGTGGTCACAACCCTCCAGGAAACCGTGCTGGCCAACCCAAGTTTTACCTGGGAACGGGCCAACAACCTCAACATCGGTTTGGACGCTACCATCCTGGACGGCAAATTCGACCTTACCCTCGAATACTTCTACAACAAACGCGACCAGATCCTGATCCAGAAAACCGGCTCCACGCCTTCCTCTTCCGGGATCAGTTCCCTTCTGCCTCCGGTGAACGCGGGTAAAGTGGACAACAAAGGTTTTGAATTCAGCCTGGCTTACAATGGCAAAGCCTCCAACGTGCTGAGTTTCAGAGCCGGCATCAACGGCGGTTACGCCAAGAACACCGTGGTGTTCATGGACGAGATCCCCGGAGCGCCCGAATACCAGTTGCAGGAAGGCAAACCCATCGGCGGGTACCTGGTGTACAAGTCGGACGGGGTATTCCTCGATCAGGCTGCTATCGAAGCCAACAACATCGATTACAGCTCGGTTACTTCCCAGCTTATTCCCGGGGATATGCGGTTTGAAGACGTCAATGGCGACGGAAAAATCGACGGCGACGACCAGGTCCGCCTGGACGAAAATGCCACGCCCACTTTCAACTTCGGCGCCAATGTCGACATCCAGTACAAGAACTTCGATTTCTCCATGCTCTTTCAGGGCGCTACCGGCGCTTCCATCCGTATTCAGACAGAATCCGGCGATATCGGCAACTTCCTGAAATACAGCCACGACAACCGTTGGTCGATCGACAGCCCGAGCAGCGAACACCCGCGTCTGGCCAGCCGGGGCGATACTTATTTTACCGGCGGCAACTACGGGAACAATACGTATTACCTTTTCAGCAAAAATTATATCCGTTTGAAGAACATTGAGATTGGTTACAATGTTCCATCCAAGCTTGTGGATAAGGTCAGGCTGGGCGGTTTGAGGATTTATGTCAACGCCCTGAACCTGCTGACCGTCGACAAATACAAAGTATTCGACCCGGAAGCAACCACTGGCAGCGGTGTATATTATCCACAGGCCCGCGTGATCAACATGGGGCTTAGTTTAACTTTTTAAAAGAACCATTTATGAAAAATATCAGATTATTAACCTTTCTGATCCTGGGCGCCGGAATATTTCTGGTGTCCTGCGGTAAGGATTTTTTGAATACGGAGCCGCTTGATAAAATCTCAAGCGAAGCCACCTGGGCCGACGGCCCGCTTTCGCAGGCGTTTATCTACAATGTTTACTCCTTCCTGGGGTACGGCGGGTTTGAAGAACAAGGCCTTTCTTCCCTTACGGACGAGGCGATGTTCACCCACGCCGGCCGGAATATCAACACGTTTACGGAAGGCGCAGAGAGCCCGTCCAACCTGGCCTGGTTCAGCCCGACCTACGAGTGGGGCCGGATGTACCTGGCGATCCGCCAAGCCAATATTGCCATTTCCAGGCTTCCAACCTCTACATTCCCGGACGATGAACTGCGCGAACGGCTGACCGGCGAAGCTTATTTCCTCCGGGCTTATTACTACCACCAACTGGTGCGTTTCTACGGCGGCGTTCCGATCATCGACAAACCCTACGGACTCGATGAAGATTACACCATCGCCAGGAATACCTACGAGGAATGTGTCAATTTCATGATCGGCGACCTGGATCAGGCCATCAACCTCCTGGATAAAAAACCGGAAACGGCCGGGCGGGCTTCCAAACTCGCCGCTATGGCCCTGAAGTCCCGGATCCTCCTTTATGCAGCCAGCGATCTGCACGACGGCCCGACTGCATCCGCAAAATCCAGCACCCTGGGCGGCTATTCCAACCTGAACCTGCTGGCTTATCCTTCCGGCGACCGCACCGCCCGCTGGCAAGCCGCCAAGGCTGCCGCCAAGGCCGTTCTGGACATCGGATCGGGTTATAAAATGGACCTGAGCGCTCCCGTGTCTCCGGCCCAGGGCAGGGCCAACTACGTTTCCATCTCCATGGGCGGCGGAAGCGCGATCGGCGACCCTGCCGCTGCCGTGGAACTCATCTTCCAGCGCACCCACACGCCGCTGTATACCGTCGAAGACAACTGGCCGCTGGGCGGCATCCACTACGGTATCAACAACGGGCCGAACGGCTACCACAACTGGGCGGGCAATACCCCGATCCAGCAATTGGTTGACGATTATGAAATGATGGACGGCTCCCGGTTTGACTGGAACAACCCCGCTCATGCCGCCGATCCTTACGCCAACCGCGATCCGCGTTTCTACGCTTCCATTCTGTACGACGGCGCCGGCTGGAAACCGCGGCCGTCCGACGTCGCCGCTATCGACCCGGCCAACCAGATCCAAACCGGCTATTACGCTGACGGATCCGGCGGCAAACTCAACGGCATCGACACCCGCGAATCCTCCATCGAAAACTGGAACGGCAGCCGGACACACTATTATACTTGCAAATTCATCGACCAGGACCCGGGCCTCGCCGACAACCAGTCCAGCGCCCAGGTGATTCCCTGGCCGTTTATCCGCTACACCGAAGCAGCGCTGAACTATATCGAAGCCTGCATCGAAACCAACGACGAAGCAGAAGCCAGGGCATGGCTCAACAAGATCCGGTTCAGGGTGGGCATGCCCGCTGTCACCGAATCCGGCGACGCCCTGCGTCAGCGCTACAGAAATGAACGCCGGATCGAACTGTCCTACGAAGAGCATCGCTACCACGATGCAAGAAGGTGGATGATCCCCGCAACTACCGTAGGAAGGGGTATCAAGACCATCAATATCGAGGCCACCCTCAAACCCGGCGCTACGCCAAACGTCCCGTACCGGTACGACAAGTCGAAGTACGATTATACCTACACCGTGGTGGACAATACGGAAAATGAAACCCGTACCTGGAACGACAAAATGTACTACCGGCCGATCGGAAGAGATGAGGTCAGCCGGAATGACAAGCTGGTTCAGAACCCGGGGTATTGATCCAAGGTTAAAGGTTAAAGGTTAAAGGATGAAGGTTAAAGATGGACGAATCCTTCTTTAACCTTCATCCTTTAACCTTTAACCTTTATCCCGCCCTGCAGGCGGGTAAAACTTTAACCTTATGTTGCTTTTCAGAATATATACCGCTTTTTCCGCTGTTCTTCTCCTGCTGGCGGTTGCAGGTTGCGGCGCCGAACAACCAAAAGACCCGGTTAACGAAGCCGGCAACGCCCCTCCCTTGTTTACCTTGTTACCCCCCGAACAAACGAAGGTGGATTTTCAGAACACCCTCACCGAAGGCCTGAATACCAATATCCTGATGTACGAGTATTTTTATAACGGCGGAGGGGTAGCCGCCGGCGACCTGAACGGCGATGGGCTGGTTGATCTGTATTTTACCTCCAATATGGGGGACAACCGCTTGTACATCAACAAAGGCAACCTGCAATTCCAGGACGTCACCGCCATTTCCCGGACAACCGGACGCCCCGGCCCCTGGAAAACCGGGACCACCCTGGTCGATATCAACGGCGACAACCGCCTCGACCTCTTTGTGTGTTATTCCGGCATGCTGCCCGGCGAAAAACGGGTCAACCAACTGTTTGTCAACCAGGGCGCCAGCGCCAACAACATTCCCCTTTTTGAAGAAAAAGCCGCCGAATACGGGCTGGCAGGCCCCGCCCACAGCACCCAGGCTTATTTTTTTGACAGCGACCTCGACGGCGACCTCGACCTGCTGCTGCTCAACCACAACCCCAAAAACCTGCCCATCCTCAACGAAGTCAGCACCGCTGAATTCCTGAAAAAAGACGACCCGCAAATGGGGCTCCGCCTGTTCAGGCAATCCGGCGGCAGGTTTGAAGACGTCACGACAAAAGCAGGCATCAGCGGCTCCGCCTTGTCCTATGGGCTGGGCGCCGGCATTTCCGACCTCGACAACGACGGCTGGCCCGATATTTATATCTCCAACGATTACGCAGTGCCGGATTACCTGTACATCAATAACCAGGATGGCACGTTCACCAACCGGCTCCAGGAAGCCGTAGGGCATAACAGCCAGTTTTCGATGGGCAATGACGTGGCCGATATCAACAACGACGGCTGGGCGGATATTGTCACCCTGGATATGTTGCCGGAGGATAATCGCCGCCAGAAATTGCTGCTGGCCCCCGATAACTTTGCCAAATTTGACCTCAACGTGCGCAGCGGATTTTATTACCAGTATATGCGCAATATGCTGCAACTGAACAACGGCATCGCGGGAAAAGGCGTGACTTTCAGCGAGGTCGGCCAACTGGCGGGCATATCCAACACCGACTGGAGTTGGGCTGCCCTGCTGGCCGATTACGACAACGACGGCTGGAAAGACCTTTTTATCACCAACGGTTACCTGCGCGATTATACAAACCTCGATTTTATCAAATATATGGATGATTTCACCCAATCCAAAGGCCGGTTGATGCGGGAGGACGTGCTGGAGATCATCAGTCATATGCCGGCCTCCAACGTGGTGAATTATATCTTTGCCAATCAGGACGGACTGACCTTTTCCGACAAGACCGGATCCTGGGGGATGGACCGGCCGTCCAACAGCAACGGCGCGGCCTACGCCGACCTGGACAACGACGGCGACCTGGACCTCATCGTGAACAATATCAACCAGCCCGCTTTCATTTATCAGAATGAGGCCCGTCAGTTGGCGGACAACCATTACCTGCAGGTGAAGCTCCTGGGCGACGGCCTGAATACCCAGGGCATCGGGGCTGTCGTGACCGCATCCTGCAACGGAAAAAAACAACGCCTCGAACAGATCCTTTCGCGGGGGTACCAGTCGGCGGTTTCTCCTGTTCTTCACTTTGGGTTGGGAAAAGAAACCCGGGTGGATTCCCTCACCGTTACCTGGGCAAGCGGCCGGCGACAAGTCCTGACGGATATTGAGGCCGATCAGGTCGCAGAACTTTCAGAAAAAAACGCAACAGTTAAACCCCAACCGGTCCAAGGGCCCAAAACACTTTTTGCCCAAGTCCCCTCCCCCATCGGCTTTGAAAATCCAAAGTCGGTAATCAATGATTTTGACCGCCAGCACCTGCTGATCAGCGAATTTTCGCATTCGGGGCCGTGTATGGCCAAGGGAGATGTCGATGGCGACGGATTGGAAGATATTTTTGTGGGTGGGGCCGCAGGCCAGGGCGCAGGCCTGTTCCTCCGGCAAAAGAACGGACAGTTTACCCGCCAGGCCACTCCGGCTTTTGAGGCCGACAGCGGGCATGAAGACGCGGTTGCGGCCATTTTTGACGCCAACGACGACGGCGCCGCGGATATTTACGTAGCGAGCGGCGGTTACCACACCTTTAACCCGGATGATCTTTTATTGCAGGACCGGCTCTACCTCAACGACGGCCGCGGCAATTTTGCCAAAAGCCCCGACGCATTGCCGCAAATGCGCGGAAGCAAGGGCTGCGTGGCTGTGGAGGATGTGAACCAGGACGGTCATTTGGACCTGTTTGTCGGCGGCAGGGTCGTACCGGGCCGTTATCCGGAGATCCCGGAAAGTTATCTGCTGATCAACGACGGCAAAGGGCGATTCACCAACCAGATCCAGGCCATCGCGCCCCGATTGCAAAAGCTGGGCATGATCACCGACGCGGTCTGGATAGATATCAACCCGGACGGAAAAAAGGAATTGGTCGTCGTCGGAGAGTGGTTGCCGGTATCCGTTTTCAGCCTGGAAAACGGAAAGCTGGAGGACCATACGAACCGGTATTTTGACAAGCCTTACCGGGGCTGGTGGAATACCCTTGAAACGGCGGATTTCAACCAGGATGGAAAACCCGACCTGATGGTTGGAAATATGGGAACCAATACCCAGTTCAGGGTGTCGGATGCGGCGCCGGCAGAAATGTTTTACAAGGACTTTGACAAGAACGGAGCGGTTGACCCGCTGTTCTGTTTCTATATCCAGCGAAAGAGTTATCCCTACGTTACGCGGGATGAATTGCTGCGCCAACTGGGTTTTCTCCGGTCGCGGTTCAACACCTACGCCAGTTATGCGGATGTCGCATTAACAGATATTTTTACCAAAGGAGAGCTGAAAGATGCGGGCCATTGGACGGCCAACCATATGGAAACAACCCTGTTCATCAGCCAACCGGATGGAAAACTGGGGGTCAAGCCCTTGCCCATCCAGGCCCAATACGCCCCGGTGAACACCATTACCGTCCTGGACTGCAACGCCGATGGCAACCTGGATGTTCTGCTCTGCGGCAACAACAGCCACGCCAAACTGCGCCTCGGGAAATTTGACGCCAATTCCGGCGTATTGCTGGCCGGCGACGGCGACGGCGGTTTCCGGTATATCGGCCAGGCGGTTTCCGGGTTCAATTTGAGGGGAGATGTCCGGAGCGCGGTTTTGCTGGATAAAACCCTGTTGTTTGGGATCAATCAGGGGCCTGTTACGGCGTACCGGATGAAATAAAGAACGATGGGATGTGATGAAAAACAAGATAAAGATACTAGGTCAATGGTGGAATCACGATGTGCCGCTGAGTTCTCCGAAAGGCATGAACGCCACCCCCTGCACCCCCGCCGGAGGGGGAAACGGTCCTTCGCGGTTTACTATCCCCCTTTGGAGGGGGTGGGGGGAGGAATCAAGGTTGCCGGATTTGTACCTGTTAACCAGCGTTTTCATGCTTTTCTTTTCAACCGCCTGTTCCCCTAAAACAGAAACGGAATCCCGTAGTTTATTTTCCCCCTCCGGAGAGCCTGTCCCGCCAAAGCGGGAGGGCAGGGGGAGGAAAATCCCACTTAATTCCCTGGCGCTTTCCCTCCTGGTTTTTTTCTTTTCAACAGGATGCTCCCCGCCCCCTCCCACCCCTCAGGAGGTCGCCACTGCCTGGGCCGGAATGACCCTGTTCATCACCCAAAAAACGCCCGCCAATACCCCCACCTATGCCTCCCGTTGCCTGGGGTATATCGGCCTGACCATGTACGAATCCATTGTACCCGGCTACCCGGAATATCAATCCCTGGCCGGGCAATTGAACGGGCTGGACCGCCTGCCGCAGCCGGAACCCGGCCAACCCTACGACTGGGTGCTGGCCCTGAACGCCGGTCAGGCTGCCATTCTCAAAAGCCTGTACAACCAGACCTCCGACGAAAACAAACAACGCATCGATTCCCTGGAAACGGAAATTCACCGGGTTTTTGCCCGGAAAACACCGGATCAACCCACCGTGGATCGGTCGGTCGCCTTCGGGAAAGCGGTGGCTGAAACCATTTTTGAATGGTCCAAAACAGACGGAGGGCACCGGGGATACCTCAAAAACTTTGACAAAAAAATGGCGCACCCCACCGGCCCCGGGTCGTGGAAACCGCCCTTGTACGCGCAGTCTTTCAGTCACTATCCGCTCCATCCGCACTGGGGCAAAAACCGGACTTTTATCCGGGCAAACGCTGAAATACCGGCGCCGGAAATGATCCCCTACGATACGGCGGAAAACTCCCCCTATTACCAGCAGTTTCTCAGGGTGTACGAAAAAGAAAAAACGCTGACCCGGGAAGAAAAGGAAATTGCCATCTGGTGGGGCGACGACCCGGATGCGACCTTTACCCCGCCTGGGCATTCGTATTATCTGGCTACCCTGGCCCTCCGGGACAAAAATCCGGATTTGATCCGTTGTGCAGAGACTTACGCCCGGACCGGCATGGCCGTAGCCGACGCCTTCATCAATTGCTGGAAATGGAAATACCAGTACTTTTCCGAACGACCCAATACCTTTATTCCGGCGTTCATCGACCAGGAGTGGGAATCCTTCTGGCCCGATCCCCCGTTTCCGGCCTTTCCTTCCGGGCACGCCATCCAGGCTTCGGCGGCGACTACCGTTTTAGCCGACCTCTTTGGCGACGCATTTACGTTCACCGACCGCGCGCACGAAGGCCGGGAACGGGATGAACTGAGGGATGTCGATTTCAAATCGAGGTCGTTTACTTCCTTCTGGCAAGTGGCCGAAGAAACCGCCAATTCCCGTTTTTTCGGCGGCATCCATACCCCCCAGGACAACGAAGCCGGGCTGGAAAAAGGCAAGGTGGTTGCGTCAAATGTGAATGGGCTGAAGTGGCGGCGGTAACCCGTATCCGCCAAATTTATTTGGCCGGATCCCGATCGGACGACGCGTTTGAAGTTGAAAACTTCAAACAGCGGAGCGAGGGAATCGGCTTGCCACGCCCCATGAATCTCGTTTTTTTTCTTATTTTTAACTCCGCTATTTTGTGTCTGTCTTTAGCGTCCGATAGCTGCGTTACGCTCGGCCCAAAAACGGTCATCCCGCCTGGCGGGACTCCCGTTTTTGGGCCTTCGCAAGCCTTGCTCTCGAACCCTAAAGCTCAGACACGAGACTAAATGGACGGACACTATTTAACTGCGGTGAACATTTTGAGCCAAATATTGACCTACCTTTTATTCCTGTTGGCTATTCCATGGGGTTGCCTGGGTCAGGAATTGCGATTCCAGCAATTCACAATGGAAGACGGGCTGTCCAATTCCGGCAGTTATTGGCTGGAGAGTATTATACAGGACCGGGAGGGGTTTATGTGGTTTACCACTTTTAACGGGCTGAACCGCTTTGACGGTGTACATTTCAAGAAATTTCAATACAATCAAAAAGCGCCCAAGAGCCTGGGCAATAATTTTACCACAGCAATTTGCGAGGCGGAGGATGGCAGGATCTGGGTCGGAACCAGCTCGGGGATCTATATTTTTGATCCGGAAACCGAGACGTTTGACCGGTTGCAGAAGGACCCTTCCAATCCGAAAAGCCTTTGTGGAAATGATATAAATTTCATCGGCAAGGACGGGGCGGGGAATATGTGGGTCGGCACTGCCGCAGAAGGGGTGTGCCGATGGTCGAAAGAAACCGGCCTTTTCGACGATTTCGGCGGCTATTTCAAGGATGGCCTGGTCTTTTTCCAGCAAAAGAACGGGACCATCTGGGTGGGAAATACCCAGGGGTTGCACCAAAAAATGGCTGGAAAGGACGAGTTCCGCCCCGTAACATTACCTTCGGATTTCATCCATAAAAACATACGTTTTGCCTCCGATATCGTTGAATTGCCGGACGGCAGGTTGATGGTCAGTTCAAACGGCTATGGCCTATGGACGTATTACCCAAAGGCTTCGGAATTCAAAGATTTAACCGCCTCTTTTCAGTCAGAAATTTCGAAGTCCCCCTACTCCATGCTGATGGATAAATCGGGTATCGTCTGGATGGGGGCCATCGGGGAGATCCATCGCTACGACCCGGCTACGGGCTTATTCACCGTGTTTCGGCATGATCAGAAAGACCCGGCCGGCGTCCCCATGCACACCGTAGCCTACGGGTATCAGGATGCTGCGGGCAGCTTGTGGTTCATCACCCCGGGTGGGGGCGTTATCGTATCGCATTCGCCCGATCATCCGTTTGAAATACTGGGAAACATAGACGACGGGGAGATCATCCGATTGGATGAAAACCGGCTGCTGATCAATAGCCGGGATCATTTAGGGGTGTTCGATTTGTGTGAACAAAAATTCGTGGCTTCAGAAATACCCGCCGGCTTGCTGAATGCGGAAACAGTCAGTATCGCCTTTTCGGGCAAAAAGGAGCTTTGGGTGCAACAAGCTCGTGCCGACCAGGTAAAGGTTTTCAATTTTGAAACCCGGAAAATCACCGCGATCCCCGGCCGTGTTCCCTGGCTCAAAACCGGACCAGAAGGCAGGATATGGTCGGGCTTCAAATACTTTGACGAAACCAAAAAAGAGTGGGTTGATATTTACCCCCAAATTGCAGGGCTGCCCGCGGCTGAAAAGGTTGGGGCTGCCGTCACGGATATTCATTTTGGGGACAGGGGTGTTGTCTGGTTGGCCACTAACGCCGGTATATTTAAATACCATCTGGATACAGGCCAGGGGATAAAATACAAACTGCATCCCGAGGACAATCTGGCAGCCAATGTGATTCACAGGATATATCCCGGCGAAGAAGGCCGGTTCTATCTCTCTACCTCCAACGGCATGAGTAGGTACGACCCGGCCGCTGACCGGTTCCGGAGTTACAATGAAAGCAACGGCCTGCTGCACAACCAGGTGACCTCGGTAGTGGAAGACGCGCGCGGCAACCCTTGGATAGCCACGCCAAAGGGCTTACACCAACTCGATTTGTCCATCGGCGCTTTTAGTCATTACGACATCAACGATGGTCTGCCGGGTATTTTTTTCAACTATCAGCGGGCCTTCCGGGACGATAAAACCGGCCATTTGTATTTTTCCGTAACAGAGAAATTGATCCGGTTTCACCCGGACAGCCTGAAAACCAAAACCTACGCTGCGCCCATTCATCTCCTTGATTTTTACCTGCGCCACGAGGTGGTGCGCCCGGATGAGAACGGGCCTTTATCTGCAAAGGAACTCCGGTTCCATGACAAAATTCAATTGCGCCCTGGTCAGACCGATTTCGGTTTCAGTTTTGTCATGCCTGTTTTTTACAAAACCCTGGAAGTGGAATATTTCTATCAACTGACGCCGTACGATGCAGATTGGACCAGCGCAGGCGCCGACAATGAGATCCATTACACCAATATGGACCCCGGTAAGTACACCTTTCGGGTGAAAGCCAAAACCGCAGACGGATTCTGGAGCCCCAACGAGGCCGGTATAATTATCCGGATATTGCCGCCATTCTACCGCACCTGGTGGGCTTATTTGATTTATATCCTGGCAATTGGAGGGATTTTTTGGAGCATTCGACGCTTTGAGCTGCGCCGCGAATCCATGAAAGCGGAGGCCAAACGCATACAGGATCTCGACACCCTCAAGTCGCGGCTTTACACCAATATCACCCATGAATTCCGGACGCCCCTCACGGTTATCATGGGCATGGCCGGCAATATCAAGGGGCATACGCAGGAGAAAAAGCTCATCCGGCGCAACAGCGAAAACCTGCTGCGGCTCATCAACCAACTGCTCGACCTGTCGAAACTCGACGCCGGGGTGCTGAAGGTGGATGCCATTCAAGCCGACATTGTCCATTACCTGCAATATATCACAGAGTCCTTTTACTCCATGGCCCATGAAAAACAGATCCGGCTGACCTTCTATACCGAGGTCAAAACGTTGTTCATGGACTATGATGAGGTCAAGCTCCAGCATATCGTTTATAACCTGTTGTCCAATGCCATCAAGTTTACCCCCCAAGGCGGCAAGGTGATCATGCACCTGCGGGAATTGGAACGGGACAAGCAACCGTGGTTGCAAATAAAGGTCAGCGACACCGGGGTGGGGATCGCTGAAGAGCACCTGCCCCATATTTTCGACCGCTTTTATCAGGTGGAGCAGCAACGGGCGGATGACACAACGGATGGCATCTTTTCGGGCGCCGGCATCGGCCTGGCCCTGACCAAAGAGTTGGTAGAGTTGATGGGCGGCCGGATTGCCGTGGAAAGCGAGGTAGGGACCGGTACCGACTTTATAATCCTGCTGCCTTCCAGGCAGGAAGCCGCCACGCTGAAAAAAGAGCCCGGCTTTGGAGATTTACCCAGAATCCGGGATGGCGAAGGCGGCCCTGACGGCGTTTCCGAAAATCTGGTTTCCGCTTTCGAAGAAAACATGGTAGACCCCGATAAAGACCGGCCTTCCTTGTTGATCATCGAGGACAACCGGGACATGATCACCTATATCCAATCCCTTTTAAAGGCGGATTACCAGATCGAAACCGCCCTGAACGGGCAGGAGGGGATCTACAAAGCCCTGGAATCCATCCCAGACATTATTATCAGCGACGTCATGATGCCGGAAAAAGACGGCTACGAAGCCTGCCGGGTCCTGAAAAACGATGAACGTACCAGCCATATCCCCATTATTTTGCTGACCGCCAAGGCGATCCAGGAAGACCGGATCGCCGGCCTGAAAGTCGGCGCAGACGCCTACCTCGTCAAACCCTTCCACAAAGAAGAGTTGTTGGCCCGGCTGGAACAACTGGTGAAGTTGCGGCGGTCATTGCAAGCCCACTATACCTCTGGTGAACTATTTTCAACCAATATCCCGACCAATAAAGTACCGTCGCTCGACGAGGTGTTCCTGCAAAAGTTGATCAAAGTCGTGCAGGAACAGCTGAACGATCCCGACCTGAGTGTGGACCACCTCTGCCGGGCAGTCCGGCGCAGCAATACCCAGGTCAACCGCAAACTCAAGGCCCTGACCGGCAAAACGCCGTCCATGTTTATCCGCGCCATCCGACTGCATAGGGCCGTGGAACTGCTGCAAACCACCGACCTGAACGTCTCTGAAATTGCCTATCAGGTCGGCTTCAGCGACCCGAACTACTTCTCCCGCTCCTTTTCTGAGGAATTTGGGTATGCACCTCATAAAATACGCAAATAATTGATAAGCTGTTGTTTAATAAATTTTTTGTTTTCAACAATGCAAAATGAGGGCTCATTTTTTTGCGCCCATGTGGAATACGTGAAGAAATTGGGGAATAGGTGAAGGGGGATTACGGTTTACAGGCCGGATATTGTACGGGCAATCGAAGCGTGTTTTAAAAGCCGTAACTATGAGAACCCTGCTTGCCGTTCCTGTCCAACTGGATGCTTTGGTATTGAAAGAACCTGCAAAGGTGGTAGGTCCTCTTACCGATTTTAGATTGCTGCCGTGGGGAGACAGTACGGAACCCTTCCTCGGAAAGACGATCATGCGGGAGCCTTTTGAAAATGAAACGGAGTTACCCAAGGGAGTTCATTTACACTGGACGCTCCCAGGTGTACTGTCCAAGGCAATGGGCCTGCCGGTTGTAGGCCGCGCATCCTTTATCAGTGCTTTCGGAGGGGCTTTCCCGGACAGCAACGGCAACATCATAAACAGAGGAGCAGACTATTGGTCCGAACTGGTTGATTTGGGGATTATAACCCCGCTGTCGAATATGCCAACCATGGGCCGGGTAATTGCCTTGGCAGACCGGGCGGAGAAATTCCGGAATTCCCCGGATACGCTGAAGGCAAATCTTGTGCTCATTAACCAATTGCTTGATCACGCCACTTTTCCGGCGGCCCCCACCTGCTGGCTGGTCAGGGGATATTATGATGACGCGCCTGCCCCTGTTTTTTCAAGGATCATCGAAAGCGACGCCCTGTTCCCTGCCGATCAGATCCATGATAAAAATGGAAATTTGCTTAATGCAAACTATACCGCCCTGCCGACAGAAGAGGATCCATTTCGTTACAATCCCGAAACCCACCAATTTGACCCGATCCAGTTATTTCGTTTTGCCGGAGTCAGCTATCTGCTGGACGAATGGCTGAAACAGGACCCTACAGACCCAGCCCGGGAATATCTCAAAAACCCCTTGTCGGCAACGGGGGCCGGCGATCTCGCTTTTGCAGCCTTTTACCCCACTTGCCGGAGTGTATTCGGGTATCACGATGCCGCTGCTCCCGGCGCCTGTAAAACCCTCCGATACGAGATCGTCGGCTGGTACCGTGAGGCCGAGCTGGACTATTTCCGGTTTTATATCCGGGATTTTCTGGCACACCAGGGCACGAATGAATTTCCATATCTGAGCCTGCTGAATGCCCTGACCCAGGAATTTGCCTGGGAGATCCCCATAACGGTCAATACAGATCTGTTTCCGAAAAACGTCCTGGCAGAATTGTTGCATAAGGAATGGATCAAGTGGGAAACCGTCCTGAAAACGGCAAAAATCTGCCCGAACGCATTCAATGACCAACCCGGCAATCAACTCGATATCCCGTTTCTGGACCAGGAAACCTCCCTCAAAACCATCCTGGACCAAACGATCGAGGCCGTTCTGGGTTCGCCTGATGCCTTGCAGATGGTCTGTTACGCATCCCTAACGATCGATCTGTCCGATTACAGTACGGAACAACCTCAAATAGAACAGGTGTCCATCGGCAATACCGGCACGGAAGCCTTATCCGCCTACCTGGCCTCGCAGATGACGTCTTCGCCTGATGGAAAATCAAAAGTGGAAGAATACCTCGAAGCCGTCCAGGTTTTTGCACAGGGAACGAACCACCAATTGGATATCAATGCTCAATTCGCCGAAGCCCGTCACGCCAAGGGATTCCGGGCTGAGACCGGAGGGACGACCTGGAGCGTCCGGTCGGTCAGTGCTGCCAATACACGCGCCGATGTAAAGAACCGGCCGGATAGCCTTCCGCTACCTGAATCCCTTGCGCTGCAACTCAATGACCTGAACCTGTTTCAGCAACAATTTGATAGCCTGCAATCCAGGATACAATCCACCCGGCAGCAAATTTTTGCCGATTGGGGTAAATACCTGAGTGTGGTTTATTTTGACGACGGAGCAGCCGATTACCCTCCAACATCTCCCGATGATATCCGCACGCATTACCTTGAAGGTTTATGGATGCCTGAGCTCAAAGATTTGCTCGGCCAGTTGAATGCAGCCGCCGGAAAGGTCTACAATAAAAGGGTGGAGATCAATCAAGCCGTTCTGAACTTGCAACACCTGCAACCGGAGGAGATTAAGGACTGGGCAGCCTTCTATCAGGCACTCATCAAGCAGGCCGGCCCTGCGGTTTTTCAACCGATTTCAACGCTCGGCGAAAGCAACACCACCCAGGTTATCGAGGCCTTGAATCAACTCATCGACCAGCCCGATCTTTACAATATCCTGGGTCAGGCTTTGCAGGCATTCGGGAAGCCTATCGCTGCTGAAGGGGTGGCCCTGCTTTCCAACCAGGCTCAATCCTGGGGGCCGGCGCAATACATGCGGTATAACCGGCTGCTGTTGCAGGCGCTCTTTCCACAGATTAGCCCCAAAGCGAATTACGTCTTTCAGTCCAAGGCGGCGCCCCGCTTCTGGACCCCCCGGGAACCGGTATTGTTGCTGACCGGTAACGCTGCACAAACCTCCGCCCGGTTCAGTCCGTTGGGCCGCCCCGGGCAGGATCAGCTCTTGGAGGTTCAATTTATCGACGCCGGGGGCGAATGGAAAAACCAGCGCCCCGATTCAGGACAGTTGACAGCCGTTTTTGAGCAAATAGATGCCATCGGAAAAAAAGCGCCCGGTTTTGCCTTCAGCACCCAAACCGGTCCTTCCTGGCATCCTTTCATGCTGCAGTGGATGATCGATTTTTATGGCCCTCCCAATCCGGATGGGCCAAATTATCCACCTCATTTTTTAACGGACCATTACGAATTGGAGCCGGGCAAAGCGGATTTCGCACCCCCGCCGGCTGGCTGGATCAGTGATGATTTCCCCCAGCCCTATATGGGTTATTCCCTGCTTTCCGGTCATGCCGGCAACAAACTGACAACCGGCCTGACGGCCTATGCAGATGAATTACTGGTCAAGCTGCCCATGGATGATTTTTACCAGGCAAATAATACCCCGAAAAATAGCCAAAACCTGGATTATCTGCTCCGGAACAATGAAAAATTTCTAAGCTGGCTGGTTGCTCAGCCGGGATTTACCCAACTCAGGAACAAACAACTCAAAGAACTCAGCCTTGAATGGATAGGCCAAAACGCCGATCTGTTCCTGGCCTGGTCGGAAGACCCGGCTCAAACCGGCAGTAGTGCGGCTGCCAATAATAAATACATCTTTGACCTGCTCCTGGCGATGTCGGCCTGCCTGAAACTTCAAGCTACATCCTGCCTGTCGCAGACCCTGGGCGGGTTGAACGCCGCCATGCTGATGCTCCGGCAGATCTACCAATTGCCGGTTATCGACCCCCTGGAAAATTTTTCGGACCTGTTCCCGTTCATCAACCATACACGGGACGCCGTACAAAATTACAATCGCTTCAGCCCGGAACCGGACAATCCGTTCAATCCCATCCGGGCGGGGTTGGTCAATCTCAATCAGCTCTGCCTGGTGGATACCTTCGGCCGGCAATTACCGCTGAGTTACGTTGCTACTGCCTCCAATCCGGATCTGGCGCCTCCGATGGTCGCAGAAACGCTAAAGGCTTCGGGGCCATTCCATTTTTCGCTGCCGCCGCGTTTTGTTCCACCCACCCGCCTGAATTTCCGCTGGCTGTCTGCCAACGATGATCAAATAGAAATGAACGACCATCCGGCCACCAGCCCCATTTGCGGATGGGTGTTGCCGAACCTGCTCGACAATAGCCTCATGATCTATGAACAAGATGGCAGCGCCCTGGGGTATATCGACGCTTCCGGGCAATGGCAGCTTTTTCCCGGTCATTTAAGCCCGGTGCTTGCCGAAGGCATTGAGAACGATTATCTCCGCAATATGGTCCGGTGGATCTGTGAGAAAGCTCAGGGGCTCCCCTCGCCTTTTTCGTATATGCAGGAACTGATCGGGGTGATCGAAAGCGCCCTCGAAAAAATTGAGCCGGTAAATGCAACTCAGCACCAGGGCCTTGCTTTTCTGATCGGCCGGCCGGTAGCCCTTGTGCGCGCCAATTTAAGCCTGGAAGGCCAGGGCAATACGCCTTTGAACCAGGCATGGGAATATGTGAGAACGGATCCGGACACCGGCCAATACGTCCCTCCGACCAATTTTGCTTTTGACCGGATTAAAATACCCATTCGTATCGGAGACGACGCCCGGTTCAATGACGGCTTCATCCTTTGTTGGGAGGAAAACGGCAGCAAATCCGGATCAGAAGGCCCGAAGGATTTTTATAGTCTGGATGGGTATTTGACGTCACCGCTGTTGCCAAAAGCCGTTGCCGATCTGCCCACCTCTTTGAGTATGCTGATCGACCCCAGGGGACAGGTGCACGCCACCAGCGGTGTATTACCGGTCAAAGCCATCGACATTCCGCCGGGTCAATATGCCGCTGCGCTACAAAAAATAGAAGTAGCTTTTCTGACCACTCCTGTGCTGACCAATCGGGAAAGCCGGAAAATCAGTGTGCCCCCGGAACCGGGGTATAGCTGGACCTGGACCGAAAAAGAAAACCCGGGCTGGCGTACGGTATCCACCGTGGGGCATATACAAAAAAAGGCGTTCCAACAGGATTTCCCTTCCCAGGCCGAAAAGATCTGGGCCTTGCTGCTGGACAATAACTGGATCCGAAACCTGCAGGGAGACACGGCTGAAGTGACCCCCAAAGATCAGCGTAAAGCACCCGATCTGGGCACAGATATGCAGGATATAGCACCCAAGATCGAAGCCATACTGGATCGAAGCCACCTGACGCCATTCCAGGATGGGGGCGCCTTCAGCCCGCAGGAGATCCGGGAAGGATGGTTGATCCTTAAAAAAGCACCATTGGAAAACAATAATCACCCTCTTCATTTGACAAAAATTTAAAAACAATTGATATGGCCGTTTACTTTCAATCCGAACTCACCAATATGCGCACCTCGGAGCCTGTCATTTTCACCGATAAGGTTACTTGCATGGATGTTAAAGACAGTCTGTCTAACGGCTCCTTCCAAACCCTTAAATTGACTATCGGGAATATATGCCCGAATAGTCTGTCCGCTAAGTCGCTTAAGGGGGAACCGGGAGAAGACAATTATCATTTCAAGCTCAGTTTCAGCCGGGGGGTTTTGTCCGATAATACGATCAGAAATGGGCAGATCCGTGTATTACCGCCGGATAACAAGCAGAACAATGCATTAACGCCGATTTGGAAGATCAGCAAGGCCGTTTTTGAAAAATTCGGCGCGGTCAGTTTTTATTTTTTGAACACCGGGGCGAACGATTTAAAATCCAATGAGAAGATTACTTTCCAGTTGGAAAATTTCACCGCGGCCTATTCCAGCCGAAACGCAAGCGACCGGTTAACCGGGATAATGCTCCTTGCCCGAAACTATAGCGCCGACGACGGCAAAATCAACATTAATGAGATCAGCACGCTCAACATTAATGAGATCAGCACGCTGGATGCCCGGATCAAAAATTTTCTATTCAACAGCCAATTGCCGGTGGCTTTAATGTTCAGGGATTACAATACCGTATTAAATGAAGAAAGCGCCTCCAATTCCCTTTCCCTTGAGCTAGTTGCAAAGGAAAAAATTCGCTTTTCCCTAACCAGCAGGCTTTTCATTGCTTTCGATGCGGAACCGAATGCTGCGCCCCCCTGGAAGAAAGACTGGGCCCTCAGTACGGTCGACTTACTCAAAAATTGCAAGATAACGCCGGGAGAAGCCAAATGGAAGAATCCGACTGATGGAGCCCCCACAGCCAACCCAGATGGAGCCGGGCAAACCGTCTGGACCTTCCAGCCAAATGCTGAATTTGATCTTAACCCTGGAGATGCGCTGACCTTTGACATCACTCAACTTCAGACCGGCTTGCCGGCCGGTCCGACTAATCTGTACCTGCGCTATCAGGATGTGCCCGGATTCGGCAACGGCAATTCCACGCTACCTATACTCAAAACGCCCCTGGTAACGCGGGAAGAAAAAGTGGGCATCGGCACCAACCTGCCTACAGAGATGCTGACTATTGGTTCAACAACGACCCCGGGGAGTTTGGCCCTTGCCGGCGACCGCTCCTTCCTTCAATTAGGAGTAGGTATAGAAGATAATCCAGATACCCCTGATATAGGAAAAATAGGATATAATACGCATGCGCTTGGCCTGAATATTTATGGCGGAGGAGCAAGGGCAGTAGATCGAAAAATAACACTTTACAATGAAGGGGGAGCTAAGTTTATTGGACCTGTCCAAATCACGGATGATTACACTAAACCGGTGAATGCTGGCTACAAAATTCAAGTAGACGGGGATGTGCTCCTGACCCAAAAACTCTACATTAATGACGAGATTATTTTAAGCAATGCCGGCACAGCGCCGCAAAAAATAGGGATTGCCTCCGCTAGTAATGACACAGCAGGTAAGAGCCTGGAGATCAGCGCGGGAAGCGCTCAGCCTAGTGGACCCAATGCGCGAGCCGGCGGCGACCTGACGCTGCGCGCAGGCAATGCCTATTACACAGGTGGATCTGGCAACCAGGGCAGTGTGAAAATAATTTCGGGAGGGAATGGAGTTTTAGGAAGCCATCCGGCCACCGGAGGGGATATTGTGTTCCTTACCGGGGGACAGGAAAATTCCACGGTCGAAAGAATGCGTATCGCCAACAATGGCGATATTTCACTTCAGGGACTATTAAAAGGTACAGCCCATAATATTACCAGTGGTAAAAACGACCTCAGTATTTTTTGTGGGGAATCCAGCGGGGGGTGGCGTGCGGTTATGGTTGCAGGCAATGTAGAAAATGGCCAAATAGAAGTAACAATTGACACATCAGCTTGTGGTTTCACCGAAACGCCTATCTATCTTACTTCCATTCGTGGAGATCGATATATGGATTGGATGTTAGGGGCTAACACTATTTTTACCCAATCCAAGAATTCCTTCACAGTCAGGTTAACAGTGGCGACTTATTACTATGGTGGTAGTTGGAAGGATTTGTTGAATAATTATGGTAACGTATTGAATGATGCCAAAAATTATAATTGGATCATTTCATGGGTAGCCATTGGCCGTTAATGCCGATGCTTCATTAAGCCTTCCGTTTCTTCTTTCATTGCTTGCTTAAATCGATTAAACAGCACCCTCATGGATCAACTACAATTAACCCTCACCATCGACGAGATCAACCTCATCCTGGACAGCCTGGGCCAGCAGCCCTTTGTGAAAGTCCATCAGCTGATCAGCAAGATACAGCAACAGGCACAGCAGCAACTGAATTCCAAAGAAGGCACAAGCACTCAAAAAAAATGACATGAGCAACGGAAACCCGAAACCCTCTCAACAGGCCCAGTCCGGCCTGGCAACCGCTGTGCGCAGCCTTAAGGATGACCTGGTCATCGTACCGGCCCGCTTTGCGCCCTATACGCCAGACGAGTTGTACCAGCGATTTCTGCTGGTTGCGCCCGACCATAAAGGCAACCTGTCCAGCACCGATGGGGAGTACGGCCGGGCGGTATCGGTAGAGGTTTCTTTTGATTTTGGGGATCTCATCCTGCCGGGTCTGGCGTCCCTGGACATATCCGCAGAAGGAGGAGGGACCCTGTTACAGGTGGCCTTACTCATCGTCCATCGCTGCGTACCTAAAACGCTGGCAGGCCCTTCCGCCTCTGTGCCGGCCCGTTGGGCCGGCAACAAACCGGTCTGTTTCCTAAGCCTGAGCGGACAACGGAAAGTGCTAACCCTAACGCTGAATTCGGAGCTCAGCATTGGACAAGCACTCTCCCTTCCCGAAAGTACAACGCCGGAAGGGCTGGGCTTATCGCTTGACCTTAATGCTTCGCTCAATGCGGGGGTTTCCCTCACGGGGCAGATGATGCACCTCACAGACCCAGCGCCAGGTTGGTATGTAGGGGGGGGCGATAAAGGATTGAAAGCGGACTTCAATGCCATCCTGGGCCAGGGCAGTAAAAAGGACCTGAAAGAGGAAGTGGTGGCTTGGTGTGAATATGTCTTTGAGACCGCGGCAGAACAACTTGCCGGAAACAATAGCCGCAAGGTGGATAGTGTTAAAGTAGAACTGCTCAGAATCAAAGGCATAAGAGCGGTGGAGGGCCAATTGAAAGAGTTTGGTTCACAGCAGTTTATGTCTGCCATGAACGATGCTGCCGACGATGAGAACATCGGCAATATTTTCAACCAGATAGCAAACCAGATTCAAAATAAGATAGATAAGCCGACTACCGCGGGCCTGATTCAAAATTTGGAGGATCTACAGGCTTTTTTTAAAAAATACGCCAAAAGATCGAGTACGGCGCTAAGGCAGTATCGGCAAGAACTAACCGACCAGATTCAATGGTATAAGGATCTGTTAAATGCGTTCCAGCAGGGGGATCAACCCTCTCCGGTTGAACTGCAAACCAAAAAGAATGGTCAGATCACCGCACTTGACCCGCGTTACCAGGAGTTGGCCCTCCTGTCCGTGTTTTCTTTTATCCCAAGCGCCCAGGCGGGAGCAGAAGCGAATGCAGCTGCAGACGGATCCCTGGATGCCGGAGAAATCGGCGCCAATGCCAGTGTGGGGGCTAGTGTTCAGGCCGAGGTAAGCGGCCAACTTGGCTACACCTCCTTTCGCTACCAAAGCTTTGGAGTCTCCGACAAAGGCCGGCAGCCCCTGGTATTGACCCAGGATACGGTGCTCAACTACCGCCAGGTAGAATTAACCGCAAAAGCGATGGCCGATATGGGTGTTGAATTGGCAGACTATAACTTGTCAAAATCAGCAGAGGGGGAAAAAGAGCAATCATATACCTATAACATGCTTACCTATCAGGCGGTACTTGCCTATTGGCAATATCCGCAGGCAGATAATACCCCATCCGTAAACCTGGAAAGCGGTAGCGGCCTCGCTTATGGCATGTCAGTGAGTTTTGGCAAACTGGTGCATATCGCCAAGATATTAAACTCAAATAACTGGCAGGTTCCCACTGACAATAATGATAAAGATCTGCAATTGTTTCAGGACCTCGCCAAACAATTGCGGGTAAAACCCGAGGATCTCATCACTTTTTTGCAGGCAGCAGACATTGTCACAGAAAGCTTTCCGCAATTAGAAGCCTTTACCAGTGTGCTGCTCGAATCCTCTCTTGCTTTCCAAATTTCTTCAGCCCCGGCTATGAAAGTAAGCAGGCGAAAAAATAGTTTTTGGCAAAGCAAAAAAAATCCGCCCTGGGTATTAGAGGATGCATTAAAAAGTGATTGCGCCAAGGCCGCCAATTCCCAAGCTACGCTAACAGCCATCCGCCTACGCGTCCGCCTGGCAGATCATGTCGAAAACCAAAAAACGATATTTCAACTGGGTTTTAAAATAGCCGCCGGCTTGAAAATATCGCTGGATAAGGTAGAGAGCGTCGGCAATGAATCCGTGTTGGACGTATACGTTCACTGGTTTGGACCCTATGACCCTTATAATATAAATAATTCATCGGAGGCGTACGAACAGTCCGTGCCGGCAGTGGCTTTGTTACACCAGTAATTGCATTTTCGGGACGGACCATTTCTTCATCCTCAACCAGTCAATTTTCCATGAATCTACAGGATCTAAAAAATACGTTGCAAGGCAATGAGGGGTTTTATCTCCCTCCGCCTGGTTTTTCTTTCGATGAACTCGATGCCTTCCTGGAGTGGATAGACACCACTTTATTTAACAATGAGGCGGGCATAAAGGGCCTGATCCCTGACGAACTCGTTACCGTCCTTAGTGGCATCAGCATCTATTCCCTCGCTTTTATCCCTACAGAAGGACAGGACCCGGTCCGTTTGAGCTTCACCCTTAAATGGGATAATACCAGTTCCTGGGCCATCATCCCAGGTGAATTTTCAATCCAGGAAATAGAAGTCAGCCTGGATATCATTGGAAAACAGGCAACCGCCCTTTTAGCCGGTACCTTAGCGATTGAACAATATAATTTCACCGTTTCCGCCGAATTGCCCTCCCTGTATGTCAAGGCTGAACTGGTTCCGTTGCAGGGTACCCATCCTTCCGCAGCCGATCTGTTTAAACGCTTCAAAACGGGCAAGCTGGAAAACAAAGACGGGAATACGCCAACACTAACCGACTTCACATTTATAGCCGACCCGCGCACCAAAACGGCCATCCTTCACCTGGGTATTGACAACATCAATATCGGCCCGGTCGATATAGCCGCGCAGTTGGAATTAAATTATTACGGCCGGCCCAAAGGCCAATTGACCGGCGCGCTTTGGAGCGAATATATTATTAAACGATCCGATGACCCTGAAAACCCTGTAAAGATCGCTGTGCTTGCCGAGCATGATTCGCCCGAGGAAGGCTGGGATTTTAAAGGTGCTATTAGTGTAGATAGTTTAGCCTTGGGCCATTTGATCGAACATTTTTATAGTGATTTTGATAAAGATAAAAAATTCACCCTTCCCCAATCGCTGGAAAACCTGAACCTCAACGTCAAATATTTGGGCATCGAATTCAATACCAGCACCAAACACTTTTCCTTTTCTTGTGAAGTGGACTTTTTTGACCAAAAACAAAGCGCCCCAGAAAAAAGCCCGGATGTCGATATGATCATTGATTTCGACCTTACCAGGCAAGTTGACCCTAAAACCAATGTAGCTGCTTATGCTATTTTGGTCAGCGGGCAGATCATCTTCACGCTTGATACGGAAAAGATGGCATTCGATCTGGTTTTTGATAAAGAAAAAGACGATACGACATTTCTGGCCGTTTATAAAGATCTTGCCGGTGGTACGATCAGCATTGGCAACCTGATCCATGCCCTGGATCCGACCTTTGGCGATTTTCCGTTCCAGATTAGCTTGAAAGACGCTTTTTTTGCCTATGAAAATGTAAAAGGGCAGACCAACGGCTCTACCCAAAACTCAGGCGGAGGGGAACAAGTGAATCCAGGATCCCATTACTTGTTTGGTCTGGATATCGGCGGGGGGATCAACCTCTCCCAACTGCCCCTGGTGGGAAAAATGTTTTCGCCCTCCGATAATCTCAAGATTGCCTTTCAGGCCCTGGTGGCTTCCGGCCCCCAATCGCCCTTTTTCAACAAGCAGCAATTGGAGGATCTTAGCGGGTTGATCCCCGGCGGCGGTATTACCCTGCCCGATCAGGATCTCACCACCAATGTAGACCTGAAGGTGTTACTGGATGCCGGAGGAAAGTCTATTACAATGGATTTACCCATTGAATTCGCCCAAGACAAAAAATCAATTCAGGAAAAGAGTCCAGCCGCAGCAAAAGAAGAGTCTTCTTCCAAACCGGGTGCCTTTATCGAGGACACGAATAGCCCGGGAGCGGATACTCCAGGCGCTGCTTCGACTCCGGACGGAGGAAACATCAAATGGTACAACCTGCAAAAATCTTTTGGTCCGGTATCGGTCAACCGGATCGGAGTTCAATATGCAAAGGGAGATATCAAGGTCCTGTTTGATGCCGGGCTATCGGCCGCCGGACTAACAATTTCCCTGGATGGACTTGGACTGGAAACAAACCTGAGTGATATCACAGCTAATCCGCCCAAGTTGCCCACCTTTTCGCTCAACGGCCTAGGGCTAGACTTCAAACGGGGCCCGCTGGAAATCGGCGGGGCATTCCTGCGACAAGAGATTCCCGCTTCAGGTGATACACAGGCCTATGAAGAATACGATGGCCTGGTGCTCATTAGTTTCAAGACCTTCAGCCTGTCGGCTATTGGTTCCTACGCACAAGTAAATGGCCAAACCTCTCTGTTCATCTACGGCGTATTGGAAATGCCTTTCGGAGGGCCGCCATTCTTCCTGCTAACGGGTTTGGCCGCCGGGTTTGGCTACAACCGCCGGCTGACCATGCCGCCGATCGATCAGGTTGAAAGCTTCCCTTTGATCGAGCAGGCTATGAGCGGAAGCGCTGCAATACCGAGTGATCCTTCAGAACGCGGTAGCTTCCTGCAACAGGAAATCACCAGCCTGAGCCAATACGTGCCGCCCCAGATCGGAGAATATTTCCTGGTAGCCGGACTGCGGTTTTCTTCCTTCGAACTGATCGATTCTTTTGCCCTGCTGGCGATCAGTTTTGGTAAGGACTTTGAACTGGATATTTTGGGACTATCTACGTTGGTCATCCCCACCCCGGAAGAAGGCAGTACGGTCAGCCCGCTGGCCGAAGTTCAACTGGCGATCAAAGTGGCTTTTAATCCGGATGCCGGCTATTTGGAGGCGATTGCCCAGCTTACGAATAACTCCTTCATCTTATCCCGGGATTGCCATTTGACGGGCGGTTTTGCTTTTTACGTCTGGTTTAAGGATCAGCCGCAGCCTGGCGCACTCAACGGGGAATTTGTGCTCAGCATCGGGGGCTACCACCCCCAGTTCGTTCCTCCTCCCTATTATCCGACAGTACCCCGGCTGGGCTTCAACTGGCAGGTCACCCCGCAACTGTTCATTAAGGGAGGCGCTTATTTTGCCCTGGTACCCCATGCCGTCATGGCCGGCGGAGGCCTGGAAGTCGTCTGGCAGTCGGGGTCTATACAGGCGTGGTTTAAAGCGGGAGCAGATTTTCTGATTTCCTGGAAGCCCTATTTCTACATGGCTGATATTTATGTAGATATGGGCGTTTCGGCGACCATTAATTTCTTCGGCGCTCATCATCTTACCCTCGACCTGGGAGCAGACCTGAGCATCTGGGGACCGGATTTTTCAGGTATTGCTCATATCCATATTTTGATCTTTACCATTCCCATTTCCTTCGGCAATGCTAAACCAACACCCCAACCGATCTCCTGGGAAAATTTCCGCCAATCCTTTTTGCCTGCCGATGATAAAATATGTAATATCTCCGTAGAAAGCGGCCTGATCAAAAAGATTGAAAAAGATGCAAATGGCCAGGGAAGATCGATCATCAATCCGAAGGATTTTTCCATTGTTACCGATGCCCAGCTACCATCCACAGCAGCCAGCCTGGGGAAAACCCAGCTAAATGGAAAAACATTCGGAGTGGCCCCAATGGCGCTACCTGCTGTACAATCCTCCGTGCATACCGTTACGATTACCGGAGGGGGAGAGGAGGCCAGTTTTAATGCAAGCCCTGTTACGAAAAATGTACCGGCGGCCATGTGGGGAGGGGAACTTTCACCAAAAGTCAACGGTGAGAAAATGGTGACAGATGCCATGACCGGCCTCAGGATCACACCGGCCAACCCGCCTACTCCGGGGGCGACCCATTCCATTCTCCGGTCCAATTTAAAATACGAAACCGACCCCATCAAAAATGATTTTACCCAAGCTTATCACGTGTTTACCTGGCGGAGCGATCCGGAGGAAACTCAGGATTTCATCAACGCAAAATTGGTAGCATCGGAAACCGTAAATAAACGGAATATCCTGCTTGGCGACCTGGGGTTTAATCCGGATATCACCGTCATCAACCTGGACACCCATCTGACGGATTCCTTTGTGGGGGCGCCAATCATTGGCAGCTGGGATTTTTAACAAATTCAGAAAATTAAATGTCAACGAACAATGACCAATTCAACTGAAATACCCAAGGCAGTCAACCTGGAATTTTTACAAAATCATATACCCAGCCTCGCCCCCGGGGATTATACCCTGACCGTTAGCCAGACCATCCAGGGAACCGCCATTCCCGAAAATACCGCTTTCTCCTCCTCCCCCTTCTATTTTTCAGTATTGGGGGAGCGGTTCGCCATTTCGCCCGACCAGATTCAGGCTGTTTTTCCGCCGACCGGCAGTCTGGGCGATTATTCTGCCGTGCTGCCGCATATCACACTCAACCGCAGCACCCTGCCCTGGGAAAGGCAGGCCATGCCGTTTAAGGATAGCGATACGCCCGACAAAAAGACGGTTAAGGCCAATACCCCCTGGCTGGCATTGCTGGTCTTTTATCCCGGCGAACTTGAGCAATGGGAAGGCGCCACCCCGCATGAGGCAGAATTGGGCAAAGTAGCCACCCTTTCC